>DASXZB010000092.1:0-20549 GCA_036502145.1 Solirubrobacteraceae bacterium | reverse complement strand
CGCCACGGCCGAGCTGCCCTCGCGCACCCGCGGCTTCGTCAAGGTCCAGGACGGCTGCGACTCGAGCTGCGCGTACTGCATCATCCCCACCGTCCGCGGGAGCGCCCGCTCGCGCCCGGCCGGGGCGATCCTCTCCGAGGTGGTCGAGCGCGTGCGGTCCGGCCAGCCTGAGATGGTGATGACCGGGATCAGCGTCGGCGACTACCGCGATCCCGAGCGGGGGCTCGAGCTCGGCGAGCTGATGGTCGAGGTGGCCCGGGTGCCCGGCGTCGAGCGGGTGCGAATCTCCAGCGTCGAGGTGATCCACGTCCGCGACTCGCTGCTGCGCGCGCTGGCCGAGGAGCCCAAGGTCTGCCCCCACCTGCACGTGCCGATGCAGTCCGGCGACGACGCCGTGCTGCAGGCGATGGGCCGTCACTACACGGCCGCCGAATACGTCCGCCAGGTCGCCACGGTCCGGGCCGCCGTCCCGGAGGTCAACGTGACCACCGACGTGATCGTGGGCTTCCCCACCGAGGACCAGGCGGCGTTCGAACGGACCTTGGACGCCATCGACGCCGCCGGGATCACCCGGGTGCACGTGTTCCCGTATTCCTCGCGTCCCGGGACCGTGGCCGAGCGACTCGGCGACCTCGTCGCGCCGCCGGAGCGCAAGCGCCGCTCGCAGGCGCTGCGGGCCCGCTCCGAGGTCCGCTCGCGCCACCACCGCACGGCCCGCCTGGGCCGGCCCGAGACCGTCCTGATCGACAAGGTCGCCGCGGACCGCTGCTCGGGCTACACCGCCGACTACACCCGCTGTTACCTGCCCGCCGAGGCGGGGGCGCGCGGCGAGCTGGTCTCGGTGGTCTGCGAGGAGCTGCACGCCGACGGGATCCGTTGCTCGGTGGCCTGATCGCATTGGTCGAGGGCCGATTTGGCGCGCCGCGTTTTGGCTTTCGAAGGGTAAGAGCATGCGTGAGGCGTGGGTTTGTGCGCCCACCCGGACGGTCTCGGCGGGCTGTGTCGGAAAACGCTCACCCCTCGTGCCCCACAGCGCCCGGTCCGTCAGAACCCCCGGGTTGGGCGCAAAAGCCCACACGGGTGTGCCGACCGGCACCTCGGGCAGGCCGCCGGGCAGCCGCCGGACCGCCGAAGCCTCCCTTCCCCTTCCCAAGCCCGTATTTCGCGCCTCACCGGCCCCCGTCCCAGGCGCCGAGAGGAATCCGCACCCCCAAGGGCTATCCTGAACACCAAGAGATGACGGTCACCGAGCAGGTCAGGGCTGACATGACCACCGCCATGAAGGCGGGCGAGAAGGACCGCGTCGGTGCGCTGCGCCTGGTTCTGTCCGAGCTCCAGAAGGCCGCCAAGGAGGGCGGTGACGACGAGCTTGCCGTGCTGCGCCGGGAGCGCAAGCGCCGGCTCGAGGCCGCCTCGCAGTTTCGCGATGGCGGGCGCCCCGAGCTGGCCGACCACGAGGAGTCTGAGGCCCAGCTGATCGCTGCCTACCTGCCGTCCGAGCTCGACGACTCAGAGCTCGATGCGCTGGTCGCCGCCGCCATCGCCGAGACCGGCGCCGCCAGCCCCCGCGACATGGGCCAGGTGATGAAGGCCGTGATGGCCAGAGCAGAAGGCCGGGCCGACGGCAAGCGAGCCTCGGCCCGCGTGCGGGAGGCATTGAACCGGTAGTGCGCCGAGCGCTCGAGCTCGACAACGCGGTCGCCGCCGAGCTCGCCGGCAGCGAGGATGCCGTCCTGCGCGCGCTGGAGGGCCATCTGGACTGCGACGTCTTCCTGCGCGGCAACGTGCTGACGCTGGAGGGCGACGAGCCGGCCGTCGACGCCGCCGCCACCGTGGTCCGCGAGCTCTCCGAGCTGATCGAGCAGGGGCACGAGATCGCACCGGGCACGATCGAGGCGGTCAGCCGCGCGCTCGACGAGCATGAGTCCCCGTCGGAGATCCTCGAGGACGTGGTGTGGCGCCACCGCGCCACCAAGGTCGCGCCCAAGTCCATCAACCAGAAGCGCTACGTGGATTCGATTCGTGCCAACACGATCACCTTCGGGATCGGCCCGGCCGGCACCGGCAAGACGTTCTTGGCGGTGGCGCTGGCGGCGGCCGCTCTCAGCCGCCGGGAGGTCAACCGGATCATCCTCACCCGCCCGGCGGTCGAGGCCGGCGAACGGCTCGGCTTCCTGCCCGGCGACCTGATGGCCAAGGTGGATCCCTATCTGCGCCCGTTGTTCGACGCGCTGCACGACATGCTCGAACCCGAGCGCGTCTCGCAGCACCTAGAGCGCGGCGTGATCGAGGTGGCCCCGCTGGCGTTCATGCGCGGCCGTTCGCTGAACGACAGCTTCATCATCCTCGACGAGGCTCAGAACACCAGCCCGGAGCAGATGAAGATGTTCCTGACCCGGTTGGGCTTCAACTCCAAGATGGTCGTCACCGGCGACATCACCCAGATCGATCTGCCCCGCGAGGAGGACTCGGGGCTGGTGGTGGTGTCGGAGATCCTGGAGGATGTGGAGGGGATCGACTTCGTGCGCTTTGGGGAGGAGGACGTCGTGCGTCACAAGCTGGTGCGGAGGATCGTGGCCGCCTACAGCGACCACGCTCAGCGGCTGGCCCCCGAGCTGCGTCCCCGAAAACGAGCGTAAGCCGACACTCGGGATGCTCGACGTCGACGTGATCGGAATCGAGTCGGTCGCCACCGAGGCTCCCACCGCCGTCGAGCTCGAGGAGCTGTGCGCCCTGGCCCTGTCCTCGGCCGGAATCGACGAAGGCCACGTGGCGATCGAGTTCGTCGACGAAGACCGCAGCCGAGAGCTCAACCTCGAGTACCGGCGCATCGACGACGCCACCGACGTGCTGTCGTTCGGAGTCGACGAGGACGGCGCGGTCGCGGGACCGCGGGAGCTCGGTGACATCGTGATCTGCCCGCCGCTCACCGAGGACCTGCGCGAGGCGGTGGTCCACGGCGCCCTGCACCTGAGCGGCATGGACCACGAGACCGACGACGGCGAGATGCTCGCTCTGCAGGCGGAACTGATGCGCTGGGTCAACTGATGGGCCACCCCGGTGACGCACCGTCTGATTTAGCCACTCGCTCGGGCTTCGTGGCCCTCGCCGGGCGCCCCAACGTCGGCAAGTCGACGCTCGCCAACGCGATCGTCGGCGCCAAGGTGGCGATCGTCTCCGACAAGCCACAGACCACGCGGCGGGCGCTGCGCGGCGTCGCCACCGGGCCTGACTGGCAGCTGGTGCTGATCGACCTGCCGGGCGTCCAGCGCCCGCGCGACGCTCTCACCGAGCGCATGCAGCAGCGCGTCGAGCGAGAGCTCGCCGACGCCGACGCCGGCCTGCTGGTGATCAGCGCCCAGCAGGGCGTCGGACCCGGTGATCGCTTCATCGCCGGGCTTTTGCGTCCCGGACCGACGCCGGTGACGATCGCCGTCAACAAGATCGATCGCGCCACCCGGGCCCAGACCGCCGCCGCGCTGCAGGGCGCCGAGGAACTCGAGATCTCCGACGAAATCTTCCCCGTCAGCGCCCGGACCGGCGCCGGTCTGCCGACACTGGTCGACCACCTCGTCGGTCTCCTGCCGCCGGGGCCGTTCTACTTCGCCGGGGCCGAGCACTCCGACCAGTCGCCGACCGTGCTCCTGGCCGAGCTGGTGCGCGAGCAGATACTGGCCCGGACGCGCGAGGAGGTTCCCCACGCGGTCGAGGTCGAGGTCACCGAGATCCTGTACCCCCGGCCCGAGCTGGCGCGGATC
The DNA here is from genome assembly GCA_036502145.1 of Solirubrobacteraceae bacterium. Classification (GTDB taxonomy): domain Bacteria; phylum Actinomycetota; class Thermoleophilia; order Solirubrobacterales; family Solirubrobacteraceae; genus Palsa-465. The sequence continues at coordinate 16,791 of DASXZB010000092.1, read as the reverse complement.
GAGGCCGTGGTGCTGACCGACACCGAATCCCAGAAGGGAATCCTGATCGGGGCGGGTGGGCGGATGATCAAGTCGATCGGCGTGGCGGCCCGGCGCGCGATCGAGCGCGAGCTTTCAACGAAGGTCCATCTGGAGCTGTCGGTCAGGGTTCGCCGGCACTGGCGGGCGGACGAACGTCTGCTCGATCGGCTGGGGATCGAATAGAGCTTCCGCTACGACATCCGACGAACATTTTGCGCAAAACCTAAAGTTCACCTATCAAGTTCGCGCGCCAATGTCCGATACGTTCGAACAGCACAAAACCTGCTCATGGGGCACCGAGGAGCGTCAATGAAACGTCGTGAGGCAGTCGCCGGGCTGGTCATTGGGTCGATGATCGTGCTCGCCCTGATGGCGGTCTTCGCGGTCCAGCTCTCCGACAACCAGTCGAAGTCCAAGGGCGACATCCAGGCGCGCGTACATCAGAACTCGGTGCTGGCGGGGGCGCTGATCAGCAGTCTGTTCCAGTCCGTCCAGCAGCAGGTGCCCGCCGATTCCAAGCTCTACGGGATGCCCCGCCCCTCCGACGCGCTGCTGAATCGCAACGTCGCCCACAACACCTATCTGGCGCTGCTCGACCCCTCCGGCACCGTGCTCGCCCACTCCCGCGGCTTCAACCAGCAGGCGCGGGCCGACCTCCCGCTGTCGGCGACGCTGAAGCTGCTGCGGTCCGGCCACCCGTGGGCGGTGGGCAACATCCTGCCGTACGGCAAGCGCGGCGTGATCAACTTCGGCGTGGCCCTGCCCACCAAGTTCGGAAAACGATTCCTGCTTACCGGCTTTAGCCCGGACACGCTGAGCCTGTTCCTGCAGGGCGAGCTGAAGCAGATCCCCGGGGTCAAGGGGTCTCACAACTACCTGCTCGACGGCAACGGGGTCGTGATCACCTCGACAAACCCGAGCCGGCCGCCCGGCTACCGGTTCCACACCCCGTCGCAGCTGAGCGTGCTTCACCGCAGCAACGGCGAGGTCAAGGGCCACTACTTCGACGAGGTCCGGCTGACCAACTCCAGTTGGAGCATCCTCCTGGCAGCGCCGGACTCCGCACTGTTCGCGAGCGTCACGGGGTCACGCAAGTGGCTGCCGTGGCTGATCTTCATCGCGTTCGGGATCGTCGCCATTGCAACGCTTTTGCTGGCCCGCCGGGCGCTGCACGACTCGGACCGGGTACGCGAGTCAAACGCCCAGCTGGCAGAGGCCAACTCCAAGCTGGAAGGGGTCAACATCGAGCTCGCCGACACAAATCAGGCGCTGGCCGAATCCAACAACGCACTCGGGGTCACCAACTCCGAGCTGGAGCGGCGAGCCCAGGAGCTCGCCCGCTCCAACGCCGAGCTCGACCAGTTCGCCGCGATCGCCTCCCACGACCTGCAGGAGCCGCTGCGCAAGGTGCGCACGTTCACCGAGCGGATCACCGACACCGAGGGCGAGAACCTGTCAGAGCGCGGCCAGGACTACCTCAAACGCGCCAACGCCTCGGCCGAGCGGATGCAGCGGTTGATCGAGGACCTGCTCAAGTTCTCGCGCGTGGCCACCCAGGGCCGGCCCTTCGCGCCGGTCGACCTGGGCTCAGTGACCTCCGAGGTGCTCGAGGATCTCGACGACTCCATCCAGCGCGCCGGCGCCGCGGTCCGCGTGGGGGCGCTGCCGACGATCAGCGCCGACGCCCACCAGATGCGCCAGCTGATCCAGAACCTGGTCTCCAACGCGATCAAGTTCAGCCGTGAGGGCGTCACCCCCGAGGTGGACATCAACGCCACCGAGGATGGCGGATTCGTCAGGCTCACCGTCCGCGACAACGGGATTGGGTTCGATGCCCAGTACAGCCGGCGCATCTTCCGCGTGTTCGAGCGGCTGCACGGTCGCGGCACCTACGCCGGCACCGGGATCGGACTGGCCCTGTGCCGGAAGATCGCCGAGCGTCACGGCGGGACCGTGACCGCAGAGAGCGTGCCCGGCGAGGGGTCGACCTTCACCGTCACGCTACAGAGTCAACGCGCGGCGGCCGTCTCCGACGCGCCCTCGGGCAACGGGGCCGAGCCTGACACCGAAAAGGAGCCCTATGTCGCTGTTTGAAGCCGGCGGCAGGCCGCTGACGATCCTGCTTGCAGATGACGACGAAGAGGACCGCGAGCTCGCCCGCGACGCGCTGCAGGACGCCCGGCTGGCCAACGAGATGAAGTTCGTCTACGACGGCCAGGACCTGCTCGACTACCTGCACCGGGTGGGCCGGTGGTCCGAGCCCGACGCCGCGCCGCGGCCCGGCATCATCCTGCTCGATCTGAACATGCCCAAGAAGGACGGCCGCGAGGCACTGGCCGAGATCAAGGCCGACGACTCGCTGCGCCGGATACCGATCGTGGTCCTGACGACCTCCAAGGACGAAGCCGACGTGCTGCGCACTTACGATCTCGGCGTCAGCTCGTTCATCACCAAGCCGGTCACCTTCGCGGGCCTGGTCGAGGTAATGCGGACCTGGACGCAGTACTGGTTCGAGATCGTCGAGCTGCCCAATGGAGCGGTCGGTGGAAAGCGCGCCGGCTGAGTCGATCAGGGTCCTGCTCGTCGAGGATGACGAGGACGATTACCTGATCACTCGCGACCTGCTGGCTCGGCAGGACAGGGTCCGCTTCATCCTGGACTGGCGCGACGACTACAGCGCCGCGCTGGCGGCGATCCGGGAGCACAACCACCACGTCTACCTGGTCGACTACCGGCTCGGAGAGCACACCGGCCTGGAACTGGTCCGGGAGGGATTCGGCTCACAGCCGTTTGCTCCGGTGATCATGCTCACCGGGCAGGCGGCCTACGACATCGACCTCGAGGCCACCTCCCTTGGCGTTACCGACTACCTGGTCAAGCAGGAGCTGGATCCCCCGGGCCTGGAGCGCTCGATCCGCTACGCCATGAGCCACCACAAAGCCGTCTCGTCGCTGCTGCGGAGCGAGGAGCGCTACGCGCTGGCCGTCCGCGCCGCCAACGACGGGATCTGGGACTGGGACCTGGCCGAGAACCGGATCTACTTCTCGCCCCGCTGGCGCGCCATCCTGGGGCAGCCCGAGCAGGCCGGCGACGACGACCCGGCGGCCTGGTTTCACCTGGTGCACGCCGGCGACATCCTGCGGCTGCGCAGCGCGATCGAGGCCCATCTCGACGGCCACACCCCGCACCTGCAGTCCGAGCACCGCATCCGCCACGCGGATGGCACCTGGCGCTGGGTGATGACGCGCGGGCTGGCGATCCGCGGACCCGATGGCACGCCCACCCGGATGGCGGGATCACTGTCGGACGTCAACGACCGCCGGATCGCTCAGCAGCGCCTCCAGCACGACGCGCTGCACGACACATTGACCGGTCTGCCCAACCGGACCCTGTTCGTGGATCGCCTCAATCAGATCCTGCAGCGCTCGGTACGCGACCCCGGGGTGGGCTGCGGCGTCCTGTTCCTCGACATCGATCGCTTCAAGCTCGTCAACGACAGCCTGAGTCACGGTGTCGGCGACAAGCTCCTGATCGCGCTGGCCGGCCGGGTGTCGGCGGCGCTGCGCCCGGGCGATACCGTGGCGCGGCTCGGCGGCGACGAGTTCACGGTCCTGCTCGAGGACGTCACCGATCCCGCCGACGCCACCGTGGTCGCCGGGCGGATCCTGGGCTCGCTCGACGACGTGTTCGACATCGACGGAAACGAGCTGTTCGTCAGCGCCAGCATCGGGATCTCGCTGAGCTCCCCCGGGCTCGCGCCGGCCGATCTGATGCGCAACGCCGACATCGCCATGTACGACGCCAAGCGGCGGGGTCGCGCTCGCAGCGCCGTGTTCGACGAGGGCATGCATCGCCGCGTCGTCGACCGGCTGGCGCGCGAGACCGAGCTGCGCCAGGTGGTCGAGTGCTCGCTGCTGGGAATTCACTACCAGCCGATCGTCGACCTGGCCACGGGAAAGGTGTGCTGGCTGGAGGCGCTGGCCCGCTGGCCGGCCGACCGTCCCCCGGTCGCGCCGATGGAGTTCATCTCGCTCGCCGAGGAGACGGGCGTGATCGGCGCGCTGGGCCAGCAGGTGATGTGCAGCGCGCTGCGGACGCTGGCGAGCTGGCGCCAGGACGGGCTGGTCTCCGACGACGTCAGCGTCAGCGTCAATCTGTCCGGCCGCCAGCTCGACGACCCGGGATTGGCCGAGCAGGTGCTGTCGGCGATCGATGCCGCCGAGCTGCCCGCCCATGCCCTCAAGCTCGAGATCACCGAGAGCACGCTGATGCAGGAGGTCGAGCGCACCCAGCACGTCTTCTCTGAGGTCTGCAGCACTGGAGTGGGCCTGCACCTCGACGACTTCGGAACCGGCTACTCATCGCTGACCGCGCTGCACCACTTCCCGGTCGACGCGCTCAAGATCGACCGCAGCTTCGTGGCCACGATCAGCGAGGAGAACGGCAGCGACGTGATCGTGCGCTCCACGGTGGCGCTCGCCCACAGCCTCGGACTGCCCGTGATCGCCGAGGGGATCGAGGACCCCGCGCAGCTCACGCGGCTGCGCTCGCTGGGGTGCGAGTTTGGCCAGGGCTACCTGTTCTCACCAGCGCTGAGCGTCGACGATGCCCGTTCGCTGCTCGAGAACTGGAGCCCTGGGGACATGATCGAGCTGGGCGCCGCCGCGTAGCTGCCGGCCGTGGGGCGGATGGCGTCCCGCCAGACCTACCTAAAATCCCGGATCGTGGATGACAGTGAGGTCGCATTCGACGAGCGCGGGCTGGTGCCGTGCATCGTGCAGGACTGGCGCACCGGTGAGGTCCTGACGCTGGCCTACATGAACCGTGAGGCCCTGGCGCGCACCCGGGAGACCGGCGAGATCCACTTCTTCAGCCGCTCGCGCCAGGAGCTCTGGCACAAGGGCGCCACCTCGGGCAACACCCAGGCCGTCAAGGCGATCCGCTACGACTGCGATGGCGATGCGCTGGTGGCACTAGTCGAGCCCGCCGGACCGGCCTGCCACACCGGCGAGCGGAGCTGCTTTCACCGCGGCGAGCTCGAGCCCGGGGCCCCCCACGAGTCGCTGCCGGCACTCGAGCGCGTGATCGCCTCGCGGGCCGGCGCCCGCCCGGTGGGCTCTTACACCGCCGAGCTGCTGGCCGCGCCGGACCGCGCCGGCGCCAAGGTGCAGGAGGAGGCCGAGGAGGTCGTCCGGGCCGCCCGTGAGGAGTCCCAGGACCGGGTCGCCGAGGAGGCCGCCGACCTGATCTACCACCTTGCGGTACTGCTCCGCGCCCGTGACCTCACACTCGCCGACGCCGAGCGGGTGCTCGATGACCGTCGCCAGCGCTGAGGCCCAGCACGCCGGTCCGGTGCCGTCGCTGCAGGCAGTTCGCGAGCTCGCTCGCGAGCACAACGTGATCCCGCTGCACGAGACCTTCATCGACGATTGCCAGACCCCGGTCTCGGCATTTCTGAAGCTGCGGAATGCGGACCCCGGGCACCAGTCGTTTCTGCTCGAATCCGCCGACCAGGGACGAGTGGGGCGCTACTCGTTCATCGGCTACCGGCCCCGCAAGACGCTGCGCTGGTCACTGGGCGATCCGGGCGACCCCTACGCGCTGGCGGCCGCGGAGATCGCCGGCTTCAAGGTTGCCGAGCTCCCCGGCCTGCCGCCGTTCGCCGGCGGCGCGGTCGGCGTCTTCGCCTACGACCTGGTGCGCTCGGTGGAGCCGCTGGGCGAGCCCAACCCGGACCCGCTCGGCGTGCCCGACCTGGCGCTGATGATGACCGACGTGCTGGTGGTGTTCGACCACCTCAAGCGCACCGTGACGGTGATCGCCAACGTCTATACCGGAGACGATCTGGAGGGCTCCTACAACGAGGCGCTGGAGGCAATCGCCGAGGTTCGCTGGCGCCTGGAGGGCCCGGTTCCCCGGCCCTCGCGCCCGCCCGCCCAGGGGCGGGTGGCGCCCGAGTTCACCTCCAACATGCCGCGGGAGCGGTTCGAGGCGATCGTGGCCAGGATCATCGAGTACATCTACGCCGGCGACGCGTTCCAGGTCGTCCCCTCCCAGCGGTGGTCGGCCCCGGTGGAGGTCGAGGCCTTCTCGATCTACCGCGGGCTGCGCGCGGTCAACCCCAGTCCCTACATGTACTTTCTCGACTTCGGCGACTTCGAGATCGCGGGGGCCAGCCCCGAACCGCTGATCACCGTCACCGGCCGGCAGGTCTCGACCCGCCCGATCGCCGGAACCCGGCCCCGCGGCGCCACCGCGGAGGAGGACCGCCGAATGGCCGCCGAGCTCCTCGCCGACGAGAAGGAGCGCGCCGAGCACGTGATGCTGGTCGACCTGGGGCGCAACGACCTGGGTCGGGTCTGCGAGTACGGAACCGTCGCGGTCGAATCGTTCATGGAGGTCGAGAACTACAGCCACGTGATGCACATCGTCTCCAGCGTCACCGGCCGGCTGCGCCCCGGGGTCGGTGCGCTCGACGCTCTGCGCTCGGTGCTCCCGGCCGGCACCCTTTCGGGGGCCCCCAAGGTCCGGGCGATGCAGATCATCGACGAGCTCGAGCCGGTTAAGCGCGGGGGCTACGGCGGCGCGATCGGCTGGGTCAGCTACACCGGCGAGCTGGACACCTGCATCCACATCCGGACCGTGGTGGTCAAGGACGGCGTGGCCTACATCCAGGCCGGCGGCGGCACGGTCGCCGACGCCAAGCCCGACTACGAGTTCCGGGAGTCGGTGGCCAAGTCCAGAGCGGTGCTGCAGGCGATCGAGCTCGCGGTCGCGCAACCGGACTGGCTCTGAGAGGGGCGGGCAATGAGACTGCTGGTGGTCGACAACTACGACAGCTTCGCCTACAACCTGGTCCAGTACGTCGGCGAGCTGGGGGCCGACGTGGAGGTAGTTCGCAACGACCGCGCCACGGTCGAGAACCTCCTGGTGCGCGGATATGACCGGGTGATCGTCTCGCCCGGTCCCTGCACGCCCGACGAGGCCGGCATCTCGCTGGAGGCCGTCCGGCGCTTTCCGCAGGCCGGAGTTCCCACGCTGGGCGTGTGCCTCGGTCACCAAGCCCTGGTGCAGGCCTGGGGCGGGACCGTGATCCACCACCAGCCGGTCCACGGCAAGACCACCCGGATCGAGCACGACGGGCGCACGATCTTCCGGGGACTGCCGGCGCCGCTGGAGGTGGGCCGCTACCACTCGCTGATCGCCGACCCCGAGCTGCCCGACGTGCTCGAGCGCAGCGCCGCCGCCGACGGCGTGGTGATGGCAGTTCGCCACCGTGAGCTGCCCGCCGAGGGGGTCCAGTTCCACCCTGAATCGGTCCTCACCGAGCAGGGCAAGGAGCTGCTGGCCAACTTCCTGGGGCCGCCGGCGTGAGCTCGCTCGGGTTCGAGGGACGCACGTGAGCAGAGGACCGGACCTGCTGACGCGGGCGATCGACTCGCTGGCCAGCAACAACGACCTGAGCCTCGACGACACCTCGGCGGTGTTGGCCGAGATCATGACCGGCAACGCGTCGGAGGTTCAGATCGCGGCCTTCCTGATCGCCCTGCGAACCAAGGGGGAGACGGTCCAGGAGCTGGCCGGTCTGGCCGCCACCATGCGAAAGCTGGCCACGCCGGTCAAGGTGCAGCGCCCGCGGCTGCTGGACACCGCCGGCACCGGGGGCGGTCGCCAGACCTTCAACGTCTCCACCACGGCGGCGCTGGTCGCCGCCGGGGCGGGCTGCACGGTGGCCAAGCACGGCAACCGCTCGGCGACTGGGCTGTCGGGCTCGGCCGACCTGCTCGAGGCGCTGGGGGCTCAAATCGACCTACCTCCCGCGGCAGTGGCCCGATGCATCGAGGAGGCCGGATTCGGGTTCATGTTCGCGCCCGCCCACCACCAGGCGACCCGCTACGTGATCCCGGTTCGGCGCGAGCTGGCGGTGCGCACGATCTTCAACTTCCTGGGCCCGCTGACCAATCCCGCCGGGGCCCGGCGCCAGCTGATCGGAGTCTCGGACCCCGGATACCTCGAGACGATGGCCGGGGCGCTGGAGCTTTTGGGAACCGAGCACGCGCTGCTGGTCTCGAGCGACGACCAGCTCGACGAGCTCTCCACGTCGGCGCCGACCCGGGTCGTCGAGGTCACCGGCCAGGGCCTGCGCAGCTACTCGGTCGAGCCCGAGGAGTTCGGGCTCGAGCGTGTGCCCGGCAGCGCGATCCCCGGTGGAGACCCCGTCCGCAACGCGGACATCGCCCGGCGGGTCCTGGACGGCGAGCCCGGTCCGGCCCGCGACCTGACGGTGCTCAACAGCGGCGCCGCCATCTACGCCGGCGGCGGCGCGGACTCGCTGGTCGATGGCGTCGGCGCGGCGCAGCGCGCCATCGACTCCGGGGCGGGGGCGGCGGCGCTGGCGCGATTCGTCGAGGCCACCCGACGGCTGGGAAGCCGCGCCGCGGAGACCCGCTCGTGAACGAGCTGGAGCGGATCGTGGCCCGGGCCCGAGTACAGGTCGCCGAGCGGCGCGCGGCGGTCCCGATCGAGGCTCTCCCGCGGCCCGTGGCGCCGCCGCGCCCGTTCGCCGCGGCGCTGTCGGAGCCCGGACTGTCGCTGATCGCCGAGCACAAGCGACGCTCGCCGTCGGCCGGGCTGATCCGCGAGGGAGCCCGGCTCGAGGACGTGGTCGGGGCCTATGAGCGCGCCGGCGCCCGCGCCCTGTCGATCCTGACCGAGGAGCGGGGCTTCGGAGGATCGCTCGACGACCTCAGGCGGGCCCGGGCCGCCTCGGCGCTGCCGATCCTGCGCAAGGACTTCATCGTCGACGAGTACCAACTGGTCGAGGCGCTGGCCGGGGGCGCCGATGCGATCCTGCTGATCGTCGCGGCGATCGACCAGAGCCTGCTGGAGCGCCTGCACGCCCGGGCGCGCGAGCTCGGGCTCGCTGCCCTGGTCGAGGTCCACGACGCCCGCGAGCTCGCGGTGGCCGTGGCGCTCGGTCCGGAGCTGATCGGGATCAACAATCGCGATCTGACCACCCTGCGGGTCGACACCGAGCGGACGCACGAGCTGCTGGGACTGGTGCCGTCCGGGGTCGTGACCGTGGCCGAGTCGGGCTTTCGGACCCGGCCCCAGCTCGAGCGGCTGGCCGCCGCCGGGGTCGATGCGGTGCTGGTCGGCGAGTCGCTGATGCGGGCGCCCGACATCGAGGCGGCGTGCCGCGAGTTGACCGGCGTGGCCGTTTAGCGCTCGGCCCCTCGTACGATGTCTTCGTAGTGGATTTGACGGTCCCCAAGATCAAGTTCTGCGGTCTGACCCGGCTCGGCGACGCCGAGCGTGCCGTCGCGGCCGGCGCCTGGGCGCTGGGGACGATCATGTGGCCCGGCTCACCGCGGCGGTGCCGGGTCCCCGTCGCCGCCGAGATCGCGGCCGCCTTCAGGCGGAGGGTCGAAATCGTCGGCGTGTTCGTAAATCCCACGCTTGACAACGTGACCCGGATCGCCGAGGAGACCGGGATCACGATGCTTCAGCTCCACGGCGACGAAGGCCCAGCGTTCTGTGCCGAGGCCGCGCGCCGGACGGGCTGCCGGGTGATCAAGGCCGCCCGCATCCGCAGCGGCGCCGACGTCCAGGCGCTGGGGCCGTTTCACACCGATTTCCACCTGCTCGACAGCTATGTCGCCGACGTCCCGGGCGGCACCGGCGAGACGTTTGCCTGGGAGCTGGCGCGCGAACACGGCAAGAAGGTGCCGATGATCCTCTCCGGCGGCCTGACCCCCGGCAACGTCGCCGACGCGATCGCCGCCGTGCGGCCGTTCGCGGTCGACGTGGCCAGTGGCGTCGAGGCCGCTCCGGGACGGAAGGACCCGGACAAGCTCGAGGAGTTTGCGGCCGCGGTCGCCGCGACGGCCGCGGTGAGCGCCACGTGACCGCGATCGAGCATCGCTTCGGCCCCTACGGGGGCCAGTACGTCCCGGAGACGCTGATGCCGGCGCTGGCCGAGCTGGAGCTGGCCTGGGTGTCGGCCCGCGCCGACCGGGACTTCCACGCCGAGCTCGACGGGCTGCTGCGGGACTTCGTCGGCCGCCCCTCGCCGCTGTACGTCGCATCCCGGCTGAGCGAGGCCGCCGGCCACCCGATCTACTTCAAGCGCGAGGACCTCAACCACACTGGCGCCCACAAGATCAACAACGCCCTCGGACAGGCGCTGCTGGCCAGGCGGATGGGCAAGCGGCGGATCATCGCCGAGACCGGCGCCGGGCAGCATGGGGTCGCCGCCGCCACCGCCTGCGCGCTGCTCGACCTCGAGTGCATCGTCTACATGGGCACCGAGGACATGCGCCGCCAGAAGCCCAACGTCGAGCGGATGGGGCTGCTGGGCGCGCGCGTGGAACCGGTGGAGATCGGGGCGTGCACCCTGAAGGAGGCGGTCTCGGCCGCGATCCGCGACTGGGTGACCAACGTCGAGACCACGCACTACATCATCGGTTCCTGCGTCGGACCGGCGCCGTATCCGGCGCTGGTCCGCGACCTGCAACGGGTGATCGGCGACGAAGCCCGTGCGCAGGTCCTGGAGCGCGCCGGGCGCCTCCCCGCGCGGGTGATCGCCTGCGTCGGCGGCGGGTCGAACTCGATTGGGATCTTCACCCCGTTCGTCGACGATCCCGGGGTGGAGCTGATCGGGGTCGAGGCGGCGGGCGAGGGAATCGAGACCGGCCGTCACGGCGCGCCCCTGACCGTGACCGGGAGGGGTGGGCGGGGCGGGATCCTGCACGGCTCCTTCTCGGCGATCATGCAGGACGAGGACGGCCAGATCCTGGAGGCGCACTCGATCTCGGCGGGGCTCGACTACCCGGGGACCGGACCCGAGCACGCCTGGCTTCGCGATCGCGGCCGGGCCCGATACGTCGCGATCGACGACCGCACCGCGCTGGCGGCGTTTGCCCGCACGGCCCGCCTGGAGGGAATCATCCCGGCGCTCGAGAGCTCGCACGCCGTGGCCTGGGCACTGGAGAACCCCGGCTCGGAGCTCGACCTGATCTGTCTCTCGGGCCGCGGGGACAAGGATCTCGCCGAGGCGCTGGCCGGGCTCGACCGCGCCGGCGGTTGACCGATGAGCGGGACCGAGCTGATCGCCGAGGCCTTCGCCCGCGCCCGGGCCGACGGACGCCGCGCGGCGCTGATGCCATATCTGATGGGCGGCTACCCCGATGTGGCCACGTCGCGGGAGATCGGACTGGCCTACGCCGACGCCGGCGCCGACGTGATCGAGCTCGGATCCCCGTTCTCGGACCCGCTGGCCGACGGGCCGGTGATCCACGCCGCGGCGACCGCCGCACTGGCCGCGGGCGCCACCCTGGAGGCGGTCCTCGACGTGGCCAGGACGATCGCCGAGCGGGTGCCGGTGGTGCTGATGTGCTACGCCAACCCGATCCTGGCCCGCGGGCTGGAGCGCTTCGCCGACGCGCTGGTGGGCGCCGGCGTCAGCGGACTGATCGTCCCCGATCTGCCCCTGGAGGAGTCCGAGGCCACCCGCGAGGCATGCTCGGCGCGCGGCTTGGCCCTGGTGCCCCTGGCGGCGCCGACGACGCCTGACGACCGCCTGGCCGAGATCGGGGCCGGCGCCAGCGGCTTTCTGTACACCGTCTCGCTGACCGGCACCACCGGCGAGCGCGCGACGGTCGATGGCGGCCTCGGCAACGTGATCGCTCGTGCCGCCGCCAGCACCGAGGTCCCGGTCGCGGTGGGATTCGGGATCGCCACCCCGTCGCAGGCCGCCGCGGCGGCCGACGCCGGGGCCGACGGGGTGATCGTCGGCAGCCGGCTGGTGCGGGCGGCCGGTGAGGCCGAGGATCCGGTGCCGGCGATCGGCGAGCTGGTGCGGGGGTTCGCTGCGGCGCTGTCCGCGCCTCTGGCGTAGGATCTCGACGCGATGGGTCTGATCCTCACTGCCGCCGCTGGGCTCTGCATCTGGATCGTCATCTGGTCGCTCAACGTCAGCGGCTTCGACGCGATCATGATCGCGATCGTGATGGTGGTTATCGCGATCGGCATCCGGAACCTGCTCCCGTACCTGCCCGGCCGGCGGGATTAGCCGGCCCTGATGCCCAGCCGGGTGCTCGTACGGAGCCGGGCGGCGACGCTGTGCGCCTGCCTGGCGGCGATCGTCCTGGCCGGCTGCGGCACCGCCAGCGGGGGCAACTCGGCGGTCAGCGTGAGCGGCTCGACGCTCACCGTCTACGCGAGCCAGCCTCCCGGCGGCTCGGGCGGCCAGGCGGCCGCGGACACGCTCGACGCCGAGCAGCTCGCGCTCACCCAGGCCGGCGGCAAGGCCGGCAGATTCGCCGTCAAGCTGATCAAGCTCGACGGTGCCGAGATCTCCGACAACGCCCGCAGCGCGATCCAGAACAAGACCACGATCGGCTATCTCGGCGAGCTGGTGCCCGGCACCTCGCAGGTGTCGGTCGAGATCCTCAATCAGCAGGGGGTGCTGGTGGTCAGCCCGGCCGACACCGCCTCCTACCTGACCCAGTCCACGCCCGCTGTACCCGGTTCGCCGACCAAGTACTACCCCTCGCGATCGACCTACCACGAGACGTTCGCACGCGTGGTGCCAAGTACCGCGGCGGAGGCCAAGGCCCAGGTCCAGGAGATGCGCTCTGAGGGGGTCAGCAAGCTCTACGTGGCCAGCGACGGCCAGCCCTACGGCGCGGCGATTGCCCAGGAGGTGGCCCAGGACGCGCACCAGGCCGGGCTGTCGGTGGTCTCGGGAGCCGGGACCGAGGCCGCGGTCAAGTCCTCGGCCGCCGACGGGATGTTCTACGGCGCCAGCGTCGATTCTCAGACCGCCGGCAAGGCCGCCGGGACGCTGCTCGATGGCGTCTCCGCCGCCGAGCCGACCATCAAGCTGTTCGCTCCGTCTGGCCTGTACGACGCCGCCTTCGTGTCGCAGCTGAGCCCCGCCACCCAGGAGCGCCTGACCCTCTCGACGCCGGGCTTCTTGCCCAAGGACCTCACGCCGGCGGGAAAGCAGTTCGGGTCTTCGTTTCGTTCCGCCTACGGCCACCAACCGGCGACGCAGGCGATCTTCGGCTACGAGGCGATGTCGGCGCTGCTGGCGGTGATCTCGAGCGCCGGCGCCAACGCCAACAACCGAGCCGACATCGTCCAGGACTTCCGTTCGATCAAAGACCGCCAGTCGGCGATCGGCACCTACTCGATCGAGGGCGGGGACCCCAGCATCGCCCCATTCGTGTTCTCCCACGTGCACAGCGGGCAGCTGGTGCCGGAGCGGTTCCTGCAAGTGCAGGGTTGATTTCGACCAAGTGCCTGCGCAGCGCCCTGTTGGCGGCCGCGGTGACGCTCCTTTCCGGTTGCGGAAGTCATGGCGCCACGCAACAGCAGACGATCTCCGGCTCGACACTGACGGTCTACGTCAGCGTCCCCCTGAACGGCGCCTCGGCGATCAGCGGTAGGGCGGTGGTGGACGGCGCCGATCTTGCGCTCGACGGCATCCACGCCCGGATCGGCCGCTACCGGATCGTGCTCCGCGAGCTGGACGACGCCACCCCTCAGCGGGGTGCCTGGGATCCCGGCCAGACCACTCTGAACGTCCGCCAGGCGGTGCTCGACAAGACCACGATCGGCTACATAGGGGAGTTCAACTCCGGCGCCAGCGCGGTGTCGATCCCGCTGCTCAACCGCGCCGGGATCCCTCAGATCAGTCCCTCGGCCACCGCCGTCGGACTGACCGATGGGGGTCCCGCGGCGTCGCCGGGAGAGCCCCAGAAGTACTACCCCACGGGCGTGCGGACCTTTGCCCGGGTGGTGCCCAACGACTCCGTCCAGGCGGCCGTGCAGGCCAAGATCCAGAAGGCGGCGGGCTGCCGCAGGAGCTACGTGCTCGACGACGGCGAGGTCGACGGACGCGACGCCGCCGAGAGCTTCGAAGTCGCGGCCAAGAGTGCCGGGCTCGACGTGGTCGGAACCCAGGAGTTCGAGGCCCGGGCCACCGACTACACCTCGCTGGCCCGGAGCCTCGTTCCCACCGGCGCCGACTGCGTCCTGGTCAGCGCGATCACCGACAGTCACGCCGTGCTGGTGGTAAAGCAGGTGGCGGCGGCGCTGCCGGCCGCGATGATCTTCGGATCGGCGGGCCTAGCCGAGAGCACGTTCACCGATCCCAACCTGGGCGGGATCCCAATCGCCCTGGACCCGCGGGTGACGATCACCGTCGCCACCCTGGACCCCAGCGCCTATCCACCGGCGGGCAGGCGGTTCTTCGAGCTCTACGCCCACCGCTACGGAAGCGCTCAGCCGTACGCGATCTACGGCTACGCGGCGATGAGCCTGATGCTCGACGCGGTGGCGCGGGCCACCGACCACGGCTCTGAGCCGGCCGCGCTCTCCAAGGTGCGGGCGGCGATCTTCGCCACCCACGATCGTCCCAGCGTGCTGGGGCAGTACAGCGTCGACAGCCAGGGCGACACCAGCATCGACCGCTACGGCGTCTACCGCCTGCGCGACGGCCGGCTCAGCTACTGGAAGGCGATGCAGGGCTGAACGCCGTGCTCGTGGCCGCGGCCACCCGGATTGGGGGCCCGACAGCGGCTGGTCGCCGATGACATTTCGTTCTTGTTAGGGGACCGCGTGTTCCAGGCGCACAGTGCGCCCTGCAACTTGCTGCAGTCCGCGCGCCTCAATAACCTCCCCGCACCGGGAAACCGAGAAGCCCGGATCGAACCTAGAGGAGGACGACTATGAGTTTTCTCGGCAAGGGTGTATGGGGCGGCCTGGTGGTGGCATCCGTCCTCGCGCTCGCTGCCTGTGGAAGCAGCAGCAGCAGTAGCAGTTCGAGCGGCGGCGGTGGCAGCAGCGGCGGTGGCGGTGGCAACACCATCGACATCTACTCCAGCCTGCCGCTGCAGGGCGCTTCGACGGCCCAGACCGACCCGATGGTCAACGGCATCAAGCTGGCGCTGTCGCAGGCCGGCGGCAAGGCCGGACCGTTCACGGTCAACTACCAGTCGCTCGACGACTCGACCGCAGCAGCCGGCAAGTGGGACCCGGGCCAGACCGCGGCCAACGCTCGCAAGGCGGCCTCCGACCCCAAGGCGGTCTACTACATCGGAGAGTTCAACTCCGGCGCCAGCGAGGTCTCGATCCCGATTCTCAACCAGGGCGGGATCCCGATGGTCAGCCCGGCCAACACCTACGTCGGCCTGACGACCAACCTGCCGGGCAGCGCTCCGGGCGAGCCGCAGAAGTACTACCCCACCGGCACCCGCAACTACCTGCGGATCGTGCCGATCGACTCGATCCAGTCGGCGGCTGACCTGATCGCGATGAAGCAGGCCGGCTGCACGAAGGTCGCCGTGGCCAACGACAAGGAGGCCTACGGGGCCGGGCTGGCGACGCTGCTCGGGCTCGAGAAGAAGGAGTACGGCGTCACCATCACCAGCAACACCGGGATCGATCCCACGGCGCCGAACTTCCGCTCCTACGCGAGCACGATCCAGGGACAGGGAGCGGACTGCTTCTTCTTCTCCGGGATCGTCTCCAACGGCGCGGTCCAGATCACCAAGGACGTGCACGCGGCGTTGCCGAAGGCCAAGATCTTCGGCCCCGACGGTGTCTGCACCGACGCCTATACATCGCAGAAGAAGGGCGGCGTGCCGGCGCCGCTGTATCCGCTGAAGCAGTGCACCGTGGCCACGGAGGACCTGAGCGCGTATCCGGGCGGCAAGGACTTCCTGGCCGCCTACAAGGCGAAGTACGGCTCGGCGAACCCTGACCCGTACGCCATCTACGGCTACGAGGCGATGAAACTCGGGTTGCAGACGATCGCCAAGCTGGGCGCCCAGGGCAACTCCAAGTCGGCCGTGATCAAGGCGCTGTTTGCGACGACCTCACGCAACTCGGTCCTCGGCACCTACGGGTTCAACAAGGACGGCGACACGACGCTGAAGGCATATGGCCTCTACAAGGTCAACTCCAGCGGGGAGCCGACGTTCTTCAAGACCCTGACGCCGACGAAGACAGTCAGCTAAGTGCGGTTTCGGGGAGGGCGGCCCGCGAGGGTCGTCCTCCCCGTAGTCTTCCTGCCGTGGACGTTGTTGACCGGGACCACTGACCCTTGGAAGCCCATTCCCTAGCGCCGACGATTCCCGCCCCCGCGATGCGTCCCCTGGCCGCGGTACGGCGCTTCGCCGGCCGCTGGGGCTTGATCGTGGCGCTGGCGGCGCTTCCGATCTACTACGGTGTCCGCGACCTCACGCACGGCTACCAGGCCGGTGTCGTCGCAGGCCATGCCGTCGTTCATCACGATCTCTCGCGGCTGGGCTTCAACTTCGCCCAGGGCCTCTCCAACGGTGCCATCTGGGCGCTGATCGCGATCGGCTACACGCTCGTCTACGGGATCATCGAGCTGATCAACTTCGCCCACGGCGACGTGTTCATGATCGGCTCGTTCACCGCCGCCGGCTTCTGGGGCACCATCGGGCTGGGGCTGACCACCGGTACGGTCGGGCTGATCGGGGGCCTGATTGTCACCCTGATCGTCTCGATGCTGGTGTGCGGGTCGCTGAACGTCCTGATCGAGCGGGTCGCCTACCGACCGCTGCGCGGCGCGCCGAAGCTGGCCCCGTTGATCACCGCCGTGGGGTTCTCGTTCATCCTGCAGAACGTGGGGCTGCTGTGGCAGGGTGGATCGCCGATCGGCCTGCCGGACCTGATCCACCAGGGCCAAACCGTTTTCAAGATCTCCGGTGTCCCGATCGTCCGCGGCTACCT
>DASXZB010000091.1:0-9783 GCA_036502145.1 Solirubrobacteraceae bacterium | reverse complement strand
CGGGATGTTGCCGGCGGAGGTCATGACCAGGTAGACGTGGGCGGCCTGGACGCGGCCGGTGATCGACGCCCCGGCCTGGGTGGGCGTCGCCGACTGCGAGGTGATCTTCCAGGTGCCGTGGAACCCGAACCCGTTGACCGGTGGGTCGATCACGCCCGGATAGAAGTGGGTGCCGTACATCGGCTGCTGGGCGAAGCCCTGCGCGCGCTGGGGGTCGAGGTAGGTCTCGGGCGTGGCCAGCCCGCTGGAGGGCATGATCGCCTGGGCCGTCATGGGGGGTGGAAGGTTGCGGGCACCAGCCTCGGAGAGCAGCTCGCGGACCGCCGCCTCGTCCTGCCGGTACTCGCCCTCGCCGAACTGGGTGTGGCGGACCTGGCCCTTGGCGTCGATCAGGTACTCGGCCGGCCAGTACTGGTTCTGGTACGCGTTCCAGGTCCCGAACCGGTTGTCCTGGACCACGGGGTAGCGAAGCCCGTCGGAGTGAATCGCCTGCGCGACGTTGCCGGCGTTCTGCTCAAAGGTGAACTCGGGCGTCTCCACGCCCACGATCTCCAGGCCGTCGCGGTGGTAGGTGGCGTACAGGCCCTTCAGGAACGGCAGCGTGCGGATGCAGTTGATGCAGGTGTAGGTCCAGAAGTCGACCAGCACCACGTGGCCGCGCAGGCCGGCCATGGTCAGCGCCTTCCCGCCGGGGGTGTTGAACCACTGCTGGGTCTTGGTGAAGTTCGGCGCGCTGCCGAGGTCGCCGAGCGCCGGGGTCTTGACGCCGGCGATCCCGACGCCGACGCGCTGAGCCACCGGCGTCGCCGACGCCGCCTTCTGGCGCTCGGCGAACCGCGATTGCGGGCGCAGCGAGGCGAGGCGGTTCTGGACCGCGCTCGAGTTCTCCAGCGAGCGGGTGGGGTCGACGAAGATCGCCGGCAGGCCGGTGTCCTTGGCCAGCGCCTCCTCGAAGCGCACGTCGAGGTTGGTCGCCATGGCCAGGCCGGTCGCCAGCAGCACCACCCCGAGCGTGCGCTCGACGACGTGGCCGCGGGTGTGGCGGCGCACCCGGTCGAGCACCGCCCGCCCGCCCAGGGCGTAGAGCAGCATCACGGCGCTCAGCCCCACGGCATAGGCCAGGGCGACGGCCACGATCCGAGCCGAGGCGCCGCCCGAGGCGCTGACCGAGGTCACCGCGGCGAGGATGGGGCCGGCGCAGGGGGCGCAGACGAAGCCCAGCGCCCCGCCGACGGCCACCCCGGACCAGAAGCCGTCCCCTTTTGTCTTGGGCCCGAAGCGAGCCAGCCGCGACAGCGGCGCCTGGATCCGCTCGGCCAGCTCGGGAATTAGCAGCACGGCGCCGAAGCCGATCAGGACGACGATCGCCAGCGTGCGGGCGGCTCCGCTGGCCAGGCCCACGCCCTTGACCAGCTGCGCCAGGGCGACGATGGCGATCGTGAACGTGACCGCCAGCCCGAGGACGATTCCGATCGGTCGCCTGCGGCCGCCCACGGCGCTGGCCGAGAGCAAAGCCGGAACGACCGGCAAAACGCAGGGTGTGATCGCCGTCCCGGCGCCGGCGATCAGCGCGAACAGCATCAGCAGGAGCATTTGCGCCTTCGATGATGCTCTAAAAAGGTTGCGTTCCGATGAACTTCCACTCGCCGGCCCAGTGTCCGGCGGAGGTCCCGGCCGGCGCCGATCAGAGCGGGCTCAGCCGCCGATCGCGGACATGCTGCGGGCCGGCTGCACGAAGCCCCGCTCGCCGACGTGGTGCTTGAGCTCCTTGCGCCACACGGCGTCGCGGATGATCTGCTCCAGCTCGGCGTCGCCGACGCCCTTGCGCAGGGGCGAGCGCAGATCTGTCTCGTTGAGCGAGAACAGGCAGGTCCGCAGCCGGCCGTCGGCGGTCAGCCGGACCCGGTTGCAGTCGCCGCAGAACGGCTCCGAGACCGGATTGATGAAGCCGATCCGGCCCTGGCCGTCGGCGAAGCGATACACCCGGGCGGTGGCGCTGGGCTCGCGCGGCTGGGGCTCCAGCGGGTAGACGGCCTCGATTGCGGCCCGGATCTCGGCCCCGGTCAAGACCTGGTCCGGCGTCCAGGCGCGGTCGGCGTCGAGCGGCATGAACTCGATGAAGCGGACCTGGTAGGGGGTGTGCCGGGCCAGCTCGGCGAACGGCAGCACCTCCTCCTCGGTGAAGCCGCGTATCGCCACCGCGTTGATCTTGATCGGGTGCGCCTGGGGGAAGCTCGCCAGCTTCTCGAGACCGCTCAGGACCTGGTCCAGGGCGTCGCGCCGGGTCAGCTCGTAGAAGCGGTCGCGCTGCAGTGAGTCCACCGACACGTTGAAGCGCTTGATCCCGGCGGCCACCAGGCGCTCGGCGTCGCGCCCGAGCAGGAAGCCGTTGGTGGTCACGGACAAGTCCGCGAGATCTTCGATCTCGCTGAGCATGCGCGCGAGCTTGGGGAACTCCCGGCGGACCAGCGGCTCGCCGCCGGTCAGCCTCACGTCGTGCACGCCGAGCGACACGAACATGCGCACTAGCCGAGCGATCTCCTCGAAGGTCAGGATCTCGGCCCGCTCCAGCCAGGGCAGGCCCTCCGCGGGCATGCAGTACTGGCAGCGGAAGTTGCACCGGTCGGTGACCGAGACCCTGAGATCGCCGATCAGGCGGCCGTGACCGTCGCGAAGAGGCTCAGCGCTCATACCCACAGGGTAGCCTTCCGCCCATGCGCCCAGCCCACGGGATCGTGCTCCTAGGCGCTGCCTACGCACTGACCGGCTGCGGCGCCAGTCCCCGTGATCAGGTCCAGGCGAAGGTCGAGCAGTTCGCGCACGCCACGGCCAACCGCAACTATGCCGCGCTGTGCAACGAGGTGCTGGCGCCGGCGCTGGTGCAGCGGCTGACCGACGCCGGGGTGAGCTGTCCCCAAGCGATGAAGCTGTTCGTGCAGAGCGTCGAGAACCCCACCCTCAGCGTCCATCACATCACCGTCAAGGGCGATACCGCCTCCGCGACGGTCCTCGCCTCGGCCACCGGCCAGCGGGCCGCGCTGGAGTCGATCCAGCTGATCAACACCAAGCACGGCTGGCGGCTGGCGTCGCTAGCCTCGCCCCAGTGAGTGATGCCGCTGCCCCCGCGCATCATCGGACTCGCCGAGCTGGAGTCGATTCCCGGCCCCGGCAGCCTGACCTGGCGGCCGGTGCGCTCGCGGCTGGGGATCCGTGCCTTCGGCTGTAACGCCTACACGGCCACGGAAGCCGGCCAGGACGTGGTTGAGCCGCACACCGAGGACCCCGAGCTCGCGCACGAGGAGCTGTACTTCGTGTTCGAGGGGCGGGCCAGGTTCGAGATCGACGGCGTCAGCCACGACGTCCCCAGGGGCACCTACGTGTTCGTTCCCGATCCCGGCTCACACCGCCACGCCGTCGCCGTCGAGCCTCAGACGACGGTGCTGACGTTCGGCGGGCCGCCGACTTTCGCCCCTTCGGGCTGGGAATGGTCCTTCCGGGCCGGGCCGTTGCTGCGCAGCGACCCTGAGCAGGCGCGGGCGATCCTGGGCGAGGGCCTGGAGGCCTGGCCCGAGTCGCCGTCGCTGCATTACAACCTCGCTTGCCTGGAGGCGATCCAGGGCAACCGGGAGGCGGCGCTGGCGGCGCTGGGCCACGCGATCTTGCTGCGTCCGGCGATCGCCGACTGGGCGCGGGAGGACGCGGACTTTCAGTCCCTGGCCGGCGACGCAGCGTTTGCGAAGCTGCTCGAATCGGCCGGCGACTGATCAGGCGTTCTCGGCGGCCAGCAGCCGGTAGGCGACCATGTCCTGGCGCTCGTCTCGAGCCTGCATGTACGAGCGCAGCACCGCCTCGCGGATGAAGCCGGCCCGCTCGGCCACGCGCTGTGAGGGTCGGTTCTCGGTGGCGGCCAGCAGGTCGATCCGCTCCAGGCCGAGCGCGCGCACGCCCCAATCGCAGATCAGGCGAACCGCGCGTGTGGCGTGCCCGGAGCCGCGGGCGTCGCGGGCCAGCCAGTAGCCGACCTCGGCCCGCCGGTGCTCCCACTCGATCCGGATCAACGCGATCGAGCCGGCCAGGGTCCCGTCGCCGGCGCCTACGATCGCAAACGGGGCCGCCCGGCCCTGGAAGGTCATGTCGTAGCGCTGGATCAGGTAGGCGCGGGCGTCGGTCTCGCCGTAGTTGGGCGGGACCCGCGTCCAGCGCGAGATCTCCGGGTCCTGGCAGGCCTCGACGAGCGCGTGGAGGTCGGAGTCTCGCCAGGGGCGAAGGGCGGTGGCGCCGTCGACCAGCGGCTCGCCGGGGAGCCTTATCCGGGTCATGCGCAGCGCTCCTCGAGCGCCCGCTGGAGCGTGGCGACGTCGCTGCTGGGATCCTGGGTTGCCAGCCAGCGCTCGGCCTCGCGGCGTCCGCCCAGCGCCCTGAGCCCGCGCTGGCCGTGCTCGGCGGTGAAGTCGGCCAGGGCGTGCCGGCGGCGACCGCGCAGACGGCGCGCCGGCAGATCGAGCGCGGCGCGGTGCTCGTCGAGGGTGTCGACGAGCTCGGCGATCCCCGAGCCGGGGGACAGCGAGGAGACGGCGACCACGGCGGTGTCGGCGGCGGTGGGCCCCAGCGAGCGCAGGGCGGCCCCCAGGTCGGCGCGCGCGCGCACGGCCGACGCTCCCAGATCGGTCTTGTTGACCACCAGTACGTCGGGGATCTCCATGATCCCGGACTTCAGGAACTGCAGGACGTCCCCGGACCCAGGCTGGACCACCACCGCGACAGTGTCGGCGACGTCGACCACCTCGGTCTCGGATTGCCCCACGCCGACCGTCTCGATCACCACCACGTCGAAGGCCACCGCCAGCGCCGCGGCCGCCGCCCGCGTCGCCGGCGCCAGCCCACCGAGCCTGTCCCCGGTCGCCGACGAGCGGATGAACAGACCCATGTCGTCCGGATCGCGCTCGATCCGGGCCCGGTCGCCCAACAGCGCTCCGCCGGAGCGCCGCGAGCTGGGGTCCACCGCCAGCACCGCCACCGTGCGGTCCCGGCGGCGCCACTCGGCGGCCAGCCGGGACAGCAGCGTGGACTTGCCCACGCCTGGCGGTCCGGTCACCCCGACGATGTGGGCCGGGGCCTCACCGCCGAGCGCGGCGGGGGAGACGGCGGCCAGCAGCGCCGCCGTCTGGGCGCGCGCCGCCTCGCCGCGGCTCTCGACGAGGTTCAGTACGCTTGGGGCTGCGGTGAGGTCACGCTCGCGTAGGCGCGCGCCCAGCTGTTCAGCGTCCGCCGGCGCTGCGCTCAAGCGGGGGCGGCGGTGTCGACGCCCTCGGGCATGCCGGCCGCTCGGCGTCCTGCCTCGCCTAGGTGGCCGGCGCCCGAGTCATCCAGCTGATCCGCAACCAACCCGATGATGTCGCGCATCATCCGGTTCAGGTCCCAGTCCTTGGGGGTGTAGACGGCGGCGACACCGGCCTCGCGCAGCGCGGCGGCGTCGGCCTCGGGGATGATCCCGCCGACGACCACTGGTATGTCGCCGGCGCCGGCGTCGTTGAGGGCCTGGATCACCGACGGGATCAGCTCGGCGTGAGATCCCGAGAGGATCGAGAGCCCCACCACGTGGACGCCCTCCTGCGCCGCGGAGCCGGCGATCTGCGCCGGGGTCAGCCGGATGCCCTCGTAGACCACGTCCATGCCGGCGTCGCGGGCGCGGACGGCGATCTGCTCGGCGCCGTTGGAGTGGCCGTCGAGGCCCGGCTTGCCGACCAGGAACTTCATCCGGCGCCCCAGCGCCTCGCTGACCCGCTCCACCTCGTCACGGAGCTCGGAGACGTCCTCGCTGGGCACCGCGGCGGCTTCGCCGACGCCGGTGGGGGCGCGATACTCGCCGAACACCTCGCGCAGCGTCTGCGCCCACTCTCCGGTGGTCGCCCCGGCCCGGGCGGCAGCGATCGTGGCCGGCATGATGTTCTCGTCGTCGGTCTGGGCGACGCGAGCGAGCTCGCGGAGCGCGCTGTCGACCGCCGGCTGGTCTCGCTCGGCGCGCCAGCGCTGCAGCGCCTCGCGGCGCTCGGCCTCCACGGCGGGATCCACGACCAGGATGCCGCCGTCGGCGTCGGCGGTCAGCGGCGAGGGCTCGGTGCTGGTGAAGCGGTTCATCCCCACCACCGTGTGCTCGCCGGACTCGATCCGACGCCAGCGCTCGCGATGGGACTCCACCAGGGCCGCCTTCATGTAGTCGACGGCCTCGACAGCACCGCCCAGCTCGGCCACGCGGGCCATCTCCTGGCGGGCGCCGCCGACGAGGTCGGCCACCAGCCCCTCCATCACCTTGGAGCCCTCGAACACGTCGGGGTACTCGAGCAGGTCGGTCTCGTAGGCCAGCACCTGCTGCAGGCGCAGTGACCACTGCTGATCCCAGGGCCGGGGGAGCCCCAGCGCCTCGTTCCAGGCCGGGAGCTGGATCGCGCGGGCGCGGACGTTCCGGCCCAGGGTCACCGCCAGCGCCTCGAGTGCGATCCGGTAGACGTTGTTCTCCGGCTGGGCCTCGGTCAGCCCCAACGAGTTGACCTGGACGCCGTAGCGGAAGCGGCGGTGCTTCTCGTCCTGGACGTCGTAGCGATCGCGCCCCAGCTCGTCCCACAGCTCGGACATGGCCCGCAGCTTGGCGTGCTCCTCGACGAAGCGCACCCCGGCGTTGACGAAGAACGAGATCCGCCCGAACACGCTGCCCATCAGCTCCTGCGGTACGCGGTCGCGGACGGCGTCGAGGACTGCGATCGCGTTGCTGATCGCGTAGGCGATCTCCTGCACCGGGGTCGCCCCCGCCTCCTGGAGGTGGTAGGAGCAGATGTTGATCGGGTTCCACTTGGGGACGTTCTCGACCGTGTAGGCGATCGTGTCGGCGATCAGCCGCATGCTCGGGCCGGGCGGGAACGAGTAGGTGCCGCGGCTGAGGTACTCCTTGAGGATGTCGTTCTGGGTCGTGCCCTGGAGCTTGGCGGCGGCGATCCCGTGCTCCTCGGCGGCGACCACGTACAGCGCCAGCAGCCAGGCCGCGGTGGCGTTGATCGTCATCGAGGTGTTCATCTGATCGAGCGGGATGCCGTCCAGAAGGGTCCGCATGTCGCCGGCGTGGGCGATCGAGACGCCGACCTTGCCGACCTCTCCCCGGGCCAGCTCGTGGTCGGGGTCGTAGCCGGTCTGGGTGGGCAGATCGAAGGCCACCGACAGCCCGGTCTGCCCCTTCTCGAGGTTGCGCCGGTAGAGCTCGTTGGAACGCTTGGCATCGGAATGCCCTGCGTAGGTGCGCATCATCCACGGGCGGTCGGGCTCGGGGAGGCGGGGAGAGGGTGTCTCCGGCATGAGGGTGCCATTGTATGAGTCCGGGAGCGACCGCCGCACATGCGACAATACGCCCAGATCGACCGATGCCAGATCAGAGCTCAGCCGCCACCGAGCACGCGATTCTCGCGGAGATCACCGCCCCGCTGGAGACGCTGCCAGACGATCCGTTGGCCGTGGTGAACGCCGACTTCCCTGTCGCCTTGCGCGGGTACGACCGGATCGCGGTCGATGCCTACGTGCAGCAGACGGCCCAGCTGGTGGCCGAGCTGCAGGCCACCCGGTCGCCCGAGGCCGCGGTGCGCCGGGCGCTGGAGCGCGTCGGCGAGCAGATCTCCGGGATCCTCCAGCGGGCCCACGAGACGGCCGAGGAGATCACCGTCCAGTCTCGCCGCGAGGCGGAGGACCGGCTGGAGAAGGCACGGATCGAGGCGGCCGAGATCGCGGCGGCGGCGCAGCGGCGGGTCAGCGATCTCGACACCGACACCGACCGGATCTGGTCCGAGCGCCATCGAATCGTGGACGACGCCCGGGAGCTGGCCCAGCAGCTGATCGCGCTGGCCGAGACGGCGGCCGAGCGTTTTCCGCCCGCCGAGTCCGGCCTCTACGACGACGAGACCGCCGCCACCCGGGCTCCGATGGGTCCCGCCGAATCCGAGCCGGGCGAGCCGCTCGCGGATGACTTGGTGGACCACGAGTCCAGCGCGGAGGTCTTCGACGACGATGGCGGGTTCGCGGAGGACGTCGATGACGAGTCCGACGCCGGAGAGCGTCAGGCCGGAGAGCATCAGGCCGGAGAGCGTCAGGCCGGAAAGCATCAGGCCCGAGAGCCCGACGCCGGAGAGCCGGGCGTCCGCGAGCCTGCGGCCGAGGGGATTGACCCCGACGAGACCGACGAGACGGTTGCCTTCACCCCGCTCGAGGCCGACTCCGACGCCGAGGGTCGCTACGACGCTCCCGAGGACGTCGCCGATCCGCCGGAGCCGCCTACGCCGCCCCGCGGGTCCAGCTCGGTGATCCCGCCGGCCTCCCAGGCGGCGAATCGCCGGTCCTCCCAGTAGCGCCGCCGGATCGGTAAACCTGCCGTGCGCGTGATCGATCTGATGCACCTCGGTCGCGAGCGCGTGATCGGGTGCTGGCAGGTGGGCGACGTGCTGATCGACCCGGGGCCGACATCGTGCCTGCCGGTGCTGCTGGAGCAGCTCGGCGACGAGCGCCCCAGGGTGCTGCTGCTGACCCATATCCACCTGGACCACGCCGGGGCCACCGGCTCGCTGGTGCAGCGCTGGCCCGACCTGGAGGTCTACGTGCACAAGCGCGGCGCGCCGCACATGATCGACCCGTCACGGCTCGTGGAGAGCGCGACCCGGCTGTACGGCGAGGACATGGACACGCTGTGGGGCGAGATGCTCCCGGTCCCGGAGCGCAATCTGACCATCCTGACCGGCGGCGAGCGGCTGCTGGGGGGCGAGTACGAGGTCGCCTACACGCCCGGCCACGCCTCCCACCACGTCTCGTTTCTGCACGACGGAACGGCGTTTGCCGGCGACACCGCCGGCGTCAGGATCACCGAGCAGACGATGACCGTCCCGCCGACCCCGCCACCGGACATCGACGTCGAGGCCTGGCACGACTCGATCTCCCGGATCGCGGCTTGGAAGCCCGAGCGGGTGGCCATCACCCACTTCGGGATCAGCGACGACGTCGAGGGCCAGCTGCGCGAGCTGGCGACGCGGCTCGACGACTGGGCCACGCTGGCCCGCGATCACAGCGAGGAGTCGTTCATCGCCAGCATTCAGGGCCAGATCCAGCGCGAGGGGGGCGACGAGCTGGCGGCCGCCTACCAGCAGGCGGCTCCGGCGGAGCAGCTCTACGCCGGTCTCAAGCGCTACTGGAGCAAGCGCGATCGGTCCCCCTAGCGCCGAGCGCAAGCGGTCGCCCACCGCCTGCACGGTCTCGCGGAGCGGCGGTATCCTGGCCAGGATGTCGCAGACGGTGCAGTTGCCGCGTCCCCGCCTCGGAGGGCCGGGAAGTGGGCTGGGAGGTCATTGGAGGGTGGTGGTCCTCAACGACGACTACAACACCTTCGACCACGTGGCCGAGACGCTCGCCAGCATCGTTCCCGGGGTCAATCTCGCCGACGGCTACCGGATCGCCGACCGGATCCACAACGCCGGCTGCGCGATCGTCTGGAGCGGCGCGCGTGAGGACGCCGAGAGCTACTGGAGCCAGCTGGACGACGCCGGCTTGACCATGGGTCCGCTGGAGAGCGGCTAGCCGGCGCGCGGGGTCTTTCTTCGGGCGTTTCGGGATGTTTGAGGGGGGCCGCGGGGTCTGGCTGCGGACCTCGGCGTGGGAGCCGGAGGGCGGGCCGTGGCCGCCCTGGCTGCGGCCCTCGGCGTGGGAGCCGGAGAGCGGGGCCGTGGCCGCCCTGGCTGCGGCCCTCGGCGTGGGAGCCGG
>DASXZB010000090.1:0-28553 GCA_036502145.1 Solirubrobacteraceae bacterium | reverse complement strand
TGGGCGCCGATCCCCTCCCGGTAGAGGTACTTCCAGGCCAGGAAGCTGCCCTGGGTCGGTACGAACACGCCCTCGTCGACGCCGATCTCGGGCATATCGAGCGGGAACATGGTCCGTCCGTGGGAGTCCTCGAACTTGATCGCCCTCGGCTTGCCGTTGCGTCGCGCCCCGGTCTGATCGTCGGCGGGCAGCGAGCGGGGGCGGGCATGGCCGGGCTTGGTCTGCAGCAGCGCCCGGCGCGCGGCGGCGAGGTGCTCGGGACTGACCCCGCAGCAGCCCCCGATGATCTGGGCGCCCTCGTCGCGCCAGCGCAACGCCAGCTCGGCGTACTCGTGGCCGGCGATGCTGGGGTCGTGGCGCCAGCCCGCGGCCGACAGGTAGCCGAGGTTCGGATACACCCCGAGCGGCAGGTCGGTGAAGTCGCGCAGCCAGGACAGCATCCCGGCGACGTGGTCAGGCGGGATGCAGTTGATGGCCAGGGCTCCGACCCCCATCTCCTCGAAGCGGCGCGCGGCGCGGCCGAAGGCGTCGCCCTCGGGACCGCCCCAGTGCTCGCCGTACACGCCGCACACGCCCTGGCGGCAGCGGCGGAAGCTCAGCCACACCGGCAGCCCGGTCTCCAGCAGCGCCTCGACGGTGGCATAGGTCGAACCGCGGACCAGCGACAGCGTCTCGACCAGGATCAGGTCCGGGCGCTCCTGCTCGAACGCCCGTGAGAGCAGGCGAATGGTCTCGCGCCCGTCCGGCGTGTCGACGTCGCCGTTGAGGCTGAAGGCCACCGCGACCTCGTCCTCGCGCCCGGCCGAGCGGGCGGCGTCACGGGCCAGCGACACGGCGTCGCGGGCCACATCCATCCAGTGCACGGGCTCCGAGAACTCCGACAGCCGTTGCCCGCCGTCGCGCAGCGCCGTGGGCAGGCCCCAGGTGCTGGTGCAGATCACGTCGCAGCCGACGTCGATGTAGCTGCGGTGGACGGCCTCGACCTCCCGCGGCGAATCGAGCAGCGCGGTCAGACCCCAGACCCGTTCCTCGACCTCCGGCTCCTGGCGGCTGGTCTTGATCAGCTCTGTGCCGGTGGCGCCGTCGAGGATCACGCACTGATCGGTGACGATCATCCGGCTCAGGCGCGCGTAGCGATCGTCGACGCTGGGGGTGTGGTCTCGTGTCTGCTCGATGGCGGAGTCCACCTCGGCCGCGCTACCGGCGACAGCTCGCATATTCATGCTGGTTTCCCTCTCCCTGTCCGGCAAGGTTGCGGAGGCGTCCGGTGCGACCGGCCGCCACACACAGCTTGCTACATCGCCGGCGGTCCGCGCGACCCCCAGTTCTCCTAATCGACCTGGCCATTGGAGTAGGTACGCGACGCTGATGCCCGTTTCTGCTGGGTTGTCGTGAACATAGGACCCGAACCGCCTGATTTATAGGGTAACTCCCCCCAAAAGGGAGGGGCCAATGCCGCCGAAGCGAGGTACGTTGCCTGCTGAGTGTCGGTACACGCCTCCCCAGAGCACGCGGCCACCGAGCTCGACGCGATCGTCCGCCGGGCCGGTGGCGTGCTGGCCAGTCGCCAGGGCGCCTCGGTGGTCGTCAACTACGGCTCCGCCGCCGGCGAGCTGGCGGCGTGCGTGTCGGCGGTGGGAATGGCCGACTGCTCCGAGCTGACCAAGCTGGAGCTGGCCGGACCCGCTGACGCAGTTGCCGCGGTGGTGCGGGCGGCGGCCGGCGAAGCGCTCGCCCCCGGCGGGACGTTGGCGGCCGGCGAGGCATGGTGGTGCGCCGCCGGCAGCGAACGGGTCATCGTGCTGTGCGAGCCGTGGAGCGCGGACCGCCTGCGTGACCGACTCGAGCCCTGCCTCGCCGGGCACCCGACCGTGTGGATCGGCGACCGCTCGGCGGAGTGGTGCGCGATCTCCGTCGTCGGTCGCCGGGCCATGGAGGTGCTGCGTGCGCTCGGGGTCTACGGACCGTCCGGAGATCCCCGCCAGACCCCCCCGTTTGCGGCGGGGACCGCCGGGAAGGCACGCGCGCTGTGGCTGTTGGAGTCAGACCGCCGCGCGCTGGCCCTGGTCTCCCACGGACAAGCCGGGCTGGCCTGGCAGGCGATCGAACGAGCCGGGCGCGAGCGCGGGATCCGTTACGTCGGTCAGGACGCGGTGGCGCGGTACGCGCTGCTGGACCGCCATCCGGCAGCCGCAGAGCCGGCCTGAGCAGTCCGCGACAACAGTCCCGCCGGAGCGGCCCGGGCCTCTCCCGGGGCACTGACCGGCCCGAGCCCCCCGGGCCCAGCCCGGCCCGACCGCCTCCCCCGGAACACCCGGAGCGGTCCGCGGGCCTCTTCCGGGGCACCTGACCGGCCCGACCGCCTACCCCGGCACACCGGAGCGGCCCGCGACCCTCCTGCCGGCGCACCTGACCGGCCCGAGGCCCTCTCCCGGGGCAACTGCCGCCGTGCGCGATGCGACAAATCCGGCGCCGCGCGTTGGATTTGTCGCCAACCGTGCGCCTGGCTTACGCCTGGCGACAAATCGGGCTGGCCGGTCCGGATTTGTCGCAATCTGACCCCCCGGAGCGAAGGAGGCAGTCGCCCAATGGCACTACCGCTGGATCCTAAACCGAGCGAAGCGAGGTCGATGGCGCACGCCGGCGTCAGCCGGCGGCCTGCCCGGAGGAGGAAACTGCATTGGGTGATCGCCCAAGACCACGGTAGGCCGACCGACGTGCGCGCCGCCGCGCGCGTCCTGGTCGAGCTGCTGGCGCTGGAGCGCGAGCTCGCGGAGCTCGAGTACGTGCGACGCGCTGATGCGCTGGAGCGGGTCGGCGAAAGCGTCCGGCGGCTGGGCGAGCTCGGCTCGGCCGAGGGGATCCTGGGCAAGGCGGCGGCGGAGCTCGGGGGCGGCGCGCAGTTCGACCGGGTGCTGATCAGCGAGGTGCTCGACGGGACGCTGCGCCCGCTGGCGGTGTGGGACGGCGCCGACCAGGCGGGCGCCGACGAGCTGCTGGCGCAGCTGCAGGCAGCTCCGATCCGGCTCGAGTACCCGCTGATCGAGGCCGAGATCGTCCGCCACCGCCGGGCCGAGATCGTGACCGTGGGCGGCAGCCGGGCTCGGGCTCCGGGCCGGCTGGCCCAGACCTGGGGCTGGCGGTCCTACGCGGTGGCGGCGCTGACCGCGCAGGGGGAGTCGATCGGGCTCCTGCACGCCGACGCCACCGCGAGCGGGCGGCCGATGGACGCGCTCGACGCCGAGGTGACGGGCAAGTATGCGGAGGGGCTCTCCGGCGTGTTCGAGCGAGCGGTGCTGCGACATACGCTGGAGCTGCACCGGGCCGAGCTGCAGTCGGCCGGGCAGTGGATCTCCGCGCGCCTCGGCCAGCTCGCCGATGCTGCGGCGTTCGAGCCCTCGCGGGCGGCCACCGCGGCCGAGCGGCGGCTCGTGGAGTCGCTGACCCCGCGGGAGCTCGAGGTGCTGCGCCTGATGGCGCGCGGCTTGACCAACCTGGCGATCGCCAACGCGCTGGTGGTGCGCGAAGGCACCGTCAAGTACCACGTCAAGAACATCCTCCGAAAGCTCGGCGCGACCAGCCGCACGGACGCCGTCTCGCGGTTCGTGCGCTCGACCTCGACGGAGGGACCGCGGTGAGCGCCGGCGCCATGCCGGCTGGGGCCGGCAGCGCGGCCGGCGGCGCCAGCGGGGCTGGGGCCGGTAGCGCGGCCGGCGGCGCTATGGCGGCTGGGGCAGTCAGCCCGGCCGCCGGCTCGGCGGTCTTGGCCGGGGCGCAGGCGGCCGACCTGCGCCGCCGTCTGCGCCACGCGAACGCCGAGGCGAGAGCGCTGCTGGGGCGCAGCCCCGACGACGATGCCGAACCGTCCCAGCTGCCGGAGCTGATCGCCTCGCTGAAGTCGCTGCTGGCCGACGCCCCGGATGTCGACGCCGACCGGCTCACCGACGAGCACGAAGCTGCGCTGGAGCGGCTGCGCCAGCGCTTCGACGCGCGCCTGCACGCCCTGGACCGGGCCCATGACGCCGTGAAGGGACTGCGTGAGATCACCTCGCCGGCGGCGATGCTGGCGCGGGCGCCGGCCGCCCTGTGCGAGGCCTCAAAGCTCGAGCGCGTGATCCTGAGCCTGGTCAGCGGCGGGCGCATGGTCGCCGAAGCGGCGCACTTCTCCGGCGATGGGGGGCGGGCGAAGCAGGTGCTCGAGGAGCTGGCCGCGAACCCGATCCGGCTCGAGCACCCGCTGATCGAGACCGAGCTGATGCGCCGGCGGCGGGCCACCATCGTCGTCGACGCCGCCGTGCATCCACGGGTCGACCGCAGGCTGTGCGAGCTGATGGACTGGTCCTCGTATGTCGCGGCGCCGCTGGTGGTGGCCAGCCAGGTGATCGGCGTCCTGCACGCCGACCGGGGGCCCGACGGCAAGCTCGACGTGCTCGACCGGGAGGTTCTGTGGCAGTTCGCGACGGCTCTGGCGCAGGCCTACGAGAGCGCCAGCCTGATCCGGACGCTGCGCCGCGAGCGCGAGCAGATGCGCCAGTTCCTCGACTGGCTCAACGTGCGCTCCAGCGATCTGACCGATGCCCCCATCCGCCTGGCCACCGTGCAGCGCCCGCCGCCACCGCCGCCGGCGCCCAGCGAGGCCGGGCGCCCGCCCGGCGGGCGCGAGGACCGAGTCGTCTTCGAGGGCCTGCTGACCCGCCGCGAGCTCGACGTGCTGCGGCTGATGGCCGACGGCCACGCCAACAAGTCGATCGCCGGCGCTCTGGTGATCTCCGACGGCACGGTCAAGTTCCACGTCAACAGCATCCTGCGCAAGCTGCACGTGGCCAACCGCGCCGAGGCGGTCTCGCGCTACCTCCGGCTGCTGGGAATGCGAGCGCCGTGATCGGTGTCCGCACGCGCCGGCCCGCCGCGGGACAGTGACGTGGTGCTGCGCGTGCTCGCGGCGCTCCTGGCCCTGGGCGCCGTGGCCTGCATGTCCGGCGCGATCGCCGGCATGGTGACGCATCGGCAGTCCGCGCGGACGGGCTTTCTCCTGCGCATGGTGGCGGTGGTCTGCTTCGGCGCCGCGGTGGCGCTGAACGCCGCCGCGCACTAGCCGAGCACACGCTTGCGAGGGAGGTCGCCGCCAGGGGGCCATCGCGGCAACAGGGCCTCAGTTCTGGGGCTGCCACGAGCTCAGCACCCACTGACCGGCCCGCAGCCGGGTCACGGTCGCCAGCGCCAGGTGCCACGCCGGGCGCAACCCCTGGTAGGCCGTGGAGTTCGTGGCGGTGGTCCGCTCGCGGGTCACCACGGCGTACTCGTCGCGGTGGCCGAGCACCGGCGCGATCGCCTCGACCAGGCCCGAGTTGGCGATCCCGCCGCGCTTGAGCTCGTAGTCCTGGGCCGTTTGCGCCGCCGCCAGCGACACCTCCGAGCGCGCCTGGCCGACGGTGAGCCGGGTCAGCGCGCGCATCGTCCGCGAGACCGACTGGGCGGTCCAGTTGATGTAGGCGGTGGCGAAGGCGTCGATCGCCAGCACCGGGCTGGTCGCCCCGCGCGCGGTCTGGCGCCGGAGTGGGCCCGGGTACTCGTGGGTCCGCTGGGCCTGGGCGAGCGCGGAGGGACGCCCCGCGGCGGACGATGTCGCCGTCTTCGAAGCCCCACCACCGAACCCCGAGCAGCCGGCGAGCGAACCCCCGACGATCAACGCCACCACCACCCGCCGCGGCCAACGCATAGCTAGAGCCCCACCGGGTGACGGGCCACGAACCCGGTCGAGCTGCGCACCAGCGGATGCCATCCGATTCCGCTGCTGCCGTCCTGGGGCCCGGCGGCGTTGTGGGTGTCCCAGCGCAGGCCGGCGACGTACATGAACACGTGGTCGGCGCTGGCGTAGATCGTGACCCAGCGGCCGAGGCCCGGACCGCCAAAGGACTCGAGCGTTCCCGAGGCGGCGTCGTAGCCGACCGGGAGCAGCCGCGCGCCGTACAGCAGGTGCTCGACGCTGCTGGAGCAGTCGTAGGTGGGGGCCACCTGGTCCAGCGGGAGCCCGTGGCCGCCGCCGTACAGATACGGCTTGCCGACGATCTGGTTGCCGGCGGCGATGATCGCCTTGACCGCCGCCGGCGCGTCCTGCGGCGCCGCCGCCTGACCGCTGGAGAGCAGCTGCGCCTTGGGCCCCGGCGTGAGCGAGACCCCACCGGCGTCGACGCCGCCGGGACACGACGGCGCCGACTGAGTCGGGACCGCCACTTGTTGTCCGAGCACGTCGCCCGCGCCGGTGCCCGGCGGCCGGGCCACCCTGACCGGTCCGGACCACTGACCGCGCTCGTAGGGGATCCCGACCGCGCCGGCGAACTGCCACCAGAGATCGATCACCCGCGGCAGCCCGGCGATCGGACCGCCGCCGAGCCCGAAGTCGCGCTTGTAGGCGATCCCCGAGCGATGGCCCCAGCTGATCCGCAGCGGCGTCATGTAGGACAGCCCGCCCATTGCGGTGGCGGTCTGAAACGTCTCGCCCCCGAGCTCGGCGTAGCTGTCGGGGTGTGCCAGCAGGCTGGCCCCCGAGGCGCCGACGGTCCCGCTGCTCGGATCCCCCGGGCCGCCGTACTCGGTCGCTCCCACCCGCTGCCCGGAGCCGCCGGGCCCGAGCGTGATCGATCCCGCGGCCGGAGCGCTCGCAGCGCTGCCGCACTGACTGCCGCTCCCGGCGATCACGGTGATCAGCACCGCAAACAGGGCGGTGCCGATGCCGAGCGCGAGCAGTCCGCCAACGGCGCCGATGACGATCAGCGCGGCCTTGCCGGAGACCCGGGGACGGACGGTCGACACGGCCCTCAAGCTAGGTCAGCCGGGCCGCCGCGGGGTGCAAAAGACACTGATTTGTTGCACTCCTCCGGTTTGGTGCGCCAGCCTCCCCGCGGCGTGTAGAGACGGGGTACGCAACCCGGTCGGCGAGCTCGGGATCCGGGCAACCTCGCTAAATTGAGTCGGTCATGCCTCGCATCCTCGACGTTGAATCGGCTCTACTCCTGCTGGAGCTCGAGCCGCCGTTTGACCAGCGCACCGTGCAGCTGGCCCGCCGGCGCATGGCCAAGCGCTGGCACCCGGACATCGCGCCGCCCGGTCGCCGCCACGAGCACCAGAGCCACCTCCAGGCGATCAACGAGGCCGCCGATGAGCTCGAGCAGCTGGCCGAGACCTCGCGCGGGGGGCGGGTCACCCGCAGCGCGGTCAGGGCCTCGGCGGCGGCGACGCGCCGGGCCCGGGCCGACGCCGGCCGCCGCGCCTATGAGAACGAGCAGCGCGAGCGAGCCGCCGCCGAGGACCGGGCCAAGCACGATCCGTTCGGCTCCCGGGTTCCCGACCACTCGGTGGTGCACCGCTACGCGCGCTGCCTGTCCTATCCGGAGTGGGGCGTGGGCACCGTGACCGGGATCTACTTCTCGGGCGACGAGGAATCCGCCCAGCAGTGGGCGCGCGTTACGTTCGCGATCGGCGTCCGCACGATTCCGGCCGGCTCGCTGCAGTTCGTCGACTTCTCCAGGCCGGATCCCGCCGCCGATCGCGTGCAACGGTTCATGACCGCCGCCCAGCACGCCCTCGCCGAGGGCGATGCCGCCCTGGCCGCCCAGCGGCTGGTCTACGCTCGCGACGCCGAGCCTGAGAATCCGGCTGTGCTGAGGGTGCTGACGGTCGCCTTCTGGCAGGCGCGGAACCTGCCCGCGGCGGCGCGAACGGTCCGCGATTGGGCCCGCGTCGACACCGACCGGCCGACCCCGGAGCGGTTCGCGTCGCGGATCTACGAGGACATGGGGGCCTTCGATCTCGCCGCCGAGGCGGCCTCGCGCGCCGCCAACCGAGCCCCCGCCGACGCCTGGGCCTGGGAGCGGCTGGGGCGGCTGCGGCTGCGGCTGATGGATCGCCCCGGGGCGATCGAGGCCCTGGAGCGCGCCCGCTTCATCGGGCCTTCGGTGGAGGGGCTGCTCGATCTGGCGCTGGCCAACCACCTCGCCGGCGACGTCGGCGCCGAGGTCTCGGCGGCGCACGCGGCGACGGTGCTCGAACCCGCCTCACCCCGGGCGTGGTCGACGTATGCCCACGCGCTGGCCCGGACCGACCGGCTGGGCGAATGCGAGCAGGCCTGCCGGCGGGCGCTGTCGCTCGAGGACGACGCCGAGGTCAGCGAGCTGCTGGCCCGTGTCGAGGCGTCCACTCCGCGCGGGCTGTCGGAGCGCAGCGCCGCATAAGGGGCGCCCGGGCCGGCGAGGCGCTAGGTAGCGGCCAGATCCCCGGCTGCGCTCGCGCGCACGGGCTCGGCCACCGCACTACGGTCACGGCCACTGCGCTTGGCCCGATACAGCGCCCGATCGGCGCGGTCGAGCAGCTCGGCGGCGGTCTCGGAGCCGTCCCAAGTGGCGATTCCCGCCGAGCAGCTCTGGCCATCCGGGATCGCGGCCCGCAACCGCTCCACGACGATCAGTGCCTCGTGGGGCGGGCACGCCGGGAGCGCCAGGGCGAACTCCTCGCCGCCGAGGCGCGAGAGGGTGTCGGTGGGCCGCAGCTCCGCGCTCCAGAGGGCGGCGACCTGCTTGAGCAGCCGGTCGCCGGTCTGATGGCCGCGGGCGTCGTTGTAGCGCTTGAAGTGATCGAGGTCCAGCATCGCCAACGACAGCGGCTGGCTGTGGCGGCTGGCGCGGTTCAGCTCGCGCGGCAGCTGCTCGTGCCAGGCGCGGCGGTTGGGCAGGGCGGTCAGCTCGTCCGTGCGGGCGCTGGCCTCGAGCTCGGCCAGCAGCTCGATCCGCTGCAGCGTGACCGCCACACTGACCGCCAGCAGGTCGGCGACCGCCACGACCGACGGGTCGTCGACCAGTGAGGGGTCGTCCCAGGAGAGCTCCAGAACCCCCAGCGTCTGCCGCTCGTGCACGATCGGGCGCCACAGACGGGTCACCACGAGCTCGCTCGGCTCCCCGCCGCGCCCAACAGCGCGCGTCGACCCGCGCTCCCCGTCGCCCCCCGGCCCGCGCTCCCCGCCGCGCCCCGGCCCGCGCTCCCCGTCGCCCCCCGGCCCGCGCTCCACAGCGCAACGCCTGACGGTCTCGCCGCCGGCGAACGCCTCTTGCAGGGCACTCGACGATCCCCCGAACGGCACCGGATCGCGGTCGGGAGCGACGGCGCCGGCGGTGACCCGCAGCCCGCTGCCGTCGCGGTGAGGTTCCCACAGCACGCACCGGCTGGCCCGGTTGACGGCGATCGCGCCCTGACACACCGCCAGACGAACCGCGGTCGGATCGGACAGCCCGGCCAGCTCATGGCCGAGCTCGGTGAGCCGGGCCATGGTGGTCACGCTGGCCGCGGCAGTGGTGGCCTGACGGCGGGCACGGGTCACCAGGGTGTCGATGAACAGCCCGGCCACGACCAGCGTGGCGACGGTGGTCAGCCAGCTGGCGACCGGGGATGTCGGCGGATCGTGCAGCAGCGTCGCGCCGTACAGCGCCGCCACGAACGCCACGTGGGAGATGGCGACGCGCCGGCTGAAGAAGTAGAACGCGTAGACGTCGACCCAGATGTACCACACCGAGTAGTAGCTCATCGACTCGCCGCTGAGCAGGACGGCGCGAGTGATCAGCAGCGATCCGGCGGCGACCGCCAGCTGGAGCATCCAGGCCCGGACGTGCGCGGCGGCCAGCAGCAGCGCCAGCGCACCGGCGTAGGCGAGCGCGACATTGGAGTACAGACCCGGCAGATCGGCCCGCCGCGGATGGGGCAGCTGCAGCGACACCAACCCGATCGTCGCCCCGGCCAGGAACAGCAGGCCCAGGGCGCGAGCGCCCAGCCGCCAGTCCTCGTCCAGCGAGCGTCCGCCTTGCAGCCAACCCCGATCCGTCGCCATCCCATCCACAGGGTCCAATCGGCACCGGAGAGCCGCCCCTTAAGGCTCTGCGCGCGCGGTCCGCGCGATTACGGCGAGGCGATCGACCCCTCGCGGCCGCACACCGGACAGGATTCCTGGGGCCCCAGCCGGCGGTCGCCGCAGGCCGGGCAGGACTCCACCTGCTCGAGCACCCCGAGCAGCTCACCGACCCGGCAGACCAGCAACCGCTCCTCCTCGATCTCCACCCAGGCTCCGGCCGAGGCGGGAAACACCACGTGGTCACCGGGCCTGACCGGCATGTGCACCCCGACGTGGTCCCACCAGTCCAGTCCGGGTCCGACCGCCAGCACGATCCCGTGCTGGGGCGGGGGCTCATCCGAGCCCGCGGGCACCAGCAGACCGGAGCGGCGCACCCGATCGGGGTCGAGCTCCTTGATCACGACGCGGTCAAACAGCGGGCGGAGCTGGCTGCGCATAACTGCCTGCAGATCATAGGCAGCCGCTCGACGGGTAACGGATCGCCGAGAACCGTCCGCCCCGCTGCATACGGTCTTCGGTATGCGTCTGATCGTCGCCCGCTGCTCGATCGACTACTCCGGCCGCCTGGAGACCCACCTGGCCGAGGCCACGAGACTGCTGATGTTCAAGGCCGACGGGACGTTCATGGTCTGGTCTGACCACGGCAGCCAGAGCGTCAAACCGCTGAACTGGATGACCCCGCCGACGGTGATCGAGGAGCACCCGGACCGGGTGGTGGTCCGCAAGCGCGGAAGCGAGGATCGGCTCCAGATCCAGATCGCCGAGATCCTCTCCGACGTCACCCACGAGATGGGGTCTCCCCAGAGCGAGGTGGCGCTGGCCAAGGATGGCGTCGAGGCGCATCTGCAGGAGCTGCTCGCCGAGCAGCCGCACTGGTGCGGCGAGGGGTTCCGGCTGGTGCGGCGCGAGTGGCCGACCGACATCGGCCCGGTGGACCTCATGTGCCGCGACCCCCAGGACGGCTGGATCGCGGTCGAGATCAAGCGCATCGCCGGCATCGAGGCAGTGGAGCAGCTGACCCGCTACCTCGAGCGGATCCGGCTCGATCCGCAGTTCGAGCAGTGTCGCGGGGTGCTGGCGGCCCAGGCGATCAAGCCCCAGGCCCGGGTGCTGGCCCAGGCTCGTGGCATCGCCTGCGTCGAGGTCGACCTCGCGGTGCTGCGAGGCGAGCGCGAGCCGGACCTGAAATTGTTCGCGGCATGAGCGACTCAGACCCGGCGGTCCTGACCGAGCGGCGTGACCGCATGCTGGTGATCACGATCAACCGGCCCGATCAGCGAAACGCCGTCAACGCGGCCGTGGCCGCGGGGATCGCCGGCGCGCTCGACGAGCTCGACGGCGAGGCCGGCCTCTCGATCGGCGTCATCACGGGAGCCGGCAAGGGGTTCTGCGCCGGCATGGATCTCAAGGCGTTCGTCGCCGGCGAATCGCCGCACTTCGGCGACCGCGGGTTCGCCGGCATCACCCAGCGCGCGTCGGCCAAACCGCTGATCGCCGCGGTCGAGGGGTTCGCTGTCGCCGGCGGGCTCGAGGTGGCGCTGTCGTGCGACCTGATCGTCGCCGCCAAGGGCGCCAGGCTGGGGATCCCCGAGGTCAAGCGCTCGCTGGTCGCCGCAGCCGGCGGACTGCTGCGCCTGCCGCGCATGCTGCCTCGCAACGTCGCCATGGAGCTCGCGCTGACCGGCGACCCGATCGACGCCGAGCGCGCCCACCAGCTGGGGCTGGTAAACCGCCTCGCCGAGCCCGGCGAAGCGCTCCTGACGGCGCTGGAGCTGGCGGCCGCGATCGCTCAGAACGGCCCCCTGGCGCTCGCTGCCAGCAAGCGGATCCTGCTGGAGTCAGCGGACTGGCCAGACTCCGAGTTCTTCGAG
The DNA here is from genome assembly GCA_036502145.1 of Solirubrobacteraceae bacterium. Lineage (GTDB taxonomy): Bacteria > Actinomycetota > Thermoleophilia > Solirubrobacterales > Solirubrobacteraceae > Palsa-465. The sequence continues at coordinate 16,787 of DASXZB010000090.1, read as the reverse complement.
CGCCAAAATCAGATCGCCGGGCCGGTGATGGCGTCCGAGGACGCTCGCGAGGGGGCCACGGCGTTCGCCGAGAAGCGTCCCGCGGTCTGGAAGGGCCGCTAGTCCAGCCCCCAGGCGGTCGCGACCAGCGAGCGTGAGTCACCCTGGTCGCGGTGCTCGCACAAATAGATCCCCTGCCATGTCCCCAGCGCCGGCCGTCCGCCCGCCACCGGCAGCGACAGCGACGGGCCCAGCAAGGCCGCCTTGATGTGGGCGGGCATGTCGTCGGGACCTTCGACGGTGTGGGTCCAGTACGGGGCGTCCTCGGGCACGGCCTGGTTGAACCAGGCCTCGAAGTCCCGCCGCACGTCCGGCGAGGCGTTCTCGCTGAGCGCCAGCGAAGCCGAAGTGTGCCGGATCAGCAGGTGCAGCATCCCCACTGTGAGCTCGGCGAGCTCAGGCAGGGCCTCGAGTACCTCGCCGGTGACCAGGTGAAAGCCTCGCCGCCGCGGCTGCAGCGCAATCTCTCGCTGGATCCACCTCACGGCAGATCTTCCTCTCCGGCACCGACGATCGCCTCGGCCGGCAGCCGAGCCACCGTCATCACCACCCTGTCGCCGCGCAACGGCACGCCCTCCCGGTAAAGCAGCCGCCGCTGGCGACGTCCCTTGGCCAGAGAGCCGTCGGCACGGACGACCCGGTGCCAGGGGACGGTCGGATCGTCGCAGGCGTGCAGCACGCTGCCCGCGAATCGCGGCGCGCCCGGAGAGAGGTCACCGTAGGTGCGTACGAATCCCTCCGGAATCGCTCGTACCCGCTGGAGGATCAAGGCGGCTCGCCGGGAGGTGCAGTCCACGCCCCCAGCATGACAGTGAGCGGCGCCGTCCCGGACCGGAGCACGCCGATCCCCGGGGCCGATCGCCACCGCGCCCAGGTCGTTCATCCGTCCACTGACCGCCCTGGCCTCTCGGTCTCCGCGGCGGCGAGCCGATTCAGGCGGCAGGGGATCACGCCAGTCGCAGCCACGAGGTGAAGCCAATGACAATTCAGCCCCGGTCCGCGCGCCGTCTCCCCACCCTCGCCGCCGTGCTCGCGCTGGCGGTGATCGCCGGCTGGGCCTGGCACCCGGCGATCGCCAGCGCCGACGGCGAGAGCAGTATCTCTCTGGACCAGTCCGCCTACACCGCGCACGAGAACCAGGGCTACCTGGAGATCACGATTCAGCGCACCGGGGACCTCAGCCAAGCCGCGCACGTGGGCTACGGGGTCAAGCGCCAAGACGCCCAGCCCGGAATCGACTTCGACCTCGTCCCCAACACCTACATCACGATCCCGCCCGGTCAGAGCACCTACACGTTCCAGGTCCGCATCATCGATCAGGGGCTCAACGCAACCCCGGTGTACGCGCTGGCCTACCTGTACAGCGCGTGGCCCGAGAGCCTGGGCGCCTACCACAACTCCCTGATCACGATCCTCCACGACGACGCGCTGGCCGCGCGCGACGTCGTAAACCCCCTCGGAGTCCCCGCCCCGATCAACGCCAACCCCATCGCCGGCGCGAAGTTCTATGTGGATCCGGCTTCGTCCGCGGCGCTGGCGGTCAGGCACTTCGCCGGATCCAAGCCCGCCTGGGCAGGGCTTCTGAACCGGATCGCCTCCGCCCCGGCAGCCCATCGGCTCTACATGTGGAACCTGGGCGCCAACGTCGCGGGCCAGGTCGCTCACTACCTGGAGGGGACGCAGCTGCAGCAACCCGGCAGCACGGTGATGCTCTCGACCTACAACCTGGTCCACGGCAAGTGCGGCTTCACAGCCACGCCGGCGATGCAGCAGCGTTACGACAGCTTCATCAGCCAGGTGGCCCAGGGGATCGGCAACACCCACGTGGTGTTCTTCCTGGAGCTCGATTCCCTGATCACCGCCCCATGCCTGAACCATGCCCAGCTGGCAATCCGCGAGGCCGAGCTGCGGTATGCCGTCGCGGCGCTGGAGGCTGACCCCCACGTCGTGGTCTACCTGGACGGGGGCGCCGCCGACGCCGCGACCGCGCAACGGCAGGCCGGCTATCTGCGCGCCTCGGGGGTGGGGCAGGCCCAGGGCTTCTTCTTGAACTCCACTCACTTCGACTGGACCACATCCGAGCTGCGCTACGGCCAGCAGATCTCCAGGATGCTGGGCGGCGCGCACTTCGTGATCAACACCGGCGAGAACGGCCGCGGCCCGCTGCGGCCCAGGAACCTCGTCAAGCAGGGCAACGAGGTGCTCTGCAACCCGCCAGGGCGCGGGCTTGGCCCGCTGACGGTCTCAGGCGGGGTCGCCCAGCAGACCGGGTACGCGGGTGCCGACGGCTTTCTGTGGTTCTCCAATCCGGGCGGCAGCGGCGGACAGTGCGTCCCCGGCGCTCCGCCGACCGGAGTGTTCTGGCCCGCCTACGCAGTGATGCTGGCCAAGAACTGGGTCGACAGGGTCAACGGCCCAAGCGCCCGGCTGGCTCGTGCCGCCCGGTAGGCGGCTTCGTCGCCCTCCTCAGGGTTCGAGCACGATCTTGCCGTGCGTGTGGTTGCGCTCGAGCTCGCGGTAGGCGTCGCGAACCTGCTCGAGCGGGTACACGTGGGCGATCGGGATCTCCAGCTCGCCGTGTTCGATCAGGCCGGCGAGCTCGGCCAGCACCTCGGCGCTGGCGCCGACCATGTTGCCGTCGGTCTTGACGCCATGCTTCGCCGCGGCGGCGAAGTCGGCGATCGTGTCGATCCGGTCGGGGGCGACGCCCAACTCCAGGGCCAGCTCGACGTAACCCGCGCCGACGGTGTCGATGAACGCGTCTACATTCCCGCCCGCAGCGGCGCGGATCCGCTCGCCGACGCCGTCGCCGTAGGTGACCGCGACCACGCCGTGATCTGAGAGCCACTGGTGGTGGGGTTCGCTGGCCAGGCCGATCACGGTGGCGCCGGAGCGCTTGGCGAGCTGGACCGCGACCGAGCCGACCCCACCGGCGGCGCCGGCGACCACGACGGTGTCTCCGGCGGACAGCGACACGGCCTCGACCGCTGCGTGGGCGGTAGCCCCGACGACGAACAGCGAGCCGGCGACCGCCCACGGCACACCGGGGGGCCGCCGCGTCGCGTTGGCGGCGTCGATCACCACGAGCTCGGCCTGGCTGGCGCGATCGTCGGTGAAGCCGATCACCTCGTCGCCGGGCCTAAAGCCGTCGGCGTCTTCTCCGACCTGCTCGACGACGCCGGCCAGGTCGCTGCCCTGCCCCGACGGGAACGTGGACGGCCAACGGTCGTGCAGAAGGCCTTGGCGGATCTTCGCCTCGCCGGGATTGATGCCGGCCGCCTTGACGCGGACCAGAAGCTGCCCGGGGCCGGGGGCCGGAGCGTCCACGTCGACGACGTTCAGCACCTCGACGCCGCCGTAACGATCGAATCTCACTGCGCGTGACATCAGCTGTTCTCCTTTAGTCAAGCCTACGGTCGACACTAAAGCGCAGATCACAAGGAGCTTCCATACTTGAATCACTTGGATAGATATGCGATCGTCCTCGACTGTGGACGTTCTGACGGATATGCTGCAGCGTTCCCGGGCCCGCGGAGCGGCCTTCTCGCGGACCACCGCATACGGGGCTTGGGGCCTGCGATTCCCCGGTGGCCCGGTGCTGGCGGTGCACGCGCTGGTAGAGGGCGAAGCGCACCTGTGGATGAGCGACCCCGGGGAAGCGTTCCGAGTGCTCCCCGGAGACATCGTGCTGGTCCAGGAGGCCACCCCGCACCATCTCGCCCATGCTCCCGGAGCGGCGTGCATCCCGCTCGAGTCGGCATTCGACGACGGGAGCGGCGTCTCGCGGAGCGCCACCGTCGGCGAGCCCGGGGACGGCGCTGCGACCTCGTTCTTCTGCGGCGCCTACAGGTTCGAGGGCGACCTGTGCCACGGCCTGATCGGCGCCCTGCCGAACAGCCTGCGGCTCCGTCCGACGGCAGGCAGCACGCTGCGGGCGACCATGGACCTGCTGGCCAGAGAGATGCTCCACGACGAACCCGGGCAGCAGACGCTGCTCGACCGGCTGCTCGACGTGGCGCTGGTCCAGATCTTGCGTGAGCACTTCAACGATCGAACCTCCACTGCCCCGGGCTGGTTCACGGCCTCGGGCGATCGCCGCATCGGCGAGGCGCTGCGCGCCGTCCACGAAGATCCGCGGCGCCAGTGGACGGTGGGCGACATGGCCGCGCTGGCGGCGCTGTCTCGGTCTGCGTTCGCGCGGCGGTTCAGCGAGCTGGTCGGAGTGGCCCCGCTGACCTACCTCCACGACTGGCGGATGGCGCTGGCCCGGGAACGGTTGCGCGACACCGACGCCCGGCTGGCCGAGATCGCCGGCTCGCTCGGCTACGCCTCGGAGTTCTCCTTCGCGGCGGCATTCAAGCGCCACCACGGCTCCGCCCCCGGTCGCTGGCGCGCCGAGGCCCGTGCCCAGGCGGCGCCGCTCCCCGCCGCCACCGCCCGCTGACCTCCCGTCGGCCCGGGCTGGCGAGCCCGCCAGAAAGCGCCCAGCTGTAGCCAGGGCTTCCTGATATCGTCGCCCGCGACCGCGGATTTGCCCGCTATTTGCGGGTAATCAGGGGGACGCGGGAGACACGGCATGAGCTTCCCGCGACCAACCGTCCCGATCCGAATCGCTGCCGCCACAGCGCTCGTTCTCGGGCTGCTGGCGATCGCGGCGCTGCGGCCGGCCAGCTCCGGCGCCGACAGCCTGGGCCAGCTCAACGGCCAGCTCGGCCACGAGCAGGCACGCCAGCAGAGCCTGTCTTCGAGCATCGCCTCGCTCGGGCACCTGATCGACCGCCTCGACAGCCAGATCGCGCTCGTGTCAAGCCGCGAGGCGGCGGTCCGCCAAGAGCTGGAGTCAGACCGGGCCGCCCTTTCGCGCGTGCAGACCGAGCTCGTGGCCGAGCGCAAGCTGCTGGCCAGGCTCCGCCGGCAGCTGGCGTGGGCCAAGGTGCTGCTCTCCCGTCAGCTCGTCTCCGGTTATGAGAGCGACCGGCCGGACCTGGTCTCGGTGGTGTTGAACGCAAACGGCTTCAGCAGCCTGCTCGACCAGATCGCGTTTCTCGGCCAGGCCGAGAAGCAGCAGCAGTCGGTGATCACGTTCACCCGCCACGCCAAGGCGGCGGCCGACAGCGCGGCCCGGCACCTGGCCAAGCTGCAGGTCACCGATCGGCAGATCACCCACCAGGCCTACGTCCACGACCAGGCGCTGAAGGGAATGGCAGCGCTGCTGAGCTCCAAGCAGGCGGCGCTGCAGAAGGCGCGCACGGCCCGGCAGGCGGCGCTGCAGGCCAGCCGCGCGCGAGGACAGCATCTCCAGGCGCAGATCGACCACATCCAAGCCCAGCAGGCGGCGGCCCAGCAGGCGGCGACGTCGCTGACGGCGGTGCCGCTGGGGCCCTCAGGGGGATGGGCGATCCCCTACGCGATCGTGCTGTGCGAGTCAGGCGGGGCCAACGATCCGCCCAACAGCGCCGGCGCCAGCGGGTACTACCAGATCATCCCCAGCACCTGGCGGCTGTTCGGGGGCAGCGGACCTGCGGCGTACCTGGCCAGCAAGGCCGAGCAGGATGCGGTGGCGTCGCGGATCTGGAGGGGCGGCGCCGGCGCGTCGAACTGGGTCTGCGCCGGGATCGTCGGGATCCACTGACCGTAGGGCGGGCTGTGCTGGTGGCGGCGCTGTTGATCGCGGCGCTCGCGGTCCGCGTCGCCTACATCGAGCACACGCCGTTTCAGGCGGTCAACGATGCCGGGACGTACAACCGGCTGGCGAGCCAGATGGCGCGCACCGGCGACTATGACACCGGCAGCGCGCCGGGGACGGGAGCCGGCGGCTCACGTGGGCCGACCGCCTACTTCCCGCCCGGCTTTCCGTACTTCCTGGCCGCCGTCGACATCGTGACCGGCCACCAGGCCGGCCACAAGGCGGCGATCGGGGCGGCGCGGATCGCCCAGGCGGTCGCAGGCACGATCGCGGTGGGGCTGGTCGGACTGGTGGCCCTGGAGGCCTTCGGCGCGACCGCGGCCCTGGTCAGCATGGCGCTGGCGGCGTTCTACCCGGTGTTCGTCGAGCTCTCGGGGACCCTGGTAGCCGAGAACCTGCTGCTGCTGTTCGAGCTGGGCGCGGTATGGACGATGTTGCGCGCCCGCCGCGCCGAGCATCCCTACGCCTGGATCGCCGCCACCGGAGTCCTCACCGGCCTGGCCACGCTGACGCACGAGAACGCGATCCTGTTCGCGATCCCGTTCGCGTTTGGGGCCTGGTCGGTGGCGCGCGGCAGCGCCCGCGGGCCGGTCATCCTGATCCTGATCACGATCGCCACGATCGCCCCGTGGACGATCCGCAATGCGATCGAGCTGCACCACTTCGTCCCGGTCTCCGACGAGACCGGGATCACGCTGCGAGGCACCTACAACCCTGAGTCGGCGGCGTTCGCGCCGGTCGCCTACAAGTGGCGCTTCTTCTGGCAGATCCCGCAGGACGCGGACCTCAGGCACACCGCCGGCCGCTATGACGAGGTCCAGCTCGGCTCGAAGCTGCAGGCGCGGGCGCTGGACTACGTCGGCGCTCACCCCACGGCCCCGCTCGAGGTCGCGTTTCACAACACCCTGCGGATGTTCGAGCTCGAGGGCTCCTACGCCTGGAACGCCTCGGCGCGGGCGATCGGGCTGCACGTCGATGTCGCCCAGACCGGCGTCGTCGCGTTCTGGATCCTGTGCCTGCTGGCGCTGGCCGGGGCGTTCACCCGCGCGGCCCGGGCCGCGCCGCGGTGGCTGTGGGGCTTGCCGCTGCTCTACGCGCTGAGCATCGTGCTGATCAACGTGGAGACGCCACGCTTTCGCGAGCCGATCGACGTCTTCTTGATCCTGCTGGCCGGATGCGCGGTGACGGCCGTTCTGGAGCGCCTACGCGGTGCGCCAGTCCGGGGTGATCGGCGGGCGCCCAAGCTGACGGGTCACGCTCAGCTGATCGAGGTGGTCGAGCGCCTGGCCTGATCCCACCGCGACGCAGGTCAACGGAGAATCGGCCCGGTACACGGGCATCCCGGTCTCGGCCGCGACCAGCTCGGGGAAGCCGCGGATCAGCGTTCCGCCGCCGGCCAGGAGGATGCCGTCGCGGGCGATGTCGGAGGCCAGCTCCGGCGGCGTCTGCTCGAGCGTGTCGCGGATCGCCCGCAGGATCTCGCGCAGCGGGGCGGCGATCGCCGCCCGGATCTCCTCGCTGCGCAGCTGCACCGCGGTGGGCAGCCCGGTGACCAGATGGCGGCCGCGGACCTCGAAGGTATCCTCGACTGGCAGCGGGATCGCCGAGCCCAGCGAGATCTTGATCGTCTCGGCGGTCTTCGATCCGATCGCCAGCTGGTAGACGCCACGGATGTAGTTGGTGATCGCGTCGTCCATCTCATAGCCACCGACGCGGACCGACTGGAAGATCACGATGCCGCCCAGCGAGATGACCGCCATCTCGCTGGTCCCGCCGCCGACGTCGACCACCATCCGCCCCACCGGCTCCTCGATCGCCAGCCCGGCCCCGATCGCGGCTGCGATCGGCTCCTCGATCAGATGCACGCGGCGCGCCCCGGCGGCCAGCGACGCCTCCTCGACGGCGCGCTTCTCGACCTCGGTCACCCCGGAAGGCGCGCACACAATCAGCCGGGGGTGGGCCATCCGCCGGTCGATCACCTTGCGGATGAAGTAGCGCAGCATCTCCTCGGTGACCTCGAAGTCGGCGATCACGCCGTGACGCAGCGGCCGGGTGGCCGAGATCGTCGCCGGGGTGCGCCCGATCATCCGCTCGGCGTCGGCGCCCACCGCGTGCACCTCACCGGTGCCGACGTCGGAGGCGACCACCGACGGCTCGGCGACCACGATCCCCCTGCCGCCGACGTAGACGAGCGTGTTGGCGGTGCCGAGGTCGATCGCCATGTCGTGGACCCCCAGGCTGGGGACCATGTGGCGCCTTGAGTTGTCGCGACGGGAGCCGTCTCTACGAAAGCGGATCCGAACAGGGTGTCAGATCCCCGATCGCTCGGCGCGATCCGACCGCCGTCTTGCGTCCGCCCACGGACGTGGGTCATCTGGGTTCGGCTGAGCAAAACTAGATTGCATCACGTCCGGGTCGAGGTCGGAACGGAAGCTTTTGTTCCGCCCGGCGTCTATACTCGTCTGATGTCGACGCCTTCGCTGAGCGGCCGCCGCGCCCAGGCGGCTCGCAACGACGAGCGGATCCTGAAGTCCGCGCGAGCCGTGTTCGTCGCCGACCCCGGCGCTCCGATCACCGCCGTGGCCAAGCACGCCGGCGTCGGGATCAGCGCGCTGTACTCGCGCTACGCCAGCAAGCAGCAGCTGCTGCGGACGCTGTGCCACCAGGGCCTGAAGCGCTTTGTCGAGGAGACCGAGGCGGCGCTGGCCGATGACCGCGACCCCTGGCTGGTGTTCGAGGACTACATGCGCCGCCTGGTCGACGCCGACACCAGTTCGCTGACGCTGGCCCTGGCCGGCAGCTTCACCCCCACCGAGGGGATGACCGCCCTGGCCGAGCGGGCCAATCGGCTGAGCGCCAAGCTCTTCAAGCGGTTGGCGCCGGTCCTGCGACCGGGCGTCGAGGTCCACGACCTGTCGCTGGTGTTCGAGCTCATGGCGGCCGTCAAGCTCGGCGGGCCGGAGCGGACCGCCGAGCTGCGCCGGCGCTACCTGGAGGCGATCCTCGACGGCCTGCGGGCAGAGAACCGCGAGCCGCTGCCAGGTCCCGCGCCCACCTGGCGCGAGATCAACGAGCGCTGGTACGCCGCCTGATCCGGCTCGTCAGAGCCGGGCGCGGCAAAAGCGCGCCACCCCCACGGTGAACCTAGGTCGTGACCTCGGCCGCGGGCCGCGCCAGTCCGTCCCGCGCGCCGCAGAGGACGTCGGCGACGCGACCGGCGGCGTGTCCGTCCCACCCCGGCGGGGGCGGCAGCTTGGCGCCCCTGTCACCGGAGAGCGCCGGCAGGATGTCGGTGATCCGGGCAGGATCGAGCCCGAGCAGCGTATTGGTGCCCGCCCTCACCGTCACCGGCCGCTCGGTGTTGTCGCGCAGCGTGAAGCACGGCACTCCCAGGTACGTGGTCTCCTCCTGCACGCCGCCGGAATCGGTCAACACCGCGGCCGCATCGGCCTCCAGCGACAGGAAGTCCAGATAGCCGACGGGGTCGACGACCTTAACCCGCGCATCGAGCGGCATGTGCTCCATCATCTTGCGAGTCCGGGGATGGGCCGGGAACAGGACCGGAAGCTCTCGGGCCACGGCGCTCAGCGCGTGCAGCGCCTCGGCCAGGAGCGGGCCGTCGACGAGGGCCGGGCGATGGAGTGTGACCAGCACATAGCCGCCGGTCGGCACGCCGAACCGCGAGGCGGCATCGAGATCGCGGAAACGCCCCTCCATCGCCACCAGGCTGTCGATCATGGTGTTGCCGACGAAGTGAATCCGGGCCGGGGCGATCCCCTCGGCCAGCAGGTTCTCACGGCCCTCCTCGGAGTGGATCAGCAGGTACTCGCTGAACCTGTCGGCGACGATCCGGTTGATCTCCTCGGGCATGGTGCGGTCGAAGCTGCGCAGGCCGGCCTCCAGATGGGCGATCGGGATCCCCAGCTTGACCGCGACCAGCGCCACCGCCAGCGTCGAGTTGACGTCGCCGGGGACGATCACCACATCTGGCCGCTCCTGCACCAGCACCGGCTCGATCCGCTCCATCACCCGTGCGGTCTGTACCGCATGGGTGCCGGACCCCACCCCCAGCACGTGATCGGGGGCCGGGACCCCGAGCTCGTCCATGAAGATGCCCGACATCATCCGGTCGTAGTGCTGCCCGGTGTCCACGAGCACATGGCGCGCATCGGGCGACCGCGCGCGCATCGCGGCGATTACGGGAGCCATCTTCACGAAGTTCGGCCGCGCCCCCATGGCGTACAGGACCCGCACGGCGGGCCAGGATAACGGCTCTCAGCGCTCGCCAGGTAGCTTTCGCGGGTACTGCGTCACCGGCTGCGTGGAGTCCAGCGCCGTGGTGAGGATCCGGTTCTGCTCGTTGGAGTGGGCGATGGGATAGCCCTCGCCGGAGGCGGCGCGCTCCGGGCGGCCCACGTAGCCGAACTGCAGCGCCTCGGGCAGCACCTGCAGCAGACGCGGGGACATGAAGGCCCGGGCGCCCATGTTGCGCGGCTCCTCCTGCACCCACACCACCTCTCGCAGGTTGGGGTAGGTCTCAACGAGCTCCATCAACTCGGTCTGCGGGAAGGGGTACAGCAGCTCCACGCGGCCGATGGCGACGCCGGGGTTCTCGGCCCGCGCGGAGTGGCCGATCAGGTCGTAGTAGATCTTGCCGGTGCACAGGACCAACCGGGTGACCGCGTCGGGGTCCACGCCGGCATCGCCGAGCACCGGCCGGAAGCGCCCGTTGACCAGCTGGTCGACCTTGCTCGCCGCCAGCGGCAGCCGCAGCAGGCTCTTGGGGGTCATGATCACCAGCGGCCGCTGCTTGGCGATCCGGGCCTGGCGGCGCAGCAGGTGGAAGTACTGCGCCGGGGTGGTGGGGTTGGCGATCCGGATGTTGCCCTCCGCGGCCAGCTGCAGGAAGCGCTCCAGCCGGGCCGAGGAGTGCTCGGGGCCGGAGCCCTCATAGGCGTGCGGGAGCAGCAGCGTCAGCCGCGAGGTCTGGCCCCACTTGGCCAGTCCGCTGATGATGAACTGGTCGACGATCACCTGGGCCGAGTTGACGAAGTCGCCGAACTGGGCCTCCCACAGCACCAGCGTCTCGGGACCCTCCTGCGAGTAGCCGTACTCGAATCCCAGGCAGGCCATCTCCGACAGCGGGCTGTTGTGGAGCTCCATCGGCGCCAGCGCGCCGGGGAGGTGCTGCATGGCGCAGTGCTCCTGGCCGGTCTTGGGGTCGTGCAGCACCAGATGGCGCTGGCTGAAGGTGCCGCGCTCGGTGTCCTGGCCGGTCAACCGGATCGGGATCCCCTCGGTCAACAGCGACGCGAAGGCCAGCTCCTCGGCGTGCGCCCACACCACCCCTCCGGAGCCCGTCGCGTCGGCCAGCGCCTGGGCGCGCTGCTCGAGCTGCTTGACCAGCTTGGGGTGAACGGTGAACCCGTGCGGAACCGCCAGCAGCTCCTCGTTTAGGACCTGGAGTCGATCCAGCGCAACCGCGGTCTTGACCTCGGGCGACGGCGTGCGATCCAGCTGGTACTCGCCGGTGGCGTGCTCGACCTCCTTGGCGGCGGCGATGCGCTCCTTGAGCTGCTGATGCTGGTCGGCCAGCACCGACCACACCTCGTCGGTCATCTCGGTCGACTCCTGCTCGCTGACAACCTCGCGGTCGATCAGCTGGCGCGCGAACAGCTCGCGGACCGAGGCGTGCTTCTTGATCACCTGGTACATCTCGGGCTGGGTGTAGGCGGGCTCGTCGGCCTCGTTGTGGCCGAAGCGGCGGTAGCCGATCAGGTCGATCAGGACGTCGTGGCCGAACTCCTGGCGGAACGCGAACGCCAGCCGCACCGCGCTGATGCAGGCCGCCACGTCGTCGGCGTTGACATGGATGATGGGAACGTCGTAGCCCTTGGCGAGGTCAGAGGCCCAGGTGGTGGAGCGTGCGTCGTCGGGGTCGGTGGTGAAGCCGACCTGGTTGTTCTGAATCAGGTGGACGGTGCCGCCGACGGTGTAGCCGTCGAGCGCCTGCAGGTTCAGGGTCTCGGCGACCACGCCCTGGCCCGGGAAGGAGGCGTCGCCGTGCAGGATCACCGGAATCGCCGCGTTGGTGTCCTGGTGAGCGTGCGGGCCCTGGCGCGTGGTCTGAGCCGCCCGGGTCGCCCCGGCCGCCACCGGCGCCACGTATTCCAAATGCGACGGGTTGGACTCCAGGCGGACGATGATCGACTCGCCACCCGGGAGCTGGTAGGAGCCCTGGGCGCCGTGGTGGTACTTGACGTCGCCGGTGCCGCCCTGGGGCAGGGTGGTGATCGGCTCCAGCGTCGAGGAGCCCTCGAACTCGGCGAAGATCGTCTCGTAGCGGCGGCCCAGGTTGTGCGCCAGCACGTTCAGGCGCCCGCGGTGGGCCATGCCGATCACCACTTCCCGCGCGCCCTGGGTCGCCGACAGCTGGGTCAGCTCGTCGAGCATCGGGACCGTCATATCCAGGCCCTCGATCGAGAACTGCTTCTGGCCCAGGTAGGCCTTGTGCATGAAGCGCTCGAACGCGTCGACCTCGGTCAGCCGCTTGAGCAGGGCCTTCTGCTCGGAGTTGCTCAGCGGCTTGCGGAACTCCCCGGACTCGATCGCCTCGCGCAGCCACAGCCGCTGGCGGTGTGAGGAGATGTGCTCGATCTCGTAGGCGATCGTCCCGCAGTAGGTCTCGCGCAGGTGGGGCAGGGCGTCGGCCAGGGTGGCGCCGGGGACGTACATCCGCAGGATGTGGGCCGGGATCTTGGCCATCAGCTCAGGGGTCAGACCGAGCGGCTCGGGATCCAGCGCGGGATCGCCCTCGGGCTCGCGGCCCAGGGGGTCAAGGTGCGCGGCGAGGTGGCCGTGGGTGCGGTGGGCCTTGAGCAGCGAGGTGGCGGCCTGGACGGCGACCATCAGCTCCTCGTCGCGCGTCGCCGCGGCCTGCTCGGCGCCCGGGGCGCCGGGTTGGGCGGCCGCGGCCGCCGCGACGGCGGGGGCGGGGGGAGCCGGCAGCTCGGGCAGCTGCACGTCCAAGTCGGCGAACAGGCTCTCGTAGAACCCGTTTGCGCCCTGCAGCAGGGCCTCGATCCGCTGCAGGAACCGGCCGGACTCGGCCCCCTGGATGATCCGGTGGTCGTATGTCGAGGTCATCGTCATGACCTTCTCGGCACCGATCATCTCTCCGACCCGTTCGAGCCCGACGGGGTAGGCAATCGAGCCGGTGGCGACGATCGTCCCCTGCCCCACCATCAGCCGCGGCACCGAGGCGATCGTCCCGATCCCGCCCGGGTTGGTCAGGGTCAGGTTGCCGCCCTGCAGATCGTCGGCGGTCAGCGTGTTGGTCCGCGCCTTGTCCACCAGCGCGTTGTAGCCGGCCAGGAACCGGTCGAAGCTCAGGCGCCCGGCGTCCCGGATCACCGGCACCATCAGCGTCCGCGAGCCGTCCTTCTTTTCGACGTCGACGGCCAGCCCGAGATTGACGGCGCCATCGTCGTGGCGGTACGGCTTGCCGTCCTGTTCGCCGAAGTGGTGGGCCATGACCGGCATCTCGTCGGTGGCCACCCGGGCGATCGCGTAGGCGATCAGGTGCGTGAACGAGACCTTTTGGCCGGCCGCCTTGAGCTGCTTGCGCCGCTGGTCCAGGACGGTGACGGTCAGCGTGCGAAACGAGGTCGCAGTGGGGATCGAGCGGCTCTGGTCCATGTAGCGGGCCAGGGCCGCCCCGCTTCCCCTGATCAGCTCCGCGCCCGCTTTGCTCGGTGCGGGAGGGGATGGGGCGGCCTTGCCGGCGGGGGCCGGTTGTTCGCCGGAGGGGGCGGTCGACGGGGCGCCGTTTCCAGCCGCCAGGACATCGGCCTTGGTGATCCGGCCACCGCGAGCGGTGCCCTGGATGCGGCTGAGGTCGACGCCCTCGGCGGCGGCGACCCGGCGGGCGATGGGGGAAGCGTTGGCGTCGCCGTTGTGGGCGGGAGCCTCGGTCGGTGCCGGCGCGCTCTCGGTCGGTGCCGGCGCGCCCTCGGTCGGTGACCGCGCGCCCTCGGTCGGTGCGGGCGCGCCCTCGGTCTCGGGTCGCGCGTCCGCCGGGCCCGGTCCGGCCGGCGCCCGCGCTGCGCCGTCCGCGGCGCCGGCGCTCATCCGCCCGATCACCTGGCCGACGGTCACCGTCTCGCCCTCCTCGGCCAGGATCTCGGTGATCGTGCCGCCGGTGGGGGCGGGCAGCTCCATGTCCACCTTGTCGGTTGAGATCTCGACCACGGTGTCGCCGTCCTTGACCTGGTCGCCGACCTTGACCGACCACTCCAAGATCGTGCCCTCGGTCACCGACTCGCCGCCGGTGGGGGTGACGATGTCGATCGTGCGGCCCTCGCTGCGCTCAGCGGCGGCAAGCTGCTCGGCTTCGGTGCTGCCCCCGGCCACCGCCTCCTGCTCGGTCGTCGGCGGTGACTCGCCGGAGACCGGCGTCGCCTCGTGCGGGGCGGTGGGAGACGAGGCGGAGATCTCGGCCAGCAGCGCCCCCACGGCCACCGTGTCGCCCTCCGCGGCGTGGATCTTGGTCAGCGTGCCGCTGACCGGCGACGGGACCTCGGCATCGACCTTGTCGGTGGAGATCTCGACCAGGGTCTCATCGGCGGCGACGGGATCGCCGACCTGCTTGTGCCATTCGAGCACGGTGCCTTCCGCCACCGAGTCGCCCATTGCGGGCATAACGACTTGACTGGTGCCTGTTTCTACAGCCATCCGGGACTTCTCACTCTACCCCGTACCGGGCGGAGCTCGCGGTTCTCCGCCGGTCGGCAATCACAAATCCGATCGTTCCCGCGAACGGCCCCAGCCCGCCCAGGATGGCCACCGTGACCGCCAGCCAGAAGGGGATGATGTGGGCCCGCGCCGCGGCGATGCAGATCAGCGACATGACGATCCAGATCAGGCCATGGGCCAAGCCGAGGATGAACGTCTCGGGCTGCGGGTTGCCCAGCCCGAACGCGCACACCAGCAGCGAGAGGTAGATCGTCGAGTGCACGAACGACGCCGCCTCCAGGCGCCGGAAGGTGATGAACCGCACCGGGCTTAGGATGCCGAGGCCAGGAGCGCGGCGATCCGTCTCAGCGGATCGTCGGCGTGCGCCGGCCAGCTCTGCGGATCAGCGGGCCACCAGGCGAAGTCGTCGTGCTCCTCGTCGGGCGTGACCGCGGCGCCGTGGGGCAGCCAGGCCATGCCGACCAGCATCGCGATCCCGTTGGGGAGCTTGACCAAGGCCTCGACGGTGAGCCGCTCCGGGGCCACTGACCACTCCTCGCGCAGCTCGCGGACCAGCGTGTGGGTGGGGTTCTCGCCGACCTCGACCGAGCCCGCCGCCCCCAGCGCCCAGCGCTCGGGCCAGGTCGCCAGCCAGGCCGCCCGCCGCCCCGCCAGCCAGCGGCCGTCCGGCCGGCGCACGATGCACAGCGCCGACAGGCTCTGGCTGGCGTTGCCGGGCAGCAGCCGGAGCGCCCAGCGGATCGGCTCGCAGTCGAGCCGCAGCTTGCCGTCGGTGGTGGTGAAGTCGCGCAGCCGCCCGGCGAGCCCGTCGTGGCTGGGAGAGCCCCGGCCGCGCAGCTCGGCCAGCGCCCGGTCGGCCTCCTCGATCACCTGCTCGGAGGGCTGAAACGGCGCGCTGCGCCAGGTCGCCTCGATGTCTGACGGCTGCCAGGGCCCGCGGGCAAGGATGCCGGCCGTAACCGCCATCGCTACACCGTATCGGGACCCGGCGCCGCTCAGTGTCCAGTGCCGCGCCGGCGGATAGGCTGGCGCCGCCATGCAGTCGCGACGGCGCAAGCACTGGGGCTGGGGCTATGAGGACGAGCAGCCCTCGCCCGACGAGCTGCGCGCGGCGGCGGGATTCCTGGCCGGGCACCTGGGCTTCGGGTCGACGTCGCCCGAAGCGTTCGTACCGCTGGCGTCGTGTTCACTGCCGCCGGGGCGGCTGCGCGTTCCCGACCGTCTGGCGCAGTTCTGCTCTTGCGACCTCTACGAGCGCGCGCTGCACACCTACGGCAGCTCGTACCGCGACGTGGTCCGCGCCTTCCGGGGGCGCTTCGATCACCCGCCGGACGTGGTCGCGCATCCCCGCTCGGAGGACGAGCTGGTGGCGGTGCTGGACTGGGCGCTGGGCGCCGGCGCCGCGGTCATCCCGTTCGGCGGCGGCACCAGCGTGGTCGGCGGGGTCGAGCCCGACGTTCCAGACAGCTTTGCCGGGGTGGTGACCGTTGACCTGCGGGCCATGGATCGAGTGCTGGAGGTCGATCCGGTATCGCTTGCGGCGCGGATCCAGGCCGGCGCGTCCGGCCCGGTGCTCGAGGAGCAGTTGCACGGGCACGGGCTGACGCTGCGCCACTTTCCGCAGTCGTTTCAGTTCTCGACCCTGGGAGGCTGGATCGCCACCCGGGCCGGCGGGCACTTCGCCACGCTGTACACCCACATCGACGATCTCGTCGAGTCGGTGCGGGCGGTGACCCCGGCCGGGGTGTGGGAGTCGCGGCGGCTGCCGGGCTCGGGCGCCGGGGTGTCCCCGGACCGGATGCTGATCGGCTCCGAGGGCGTGCTCGGCGTGATCACCGAGGCATGGGTCCGGGTGCGGCCACGGCCTCGGTTTCGCAGCTCGCGGGCGGTGCGGTTCGAGACCTTCCTCGGCGGGGCGCGCGCCGTGCACGCGCTGTCGCAGACCGGCCTGTATCCGTCCAACTGCCGCTTGATCGACGCCTCCGAGGCAAAGCTGACCGGCGCCGGAGATGGGACCCATGCCCTGCTCGTGCTGGGCTTCGAGTCCGCCCAGCACGATGTGGAGCCGTGGATGTCGCTGGCGCTCGAGTGCTGTGGCGATCACGGCGGGACCTGGGATCCGGCGGGTGAGCGCCAGAACGCTTCGGTGGGCAGCTGGCGCGACGCCTTCCTGCGCGCTCCGTATCTGCGTGACACGTTCGTGGCCATGGGGGTGCTGTCGGAGACGTTCGAGACCGCGATCACGTGGGAGCGCTTCCCGGAGTTCCACGACCGGGTGCTCACCGCGGCGCGCGACGCCGTGCGCGAC
>DASXZB010000089.1:0-35694 GCA_036502145.1 Solirubrobacteraceae bacterium | reverse complement strand
AGCGACCAGGCCCGGCTGGTGATGGTCGTGCACCCGGTGCTGGAGTCCCGCTTCTCCGCCGCCATGGAGCTGATCGCCGGCCTCGAGATCATGCGCGCACCCCCGCGCGCGATCCGGGTGCTCGAGGAAGAGTTCGGCTAGGCCGGGCCTTCGTTTGCCGGCTGGCCGGGGCCGGCGCGCGTGCCCGTGAACAACTTCCCACGAGTGGTCGCCCTCAGCGGGGTTGGCGCACTTGTGCACGCATCCGATGAACAATTGCCCACACCCCGCGTGCGCCCGCCGATCGGTGGAAGTTGTGCATCAGTGTCTGGCCCCCCGTTGCCCTCGCCCGGGCCCCGGCCCGCCTCGAGACGTGCTCATTCGCGCCCAACCCACCGCCGAATCGGAGGTGTGTCGGATTCCGCTCACCCCTCGTGGCATGGCCGACAACCCCCGTCCGCGAGCCTCGGCTGGGCGCTGAAACCCACGCCAACGCCGACCTCTCCAGCAAGATCGCACGACGATCGACGCCGTTCCCCGCGACCTCGTGAATCCCCACGCCGTCGAGGCCCACACCGCCGCCAGCTATTAGGATCCGCGCCCGCGGCATGAGAGCGATGCAGATCACCGAACTGAGCGGGCCGGCGTCGGCGCTGAAGCCGGCCGACGTGCCCGAGCCCGAGGCGTCGCACATGCTGACTCCCGGCAGCGGCGTGGTCGTCGACGTGCGAGCCGCCGGGGTGTCGTTCCCCGAGGTGCTGCAGACCCGCGGCGAGTACCAGGTCAAGCCGCCGCTGCCGTTCGTGCCCGGCAGCGAGGTCGGCGGCGTGGTCCGCACCGCTCCGCCCGACGCCGACGTCAAGCCCGGCGACCGGGTGGCTGCGTTCTGCATGCTCGGCGGGTTCGCCGAGGCGGCGGTCTCGCCCACCCACATGACGTTCAAGCTCCCGGACCGCCTGGACTTCGCCCAGGGGGCCAGCCTCGTCCTCAACTACCACACAGCCTATTTCGCGCTCAAGATCCGGGGGCGCCTGCAAGCGGGAGAGACCGCGTTGGTACATGGCGGCGCCGGGGGCGTGGGAACCGCCGCCCTGCAGGTGGCCAGGGGACTGGGCGCGACGACGATCGCAGTGGTCTCGAGCGACGCCAAGCAACGGGTGGCTGAGTCGGCGGGCGCCGACCACGTGGTCCGCTCCGACGGCCCCTGGAAGGACCAGGCCAAGGAGATCTCCGGTGGTGGCGTCGACGTGGTGATCGACCCGGTCGGCGGTGCGCGGTTCACCGACAGCATCCGCGCGCTGCGGGAGGGCGGCCGGGTGGTGGTGGTCGGCTTCACCGCCGGCTTGATCCCGGAGGTCAGGGTCAACCGCCTGCTGCTCAACAACGTCGAGATCGTCGGCGCCGGCTGGGGCGCCTACGTGCTCTCAAAGCCCGACACCTCGGCCCAGATCGGCGAGGAGCTGCACCGGATGATCGAGCAGGGCGTCGTCGCGCCCGTGGTCGGGGCGCGCTATCCGCTGGAGCGGGCCGGCGAAGCGCTGGTCCTGCTCGACGAGCGCGGCGCCGCCGGCAAGGTCGTGCTCGAGGTCGACTGACCCCAGCGGCGCGGCAGCGGCACCGGGCCGTCCTCGGTCACCTGCGGGGTGGGGCGGCCGTGTTCGATCCGCCACCGTTCGGTCGCGGCCACGCGGTTGAACGAGCCGGTGTTCCAGCCGCGGGCCAGCGCCCCCGGCGTCAGCCGCCGAGCCGCGCGCGCCACCCCCACCGCGGCCCGGTAGGCCAGCGCGTGGGCGGGCGTAAAAGACAGGCCGTAGAGCTCGCGGACCCGCGGCGGCAGGCTGCCCAGCATCAGCAGGTCGTGGACCTGCTTGCCGGGCTGGTGGGTGAGCGGCAGCGGGATCTCGAACGCAGTCGCGTAGCCGACGTAGCGGGCCTCGTCGGTCAAGAACAGCTCCTCGCTGGCCAGCTGGGCACGCCAGTACGAGCGAAACTCCTCATACGAACCGGGCGCCTCGTCCAGCGGCATCGAGAACAGCGCCGCGAACCGCAGGTATTCATGCCACAGCTGCTCACGCTCGGATCCCGAAAGCCGCCGCACGAACAGCTCGAAGAAGTGCTGGGCCGAATCGGCGATCACCGCCACCGTCCACAGCATCAGCGCCGGATCGAGCGCCGAGTACGGGGTGCCGGCCGGAGTGATGCCGGCGTCCTCGGAGAGCACCCCGCGCACGCCCTGGTGAAGCCTGTGCACGCAGGCCAGAACCTCATCGGCCTCGGCCCGGGTTCCGAAGTAGATCTTCTCGAACGCGTTGCCGGTGTGCACCAGCCGCTTGAACGGCGTGAGCTTGCCGTAGGAGTGCTCGCTGGTGCCGACGTAGTTGAGCGGCATCACCGCGCCGATGCACAGCGCGCGCTGGCCGTAGAACAGCCCGACCATCCGCTCTTCGTGGACGCGGCGCAGCATCGAGTGGCCGCGAGGGAAGTAACCGTCGTCTTGCACCACTAAAAGGTGATTCATACCACTCTGGCATCCTCCGGCGCGACCGGATGAGTGACGCGGCCGACATATTCACCGAGCCGGTGCGGCGAGGGATGCTGCGTGACTAGCCTGATCGAGCGCTACCGCGGGCGGCTGCCGTTCGCCGCCGAGGACCCGGTGGTGTCGCTCGGCGAGGGCGCTACCCCGCTGGTGTACGCCCCGCGGCTGTCCGAGCGGGCTGGGGCCGAGGTGTGGTGCAAGCTGGAGGGGCTGAACCCGACCGGGTCGTTCAAGGACCGGGGGATGACCTGCGCGGTGTCGGCGGCGGTGCGCGAGGGGGCGCAGGCGATCGTCTGCGCCTCGACCGGAAACACCGCGGCCTCGGCCTCGGCCTACGCCGCGCGGGCCGGGCTGCGGTGCGCGGTGATCGTGCCGGAGGGCAAGATCGCCACCGGCAAGCTCGCCCAGGCCCTGATGCACGGAGCCGAGGTGGTCGCGCTGCGGGCCAACTTCGACGTCGCGCTCACGCTGGTCCGCGAGCTCACTGCCGCCCATCCGATCGCGCTCGTCAACTCGGTCAACGAGCTCCGCATCGAGGGCCAGAAGACGGCCGCCTTCGAGCTCGCCGAGGCGCTCGACGACGAGCTCGACGCGCTCTGCATCCCGGTCGGCAACGCCGGCAACATCACCTCGTACTGGCGTGGCTTTCAGGAGCTTGGCCAGGGCCCCCGGATGCTCGGCTTTCAAGCCGCCGGGGCCGCACCGCTCGTCCACGGCAGACCGATCGAGCAGCCCGAGACGGTGGCCAGCGCGATCCGGATCGGCAACCCGGCCCGCTGGGAAGACGCCATGAACGCCATGACCGCCTCGGGCGGCGCGGTGCGCGCCGTGACCGACGAGCAGATCATGTCGGCCTACCGGCTGCTCGCCGACACCGAGGGGATCTTCTGCGAGCCGGCGTCGGCCGCCTCCGTCGCCGGCCTGCTGGCCCACGGCGCCGGCGACGCGCGCCGGGTGGCCTGCGTGCTGACCGGTCACGGGCTCAAGGACCCGCAGACCGCGCTGACCCAGGCCGGTGCGGTGCTGCCGTGCGATCCGGAGCTGAGCGCGCTCGAGCGCGCGGTACTGGGATGACGCTGGCCCGGCGGCGCCTGATCCGGGTGCCCGCGTCGACCGCGAACCTGGGCCCAGGATTCGACACCATGGCCGCGGCGCTGGCGCTGCACCTGGAGCTTGAGGTAGTGGAAACGGGCCAATTCGCGGTGCAGACCGAGCTCGCGGTCCCGACCGGCCGCGACAACCTCGTAGTCCAGGCGTTCGAGCGGCTGCACCCGGCCGACGGCTTCGAATTCCGGATCTCCTCCCAGATCCCGATGGCCGGGGGCCTGGGCTCCAGCGCCGCGGCGGCGATCGCCGGGCTGATGGCCGCCGATCACATCTTCGAGCTCGACGCCGACATCCGCGCCCACGCCGGCGAGCTGGAGGGCCACCCGGACAACGTCGCGGCGGCGCTCAACGGGGGGATCGTCGTCTGCGACGGTCCCCGCGCGCACCGCTTCGAGGTCCCGATGGGGCTCGAGGCGGTGCTGGTCGTCCCGCACCAAGCGGTGCCCACCCGGCAGGCCCGGGCCGCCCTGCCGGAGCAGGTTCCGCTCGCCGACGCGGTCTTCAACGTGGCCTGCGCCTCGCTGCTGACCGCCGGGCTTACCACCGGCGACTGGCAGCTGATCTCGGCCGGGCTGCGCGACCGTCTGCACCAGCCCTACCGAGCCCATCTGTATCCGCGCTCGGCCGAGCTGCTCGACCGGGCGGTCTCGCTGGGAGCGCTGGGCGCCACCATCTCCGGCGCCGGCCCGGCGGTCCTGTTCTGGTGTCACTACGACCAGACCGGGACGGTCAGCGAGCTGCTCAGGCGCGAGACCGACGGCTGGGCCGACGTGATCCGGGCGCCGTTTGAGACGATGGGCGCCGACGTGCGCGCGCTCTAGGGTCAGGGCGCTAGGGCTAGGCGCTGGGGCTAGGCGCTGGCCTGCGCCGGCTGGGCGTCGCGCAGCATCTGGCCCAGCGGCTTGCGCGCATCCTCGAGCTCCAGGCGGCGCAGCAGCTCGTCGGCGACCGCCAGGTAGTCGGCGCCGAGATCGGGCCGGTAGTCGAGGATCGAGATCGCTCGTTCGGCAGACTCCGCGTAGGCGATCGATGCCCGGATCGTGGTGCCGATCAGCTTGTCGCCGAAGTGCTGGCGCAGGCTGTCGAAGGCCTCACGCGAGTGACGGGTGCGCATGTCGGCGATGTTGAGCACAACGCCCAGCCACTTCAGCTCAGGGTTGAGGCTGTCACGCGCCAGGTCGATCACCTGAAGCGCCTGCTCGACCCCCTGCAGCGCGAAGTACTGCGCCTCCGCCGAGAGCAGCGCGTAGTCGGAGGCGACCAGCGCGTTGACGGTCAGCAGACCGAGCGCCGGCGGACAGTCGATCAAGACCAGGTCGTGGTCGCCGGCGACGCCCCGCAGCGCTCGCTTGAGGGTCAGCTCACGGCCCATCTTGCCGCCCAGCGCCAGCTCGGCCTCGGCGAGCCCGAGGTTGGCGGGGATGATCCCGCCGTGGACCGCCTCGGCGGCGTTGGCCCGCCCTGAAAGCACATCGCCGATCGTCGGCGAGGCATCGGGATCGACATCCAGGTAGTCGGAGAGGTTGCCCTGGGGATCGAGATCCACGGCCAGGACGGATAGGCCGACCCGCCGGAAGACATCGGTCAGAGTTCGGACCGCAGTCGTCTTGCCGGTGCCACCCTTCTGGGAGAGAACCGAGACCGTGACGGGCATCGGCGCGGACTATAGGCCAGCGACCGCGGCTCGCGCACGGCCCCGTTCTAGGTCCGCGTGGAGCCGGCTCCGGGCTCTGCCGGATGCGCCTGGCGCATCCCCGAGATCACCGGCACGTCGATGAAATGCAGGTGGTGGCGGCCGATCACGATCTCGTCGCCGTCAGCCAGCGTGCTCCACTCCACGCGCTCGCCGTTGACGAAGACCCCGTTCAGGCTGCGGTCGTCGAGCACCCGCAGCCCATCGGGCTGGCGCACGATCAGGGCATGGCGGCGCGAGACGGTGGGATCGTCGAAGCGGATGTCGGCGGCGAGACTGCGGCCGATCCGAGTCCACTCGCGCTCCAGCACATAGGTCACGGCGTCGTCATCGGAGCGGTAAGCGATGTACTGACCGGGCTGATCGAGCCCGGCCCGCGTATCGGCGAGCCATCCCTGGTCGTCGAGCTCCGGGATTGCGGCCTCGACGATCGCGTTTTGGGCAGTGGTGAACAGAGAGGCGCGGACGAACTCGCTGCCGCCACAGTTGGGGCACGTAGGCAGCTCGTCTGCGGCGTCGAGAGAGAGCGGGAAGTCGCAATCGGTGCACCGAAACGTTCCGGTGCCGGCGACGCTGCCCGACATCCAAGCTTTCATGGCCGTCTCCTAGCTACGGGTTGCCACAGCTCCACCGGGGGGCTCGTGGAGCTGCACTCGCCAACGGTCTTAACATGATCATAGCTTCCAACTGAAAGCCACGGTAACGACCCGCGGCCCCATTCTTAGGCCGCTCGACGAAAAGATGGCTCGCTGCCGATACCGGCTCTGGCGGGCGCGTGGGCCCCGTCGCTCAGGTGCAGGAACGGCGCCGGGCAACCCGAACAGGGGTCCATGGCGGCCTCCCTGCGCGACATGCTCGAGCTGGAGCTGGCGCTGCTGCGGCGGGGCCTGGACGAGCGCCTGGCCGGCTCTGAACGCTGCACCTGCTGCCATCGCACGCCGCTGGTGGGCGAGAAGGTCTACGTCTACGAGTCCGGCACGATCGCCTGCGAACTGTGCCGCCCCGGTCAGGCTCAGGCCCCCGCGCAGGCGCGCCTCGTGCACGGCCCCGAGTTCGGCCACACGATGCGGATCATCGACCAGCGCGCCGCCTGATCGGCCGGTCACCGACTGGCTCCCGGTCGTCGGCAAAGGCCCCCGGCCGTGGTTAGGATCCACGGTCGATGGAGCCGTTCACTGTGTCGACCACGATCTCCAAGCCGCGCGAGCAGGTGTTCGAGTACCTGGCCGACATCGCCAATCACCCTGAGTTCTCAGACCACTACCGGGTCGACTGGCACATGACCCGGGAGGACACCTACGGCACCGGGGCTGGGGCGCGGTTCCGCATCAAGGCCCCGCTCAACCGATTCTCCTGGGCGGATATGACCTTCGCCGAGGTCCAGCCGCCGTTCCGGATCGTGGAGCGTGGGCGCGGGGGCAAGTACAACCGGATCCGGATGCTGGGGACCTACACCCTGTCGCCCGGGCCGGGGGGCACCACCAAGGTCGAGTACACGCTGGAGACGCTGCCTGCGCTGCCCTCGGACAAGCTCCTGGAGATCGTCGGTGGCCGCGCCTGGAACCGGCGCAAGGCCGGCAAGGCGATGCGGCGGCTGCGGACGATCCTCGAGGAGAACCGGGGCCGCGGCGAGCGCGGCTCGATCGACGCCCGCTGACGGCTCTGGCACGAGCTCGCTGACGGCTGCGGCAAGCGCTCGCTGGCGGCTCGCGGCAAGCGCTCGCTGACGGCTCGGGAGTTAGACTCCCGGTCCGTGTTTGCCCGCCGCTCCTGGATCCTCGTCTGCACGCTCGCGCTCGCGCTGGGGCTCGCCGCCTGCGGGCACAAGCAGGCCCATCCGAGCGTCGCCGACGCCAACAACGATGGCGGCTACGTCGACGCCGGACCCGTCACCTACCAGCTCCAGGTCTCCCGGATTCTCAACCCGTACGGGGTCGAGGACTCCCAGTACGTCAAGGGCCTGCCTCCCGGAACGCCGTCGCTGACCGCAACCCAGGAGTGGTACGGCGTGTTCATGTGGGCCAAGAACCAGACCGACAAGCCCCAGACGACCACCGACAACTTCGTCATCATCGACACACAGGGCAACAAGTACTACCCCCTCAAGCTCAACTTCGCGGAGAACCCGTACGCCTGGACGTCGATGACGTTGCAGCCCCTGGAGACGCAGCCGGGACCCGGCACCACCGCCTCCGACGGTCCCACCCAGGGTGGTCTGCTGCTGTTCCGGATCGACGACACGGCGTACGCCAACCGCCCCCTGACGCTCTACATCCTCGGCTCCAGCAACCAGCGGCTGGCCTCGATCTCGCTCGACCTTTGAGCCGGGCGGACCGGCGGCCCCGCCGGGTGCGAGGACCGGTGGCTCTGGCGTGGGCGGCGACGCTGGCGAGGGCCGCGCCGCTGGCGAGGGCGGCCGGTCTGGCCGTGGTGGCCCTGGTGGCGTTCGTCCCGTCCGCGCAGGCCGGCTGGGGCAGGCCGTTCGAGCTCACCAAGCCCGGTTCGCTCGATCTGATCGGTACCCAGCTGGCGTTCGCGCGTAGCGGAGCCTCGGCCGCCGCCTACGGGGTCGAGGACGTCGACACGCCCGGCGACTCACAGGCATTCGTCGTCCCTCGGTCGCCGGGCGGAGCGGTCGGCAGCCCGCAGGCGATCGGCTCGGCCAAGCAGGTGCTGGCGCTGAGCTTCGACGGCTCGGCGCTGCAGCTTCTGACCGGGGTCAGTCCGGGCGCTCTCACCTGCTGCAGCAGCGTTCAGGCGATTCGGATGACCGCCGGCGGAACGCTGCAGCCGCCGCGCACCCTGGTCGGGGGCCTGACCGGCGCCACCGAGGGGCAGCTTTTGACCCTCGGCAACGGAGGGATGCTGGCGGCGGTCGCCACCGAGCGGGGGGTGTGGGTGGTGCAGGCCGCGCACGGCAACCGATTCGGCTCCCCGCACCGTCTCACCGGCGCTGCGCAGATCCCCCAGTCGATGTCGTCGGCGTGGCAGGGTGGCCGGAGCACGATTGTCGTCTGGACTTCGGCCCGGGGCCCGGCGGGCACCGCCGATCCGCGGACCATCTACTACGCGGTGGGCTCGAGCAAGGGCGCTCCGCGGCGGGCCCGCAAGTTGCTCACGGTACCGTCGGGCCACCGCATCGACGAGCTCGACGTCGCGCGGCGCGGATCGCGGGCGACGGCCGCCTGGGTCGAGAGCTGGTACGACCGCAAGGGCGTTTTCCATTCGGTGGTCAGAGCCGCCGACATCGTCGCCAATCCGGGGGTCCGCAACCTGTCGCCGGCCGGCCAGCTCGCAGCCGGGGTGAGCATCTCCGCCGATGCCGCCGGCGATCAGGGCGTCGCCTGGAAGGCCTGCCGCGCCAACGGGAGCTGCACGGTTCAGGCCGCGGTGCGGGGCGCCCACTCCACCTTCGCGGGGCGCAGCTCGTTCGGCCAGATCGACCCGGGGGACGAGCCGGCGGCCGCGATCGGCCCCCGCGGGCAGGCGATCGTCGCCTGGGTGCGATCCGGGCGGCCGATGGCCGCGGCGGGGTCCGCGCACAGCCGCCGGTTCGGCTCGGCGACGACCCTGTCGAGGACGGCCCAGTTCGCGGCCAACTTGGCGATCGCCTTCGGACCGCGCCGGCAGGCGCTGGCGGCGTGGTCGCAGGGTACGCTCAACCCGAGCGTCGTCGGCGCCGCCTACACCGGGTAGCGGCCGGAAGTCATCCCCTCAATACCGGGTGGCCGCCGGAACTCAGCCCTTGCCCAGCGCCGTGGCCAGCACGTCGTGCACCGGCGGTGCGGCGGCCGCGCCGCCGGCTCCCTGGTTGGGGAACAGCGCGCCGGCGACCACCTTGGGATGGCCGACGGGGGCGTAGCCGACGAACCAGGCGTCCGTGTTCTGCGGCGTGCTGTTCTGAGGCGACGAGGTGTTGGTGAGCTCGGCGGTCCCCGTCTTGCCCGCCACCACGACCCCGGGGATCTGCGCAGCGGTGCCGGTGCCGAAGTCGACCACGGCGATCATCATCTGCTGGACCTCGTGGGCCACCCTGGGACTGGTCACCCGCACGAAGCGCGGCGGCTGGTGGGCCAGCAGGGTCGGGATCGGCCGGCGGCCGCCCATCGCGATCGTCGCCGCTATGTCGGTCATCTCGAGTGAGGTGGCCTGGACCGTGCCCTGGCCGATGGCCGAGGAGCCGACGGCCAGCGAGTCGCCGATCGACTTCGCTGACGGGATCGTGCTCTCCAGCACCCCGGGGATCGTGGGGGCCTGGTTGAAGCCGAACTTCTCGGCCATGGCGACCAGGCGGGCGGCGCCGAGCTTGGCGCCGAGCGGCGCGAAGACCGAGTTGCAGGAGACCGCAAAGGCGTTCAGGAAGCTGCCGCCGCAAGCCTCGCCGCCGGCGTTCTGCAGCGTGAAGCCATCGATCGTCGACGAGGTCTGGATCGGGAACTGACTCGAGAGCTTGACGATCCCGGCGTCCAGCGCGGCGGTGGCGGTGATGATCTTCATCGTCGAGCCGGGCGGCTGGACCGACGAGAAGGCGATTCCGGCCAGCGCCAGCAGGGCGCCGGTGCGCGGATTCATGACGGTGATGCCCGCGTACTGGCCGCCGAGCGCGCTGACCGCCGCGCGCTCCAGCGGCGGGTCGATCGTGGTGTGGACGGCCGGCCCCTTGATCGGCTTGGCGTTGGCCAGAACGCGGTGGCCGGCCAGCAGGCGGCCTCCCGGGTTTCCGGCCAGGCTGCTCTGGAAGATTCGCTCCAGCCCGTCGGTCCCTACCTTGGCCCCGGGCGGATATCCCTCGGCGGCGTACAGACTGGCCTGCGGCGCGGGGATCGGCCCCAGCGTGCCCACGATCTGCTGCGCGACATCCGGGATCGGCGAGCTCCGGTCGGGCCCCTGCGCCAGCGGAGTGCCGTCACTGGCCAGCAGGGTCGCCCGTGGCGGCAGCTTGATCTTGCGGCCCAAGCGCTCTCCGCGCCGTAGCCCGGGGAACAGCAGTGAGCCGGTCAGGTGGACCTTCGCGCCAGACCCACTGCCGGTGAACGGCACCTGGAGCGTCTCGCGCAGCGTTCCCCACAGCCTGGTGGTGACCACCATCTGGACCGGGATCGAGTTGTCGGCGGCGCCGCCGACGTGCTGGGCGCGCAGTGAGGTGACGGTGGCCAGCGCCTCGTCGTCGTGGACCAGGGCGGTGAACCTCGACTCCGAGGTTGCGCTGCGCGAAGCCGAGTCGAGCATCGAGTACATCTGGGCGTAGTCGCGGTGCTGCCA
Source organism: Solirubrobacteraceae bacterium (assembly GCA_036502145.1). GTDB lineage: Bacteria > Actinomycetota > Thermoleophilia > Solirubrobacterales > Solirubrobacteraceae > Palsa-465. The sequence continues at coordinate 25,114 of DASXZB010000089.1, read as the reverse complement.
CGAGGTCACGTAGCGGGTGACCAGCTGACGTTCGGCCCGTCCCGGACCGGTTGCCAGAACCGCGCCGGCGGCGAAGGCGGCCGCGGCCAGGAAGGCGATCGGCACGGCTCGCGTGAGCAGCCGACGACGGCGCCGCGTCCTCCTCGGTGCGAGCCGCGGCCTACGAACCACCGTAACGCCCCTAGATACCACCTCAACACGGAACGGTAGTGGTTAGGGAACCGCGATGACACCTGGATACTCTGCGGCCAGTGAGCGGGCTCGACTGGGTGATCGTCGCTTTCACGGTTCTGCTGGCGGTGTACGGCTACCTGCAGGGCTTCATCGTCGGCGCGCTGTCGCTGCTCGGATTCGCGGTGGGGGCCTTCCTGGGCGCCCGTCTCGCGCCGCTGCTGCTGAGCGACGGCTCGCGATCGCCGTACGCGCCGCTGCTCGGGCTGCTGGGTGGATTGCTGGCCGGTGGGGTGCTGGCCGGCGGGCTCGAAGGCGTCGGCACCCGCGCGCGCTCGGCGCTGCGCCTGCCCGGCTTGCAGACGATCGACGGCCTGCTCGGCGCTGTGCTGACGGCCTGCATCGGGCTCGGGATCGCCTGGATCGTGGGCGCGGTGGCGCTCCAGTCATCGGCCTCGTTCTCGCTGCGCGGTGACATCCAGCGCTCGGCGATCCTCGGCGAGCTGGACCGGCTGCTGCCGCCGTCGGGGCCGATCCTCAACGCGCTGTCCCGGTTCGACCCGCTGCCGTCGGTGCGCGGTCCGTCGGCCGACGTGGCGACCCCGACGCGGCGGATCCTGGCCTCGGCCTCGGTCCGCTCGGCCCGTCGCAGCGTGGTGCGGGTGTTCGGGACCGCGTGCGGACTCGGCATCGAGGGCAGCGGCTGGGTGGCGAGCCCCGGCCTGGTGGTCACCGACGCCCACGTCGTGGCCGGCGAGACCAACACCGAGGTGCAGGTCGATGGGGTCGGGGCCGGGCTGCCGGCCCGGGCGGTCGCATTCGATCCCCACGACGACATCGCGCTGCTGGCGGTGGCGGGGCTGTCGGAGCCGGCCCTGAGACTGGCCGCCAACCCTCGCTCCGGAACGCCGGCGGCGATCCTGGGGTATCCACTCGACGGATCCTTTGATGCCGAGCCGGGGCGGATCGGTCAGACCAACGTGGTCAGGACCCAGGACGCGTACGGCGACGGCCCGGTGCTGCGAAGCATCACGCCGCTGCGGGGACGGGTGAGGCCCGGCAACTCAGGCGGTCCGATGGTCGACGCCCACGGGGAGGTGGTGGCGACGGTGTTCGCGGCGCTCACCGGCACCTCGCGGCCGGGCGGCTTCGGGGTGCCCAATGCACTGGTCCGCGCGCAGCTGAGCAAGGTACGTGGCCGGGTGCACGCGGTGCGCACGGGCCGCTGCGCCAGCTGACGGGCCGGGTGCGCGGTGCCCCCACAGCCGCGCCCGGCCGATGCGCCAGCTGACCCGGCTGCCCCAACCGAACCAACTGACCCATTTGGACGCCGTGGCGGGCGGCGGTCTGCGTCGCCGCCCGCCTCAGGCGCTGATTGCCCCCGGACGCTCCTCGGACATCTGTGCCACCACATCCAGCTCGAGTGCCCCGAGGAGCTGAGGGTGGTGATGCGCGAGGTGTTGCTGAGCCGCGTCGAAGAGCTCTTGCTCCGAATCACCTGCGAGTTGCGCCCCGCACTCGCAGTATGCGATCCGACTGGGCCCTTCGTTGATCGGGGTCATCCATCCTCGAATCGGCGGCTTGGCATTGACGGAGTACGGTCCCGGACACTCCGCGTCCTGCGATCGTGGCCCCGGCGACCACGATCGGCAGCTTTTCTTACTGCCGTTGGCGATACGTTTCCAGAACGTTGACAGACGTTGCCAGTGCGAGTGAGAGGTCTCGGGTCCAGCTCTGTGGACGTCTGTCGGTCGAGCTGGACGGGGTTGAGCTGGCGGGCGCCCTACGCGGCAAGCAGGTCCCGCAGTTGCTCGCCTACCTGGTCCTGAGCCGGCAGCGGACGGTCGGGCGCGAGGAGCTGATCGGCGCCCTGTGGCCCGACAACGCGCCCCGCTCGCAGGATGCGGCCTTGCGGACGCTGCTCTCGCGCCTGCGCTCGGCGCTCGGCCCGACCGTGCTGGTAGGCCGTGAAGAGCTCGCGCTGGAGCTGCCTGAGCCGGCCTGGGTGGACATCGAAGCGGCCGGGCACGAGATCGGTCGCGCCCGAGAGGCCCTGGAGCGCGGCGATGCCCGCAGCGCCTGGGCGCTGGCCCAGGTTCCGCTCAACATCGCCAGCCGGGGGCTGCTGCCCGGCTCCCAGGCCCCGTGGATCGAGCCGCCGCGGCGGGAGCTCGCCGACCTCAGGCTGCAGGCGCTGGAAGTGATCGGCCGGGCCGGGCTGAGCCTCGGCGGGACCCAGCTCGGCTCGGCCGAACGGGCGGCGCGGACGCTGATCGTGGCCGAGCCCTACCGGGAATCGGGCTATGTGCTGCTGATGCAGGCGCTCCAGCTCCAGGGCAACGTCGCCGAAGGGCTGCGGATCTTCGATCGGCTGCGCACCCTGTTGCGCGACGAGCTCGGCACGGTGCCCTCGCCGGATGCGATCGCGATCCATCAGCAGCTGCTGCACCCGGTCGGCACCGGCTTCGCCCGCCTGCGCAGCGCCGAGCCGTCCGAAGCCCAGGGGATACCTCTGCCGCCGGAGCTTCGCGCACAGGCGGCCGGCCCGCTGGTGGGCCGCCGCGAGGAGCTGGCCCAGCTCGAGCGTTGGCTGGCCAGGGTCGGCGAGAGCGAGCCCGAGGTGGGGAGCCAGCCCGAGCGGGCGCTGTTGCTGAAGGGAGACGCCGGTGTCGGCAAGACCCGGCTGCTGGCCGAAGTCGCCAAGCGCGCGCACGCCAGCGGCACCCTGGTGCTGGCCGGCCGCGCCCCCGAGGAGACGCTGGTTCCCTTCCAGCCGTTCGTGGAGGCACTGGGTCAATACGTATCCGGGGCGCTGGTGCACGAGCTGCGCGCCACCGCTCGCGAGTACGGCGCCGAGCTGGCGCGGCTGCTGCCGGAGCTGCGCCGGCGCCTGCCGGAGCTCCCGCCTCCCGACGCGGGGGATCCGCAGACCGAGCGCTACCGCCTGTTCGAGGCCGTGGTCGGTCTCTTGAACAAGCTCTCGGCCGCGATGCCGGTGATGATCGTGCTCGACGACTTGCACTGCGCCGACCGGCCCACGCTGCTGCTGCTGCGCCACCTCGCCCGCGCGCCGCAGGCGGCGCGGATCTCGGTGCTCGGCGCCTATCGCGCGTCGGAACATTGGAGCGAGGGCTTCGAGCCGGCGCTGGCTAGCCTGCGACGCGACAAGCTGATGACCGAGACCGAGGTCGTCGGCCTGCCCGAGCACGATGCCATCGAGCTGGTCGGCCTGAGGATCGGGGGACGCCCGTCCCTGGAGTTCTCGCGGGCGCTGTACCGGGAGACCGAGGGCAATCCGTTCTTCATCGAGGAGATCGTCCGGCACCTGGCCGACTCCGGCGTGCACTCCGACAACGCGGGGGCCAGCGACCTGCAACGGTTCGGGCTGCCCGAGGACGTCAGTGAGGTGATCTCGCGGCGACTGGAGCGGCTGGACTCTGAGGTCGTGGAATGGCTCCGGGTTGCCGCGGTGATCGGACGCGACTTCGACGCCTGGCTGCTCGAGGCGGTGCTCGGCTTCGATGAGGAGCGCTTCCTGGGCGCGCTCGACGAGGCACTGGCGGCGGGCCTGGTCGCCGAGTCGCCCGTGGATTTCGGCCGCTACGGCTTCTCCCACACGCTCATCCGTGAGACCCTCTACGAGGGCATGTCGGCGGCCCGGCGCGGACGGATCCACCGTCGCGTCGGCATCGCGCTCCAGCAGGCCGGGCCGGACAACAACCTGAGCGCGCTGGCCCATCACTTCACGCACGCTTCGGAGGCCCAGGACGCCGAGCTGGGGATCCGCTATGCGCTGCAGGCCGGCGAGCAGGCCACGGTGATGCTGGCCCACGAGCAGGCCGCCGACCACTATGCCCGGGCCCTGGAGGTGCTGGTCCGGTTCGACCCCGACGCGCTGGAGCGGCGCTGTGAGCTCCTGTTGCTGTTGGGCGAAGCGCAGGTGCGAAGCGGCGAGCGGCCGCGAGCCTGGACCACGTTCCGCGAGGCGGCGGCCCTGGCGGCGAGTCTCGAGGACGGCGCCAGCCTGGCGCGGGCGGCGATCGGGGCTTCGCGACGGTACATACAGCCACCCGGGGTGGTCGACGAGGAGTTGATCGGACTGCTCGAGCGCGCGGTGGAGATCACCGCCGACGAGCCCACCGTGATGCGCGTGCAGCTGCTCAGCTGTCTGTGCGGGGCGCTGTACTACTCCGACCGGCGAGAGCAGATGCGGCGGCTCAGCGCGCGGGCGACGGTGATCGCGGCCCAGCTGGGCGACCCGCGGGCGCAGGCGATGGCGGCGGCCGCGCGACGGCGCGCCTACTGGGCCCCCGGCCACCTGGAGCGACGGCTGGCCGACTCCACCCAGCTCTTGCGCGCGGCCCGCGAGGCGGGCGATATCGAGCTGACCCTGCAGGGCCACGGCTGGCTCGTGGTCGACCTCATGGAGTCCGGCGACCCGGCCGCGGTCGACGCCCAGATCGAGGCCTTCACCGCCGGGGCCAACAAGCTGCGCCAGCCGCTGTTTCTGTGGAACGCCGCCGTGTGGCGCGCCATGCGCTCGCTGATGGCCGGGCACCTGGATCAGGCCGACGCGCTGGCCTCGGCCGCGCTCAACAGCGGTCTGCGGCCCGAAGGGGTCACCGCGCCGCAGTACTACGCGGCTCAGCTGCTGGCGATCCGTCGCGAGCAGTCGCGGATGACCGAGCTCGAGCCGGCGCTGCGCGAACTCGTCGCCACCAACCCCCGCCGGGTGGCCTGGCGGGCCGGCCTGGCGACGCTGTTGTGCGATACCGGCCGATTGCCGGAGGCCCAGCAGGAGCTCGACGTGGTTGCCGCCGAGGGCTTTGCCTCGCTTCCCGAGGACGGGGACTGGATGGCCACGATGACGCTGCTGGCCGATGTGGCGGGCGAGCTGGGCGACGGCGAGCGGGCCCGGCCGATCTACGAGTTGCTGCTTCCCTACCAGCGCGCCAACGTGGTGGTCGGTCTGGCCGCCGTGTGCCTGGGAGCGACCGCGCGGTACCTGGGACGGCTGGCCATGGCGATGGGCGAGCGAGACCACGCGATCGAGCTGCTGGAGGGCGCGATGGAGCGAAACCGGGTACTGAACGCGCCGATCCACCTCGCCCACACGCAGCTCGACTACGCCAGGGCGCTGGGCTCGGGACTCCGGGTCAAGGCGCTGCTGGAGGCCGCGCAACGGACCGCGCAGGAGCTCGAGCTCCCGTTCGTGGCGCGGCGGGCGCAGCGATTGCGCAGCGATCTGGGGCTCTGAGAGGCGGCTCTCAGGCGGGTTTGCACGGGGCGCTACCCTGCCAACCCGATGCCCAAGACACTGGTCATAGCGGAGAAGCCCTCGGTCGGCCGCGACCTGACGCGAGTGCTCCCGGGTGCATTCAGCAAGGGCGAGGGGTACCTCGAGGGGCCCGAGCACGTGGTCACCTGGGCGGTCGGTCACCTGGTCCAGCTCGCCGATCCCGACGAGTACGACGATCGCTTCAAGAAGTGGCGCATGGCCGACCTGCCGATCGTGCCGGAGCGGTTCAAGCTGGTGGTCCGCGACGAGCGCTCCAAGAAGCAGATGAACGTGATTCGCCGCCAGCTGGGGCGCGACGATCTGGAGACGGTGGTCAACGCCTGTGACGCCGGGCGCGAGGGCGAGCTGATCTTCGCCTATCTGTACGAGAAATCCGGCTCGCGCAAGCCGGTCAGGCGGCTGTGGCTGAACTCGATGACCAGGAGCGCGATCGAGTCGGCGTTCGCCGAGCTGCACCCAAGCGACGAGTTCGCGCCACTGGAGGCAGCCGCCCGGTCGCGCTCGGAGGCCGACTGGATCGTGGGCATGAACGCCACTCGGGCAGCCACGATTCGCCTGCGCTCCTCGTTTGACGGTGCGGTCTCGCTCGGTCGCGTGCAGACCCCGACGCTGGCCATCCTGGCTCGCCGCGAGGATGAGATCAGGGCCTTCAAGCCCGAGCCGTACTGGATCGTCGACGCCCGGTTCGACCCGGTCAAGGATCGTCCCCGCCGCTACGAGGGCCGTTACTACGCGGGCTCCAATCCGCGGCTGAAGTCCGCCGATGAGGCGCGGGCGGTGGTCGCCGCCTGCGAGGGCCAGACGGGGACGATCACCAAGCTCGAGAAGTCACAGCGCAAGGAGCGCCCGCCGCTTCTGTACGACCTGACCTCGCTGCAGCGCGACGCCAACAGCCGCCACGGCTTCTCGGCCCGGCGCACCCTCGCGGCGGCGCAGCGTCTCTACGAGGAGCACAAGGCGCTCACCTATCCCCGCACCAACTCGCGCTACCTGACCGGGGACATGGTCGGCGAAATCAAGCCGATCGCGCGGTTGGTGGGCCAGCGCAGCGAATACCGCGACGCCTCGCGCTACGTGGTCGGCCTCGACGTGCTCCCGCTGGGCCGCGTGGTCAACGACGCCAAGGTCACCGACCACCACGCTATCATCCCGACCCGGGCCGACAGCCATCCGGTCGACAAGTTCAACGAAGACGACCGGCGGATCTACGACCTGGTGGTGCGCCGCTTCCTGGCCGTGTTCCACCCCGAGGCGGTGTTCGAGAACACGCGGATCGAGACGACCGTCGCCGAGCGCGTGTTCCGCACCCGCGGCAAGCTGATGCTGGTGCCCGGGTGGCGCGGTGTCTACGGCGAGTTGCCTGAGACCGAGCGCTCGGACGACGACGAGGGCCGCGAGCAGCAGCTGCCCAAGCTCGAGCGCGACGAGCCGGTGGCGGTGATCGAGATCGCCTCCGAGGAGAAGGAGACCAAGCCGCCGCGCCGCTACACCGAGGGCGCGCTGCTGGGGGCGATGGAGACGGCGGGCAAGCTCGTCGACGAGGAGGAGCTGCGCGAGGCGATGAAGGACTCGGGGATCGGTACCCCGGCCACCCGCGCGGCGATCATCGAGCGGTTGCTCCAGGTCGGCTACATCGAGCGCGACGCCCGGGCCCTGGTGGTGACCGAGAAGGGCCTCAACGTGATCCGGCTGCTCGGCGAGCACCCCCTGACCAGCCCCAGCCTGACCGGCGACTGGGAGCACCGGCTGGGCAACATCGAGACCGGCCAGGACTCCCGCGAGCGGTTCATGGGCGACATCGTCAAGTTCACCGAGGAGACCGTCGGCGAGCTCGACACCAAGCTCAAGGACGTTCGCATCCCGCGGGCCAACCTGGGGCCCTGCCCGGTCTGCGGGCGCGACATCGTCGAGAACCGCAAGGGCTACTCGTGCTGGGCGCGGGAGGACCCGGGCTGCGGGTTCGTGATCTGGAAGGCCAAGGCCGGCAAGCAGCTGCCCGTAGCGGTGGCCCGCGAGCTGATCAAGACCGGCCGCACCGAGAAGGCCGTGACCGGCTTCAAGGGCCGTTCGGGCAAGACCTTCCGGGCCCGGCTGGCGCTGCAGCAGAGCGAAGAGGGCAAGTGGCGGGTCGAGTTCGACGAGCCCTGGGCCCAGGCCGGCCCCGCCGGCGGCGCCGGTGCGCCGCCGGAGTCCGAGGACGCCGCGGAGAGCGCCAAGGCCGGCGCCGGCGCGCCGGCTACGGAGCAGCCCGCCGCCGCCTGAGCCAGCCGGCCACCGAGCAGCCCGTCTGAAGCCTGAGCCAGCCGGCCACCGAGCAGCCCGCCGCCGCCTGAGCGCCGGGGGCCGGGCCCCTCCGGGGAGCCGTCGGGAGCTCGCGCCACCATAGGGGGATGCCCCTCACGCTCGTCCTCGGACCCGCCAACTCGGCCAAGGCCGGCGAAGTGCTCGGTGCCTACAGCGCCGCCGCCCGCCGCGGGGCGCTGCTGGTCGTCCCGACCTCGCTGGACGCCCGTCACTACACGCGTGAGCTCGCCGGCGCCGGCGCCGTCCTGGGGTCGGTGCTCACGTTCGGCGAGCTGGCCCGGGAGATCGCACGCCGGGCGGAGTACCCGGGCCGCCGTCTATCCACCCTGCAGCGCGAGCGAGTGCTGGAGCGGGTTCTCAGCCGGATCGAATTGCCGGCGCTCAGCGCCTCCGCCGGCGCTCCCGGGTTCCTGGCCGCGGCCGGGGAGCTGATCGCGGAGCTCCAGCGAGGGCTGGTGACCCCGCAGCGGTTTGCCGCCGCGCTCTCCCGCTGGGCCGCCGAGGATGTGCGCCGCCAGCTCTACGCCCGCGACGTCGCCCATGTCTACGGCGAGTACGCGCGCGAGCTGGACCGCCTGGGCCGCGTCGACTCGGAGCTCTACGCGTGGCGGGCGCTCGACGCGCTGCGCTCGGCCCCGGGCCGCTGGGGTCAGGATCAGGTCTTCTTCTACGGCTTTGACGAGCTGACCGCGCTGGAGCGCGACGCGGTGGAGACGCTGTCGCGGATCGCCGGCGCCGAGGTGACGGTCTCGCTGACCTACGAGCCCGGCCGCGAGGCGCTGCACTCGCGGGCGGAGGCGGTGGAGGAGCTGCGTCCGCTGGCCACCCGGGTGCTCGAGCTGCCCGCGCTTGACGACCACTACGCCGAGGGTGCTCGGGCGGCGCTGCACCACGTGGAGCGATCCCTGTTCGAGGCCGGGGCCGAGCGGCTGGATCCGGGCTCGGCGGTCTCCCTGCTCGAGGCCGGCGGCGAGCGCGCCGAGGCAGAGCTGGTGGCGGCTAAGGTGCTCGAGCTGCTGCGGGCCGGCGTTCCCGGCCAGGAGATCGTGGTGGTCCACCGCTCGCTGTCGCACGCCGGACCGCTGCTGGCGCGGGTGCTCGAGCAGTACGGGGTGGCGGTGGCCGGCGCTCAGGAGGTCGCGCTCGCGCACACTCCGCTGGGCCGGGCGGTGCTCGGCGCGGCCCGCTGCGCGCTGCTGGACGAGCGAGCGGCCCGCCCGGAGGACCTGCTCGACTATCTGCGAGCGCCCGGGGTGCTGCAGCGGCCCGAGCTCGCGGACGGCCTCGAGGCCGAGGTCCGCCGGCAGGGGCTCACGACGGCGGCGCAGGCTCGCGAGCGGCTCGGCTGGAGCCTGCTCGAGCTCGATGAGGTCAGCGCCGCAACGGACCCGTTGGCCAAGCTGTGCGAGCTGGCCAAGCGGCTGTTCGCGGCTCCGCATCGCGGCGCGGCGGCCGTGCTGAGCGGTCCCGAGCAGCTCGATGCCCGCGCCCTGGCGACCCTGGAGCGGGCGCGCTCGGAGCTCAGCGAACTGGGGCTGGCACCGGACGGGCCGCGGCTGGTCGAGCTGCTGGAGGGACTGACGGTGCGACCGGCCCAGACCGACGCGCCCTGCGCGGTGCTGCTCGCCGAGCCGCTGCAGATCCGGGCGCGCCGCTTCCGGGCAGTGTTGGTGTGCGGCTTGCAGGAGGGCGCGTTCCCGCTGCCGGGGAGGCCCGAGCCGTTTCTGTCCGACGAGCGCCGGTGGGAGCTAGCCGCCTGCTCGGGGTTGCGGCTGCGGCCGCACGAGGATTCGCTGGCGCGCGAGCGCTACCTGTTCTACGCCGCCGTCTCGCGGGCCACCGAGCGCGTGTTCGTCAGCTATCGGAGCTCTGATGAGGAGGGCAACCTGGCGCTGCCCTCGCCGTTCATCGCGGACCTGGCGGAGCTACTGGTCGACGACTGGCCCCAGCGCCGGGAGCGCAGGCTGCTGGCCGACGTCATCTGGCCTCCCGAGCTGGCCCCGACCGCGTACGAGCTGCAGCGATCCCTGGCCGCGGTCGGCGCTCCGGTGGCCGGCGACGAGCCGGTGGCGGAACGGGCGCTGGGCTCGGAGGCCCTGGCGACGCTTCGGCACACCCGGATCCTCTCCGCGGGAGCGCTGGAGGCGTACGGCGATTGCCCGATGCGCTGGCTGATCGAGCGCGAGCTGCGCCCCGAGCCGCTGGAGCCCGAATCCGAGCCGATCGCGCGCGGCAACTTGATGCACGACCTGCTGGAGCGGCTGCTGCGCCGGCTCGACGGCCCGGTCACCCAGGACTCGCTGCAGCGGGCGCGGATGATTCTCGACGAGTTGCTGGCCGAGCTCGGACCGGCCGGGCCCCGGCTGGCCCCGGGGCGGCCCGGGGTCGTCGCCGCCGCCGCCCTGCGAGCGATCGAGGCCGACCTGCGCCGCTACCTCGATCACGAGGCGGCGGGAGGCGGCGATTGGCGCCCGGAGGGGCTCGAGCTGCGGTTCGGGTTCGAGCCCGGCGAGGATGGGGCGGACGGCCCGGCCCGCGAGTCGCTGCCGCCGCTCGAGCTCGGCGAGGGCCACGAGCGGGTCCTGGTGCGGGGGATGATCGACCGCGTCGACGTCGACCGCCAGGGCCAGGCCGTGGTGCGCGATTACAAGAGCGGGGCCGGTCGGCCCGAGCACCAGGGCGCTCGCTGGAGCCTCGATCGTCGCCTGCAGGTGGCGCTGTACATGCTCGTCGCGCGCGAGCTGCTGGGCCGCGAGCCGGTGGCCGGCTTCTATCAGCCGCTGCGCGGGGATGATCTCCGGGCGCGGGGACTGTTCGTCAAGGGGATCGACTTCGGCCCGTCGGTGGTTCCGAACGACGGGCGCCAGGCCGAGGAGCTTCAGTCAGAGCTCGAGGACGCGGCCGACCGCGCGGTCGCCCTGGCCACGGCGCTGCGCGCTGGGGAGCTGACTCCGTGCCCGCAGACCTGCTCGCGCGATGGGTGCGCATACCCCGGGATCTGTCGCAGCCAGTGATCGCGTTGTCGGGATCCGACGATCGTTGCCAGGCCGCCGAACTGCGGGAGGCCAGCGCCTGGACCGACGAGCAGCAGGATGCGATCGAGCGGCGCGACGGCGACCTGCTGCTCGCCGCCGGTGCCGGCAGTGGCAAGACGTCGGTGCTGGTCGAGCGGTTCGTGCGCTCGGTGCTCGACGACGGCGTGGAGGTCTCCTCGATCCTGACCATCACCTTCACCGAGAAGGCGGCCGCCGAGCTGCGTGACCGGATCCGGCTGCGCCTGCGCGAGCTCGGCGCCGCTGACACCGCGCGGGCCACCGAGGGCGCGTTCATCTCCACCATCCACGGCTTCTGCGCGCGGGTTCTGCGGGGCCATGCGCTGGCGGCCGGGCTGGATCCCGATTTCGCGGTCCTCGATCGTCCCCAGTCCGAGCCGATCGCGGTGGCGGCCTTCGACGAGGCGCTGCAGGCGCTGGCCGGCGATTCCGAGCGTGGCGTCGAGCTGGTGGCGGCATACGGAGTCGGCCCGTTGCGGGGGACGATTCTGTCCATCTACGCGCAGCTGCGCTCCGCCGGGGCTCTGGTTCCGCGGCTGCCGGCGGTGCAGCCGGCGGCGGTGACCGCGGCCGGCCACGAATTGGAGCTCGCCGCCGGCGCCCTGGCCGCCGAGCTGGCCGGCATCGCCTCACCCGGGCCCCAGGTCGTCAGCGCGCTGGGGCGCGTCGAGCGTGCCCGCGAGCTCGCCGGGATCGGCGACCTCTGGCCGGGCATGCTGGGGCGTCTGCGTCTGCCCGGCGGCAATGGAGCGGCTCTGGCCACCGACGCCTGCGTCGCCTATCGGGAGGCGCTGGATGCGTTTCGCGACCAGCTCGGAGCGGTCGCCGCGGCGCCGGTCCGCGATCTCCTGGATCGTCTGCTGGTGTCCTTCGGGGAGCGCTACGCCGAGCGAAAGCGTGCGGTCTCAGGGGTCGACTTCGAGGACCTCGAGCTGCTGTCGCGGGATCTGCTGCGATCCGACACCGAGTTGCGCGAGCGCTACGCGGCGCGGTTTGCCCGGATCATGGTCGACGAGTTCCAGGACACCAACCGCGTCCAGCTGGAGCTGATCGAATCGATCGCCCGCGGCAACCTGTTCACGGTGGGCGACGCCCAGCAGTCGATCTACGGCTTCCGTCACGCCGACGTGGAGCTGTTCGAGCGGCGGGGGCAGGCGCTCGAGGCGGCGGGGGCTCGCCAGACCCTGCTGACGAATTTCCGCTCGCGTCCAGAGATCCTGGCCGCTCTGAACCTGGCCTTCGCCGACGAGCTGGGCGAGCGCCTCAGCCCGCTGCGGCCCGGGCGACCGCCACAGGGCGGGGACACCGTCGAGGCCGAGCCCGGAGTCGAGCTGCTGCTCGTCGACAAGGGCGCCGACTGGGAGCTCGAGGGACTTGCCTCGCCGTGGCGACTGGCGGAGGCCCGCGCGCTTGCCGACCGGGTGGCCGAGCTGGTGCAGGCGGGGGCGGCGCCGGGCGAGATCGTGGTGCTGATCCGGGCCACCACGGACATGCGGGCCTACGAGCGCGCGCTCGAGCGGCGCGGGCTCCCCACCTACGTGATCGGCGGGCGCGGTTACTGGGCCCACCCCCAGATCGTCGACATGGTCGCCTACCTGCGGGCGCTGGCCAATCCTCGCGACGAGGAGTCGCTTTACTCGGTGCTGGCCTCCCCGCTGGTCGGCGTCTCACTGGATGCGCTGGTCGTAGTGGGGGCGGCGGCGCGAACCTGCGGGCGCGATCCCTGGTGGCTGCTGCGAGATCCCGAAGGTGCCGGCGAGGCGGCGCGGGCGCTGGACTCGCTCACCGCCGACGACCGCCAGCGGCTGTCGCGGTTTGTGTCCTGGTTTGCCGACGAGCGCGCAGGGGCGGCACGGCGGGGGATCGAGGACCTGATCGACGGCGCCGTGCGAGGGAACGGCTATGACCTGGCGATGCTGGCGATGCCCGGCGGGCGGCGGCGGCTCGCCAACGTGCGCAAGCTGATGCGCCTGGGTCGCGAGTACGAGGCCGCGCACGGCGCGAGCCTTCGGGGTTTCGTCGAGTTCATCGCCGAGCGCGTTGCCGGGCGCGCCGGCGACTCCCGGGAGAGCGAAGCCCCGGTCGAGGGCGACGGCCTCGACGCGGTGCGCCTGATGACCATCCACAGGGCCAAGGGGCTGGAGTTCGAGATCGTGTGCGTGGCCGATCTGGGGCGGTCGGTGCGACCAGCCTCGCAGATCGTGCGCGTCTCCCGCGACGGCCGGCTCGGTCTGCGCCTGGCCCGCACCGGCGTCGGCGGGCGCGAGTCGGTCCTGGCCTACAAGGAGCTGGGCGACGAGCAGCGCCAGGCCGAGGAGAGCGAGGAGCGGCGGCTGTTCTACGTGGCTATGACCCGGGCCCGGGAGCGCCTGGTGCTGAGTGGGGCCGCCAAGCTCGACGGGTGGACCGATGGGGGAGCCACCGGCGGCGGCCCGGTGGCCTGGATCGCGCCGGCCTTCTTCCCCCAGCTCGGAGCGCTGATCGGGGAGGGGGGAGGCGTCGTCCAGCGCGACGGGGTTTCGCTCGCGCTGCGGCTCGTGGGGCCGGGCGATTCGTGTGGGGAGGCCGGGCCCGTTGATCGGCCGGCCGCGTCGCCGTCGCCGGCCCCCGCGGTCCGGCCTGAGCCGGCGGTCCCGCCTGCGCCGTCTGGCACCCCGGCCGCTCCGGTATCGAGCCTCAGCTACTCGTCGCTGGGCGAGTACGCCCGGTGCGGCTACCGGTTCTACGCCGAGCGGGTGCTCGGGCTCCCATCCGCCGCCGTGACCGAATCGGCGGCCGAGGCTGCCGCCGCCCCGGCGTCGGCCCCCGGGATGGCGGCCGACGCTGCCGCCGCCCCGGCGCCGGCCCCCGGGATGGCGGCCGACGCGCGGGGCATCCTGGTCCATGCGCTGCTGGAGCGGCTTGACTTCCGTCGTCCGGTGACGCCGGCTGCGGAGGCGATCGTCGCCGCCGCGGCGCGCGCCGGGATCGCGCCCTCCCCAACCCCGGACGAGGCCGCCGAGCTGGCGGCTCTGATCGAGGCCTTCGGCGCCGCCGAGCTGCGGGCCCGGCTGGGTCGCGCTCGCGATCTCCGGCGTGAGGAGCGCTTCGCGTTCGTGCTGGCCGGCGGCGTGCTGGTGACCGGCGCGCTCGACGTCCTGGCGCACGAGCCCGGCGGCCGGATGCTGATCGTCGACTACAAGAGCGATCGCCTGCGCGGCGAGGCGCCGGCGGCGATCGTGGGGCGGGCCTACGGGACGCAGCGACTGGTGTACGCGCTGGCGGCGTTGCGCAGCGGCGCCGCGGTGGTGGAAGTCGTGCACTGCTTCCTGGAGCGGCCCGCCGAGACCGTCGCGGCGACGTTCGCCAGCTCTGACATGGGGCGTCTGGAGGGCCAGCTGGAGGCCCTGGCCGACGGCGTGGTCAACGGCCGCTTCGAGGTCAGCCCGACCCCGCACCGGGGCCTGTGCGCCGGCTGTCCTGCCGAGGGCGGGCTGTGCTCGTGGCCGCTGGAGCAGACCCGTCGCCAGTCGCCCGATCAGCTGTTCTGACCCGGCGCCGCTCGCGGCCGGCAGCTAGCCCTTGAACTCGACGTCGATCCGCTCCTGCTCGTGGCGCTCCTCGACCTTGGCCAGCGCGGTCAGGGTCTGCTGGTCGGCGGGCTCGGTGGGCGGTCCGAACAGGCTGCGCGGCCACAGCCGGCGGTTCACCACCACGTTGACCTCGGCCGCGTAGATCAGTATCTGCGCGCCGAGGTGCAGCCAGACCAGCAGCGCGATCACCAGGCCGAACGTGCCGTAGGTGCTGGTCGAGTGCTTGAACACGTGCCCGATGTAGTAGCCGCCGATCAGCTGCAGGATCTCCCACAGGATTCCGGCCACGAACACGCCCACCCACAGACAGCTCGTGCCGACCGAGGCCGAGGTCATGAACCTGAAGGCGGCCAGGAACAGGGCGAAATTCAACAGCAGCGACAGCGCGATTCCCGCGACCTTGACCAGCGGACCACCGAGCCCCCCGATGACCAGGCCCGAGGCCAAGGTCGCGACCACGAACAGCAGCCCGAGCGCGACCAGCAGCGCGAGGCCGCGCAGCCGTGCCTTGAGGAAGTCGGCCCGGTCCTTGAACGGGACCGCCCACACGCGGTCAAACGCGTTCTGTGTGGCGTTGGTGACGCCCAGCCCGCCGAGCAGCGAGGTGACCAGCCCGATGATCAGTGGCGCCAGGCTGCCGTGCAGCGCGTTGGCGTGGATCTGGTTGCCGATGACCGGGAACTGCCCCAGCACCGATCGCTCGACCGCGTGCTGCGCGCTGGTGTCTCCCTGCAGCACGAAGCCGAGGATCGTCACGAACACCAGCAGCAACGGAAAAAGCGAGAAAAAGGCGAAATACGAGACCAGGGCGGCCAGGCTCCCTCCCTGATCATCGCCGAACTTCTTGATCACGGCCATCGGGATCGCCAGCCATCGGTGACGCTGCTGAAGGCCGTCGAACCTGCGCACCGGCGCCAGGAAGTCCATTTGCCGAGTTGCTACCCCGCCTGGCAGCGGGGCATGCTCGGCGGCCGCTCAGGCGCCGGCCAGCGCCACCGGTTCGGCGACCGGCACCGGCTCGCGCGCGTACAGCACCACCGTCGCCTGCCGGGCGGGACTGAAGGTGATCCCGCGCCGGCGCGTGATCTCCGGTCGGTTGTCGCTGGGCGACAGCCGGAAGCGAGACAGGACCGCGCGGAGCACGATCTTCATCTCCTGCACGGCGAAGCTGGCCCCCAGGCAGCGGCGCCGACCGCCGCCGAACGGGATCCACGTGTACGTCCCGGGCGAATTGTCGACGAACCGCTCGGGCCGGAACTCGTACGGTGACTCGTACACGTCGGGATCGTGGTGAAGCAGGTAGATGCTGGCCAGCAGCGACACCCCGGCCGGATAGCGAAAACCTCCGATCTCGACCGGGCGCTTGGTCAGCCGAGGCTCGGCGTTGGGCAGCACCGGCCGCAGCCGCAGGATCTCGTTGATCGTGGCGGTCAGGTACTCGTCGCCATCGCCGCCGTCGATCTCCTCGCACAGGCGGGCCACCACTCTCGGCTCACGTGCCAGCCGCTCCAGCGCCCAACCCAGCTGCGACGCCGTGGTCTCGTGCCCGGCGACCAGCGCGGTCATCAGCTCGTCGCGAATCTCCGGCTCGGACATCGCCGAACCATCCTCGTGGCGCGCCGACAGAAGCGCGTCCAGCACATCGCCGCGGCTGCCTTCTCGGTCGGCCTCGACGGCGGCGCGCCGCTCGGCCACCAGCTCGAAGATCAGCTCGTCGGTCTCGTGCCTGGCGGCGGCGAATCGGCGCTGGGCCCGCGACCAGCGGGCGATCTTCTGCACCGGCGGCAGCACCGACAGCGGGCTCTCGCCGAATGCCAGCAGCTCGGTCAGCAGGTCACGGAGGCGATCGAGGCGTGGGCCGCGCTCGAGCCCGAACACCGCGCGCAGCACGATCTCCAGCGTCAGCCGCTGGATGCGCGGATGCAGCGCGACCGGCTGGCCCACGGGCCAGCTTTGCGTCTCCTGCCCGGTCAGCTCGGACATCAGCCCGGCCAGGCCCCGCATGCGCTCGCCGTGGAAGGCGGGCAGCATCAGCTTGCGCTGCTCCATGTGAACGGCCTCGTCGAGCAGGATCACCGAGTTGCGACCGAGAATTGGTTGCAGCACGCGGGCACCCTCGCCGGGGTGGATCACGTCGGCGGGCGCCGTGAACAGCTCCTTGATCTCGTCAGGATCGGAGAGGAGCACGAACGGCGGCTGGAACGGCAGTCGGACGGTCACCCGCTTGCCGTATTTGCGCAACCGCTCCAGCGAGGACGCCGGACGGGTCCAGGTGGCGAGCATCTGCAGCGCTGCCGGCCCGCTCGGTCCGGGCGGCAGCTGATCCTTCCGGTGGCGTCCCATCTGTTACTCCTCGCTCTTTGGCTCGGCCATCTAGTTGCTCACACCGGTCGGGGCAAGAGTGTGACATTCATCACAGGCAACGAGGTCGTCGAGCGACGGCAGCTCCCGGTCGTCAGCCGCCTACCGGCGACGGCCCCTGCTCGATCGCCAGCAGCGTCCGCTTGCGGTCAACGCCGCCGGTGTAGCCGCCAAGCCCGCCGCCGCTGTGCAGCACGCGGTGGCAGGGGACCACGATCGGCAGCGGGTTGGAGCCGAGCGCGTTGCCGGCGGCTCGCGAGCCCCGGGGGCTGCCGGCAACGGTCGCGACCTCCCGATAGCTCGAGACCGAGCCGTAGGGAATCGCCGCCGTCGCCTGCAGGACCCGCTTGGCGAACCCCCGCATCAGCTGCCAGTCGAGCTCCAGCTCGAACTCGCGCCGCCGGCCGGCGAAGTACTGATCGAGCTCGCGCCGCGGCTCGTCGAGCCGGCGGGGCGCCGCCAGCACCCGCGGTGAGATCCGCGTGGCCACGTCGTCCAAGACCGCATCCTCATCTTCGAAGTCGATGTAGGCGAGGCGCACCAGGCCCGCCGGCGTGGAGGCCAATAGCAGCCTCCCCAGCGGTGAGTCGAGCGTGGCATAGGCAACGTCGAGCAGTCCGGCCGCGACGGCCGCCTCGGCCAGCGCCGGAGGTTCGGAGGCGGCGCCGCCCAGTGCGGCGCGCAGCTCCTGTTCGGTTGGGTAGTCGCTGGTCATGGCCGGTACTCCCTTCGCAGTCGGGTGAGACCTTCGTAGACGTTGCGCCGAGCCGCTTCTTCGCTGGTGTCCATGATCGTGGCGATCTCCGCGTAGGCGGCATCGGCTACGAATCGCAGGGCGACAGCGGTTCGCTGCTTGTCCGGCAGGGCCGCGACCTGGGCCCAGAGACCGTCGTCGCCGGGGAGGCTGGGCCCGGTCGAGGCCGGATCCGGCTCGGCGTCGGCGACCTCGGCCACCGGCACCGCCCGGCGCCCCCGCGCGCGGACGTGGTCGATGGCCTTGCGGTGGGCGATCGTCAGGATCCAGGACCGCAGGTTGGACGCATCGCGGAGCTGTGGATAGGCCCGGAGCGCCGCCAGCCAGGTCTCCTGGTAGCAGTCGTCGGCGTCGCCCGATCCGACCTGGGCGATCAGGAACCGGTGGACGTCACGACTGTGGGCGTCGAGCAGGGCTTGAAACGGCGGTAAGCGCACAGACATTGAACGTGGCCGCGGGGGCGAGCGTGAGGTTCGGCGGCGGTGTACTAGTGTCGCTACTCGTGGAGCAGCGCGCACTCGGCAACGAAGGGTTGACCGTCTCGGCCCAGGGTTTGGGCTGCATGGGGATGTCCGAGTTCTACGGAACCGCCGACGAGGCCGAGGCGATCGCCACCATCCGCCTCGCGCTGGACCTCGGGGTCACGATGGTCGACACCGCTGACCAGTACGGAACCGGCGCCAACGAGCGCCTGGTCGGCGAAGCGATCGCCGGCCGGCGCGACGAGGTGATGCTGGCGACCAAGTTCGGGATCGTGCGGGACCCCAACGACCCGGCCTCCCGGAGCGTGAACGGCCGTCCCGACTACGTCCTCGAGGCCTGCGACGCCTCGCTGCGCCGGCTCGGCCTCGACCACATCGATCTCTACTACCAGCACCGGGTCGACCCCGACGTACCGATCGAGGAGACGGTCGGCGCGATGGCCTCGCTGATCGACGCCGGGAAGGTCCGGTTCCTGGGGCTTTCCGAGGCCGGGGTGGAGACGATCCGCCGCGCCCATGCGGTCCATCCGATCAGCGCCCTGCAGAGCGAGTATTCGCTGTGGACGCGCGATCCCGAGGACGAGGTGCTGGGAGTCCTGCGCGAGCTCGACATCGGCCTGGTCGCCTACAGCCCCCTCGGCAGGGGCTTCTTGACCGGTGAGATCAAGCGTCCCGAGGACCTCGCCGAAGACGATTTCCGCCGCTCCAACCCCCGTTTTCAGGGCGCCAACTTCGAGCGCAACCTGGAACTGGTGCAGCGGGTGCGCGAGATCGCCGCCGAGAAGGACTGCACGCCGGGTCAGCTGGCGCTGGCCTGGGTGATGGCGCAGGGCGAGGACATCGTGCCGATCCCGGGGACCAAGCGGCGCTCGTACCTGGAGCAGAACGTCGCCGCGGCCGAGCTCGAGCTCAGCGATGACGAGCTGGCGCGGATCGACGAGGCGGCGCCGGCCGGGGCCGCCGCGGGGGATCGCTACCCGGACATGTCAGGGATCGGGCGCTGAGCGGGCCGGCAATTCCAAAACGGCAAGTCCGCGCTCAGCGCTTGCCTGCTTGGCCGGTGCGCTATACCAATTAACCCATGGCACGCGCAATCTGGACCGGCGCGATCAGCTTCGGGCTCGTAAACGTCCCCGTCAAGCTGTACAGCGCGACATCCCCCAAGTCAGTCCGCTTCCACCAGCTCTCCAGCAAGACCGGCGCCCGAATCCGCCAGAAGCGCGTCGATCCCTCGACCGGCGACGAGGTCGCCTATGAGGACATCGTCAAGGGCTATGAGCTGACGCCGGATCGCTACGTGCTGATCGAGCCCGAGGAGCTCGACGCCCTCGATCCCAAAGCGACCAAGACGATCGACATCGAAGAGTTCGTCAACCTCGACGAGATCGACCCGATCTACTACGACCACTCCTACTACCTCGCGCCCACGACCGGCGGGGCCAAGGCCTACCGGCTGCTGTTGGAGGCGATGCGCGAGTCCGGCAAGGTGGCGATCGGCAAGGTGGTGATCCGCTCCAAGCAGCAGCTCTGCGCGCTGCGGCCGACCGACAGCGCGATCGCGCTCTCGACGATGCTGTTCGGCGACGAGGTGCTCTCGCCCGACCGCCTCGACGAGCTCGACGCGATCGAGGAGGCGGACGCGACCAAGCGCGAGCTGACGATGGCCCAGCAGCTGATCGACTCGCTGTCGGCGGAGTTCGACCCGGGCAGGTTCAAGGACGAGTACCGCGAGCGGGTGCTCGATCTGATCGAGCGCAAGGCGGCCGGCGAGGAGATCGCCGTCCAGCCCGAGGCTGAGGAAGAGGCCCCGGCACCGGACCTGATGGCCGCGCTGGAGGCCAGCCTCGCCGAGGTGCGGGCGGGCGACGACGACGCTCCGCCCGAGGCCAAGCCCAAGCCTGCCAAGCGGGCGGCATCGAAGTCGGGCAAGGGCTCGGGCTCCTCGAGCGCCAAGAACGGCGCGAGCTCCAGCGGCTCGAGCTCGAAGTCCCGGGCCAAGGCCAAGAGCTAGGTTTCTCGCCCTGCGCTGGTACCCTTGCGGGGCCAGTCTGCCGTGCCTGTTTTACCTGCCGACAAAGGCACTTCATGCACCGAACCGCTCCCCCTGGGGCCACCGGCCTCTACCACCCGGCCTATGAGCACGACGGCTGCGGCATCGCCCTGGTGGCGAAGCTGTGGGGGGAGGCCAGCCACGCCGTAGTCGAGAAGGCGCTGGACGCGCTCGAGAACCTCGAGCACCGCGGCGCCGAGGGCGCCGACCCCAACACCGGCGACGGCGCCGGGATCCTGATGCAGATCCCCGACGCCTTCATCCGCGCTGCGGTCGCGGGTATCGACCTGCCCGAGCCGGGCCGTTATGGCGTCGGAGTCTGTTACCTGCCCGCCGATCCCGAGCGGCGGGTGATGGCCGAGCGGCTGATCGAGGAGACGATCGGGGCCGAAGGTCAGCGAGCGCTCTGGTGGCGCGACGTGCCGATCGACGATCGCTACGTCGGCGAGACCGCCCGCCTGTCGGCGCCGGTGATTCGGCAGGTGATCGTGGGGGCCGCGGAGGAGATCGAGGACCAGGGCGCCTTCGAGCGCCGGCTGTACGTGATCCGCCGCCTGATCGAGCGGGCGCTGGGCACCGAGGTGGCGCTGCCCAGCTTCTCGAGCCGGACGATCGTCTACAAGGGGATGCTCACCGCTCCCCAGCTGCCCCGGTACTTCCCTGACCTGCGCGACCCGCGGGTCGCCTCGCGGCTGGCGCTGGTCCACTCGCGGTTCTCGACCAACACCTTCCCGAGCTGGGAGCTCGCGCACCCGTACCGGATGATCGCCCACAACGGCGAGGTCAACACGCTGCGCGGCAACGTCAACTGGATGCGGGCCCGCGAGTCGCAGCTGGCCTCGGAGCTGTTCGGCGATGATCTGCAGAAGGTCATCCCGGTGGTGCGCGAGGGCGGCTCGGACTCTGCGATCTTCGACAACGTGCTCGAGCTGCTGGTGCTGAGCGGTCGCTCGATCCCGCACGCGGTGATGATGATGGTGCCCGAGGCCTACCGCACGCGGACCGACCTCGATCCCGACGTCAAGGGGTTCTACGACTTTCACTCCTGCCTGATGGAGCCCTGGGATGGCCCGGCGGCGGTGGCCTTCACCGACGGCCGCATGGCCGGGGCCGTGCTCGACCGCAACGGGCTGCGCCCCGGCCGCTGGGTCCAGGACACCGAGGGATATGTCGTGCTCGCCTCCGAGACCGGCGTGATGACGGTGGCTCCGGAGCACATTCAGCGCAAGGGCCGGCTGGCGCCGGGCAAGCTGTTCCTGATCGACCTGGAGGAGGGTCGGATCGTCGAGGACGGAGAGGTCAAGCGGCGGGTGGCTCGCCGCAAGCCCTACGGCGAGTGGTACGAGCGCTCCGTCGTCCACATCAACGACCTGCCCGCGCGCGAGCCGCGGGTCCCTCGCGTCGAGCCGCTGCGCTCCAAGCAGCTGGCCTTCGGCTACTCCCAAGAGGACCTCAAGCTGGTCATCGCGACGATGGCGGCCAAAGGGGAGGAGCCCGTCGCCAGCATGGGCAACGACTCCGCCCTGGCGGTGTTGTCAGAGCGCCAGCCGCCGCTGTTCACCTACTTCAAGCAGCTGTTCGCCCAGGTCACCAACCCGCCGATCGACCCGATCCGCGAGAACGTGGTGATGAGCCTCGACACCACCGTCGGCGCCGAGGTCAACCTGCTGGCCGAGACGCCCGAGCAGGCCCACGAGCTGGTCATGGATCAACCGATCCTGCGCAACCACGAGCTCGAGAAGCTGCGCCAGGTCTCGCACGAGATCTTCGACGCGGCCACGCTGGACATCACCTGGCCGATCGAGGCCGGCGCCGACGGGATCGCCGTGCGGCTCGAGGCGCTCGCCGTGGAGGCCGCTCGCTACGTCGAGAACGGCGCCAACATCCTGATCCTGTCGGACCGCAACCTCGGCCCCGAGCGCGTGGCGATGCCGTCGTTGCTGGCGGTTGCCGCCGTCCACCATCACCTGGTCCGCGAGGGCACTCGGCTGCGCACCGGGCTGGTGATCGAATCCGGCGAGCCGCGGGACATCCACCACATGGCCACGCTGATCGGGTACGGAGCCTCGGCGATCAACCCGTATCTGATGTTCGAGTCCCTCGACGAGCTCGCCGACCGATCGCTGCTGCCCGAGGACCAGCTCGGCGCCGCCAACGGGGACCAGCCAGGCGAGGCCGGGCGCCGCGCGCGCCGCGAGCTCGAGCGCGAGGAGGCCGAGATCAGAATCGTCAAGGCGATCGGCAAGGGGCTGCTGAAGACGATCTCCAAGATGGGCATCTCGACGATCCAGTCCTACTGCGGCGCGCAGATCTTCGAGGCGGTCGGCCTGGAGCGGGAGCTGATCGACAAGCACTTCACGGGAACCGCCTCGCGAATCGGTGGCGTCGGGCTCAACGTGCTCGCGACCGAGGCTCTGGAGCGCCATTTCCGGGCCTATCCGCGCACCGGCCGGGACCTGCTGCCGGTCGGCGGCGTTCTGCAGTGGCGCCGCGATGGCGAGCTGCACATCTGGAATCCGGACACGATCGCCAGCCTGCAGCACGCCGTCGGCACGGGAGCGCGACCGGACGGGCCGCGGCTGCACGACCCGCAAGAGACCTACGACGAGTTCGCGCGCCAGGCCAACGATGAGTCCACCCGGCGGGCGGCGCTGCGCGGGCTGATGAAGCTGCGCCTGACGCAGCCGCCGGTGCCGCTGGAGGAGGTCGAGCCGGCGACCGAGATCGTCAAGCGCTTCAGCACCGGTGCCATGAGCCTCGGCTCGCTTTCGCGCGAGGCCCACGAGACACTGGCGATAGCCATGAACCGCCTCGGCGGCAAGTCGAACACCGGCGAGGGGGGAGAGGACCCCTCGCGCTACCAGCCCGACGACAACGGCGACCAGCGCCGCTCGGCGATCAAGCAGGTCGCCTCGGGCCGATTCGGGGTCACAGTCGAATACCTGGTCAACGCCGATCAGCTGCAGATCAAGATGGCGCAGGGCGCCAAGCCCGGCGAGGGGGGACAGCTCCCGGGCCACAAGGTCGACGAGTACATCGCCAAGATCCGCAGCTCGACGCCTGGGGTTGGCCTGATCTCGCCCCCGCCGCATCACGACATCTACTCGATCGAGGACCTCAAACAGCTCATCTACGACCTGCGCTGCGCCAACCCCAACGGCTCGGTGTCGGTCAAGCTGGTGTCCGAGGTCGGAGTCGGCACCGTCGCCGCCGGCGTGGCCAAGGCCAACGCCGACCATGTGACGATCTCGGGCCACGACGGGGGCACCGGGGCATCGCCGCAGTCCTCGGTTCAGTCGGCCGGGGTGCCGTGGGAGATCGGGCTCGCCGAGACTCAGCAGACGCTGTTGCTCAACGACCTGCGCTCGCGGATCACCGTCGAGGTCGACGGTCAGATCAAGACCGGGCGCGACGTCGTCGTCGGCGCACTGCTGGGAGCCGACGAGTTCGGCCTCTCGACCGCCCCGCTGGTGGCGATGGGCTGCATCATGATGCGCGTCTGCCATCTGAACACCTGCCCGGTTGGGATCGCCACCCAGGACCCCGAGCTTCGCTCCCGCTTCCGGGGCACGCCTGAGCACGTCACCGCCTACCTGATGTTCGTCGCCGAGGAGGTCCGGGGGATCATGGCCTCGCTCGGAGTGCGCCGCTTCCAGGACCTGATCGGCCGCGCGGACATGCTCGAGACCGACGACGCGATCGACAACTGGAAGTCTCGCGGCGTCGATCTGTCGATGGTCCTCGGCATGCCCGATCTGCCGCCGGAGATGCCACGCTCGCGCACCCGCCCCCAGGTCCCGGTGCTCGACGACGCGCTGGACTGGGAGCTGGTCCAGGTCTGCGCCCCCGCCCTGGAGCGCGGGCAGGCGGTCCGCCAGGGGCCGATCCCGGTGCGCAACGTCAACCGCACGGTCGGCGGCATCCTGTCAGGGGAAATCGCCCGGCGCCGCGGCGCCCGCGGCCTGCCCGAGGGCACGATCGAGATCTCCTTCTCGGGCTCGGCCGGTCAGAGCTTTGCCGCCTGGCTGGCGCCGGGAGTGACGTTCTCGCTGCGGGGTGAGACCAACGACTACACCGGCAAGGGCCTGTCCGGTGGCGTGGTCTCGGTCCGGCCGCCGGAGTCGGCGCTGTTCCGGGCCGAGGAGAACATGATCGTCGGCAACACCGTGCTCTACGGCGCCACCGCCGGGCGTGCGTTCTTCCGGGGCCTGGCCGGCGAGCGCTTCGCGGTGCGCAACTCCGGGGCCTCGGCGGTCGTCGAGGGCATGGGCGACCACGGCTGCGAGTACATGACCGGCGGCCGCGTGGTCGTGCTCGGCACCACGGGTCGCAACTTCGCGGCCGGGATGAGCGGCGGGGTGGCCTACGTCTACGACAAGGACCGCCGCTTCGAAGGTCGCTGCAACCACGAGCTGGTCGACCTCGAGCCATTGACCGAGGACGATGAGGAGGAGGTCAAGGCACTGATCTCCGAGCACGCTCAGCGAACGGGATCGCTGGTGGCGCGCAACGTGCTGGCGGCCTGGGAGCGGGAACGGGCCCGGTTCGTGAAGGTGATGCCCCGGGACTACAAGCGGGTGCTGGCCGAGCGGGCCGCGCGGGACGCGGCCGAGTCCGAGCAGTCCGAGGCTTTGAGCGCCTGAGGGTTGTCTGGCTCCGGCGTCGTTTTGGGTGCCGGCGTTTAAGGCGGCTGGGGAGGGGAGGGTGAATAGCCGGCCTTGACCGTCGCGGGCGTGCACAACTTCCCGCGTGTCGGCTGTCGAGACGGGGTTTGGGAACCAATTCACGGAGGCGGTGCACAACCGACCATGCCGGCCGGATGGGGGCCAGTCGAGGGAAGTTATGCACCCCGGAATCGCGCCCAACCCGGGGGTTCGGTGTAGGTTTGTACGCAGGGCCACGGGGGGTGAGCGGTTCCCGACACAGTTCGCCGAGCAGGGTCAGCTGGGCGCAGTTTCGCCCGCCTCGGAGGCTCACATCACCTCTTCCCCAGCTGATTTTTCGTCTCCGCCCCGCGCAGCGCACCCACGCTCGGAGGTCGGCGCACCAACTTTCGTCACCTAGACAG
>DASXZB010000088.1:0-16006 GCA_036502145.1 Solirubrobacteraceae bacterium | reverse complement strand
GCCAAGTTGCTCGGCGAGCGCCCGGCCGGCACGCTTCCGGTATTGGACTTCGAGGCGGCACGCGAGGCTCACGCTGCAGTCCGGCGCGGCGTTGTCAGCGGCGCGCTGGCCAGCGCCCATGACATCGCTGAGGGCGGGATCGCGGTCGCGCTGGCCGAGTGCTGCGTCGCCGGCGAGGTGGGCGCAACGGTGTCGCTGCCCGAGCGGCTGAACGAGTTCGCCGAGGCTCCCGGCCGCGCGTTCATCGTGTCCGGTTCTGCTGAGGCGCTCGACGGCTTTGCCGTGATCGGTCGAGTCGGCGGCGACTCGCTCGAGCTGGAGGGCACACTCGAGGTCCCAGTTTCCGATCTGCGCGAGGCGTTCGAGCACGGACTGACCGGATTCGTGTGAGGCCGTTGCTAGCCTGACTCCTCGAGGCGCAAGGATGGCTCACTCACTCGACCATCGTGACGGCCCCCGCGACGAGTGCGGCGTTTTCGGGATCTATGCACCCGAGCACGATGTCGCACGCCTCGCGTACTTCGCCCTGTTCGCCCTACAGCACCGTGGCCAGGAGTCGGCCGGGATCGCCACCGCCACTCGGGGCGGAAACATCATGGCGATCCGCGACCAAGGGCTCGTCTCGCAGGTGTTCAATGAGCACACGCTGCGCTCGCTGGTCGGCGACATGGCGATCGGCCACGTCCGCTACTCCACCACCGGCTCCTCAGAGTGGGAGAACGCCCAGCCGATTGTCCGCGATGACCGGCGGACGTTGGCCCTGGCCCACAACGGCAACCTGATCAACGCGGTTGAGCTCCACGCCGAGCTGCGCGGCCGCGACGTCCCGTTCCGCTCCACCTCGGACTCGGAGATCATCGCCGCGCTGCTGGCCACGCACCCCGCCGAGCGGATCGAGGACGCCGTCGCCGAGGTGCTACCGCGGCTGAACGGAGCGTTCTCGACCGTGGTCATGACGGACGACGCGGTGGTCGCGTTCCGCGATCCGCACGGTCTCCGCCCGCTGGCGCTGGGGATGATCGAGGACCCGGTCGGTGGCCAGGCCGCGTACTGCGTGGCCAGCGAGTCGTGCGCCTTTGACCTGATCGGCGCCCGCTTCCTCCGTGACGTGGCCCCGGGCGAGGTGGTCACGCTGACCGAGCGTGGGATCCGCACCAAGCTCGTCGCCGGCGGCGAGCGCCACGCCTCCTGCGTGTTCGAGTACATCTACTTCGCGCGGCCCGACTCGCGCATGGGCGGCACCGTGCTCCAGGTGGCCCGCGCCCGTATGGGCGAGAACCTGTGGCACGAGGCCCCGGTCGACGCCGACGTGGTGATCCCGGTGCCGGACTCGGGCAACGCTGCCGCCCGCGGGCTGGCCCGTGCCTCCGGCCTGCCCCAGGACGATGGCTTCATCAAGAACCGCTACGTCGCCCGGACCTTCATCCAGCCCGGTCAGGAGCTGCGCCGCCACGGGCTGCGCATGAAGTTCAACCCGCTGCCCGAGGTGGTGGGCGGCCAGCGGCTGGTCGTCGTCGACGACTCGATCGTGCGCGGCAACACCACCCGCCAGATCGTGCAGATGCTGCGCGACGCGGGCGCGGCCGAGGTCCACCTGCGGATCTCGGCCCCCCCGATCAAGCACCCTTGCCACTACGGGATCGACATGTCGACCCACGAGGAGATGATCGCCCACGGGCGATCCGTCGAGGAGGTCTGCGCCGAGCTCGGCGCAGACTCCCTTCACTACCTCTCGCTCAAGGGCGTCTACGACGCGATCGGCCAGGCTCGCGAGACCCACTGCGACGCCTGCTTCAGCGGCGAGTACCCGCTGGCCGGCACCGAGGACGCCAACGGAAAGTTCGCGCTCGAGCACGAGCTGCCGCTTGTGCGCGCGTAGCTTCAGCGGGGCCGACCGACGGGCAACGAACATCCGGGCTGACGTCTAGGGCCGATCCGCGGGTATAACTAGCCAATGGCTGCGTCGTCCTCGCTCGGCGTTCGGAGGTCGGCTCCTCCGGTGACGCTGCCGCTGATCGGATCCAGCGACGAGCGCCTGGCGCGCCTGGTCGCCGATGCCAATGACCGGGCGTTCGCGGCGCTGTACGACCGTCATCACCAAGCCCTGTACCGGTATTGCCGTTCCTTGGTGCGCGACGAGGCCGACGCGCAGGACGCCATGCAGTCGACATGGGCCCGGGCGCTGATCGCGCTGCGGCGCCGTCAACGTGATGCGCCGTTCCGGCCCTGGGTGTTTCGGATCGCCCACAACGAGGCGATCTCGATGCTTCGCCGTCGAAGCCAGCCGGCGGCGTGCCCACGGCCGGTCGAGCGGCCGGCCGCGTCTGCCGAGCACCAGGTGATAGAGCGCGAGCGGTTTGCGCTGCTGGTGGCCGACCTCCAGGAGCTGCCCGACCGCCCGCGGGGCGCACTGGTCATGCGTGAGCTGAGCGGGCTGTCCCACGAGGAGATCGCCACCGCCCTGGGCACCTCGATCGGTGCCGCCAAGCAGTCGATCCTGGAAGCGCGCAAGGGCCTGGCCGACTTTGCGGCGGGCCGCGCGATGCCATGCGACGACATCTGCCGCAAGCTCTCCGACGGCGATGGGCGCATGCTGCGGGGACGCCACATCCGCGCTCACCTGCGCGAGTGCGCTGGCTGTACGGCCTTCGCGGCGGCGATCAGGGATCGGCGCGCCACGCTGCGGGCGCTGACGCCGATCTTGCCGGCGGCGACGGCGACGTCGATCCTCGCCCGGACCACCGGGCACAGCCACGCGGCGGCGACCGGCGGTGCGGGCGCGGGCCTCTCCGCCTCGACGGCCGGGATCGCGGGCAAGTCCGGCGCGGTTACGGTCGCCACCAAGGCGCTCGCCGGTGCCGCCCTGGTCGCGGCGACGGCTGGGGCCGTCGGCCACGTCGCGCCTTGGGTCGACCACTCCCGCCGTGCTCCGCTGGCGGCCGGCACCGGGGCTGAGATCGGTCAGGGGCAATCCGGCTCGCCTGGGAAGCGCGCCGCTTCTGTCGCCCAGTGGCGTCGCGTGGCGTCAGCCGGATCGACGACAAGCGCGACCAGCTCCCGGTCCAAAGCCACAAGCCAAGCCGTCCGCCATCACATCGCGCCAGCGGCCAGACCGTCCGGGTCCTCGCTACATTCGGCCGCGGCGACCGGGGCATCGGCGGCGTCCGGCCATACACGCCCGCGAGCCCACTCTTCCGGAGCTCCGACCGCCGGCACTCATGGCGCCGCCGGTGTGGGCAGCCACGGGCTCGCCAACGGCGCCAGCCACGGCGTCAAAGCCCACGGCTCGGGCCGCGGCCACCAGATCGCATCCTCGCACGGGCAGGGCCGTGGCGCCGGGGCGGCCGCTGATCCCAAAACAGCCCCGTTGCACGCCAAGGGCGCGTCGAACTCGGCTGGCATATCGAAGTCAAAGAGTGCGGGCGCCTCGGCACCGGTAGCGGTCGCCGCGCCGGCGACTCCGCGCGCCTCCTCCCCGCCCGGGCAGGCCCACAGGGCGGGCACCGATCTGGCCAAGGCCAGCGCTGGGCCGTCCTCGCAGCACGAGCCCCATCCGCCGGCGAAATCTCACTGAGATAGCGCCTGACCTTCGCCTGGCCCCGACGTAGTCGCAGCAACGAGGCCCGGTCCACCGGCCGGGCCTCTGATCGCGCTATGACTACCCCGGTTTTGCGACCGGTCAGCTTTGGAGGCAGGAATGAGACGGTTGAGCACAATGCTGATGGTGGGGGCGGCGCTCATCCTCGGCGCAGTTCCGGCATCGGCCTTGGCGAAGGGCGGCACAGACCACGTCGCACCACACCACGGACCGCAGGGGGCGACGCAGGGCAAGGACAACGGCAAGCACAAGGGCAAGGGGTCGAAATCGCATACCCCCAACGGCCACGCCTACGGCTGGTACTGCCGGACCCAGAGCAAGCGCCACGTGGCCGGCACGCCGGGCACGCCGTTTTCAAAGTGCGTGACGGATATGGCCAAGGTCGCCAACGGGAGCGTGCGCAACCCGCGCAAGGCGTGCTCCAACGAGAGCCGCCGGCACACCGCGGGCACGACCGGGACTCCGTTCAGCCGCTGCATCTCCGGTGCCAAGAAGCTGCTGAAGAAGTTGGCTGGCGCCCGGATCTCAACACACGCAATGCGCAGCTTCGACGGGCAGGCCGTTGGGCTGCCCCAGATTCCGGGTCTGAGGACAAGCCGGCGGACCGCGTCCACCGACTGCGTTCTGCCGGACGGCAGCGACGTCTCGTATTTCCACTGCTACACCCCGAACGACATCCGCACGGCCTACGGAGTGGACCGGGTGGCGCCGCTCTCCAACGGCATGCCGAACTACGGGCAGGGGCAGACGATCGTGCTCGTAGACGCCTACGGCAGCCCGACGGCCGCTGCCGACCTCACGAAATTCCACCAGACGTTCTTCCCGAACCTCCCGGCACCGGATTTCCAGCAGCTGTTCCCGCAGGGCAATCCCCAATACAAGAACTGCGGTTCGAGTAAGGGACTGTCAGGACCCTGCGCGGCGGCGAATTGGAGCGGCGAGGCCACGCTGGATATCGAGTGGGCGTACGCGATTGCGCCCGAGGCGCATATCGTTCTGCTGGCCGTGCCGCCCGCGGAGACCGAGGGCGTTCAGGGCCTGCCCAACCTGTTCAAGGCGATCTCCGGCGAGATCGACGCCACCCCGCCGGGAACCATGTTCTCGATGTCATTTGGCGTGACCGAGCAGACCTTCGGCGGTGCCGCCGCAACGCAGACCGCGAAGTTCGACCAGGTGTTCAAGAAGGGAATCGCCAAGGACGACAACTTCTTCGCCGCCAGTGGTGACTACGGCACGACGGGCGCCAGCAAGCCGCACAAGCAGTCGGGCTCCTACCCCTATCCGACCGTCGGCTGGCCGGCCAGCTCGCCGTATGTCGTGTCGGTTGGTGGAACCCAGCTGCAACACGGCTGGACGTGGGATCCGTCGAGCAACGACGCCTTTACCTCGAGCGGCGCGCCCAATCCTGCCTACTGGCAGTCGACCTCCAGCGGCGACAGCGAGGCGGTGTGGAACGAGTCCTGGGCTCCGATCGGGACCGGGGGCGGTGCCAGCGTTATCTACTCCCGGCCTTCGTGGCAGCAGTCGGTCGATGCCGGGGACGGCGATCACCGGTTGGTCCCCGACACGGCATGGAACGCCGCTGTGAACGGAGGAGTCGATGTCTACATCACGGCGTTCCCGCAGTTCAACTGCGGCAACTCGGCGGGCTGTTGGACGTTCTTCGGAGGTACCTCGGCGGCGACGCCACAGACCGCTGCCGTAGTAGCGCTGGCCAACGCCGCCCGCAAGGACGACGGAAGAGGACCGATCGGATTCCTCGATCCGATCCTGTACAGCGGCCTCGGCACCAGCAGCTACTCCGACATCGTGCCACAGCATTACGGCAGTGCCCCCAAGTCGTTCGCCGGCAGCGATGTCGGGGTCACCGGGCCGGTCGACAAGTCAGTCGGCGACTTGCAGGACAACCAGCTGTGGGAGGTGCCGGTGGCCGGATATCCCACCACGATGGGATATGACGCGACGACGGGTTGGGGAACTCCAAAGGCCCCGGCATTCGTCGCTGGTCTGGCAGCGATGCCATAGACAAGGCCACAGCCACCGGGGCAGGCGCGCGGCGGGAACTCCAGGCAGGGCCCCGTCGCGCGCCCCTGCCCTGACTCGTCCCAGGCGAAGCCGAAGCCCGCGTACCGGCGCGGCCTGCCGACAGGCCTCTGCTGGCTCCCGGACGACGCCGGGGGCGGCGCTATCGTCGGCCGCCCCCATGGACGCAGCAGAGGCACTGCACCGGCTGTTCGGCTTCGCGGAGTTCCGCCCCGGCCAGGCCGAGGCCGTGCGGGCCGCGCTCAGCGACCGGGACGCCCTGGTGGTGATGCCGACGGGGTCGGGCAAGTCGCTCTGCTACCAGCTTCCGGCCCTGATGCGCCAGGATCTGACGCTGGTCGTCTCGCCGCTGGTCTCCCTGATGCAGGATCAGGTGGCGGCGCTGGAGCGGGTCGCGCCGGGGCGGGTGGCGCTGATCAACGCTCAGCGAGGGTTCGCGTCCAACGCCGAGGCGATCGAACGCGTCCGGGGCGGCGAGATCAGGCTGCTGTACGTGGCGCCGGAACGGTTTGGCTCGCCCCGGTTCGCGGAGGCTCTGGCCGGCGCTCGGGTGGGTCTGTTCGTGGTCGACGAAGCCCACTGCGTCTCGCAATGGGGGCACGATTTTCGCCCTGACTACTTCACCCTGGCCGATGCCGCGGCCAACGTCGGAGCCCGCGCCACCCTGGCGCTGACGGCGACCGCCACCCCTCGCGTGGCCGACGACATCGCTCGTCGCCTGCGGTTACGCGAGCCCGTGCGGGTGACCACCGGCTTCGATCGTCCGAATCTGAGCTTCGCGGTCGTCCCCTGCCGAGGCACGATCGACAAGGAGCGGCGGCTGGCGGCGGCGTTGGACCGGCCCGGGGCCCTGCCCGCGATCGTCTACGCCGGCACCCGCGACGCCAGCGAGGAGCTGGCGCGAGGACTGGCCACGACCCTTGACGAGGAGGTTTCGGTCTACCACGCCGGTATGGATCGGCGGGCGCGGGCCACGGCCCAGGAGCGATTCATGGCCGGCGACGCCCGGGTGATTGTGGCCACCAATGCGTTCGGGATGGGGATCGACAAATCCGACGTGCGGACCGTGTGCCACGCGGCGGTCCCGGGATCGCTCGAGGCCTACTACCAGGAGGCGGGGCGGGCCGGACGCGACGGAGGTCCGGCGCGGTGCCTGCTGTTCGCCGAGCAGCGCGACAAGGGACTGCACGTGTTCTTCATCCAGCGTGCACGCCTGTCGCCGGCCACCTTCGAGCGGGTCGGCGAGCGCCTGGCCTGGGCCGGGATCGACGGCCGCTATGACGTCGCGTTGAGCGACCTGGCCGGGCTGGCCTCCGGACGGGGGCAGCGCGACCACGACTCGGTCCGGGCGGTCATCGGCCATCTGGCGCGAGCCGGCATGCTGGCGCCGCTGCCCGCCCCTCCGGATCGCGCTGCTGGGCTGATCACCGGTGGCTGGGACCGCCGCGCCGCGGCGCAGTGCATGAGCTCGGCACGCGAGGCCGAGCGAGTGCGCTGGACGCAGTACCGGGCGGTGTGGGAGTACGTGGAGGGCCATCGCTGTCGCCGCGAGGCGGTGCTGGCGCACTTCGGCGATCACTCGCCGGGCGCGCCCGAGGTCGACTGCTGCGACATCTGCGCCCCGGCCCTGGTTCCCGCTCCGACGCCCCGCTCCAGGACCTCCGGCTCAGCGGCGCCAGGCCGAGCGGCAGGCGACGCCGGCGATCTCGACGCCGCGATCCTGGATGTGGTCGTCTCGGCGCGGCCCCCGGTGGGCCGGACGCGGACGGTCGAAATCCTCCGTGGCGGGCGCTCGAAGGTGGTGGCGCAATACTCCTACGACGACCTGGCCAGCTACGGGGACTATGCCCACCTTCGTTCCGAGGAGGTTCTGGGCCGGGTCGACGAGCTGCTCCAGACCGGCCGGCTGCGATCCACCGGGGGACGGTTTCCCAAGCTGCGCGCGGCATGAACGTCGGCGTACTGGCGTCGGGCGCCGGCACGAACCTGCAGGCGCTGATCGATCGCGCCCATGGCCACGGAGATGTGAGGATCGTCGCGGTGGCCTCCGACAAGCCCGGAGCTGGCGCGCTGGAGCGGGCGCGGGCGGCGGGCCTCGATGCGGACGTGTTTGCCGCTGAGCGCTTTGCCGACCGCGAGGCGCGCGACGACGCCATGGCGGACTGGCTGCGCGCGCGCCAGGTGGAGCTGGTGGTGCTGGCGGGATACATGCAGCTGCTGAGCCCTGCCTTCCTGGCGGCGTTCCCGGACCGGGTGATCAACGTCCACCCGGCGCTGCTGCCGGCGTTTCCCGGTCTGAACGCGATCCAGCAGGCGCTGGATTACGGCGTCAAGGTGTTCGGGGTGACAGTTCACTTCGTCGACGGTGGCGTCGACACCGGACCGGTGATCCTCCAACGGGCGGTCGAACTGCCTGACGCGCTGGAGTACGAAGAGGTCCTCGAGCGGCTGCACGAGATCGAGCACGTGCTGCTCCCGGAGGCCGTGTCCCTGATCGCCCGCGGCGCGGTTGGTTTCGATCCCGCCAACCCGCGTCGCGTTGTCATCGACCGATAGAGTCGCATCCATGGAAGGGGGACCTCAGTCACTAGGCGCGTACGAGGCTGCGGCCACCTACACCCAGGTGGGGAGGGCCCTGCTGTCGGTCTCCGACAAGACCGGGATCGTGGAGTTCGCGCGGGGCCTGGCCGAGCTCGGCATCGAGATCGTCTCCACCGGCGGCACCGCCCGCCAGCTGGTCGAGGCCGGCGTCCCGGTGCGCTCGATCTCCGACCTGACCGACTTCCCCGAGATCATGGACGGCCGCGTCAAGACGCTTCATCCCAAGCTTTATGCCGGGCTACTGGCGGTCCGCGACAAGCCTGATCACATGGCCGCGGTCGAGGAGCACGACGTCGAGCTGGTCGACCTGGTGTGCGTCAACCTGTACCCGTTCGAGCGCACGGCGGCAATGCGCGGAGCGACCGAGAACGAGGTGATCGAGAACATCGATATCGGCGGTCCGACGATGATCCGCGCCGCCGCCAAGAACTACGCGTTCGCCGCCCCCGTGGTCAGCCCGGCCAGCTACGACGCCGTGCTCGACGAGCTTCGCGAGTCAGACCGCCGCCTCTCCCCGGCGACCCGGGAGAGCCTGGCCGCCGAGGCGTTTGCCTACACCGCCCGCTACGACACCGCCATCGCGCGCTGGTTTCAGGAGAAGCGCGAGGACTTCCCGCCGCTGCTGGTGCGGGCGTTCGAGAAGGTGCTCGAGCTGCCCTACGGCGAGAACCCCCATCAGCGGGCCGCCTACTACGAGCAGGTGGGCGCCCGGACCCACGTGCTGTCGATGGTCTCCCAGCTCGGCGGCAAGCCGATCTCGTTCAACAACCTGCTCGACCTGGATGCCGGACGGATGCTGCTGGGTGAATTCATCATCCCGGCCTGCGTGATCATCAAGCACAACAACCCCTGCGGCGTGGCGGTGGGCTCGGATGCGCTGGAGGCCTACAAGCGGGCCTTCGCCTGCGACCCCATGTCGGCCTTCGGCGGCGTGGTCTGCCTGAACCGGTCGATCGACACCCAGCTTGCCGAGGTGCTGGCCGACCAGTTCATCGAGGTCCTGTTTGCGCGTGGCTACGAGCAGGGTGCCGTGGAGATCCTCCAGCAGAAGCCGAACATGCGGATCCTCGACGACCGCGAGCGCCGCTCCTCCAATCTGCTCGATCCCCACCTGCGCCAGGTCATGGGCGGCATGCTGGTCCAGGACCGCGACCTCGATCTCGAGGACCGCGGCGAGATGCAGGTCGTCACCGAGCGCCGCCCCACCAACGCCGAGTGGCAGGACCTCTCGTTCGCGTGGAAGGTGTGCAAGCACGTCCGCTCCAACGCGATCGTGTTCGCCCGCGACGAGGCAACGATCGGGATCGGGGCTGGCCAGATGAGCCGGGTGGACTCGGTCCGGCTGGCCATCGACAAGGCCCGTGACGGCGTCGCCGGCTCTGCTGTGGCTTCCGACGCGTACTTCCCGTTCGCCGACGGGCCGGAGCTGGCGCTCAACGCCGGGGCCACCGCGATCATCCAGCCGGGGGGCTCGGTTCGCGACCCCGACGTCGTCGCGGCGGTGGACCGGGCCGGAGCGACGATGGTCTTCACCAGCCGGCGTCACTTCCGCCATTGACCGAGCGTCCGAAGCGCCTGCCGGGCGACCCGCCGTCGCCCTACGAGCTCAGGTTCGGCTTCAGCCGGATCCTGCGGGTCGGCGGATTCGTGCTCGTCGGCGGCACGACCTCGATCGATGAGGACGGCGCAGTCGTCGGCGAGACCCCCTACGAGCAGACGGTCGAGATCCTGCGCAAGCTCGAGCACGAGCTGGGGCGCGCCGAGGTGGGTATCGAGGACGTGGTGCAGACGCGGGTCTACGTCACCGACATCTCGCGCAGCACCGAGGTCGGCCGCGCCCACGGGGAGGTGTTCGCCCAGTTCCGCCCCCTGATGACCATGGTCGAGGTCAGCGCCCTGATCGACCCGCGGATGCTGGTCGAGATCGAGGCCGTCGCCTACCGAGGCTGAGCACGTCCCGTCGCGCCGGGGCGCCCGGCGCCGCCACCATCGCCGAGTGCGCGATCATGCAGTGCCCGCCGCTGTAGCTCAGTTGGTAGAGCAGCGGACTTTTAATCCGAAGGTCGTGGGTTCGAGCCCCACCGGCGGCATCGGGAAGTGGTTGCTCATAGGGCTTTGTCCCACTTTTGTTGGCGAAGGCGGGTTTGATTGGTCTGTGAGCGGGCTGCTTGGGATTTACGACTGGATCGGTCTTCCGTCGCGAGGGTGCGCGTCGTGCGGTCTGGTATGTCCGGTATCGGCTTGTTGATGGGCGGCAGGTTCCGAGGAGGATCGGGCCGGGTGGACCGGGCGTGGGCGGCCGGCGGCTGGCTGCTACACCAAGTGGACCGCCGAGGCGTGGCTGCGTGAGGTGCTTCACGAAGCATGTCGCGGAACGCTGCCGGGAGCGGCGCGGTCTGGCGTGACCTTCGCCGACGCCGCGGCTGAGTGGCTGCGCTTCATCGAGGAGGACCGGGAGCGCAAGCCATCGACGCTGGTGGACTACCGCTCGGCGCTGCGGGCGCACCTGCTGCCGGCGTTCGGGGATCAGCCGCTCGAAGAGATCACTGCGCAGGAGATAGAGGCGTGGCGTCGCACGCTGACCAGTCTGTCGAATCGGTCGAAGAATAAGCTCCTGATCCAGTTGCACGGCATCTTCCGGCGGGCCCGGATCGTCTGGGAGGTCCAGGTCAATCCACTGGCACGTGTGGAGAAGCACCCGATGCGCTCCAGCGGCGACATCCAGGTCTTCTCACCCGAGGAGGTCTGGGCGCTGGTCCGCGCAGCCGTGTCCGAAACTGACGCTGCGATCTATTTGACGGCGGCGTTCACGGGTCTGCGGATGGGCGAGCTGCTCGCCTTGCGTTGGCGTGACGTCGACTTCGCCGGCTCCACGATCCGCGTTCGGGCGAGCTGGGCCGGAACGGCGCTCCCCACCCCGAAGTCAGGGAAAGGTCCGGGCGGTCCCACTGGCGACTTAGGCGGTCGCGGCGCGCGGCAGCACGACCAGCTTGCCAGTCGCCTCGGCGGCCGCCATCCGGCGGTGCGCGTCGACCGTTTGCTCGAGTGCATAGACCGCGTCGATGTTGGGCGCCACCTCGCCGCGCTCGACCTGCTCGACGACGGCCCGCAGCAGCGGGCCGCCGACCCGCGCGTCGTGCACGTCGTTGGAATGAAACGCCGTCAGCTTGCGCCCCGAAGGGATCATCGCGATCGGCTCGAAGTCCGGGATCACCCAGGTGTCAGACAGCGAGCCGGAGTTGCAGGCCGTCGCGCCGGGGTGCAGCAGACGCAGCGTCTCGAGCACCGCGGCGCCGCCGATCAGATCGACGGCGCCGTCGGCACCGCCCTTGGGCAGCACAGCCCGGGCGCGCTCGGCGAAGCCGTCGGCCTCGAGCACTGCGCCCGCGGCGCCGAGGTCGGTCAGCCGCCGGCCCTTCGCCTCGCTGCGCGTAGTCGCGATCACCCGCACGCCGGCGGCGCGGGTGAGCTCGAGGCAGGCAAGGCCGACCGAGGACGTCGCGCCGCGCAACAGCAGGGTCTCTCCCGCCTGCAGGCCGACGTGCGCGAGCGAGCCCGCGGCGGTCACGAACGTCTCGGGCAGCGCGCCCAACACGTCCCACGGCAACGTCGTGTCGAGCGCGATCAGCTGGTGCTCGGGGACGAGCGCGTACTCGGCGTAGCCGCCATCGAACCCACGGCCCATCTCCCCCATCAGCGCCGCGACGGTCGTCCCCGGCGGCTCGGCGGCCGCGTCCCCATCAACCGCCTCCACCACGCCAACCAGCTCGATCCCGAGGATCCGCGGGAACTTCACCGTATCGCTCGCGTAGCCCTTGAGCGTCTTGTACTCGGACCGGTTGAGCCCGAATGCTTCGACCCTGACCAGCGCCCAGCCCGGACGCGGGACGGGGCGGGGCACCTCACGCACGACGAGCCCGTCCGGTCCGTCCGGCCCCTCCGCGACCACCGCTCGCATCCGCGCCACGCGCCCTGACCTACCCGAATCGGACGCCGCGAGCGGGTACGTTTGCGCACATGCGCATCCGCCTCGTGAACGGCGGCTCGACCGTCGGCTGACTCCCGAAGCCCATCCCGGACCAGAGGAGCCCGCGTTTTCGGGCCGCGACGTACGGAGCGCGCAGAAACCGGTAACCGGATCGGCCAACGGGACACCTGCTTCCAGTCCCGGACCCGCAGGCGAGGCACGACCTGCGGCGACCTGCCTAGCGCGGAACCGGAGGCCGGGGTTTTATGGACCAGCCCGCGGCGCCGCTGCAGGTTGCAGCTAGACCTCGATCGTCTCGCCGGGCCGAAGCGGTGTGACGCGGTCGCTGGCGACGGTCACCCGGTCGAGCGCGTCCCCGACTGGCTCGTATACGCCCGGGAGGTGGTACGCGCCGAAGTGGATCGGGACCAGCCGGTTGGCTCGCAGCAGCTCGGTGGCGAGGGCGGCCTGCTCGGGCTCCATTGCACCGGGCAGTGAGCTGGCCGGCTGTCGGTGCGGGAACGTGAGTCGGGCCCCGTTGATCGGGGCCAGGACGACGTCCGGCGGCCCGTATCGCTCGGCGATCCGCCACCACCAGCCGTGCCACGTCGTGTCACCGAGATGCAGCACCCGTTTGTCGTCCGCCTCCAGCAGCCACGACACCTGTGGGTCGCCGGTCCCGTCGACGGCGGGCAGCGCGGTGAGCGTGAACGCTCCAGCTCTGGTGCTCATCCACGCAGCGCTCGGCTGGCGAGGTAGCCCAGCGGCGGCCAGTTCACCGTCGGCCTGTAGCACCGCGAGCCGCTCGCGGCCCTCGCCACCGTAGTCGACGGGCTCGTAGACGGGCGCGCCGGCGGCCAGCGCGGTGCTGAGCGCGCCCGCGTCGGCGTGGTCGCGGTGCAGATGGGTGAGCAGGCCGGCAAGTGCCCCCGGCTCAGGGGGTACGACTTCAGGGAGCGGGATGGTCTGAGCTCGGTCTCCCAGCCATGCGAACACGGCGCTGGCGTCCTGGAGTGGATCCACAACCACCCGCTCGCCTTGCGCCTCCACCTCCACACCAGCCCAGCCAAGCCACCTGATCCGCATGTATCTTCCCATCGTCAGCAAAGAGAACGATCGTCCGCAATATATAGGACACGATCGTTCGGTATATAGACTCGGGGAGCAATGCCACGACGATCCGCCACGGAGGTCGCAGGCTCGCGAAGTCAGACGCTTGCCGCCGCCGTGCAGCTCGCTTCGGTGGTGGGGCTCGAGGGGCTCACCATCGGCCGCTTGGCCGACCGGCTCGGGATGAGCAAGAGCGGGCTGGTGGGCCGTTTCGGCTCGAAGGAGCAGCTGCAGTTGGCGACGCTCGACCAAGCTGCCGACATCTTTCGCCGCAGCGTATATAAGCCCGCGTCCACCGCGCCGCCGGGCCTGGCGCGGTTGAACGCGATCTGCGATGCGTGGGTCGCCTACCTCGGTCGTCCGCCGTTCCCCGGTGGCTGCTTTCTCACCACTGCGATGGTGGAGTTCGACGCGCGTCCGGGGCCAGTCAACGCCGCGGTGAGAACGGTGATGCGGGGGTGGCTGGCCCTCCTGGAGCGAGAAGCGAGCACGGCGATCGAGAGCGGCGAGCTTCCCGCCGGTACCGACCCCAAGGACGTGGCGTTCACAATCAACGCGCTGGCAGTCGGCGCTAACTGCGACTTCCAGCTCAACCGGAACCCGAGCTCGCTGCAGCGTGCCCGGCGAGCAATGGCCGCCGTGCTCGACCGCTGACACCCGGCGCGGCCCAGGGATCAGCGCGGCGACGGAGCCAGGTGCCGGGCGCCGCCCGGCGACCCGAATTCGCGGGCAACGATCGCGCCGCGCGACGTCGGCGGTCCTGCTTCGCTCGTGCCGCGATACTGGGCACCGGTCCGCGCCGGATGCCCGCAACGCGCGGGAACCGCGCCCTCCGGTGCGACAGCTTTCGCGATCTGAGCGGTCTCAGGCCGGACGACTCGCATGGCGACAACCCACGCGCCGGATGTGCCGGGTCTATTGCTCCCACTGATCGAGTCGCGTGAGGAGAACGGCGTTGACACCGGAAGCGGCGGCGAATGCGATCGCTATGGCGGGCCAGTCGACCGCGACGAGCGCGGCGACTGCGAGCACGAACACGCTCAATTCGAATGGCACGCGAGCGCGAACCGGAAGTCGACGACTCGCTCTCGGAGCAGCGAACAATCCCCAAAGCACGACCGCTGACGCTGGCGCGGCAACACCGACGATCACCGACACCAAGACTCCGTCGAGGCTCGCGCCCCCACAGGTCGCGTTACCTGACGGGCCGACGCCCGCTCTCGTTAGGCGATCGGATCTGAGCGGATAACTGCTTTGCGACACCAGGCGTCGCACACCGCACGCCTGCTTTCGTGGGCGGCTGGCGAGCGACCTGGGCGCCGTGGGTAGTTCAATGCTCAGTCGTCGCGCGCGCGGCTGGGGCTGTCGGGGAGGGCGATGCGTCCGCGCTGGCGGGCATCCTTCGCTTGGCATGACGAGCCCGGAGGGCAAGTGAGCACGATCGCGACTCGACGGCCGCGGCTGCAGCCCCGCGTCGAGGAGATCCTTAGCGTGATCTCTGACCTCTGCCTTGAGCACCTCGACGAGGAGTACGCCGTCATGTCTGCTCGGCTCGTCGGCACGCTCGTGCACAAGCGGCCGTCCTCGCTGCTGCGCGGCCAGCCGAGGATCTGGGCCGCCGGCGTGATCTACGTGGTCGCGGTCAACAACTTCCTCTTTGACCCTACGCAGACGCCGCACATGCGCGCCAGCGAGCTCGGCAAGCTAGTCGGTGTCCCGCAACCGACGGTGTACAACAAGTCCAGACCAAATCCGGCAGCTGCTCGGTCTGCAGTCACCGTTGGATCCACAGTTGTGCCGCCGCGACCTGATTAACGATCACCCGACAGCCTGGCTCTTGCAGATCGACGGCCTAATCGTCGACGCGCGAACCCTCCCACTGGGACTCCAACAGCAGGCCCGCTTGCTCGGACTCATTCCGAGCGCATCTCGCAATTAGCCAGACGCTGCCACATATCGTCCATTTCGATAGCGCGACTCTAGGCCGCCCAGAAGCTCCCGGCCACGCGAACCTGAAGGATGAAGGATGAGCCGGTCGTGGCTTATGTGTCCGTTCGCTGTCCTTATGCGCCGGCCGGTGGGGCGTTGGAGTTGAAGATGTCGAGCACGATCTTCGACGAGCCATCCGGCTGGCCCTCGTGGACGACCACGTACTTGCCCAGGTCGGTAACGGGCGCCGCACCCTCAGGCTCGATGCCGAGCCTGTAGCGTCCAAATTCGATCGTCATCTCGCCCGCTTCTCGAACCTCCAACGGCTCGACGTCCAGCGACCGCGCGCCCATATCTAGCAGCGCTTGCATGGCCTGCTGAATCTCACCCGGTCCTTCGCACGGATCCATGCCCGGCGGCAAGAACCGGCCGCTCTCTGCATAGAGGCTGGCCAAAGCCGCCGCATCGCGGTTGGCTACCCCTTCGTGAAACGCCTGAGCCACGGCGTTAACCTCGGCAACTGTCATCGGTCCCTCCTGCAATCGAGCGCTCCCGAAGATGCGCTATCACTGATTGATCAGACCCTAAGACCCACACAGGCTCCGGGTCAAGACGACTTTCCGCTTCGCGACACCTAGCGGCGAGGTCGCAGACGAGCCACCGCTTCCCATGCCTCGCAGGTGGGCGTGGGCGGCGGGATGCTGCGCCAATGACTGCTTCTCATCTTCTCGATGCCGCTGGTCGTCCTCGCCCGCCCG
>DASXZB010000087.1:0-20575 GCA_036502145.1 Solirubrobacteraceae bacterium | reverse complement strand
TGCTGATGCAGTTCCTCGCCGACGTGCTCGACGTGCCCGTGATGCGCCCAATCGTCGCCGAGACGGTCTCGCTCGGCGCGGCCTATGCCGCCGGGTTGGCGGTCGGCTTTTGGCCCGATCTGGACAGCGTCAAGCAGAATTGGCACCGGGCGGCCGAATGGCTGCCCAATACCGATCCTGCCGTGCGCGACAAGGGCTACCGAAAGTGGAAGAAGGCGGTCGCCCGCACCATGGACTGGCTCGACGACGACGACTACGCGCCGGCCGCGGGCAAAGAGGGCTGATCGGCGGCCGCCGGCGAAGAGATCTGGTCGTCGCCTTCGAAGAATCCCTGCACGCTCTCGATCACCGCGGAGAGATCGTCGGTCGGCGCGATCGGGTCGCCAAACGAGATGCTCACGGGGTGCCGCCTCGAGCCGATCCGGGAGCGAATCCGCGACGGCCAGAAGCTTCCGGGCGGCATCGCATCGCGCGTGCCCGTGACCCGGATCGGGACGATCGAGACGTCGTGGCGGGCGGCGAGCACGGCAGCGCCGCGCCGCAACCGTCCCGGGCCACCGCTGCGCGACCGTGTTCCCTCCGGATACAGCAGCAGGTTCCAGCCGCGGTCGAGCAATCCGTCGACGTGTGCGGCGGCCTGTTTGCCGAGACCGCCCCCGCCGCGAGCCATCGGCACCGTGTTGAAGATCAGCGAGACCAGTACCGCCACGACCCGGTTGCGGTAGAAGTAGTCGGCGGCCGCGGCCACGACCGTGCGCCGGCGCAAGCGGCGGGGAAGCGCAGCCAGGATGACCGGGGTGTCGATGTGGCTGACGTGATTTGCCACCAGGATCACGGGCGCCCGCAGCCTCGCGAGCTTGTTGGCACCGGTGATGCGCCGGCGCGTGTAGAAGGCGAGGATCGGCGCCAGCAGGAAGGTCAGCACCATCTCGCGCGTGACGATCGCCGGACCGGAGCGCGCCCACTTGACGTCCAACTGCGGCGCGGCGGGGAGCAGGTCGCGCGCTCGCCGGCCCAGCCGGGCCGAGGTCGACTTCCGGCGACGGAACAGGAGCACGCTCGGCGCCGCCGCCAACAGCTTCCGAGTGCGGCGCTTCAAACGCGCCCGGTGCGTTGCGCGGCGGCGAACGAGGAACACGCCCGACGCCGCGATCAGCAGGTCCTGGGCGCGACGTTTGAGGCGCGCCGACCCCGACTGACGGCGCCGCACCGGGAGCAGTCTCCACGCCGCAGCACGGCGCTTGCGCGCGTTACGTGTCAGGCGCGTGCGCGACTTCTGGCGTCGAGCGGGGAGCACAGTTTCAACAACCCCGGGCTGTAACAAACGTTACTCAAGTCTCGACGCAGCTCCGCGCGGACCGAGACGGCAGGCTCCGTACGGCCGAGAGGGCGGCTCCGTCCGGCCGAGAGGCCGGCTAGGTCCAACGCAGTCCG
This sequence comes from Solirubrobacteraceae bacterium, assembly GCA_036502145.1. Taxonomy (GTDB): domain Bacteria; phylum Actinomycetota; class Thermoleophilia; order Solirubrobacterales; family Solirubrobacteraceae; genus Palsa-465. The sequence goes on along the minus strand of DASXZB010000087.1, from coordinate 19,141 downwards.
GACCGCGTTTTCCAGTAGGCGTCGGGGGGTTCGGTCAGGCTGGCGAGCTCGTCCTCCAAGGTGCTGTCCCAGCTGATCTGGCGGGCGGCGAGGTTGCTCTGAAGCTGGGCGACCGTGCTCGCGCCACTCAACACGGTGTCCAGCCAGGGCCGAGAGACGACTGCCGCGATCGCCACCGCGTCCTCGCTGACGCCGAGTCTCGCCGCCAGCCGCGTCAGCGGCTCGACTGCTCCCCGGGGGCCCAGCCGCCCGTTGGCGAGCGCCTCTTTGACGATCACTCCCATTCCTGCCTCGTGCGCGGATTGCAGCGCCGGCCCGGCCGACCGCTCGAGCAGGTTCCAGGTTGCCTGCACGGTGTCGAAGGCTCCGGTCTGGACGGCGCGCTCGATCGTCGCCCCCTGCTCGGGGCCGGTCACGGTCAGCCCGACGGCCACTCCCTGCGACCGAAGCGCGTCGAGCTCGTCGCGCAGCTCGCGGTCGTCGAGCACACCGCTGGACAGCGTGGCCGAGTGGATCTGGTAGAGCGTCAGATACTCGCCGAGCAGCTCGCGGGTCTCCTGGATCTGACGGCGAAAGGTCGTGGCGGTCAGGTCCTTGACCTCAGGCGGATCGGCGTCTACCCGCCAGCCCGCGGTGTAGGTATATCCCCACTTCGAGCTGATGGTGACGGCACCCGGCGTCACCGATCGCGAGCGCAACCACGAGCCTAGAAACTCCTCGGCTCGGCCATAGGAGCGAGCTGCGTCGAAGTGGCGGACTCCCGCCTCGCGGGCGGCGTCGAGCACGGCATCGGTGCGATCGGCGAGCGCGTCGACTGAGCGGTCCGCGAAGTCCTCGCCGTGCCCGAGGTTCAGATACCCGGGCCGACCCAGTGCGGCCAGCCCCAGTGCGATCGCGCTGGTGGCGATTTGAGTGCTGCCAAGCTCTCGGAACCAGCCTCGTGACACGGCACCCTCGTCGGGGGTCGGGAGCGAGCGAGGATCATCGCAAGGAGTAGTCCGCGACGTGGGGTCGTGGAGTCTCCCGTGGCCCGCGGCCGCGGAGGCCAGGTAGGCTGCCGGCGAGGCGAGCACGCGCAATCGAACGCCCCTGAGACCAAGAGGAGAGAGATGAGCGATCGGATCCTGACCAGCCACGCCGGGAGTCTGCCGCGGCCCGAGGAGCTCGTGCAGCTCAACTTTGCGCGGACCGCGGGCGAGCTCGAAGACGAGGCCGGATACCAGGACAAGCTGGCGCAGGCGGTCAAGGACGTGGTGGCCCGCCAGCGCCAGATCGGGATCGACCTGGTCAACGACGGCGAGTACGGGCACTCCATGGGCCACCGGTACGACTACGGCTCGTGGTGGACCTACGTCTTTCAGCGGCTCGGCGGCCTGGAGCTGGTCGAGACCGCGGTGCTCGACGTTCCCCAGGCCCGGCCCAAGGCCGGCGAGGTGGCGCTGGCGAGCTTCAACGAGCGCCGCGACTGGAATCAGTTCGCGGAGGCCTACGCCGACAAGAGCTCAGGCTGCGCGCTGCCCACGCCGCCGAACATCGCCCCGATATGCCGCGGTCCGATCACCTACACCGGCCAGGAGGCGATCCAGCAGGACATCACGAATTTTCAGGCCGCGCTCGATGACGCTGGGCTCGAGGACGGCTTTCTGAACTCGGTGGCCCCGGGCAGCGCCTCGCGATTCGGCAACGAGCACTACGACAACGACGAGGAGCTGATCTACGCCTGCGCCGACGCGCTGCGCGAGGAGTACGTGGCGATCATCGACGCCGGACTCGGCCTCCAGCTCGACGATCCCGGGATCGCCGAGAATTGGGATCAGATCAACCCGGCGCCGACCGTCGAGGCCTACCAGCGCTTCACCATGATCCGCGTCGAGGCGCTGAACTACGCGATCCGCGACCTCCCCACCGACCGGATCCGCTTTCACCTCTGCTGGGGCAGCTGGCACGGCCCCCACGTCACCGACATCCCGATGGCCGACATCGTCGAGGTGATGCTGAAGATCAACGCCGGCGCCTACTCGTTCGAGGCCGCCAACGTCCGCCACGAGCACGAGTGGAAGGTCTGGAACGACATCCGGTTGCCGCCGGGCAAGGTGATCCTCCCCGGCATCGTCAGCCACTCCACCAACGTCATCGAGCACCCCGAGCTGGTGGCGGAGCGGATCGTGCGCTTCGCCCAGGGTGTGGGGCGCGAGAACGTGGTGGCGTCGACCGACTGCGGCCTGGGCGGCCGGGTCCACCCCCAGGTGGCCTGGGCCAAGCTCGAGTCGCTGGTGCAGGGCGCGGAGCTGGCCAGCCGGGAGCTGTGGGGCCGGGTCACGGCCTAAGGCGGGCGGGCGGGCGTTCACCAGTTGGTCATCGACGCGCCGATGATGTGGCGCAGGTCCTCGGCGCCGACCTCCTTGGGGGCCACCGCCAGCAGGCGCTCCTGCTTGAGCGCGCCCTCGACCAGGGCCGGGACGTCGTCCTCGGTGTAGCCGAGCTCGGCCACGCCCCGCGGCGCGCCGACGTCCTGCATCAGCCGGCGCAGGACCTCCGGCAGCGTGTCGGGCCCGGGATCGGCCGGCGGCTCGCCGGCCAGCAGCCCGGCGACGTGGTGGTGTCGCTCGGGCATCGCGTCGTAGGTGAACCGAAACGCCGCCGGCGCGGTGACGATCACCGAGTTGCCGTGGGGCACGAAGGGATGGTCGTCGGGGTAGCCGGGCGGCTGGTACTCGTGCTTGACCGACGCGATCGGATACGCGCAGGAGTGCGGGATGTGCACCCCGGCCGAGCCGAAGCCCACCCCGGCCATCGTCGCCGCCAGCATCATGAACCCCCGCGCCTCCAGGTCGCCGCCGTCGGCGACGGCACGGCGCAGGTAGCGCCCGCCGAGCTCGAGCGCCTTGGCCGACCACACGTCGGCGACCGGATTGGCGCCCTGATACGGCGGCCGATCCTCCGGCGAGTCAGGCCGGGGCCGGGTGTCGAATGGCTTTGACAGAAACGACTCGGCGGCGTGGCAGACCACGTCCAGCCCGGTCGAGGCCGTTACCTCCGCCGGCAGCGAGCGCGTCAGCTCGGGATCGACGATCACCTGCACCGGCCGCAGGTAGCGGTGCGAGATCCCAGTCTTGACCTTGATCTCGGGGATGTCGAGCACCGCCACGGTGGTGGCCTCCGATCCGGTGCCCGACGTGGTCGGAATCGCCAGGTGCGGCTTGAGCGGACCGGGCGGGCGCTTTCCCTCTCCCACCGGCGGATTGACGTAGTCCATGACCGCTGCCGGATGGGTCAGCACCAGGTTCGCCACCTTGGCGGTGTCCATGCTCGAGCCGCCGCCGACCGAGACGAACCCGTCGACCTCGTGCTCGAGCGCGAAGTCCGCGGCGTGCTGGAAGGAGTCGATCGTCGGCTCCACCCGCGCCCGGTCGTAGACCACGGTCTCGATTCCCTCGTCCGCGATCAGCCCCCGGATCCGCTCCGGATGGCCCAGCGCCGCGACCCCGGGATCGGTGACCAGCATCGCGCGCTTGACGCCGAGGCGCTTCAGGTCCCAGCCCGCCTCCCGCGACGCTCCGGCGCCGTACTTGACCGGGGTGGCCTCCATCGTGAAGATCGTCTCGCGCTGCGACAAGCCGGGCACCCTTCGTCGATCGCGCTGCTCGGGTATCTCTTACCCCCATGGATCTCCCGCAAGCCCTAGCCGGGATCGTCGGCGAACGCCACGTCCTGACCGATCCGGACCTGAAGTCGGGCTACGAGACCGACTGGACGGGCCGCTACCACGGGTCGGCCAGCCTGGTGGTGCGCCCCGCCGACACCGAGCAGGTCGCCGCCGTGCTGGAGACCTGCGCCCGCGCCGGAGCGGCGGTGATCCCGCAGGGCGGAAACACCGGCATGGTCGGCGGCAGCGTCCCCCGCGGCGGCGAGGTGGTGCTCTCGCTGCGGCGGCTGGACGAGATCGGGCCGGTGGACCGGGCGGTCGGTCAGGTCACGGTCGGCGCCGGCGCGACGCTGGCGGCGCTGCAAGCCGCGGCCCGCGACGCCGATCAGGACGCGACGCTCGACTTCGCCGCCCGCGACTCCTGCACCCTCGGCGGGGTGGTGGCCTGCGACGCCGGCGGCGCTCGCGCCCTGCGCCACGGCACCGCCCGGGCCCACCTGGCCGGCCTGGAGGCGGTCACCGCCGGCGGCGCGGTGATCTCGCGGCTGTCAGGGCTGACCAAGGACAATGCCGGCTACGACCTGCCGGCGCTGCTGGTCGGCTCGGAGGGGACGCTGGCGGTCATCACCCGGGTGCGCTGGCGGCTGGCGCCGTGGCTGGCGGCGCGCACCGCCGCGCTGGTGCCGCGCCGCTCGGTCGCCGCGGCCGCCGAGCTGCTCGCGATGCTCCGGGCCTCGGTGCCATCGCTGGAGAGCTGTGACTTCTTCCTCCAGGAGGGGCTGGCGCTGGTGCTCGAGCACCAAAAGCGCCGCTCCCCGCTGCCTCAACCAGCCCCGGTGTACGTGCTGGCGGAATGCGCCGCCGCGACCGACCCCACCGACGAGCTGGCCGCCGCCCTCTCCCAGGCCGGCGCCGAGGACGCCCTGATCGCCGACGACAGCGCCGGGCGCGAAGCGCTGTGGGCGCTGCGCGAGGGCCACAGCGAGGCCATCAACGCCGCCGGGATCCCCCACAAGCTAGACGTAGGCGTGCCGCTAGACCGCCTCGGCCGGTTCCTGGAGGAGGTGCCCCAGGCGGTGGGCGCCGGCAAGCGGGTGATTCTGTTCGGACACCTCGGCGACGGCAACGTGCACGTCAACGTGCTCGGCGCCGATCCCGCCGACGCCTCCATCGATGACGCAGTGCTCTCGCTGGTGCTCCAGTGCGGCGGGACCATCAGCGCCGAGCACGGGATCGGCGTCGCCAAGGCGCCCTGGCTGCCGCGGGCCCGCGGCGCGGCCGAGATCGCGGCGATGCGGGCGGTGAAGTCGGCGCTTGACCCGCACAACCTGCTCAACCCCGGGGCGGTCCTCGAACCGGAAGCTCAGAACAGCGGGCGCAGCGCCGCGTAGAGGTCGCGGTAGCGCCGGTGCGCGGCGGCGTAGACGGCCTGGCGCTCGGGGTCGGGCATCACCGGCTCTGAACGCGGCCCGGCCATCTCGGTGGCGGCGGTGCGCACGTCGGGGTGCAGCCCGGCGCCGGCGGCGGCCAGCATGGCGGCACCGCGCGCGGTGGTCTCGACGTCGGCAGGCCGGGTGACCGGCAGCCCGGTGACGTCGGCGCGGATGCTGAGCAACAGGTCACCACGGGCCCCACCGGCGACGCAGACCAGGTCGGTCGGCGTCAGGCCGGCGCTGCCCATCGCGTCGAGCACATCGCGCAGCGCGAAGGCGTTTCCCTCCAGCAGCGCCCGCGCCAGGTGCGGGCGGCCGTGGGCGGCGGTGAGCCCGAACCAGGCCGCCCGGGCGTCGGCGTTCCACTCCGGCGCCGTGGCGCCGGCCAGCGCCGGGATCCAGAGGACGCCGTCGGCGCCGGGGGCCACCGCGGCCGCGGCGTCGTTGAGCAGCTGATAGACGTCGGTCCCGGTGGCCTGGGCGCGGGCTGACTCCACCGAGCCCAGCTCGTCGCGAAACCAGCGGTAGGCGCCGCCCGACAGCCAGCCGGGGTTCTCGAGCAGCCAGCCACCGGGGGTGGCGTGGGGATGGGCCTCGGTCACGCAGTCGGGGTCGAGCGCGGGCTCGGAGACCACCGCGCAGACCGGCTCGGCGGTGCCCATCACGTCGCACACCGTCCCCGGATCGATCACCCCGGCGCCCAGCGTCGCCGCCATCTCGTCTCCGCAGCCGAGCACCACCAGCGTCGAGGCGTCGAGACCGGCGGCGTTTCGCAGCCACGGCGCCACCGGTCCCAGAACCTCGTGGGCCGGCCGGATCGGCGCCAGCATCTCGGGCTCCACGCCAAACCCGGCGCAGGCCTCCTCGCACCAGCGCAGCTCTCGCGTGTCGAGCAGCATCGAGGACGAGGCGTTGGAGGGGTCCACGGCCAGCTCGCCGGCGGCGCGCCAGGCCACGAACGAGCCTGGCAGCAGAAACCACCGTGCCGACCGGTGCTGTTCGTCTCGGTTGCCTCGTAGCCAGGAGATCTTGGCGGCCACGTGGCCGGGGTCCAGGTTGCAGCCGGTCAGCTCGCGCAGCCGGTCGGGGTCCAGCTCGCCGGCGGCGTGCTCGCACTCGGCGGTGGCCCGGCGATCCATCCAGATCAGCGCGGCCCCGGTCGGACGACCGTTGGCGTCGGCCGCCACCAGGCCATCGAGCTGTGACCCGAAGGCGACGGCCCGCAGCGGATGTCCGTCTACCGACCGGCGGATCTCGTCGAGCGCCCGGGCCACTGCGCCCAGCCACTCGTCGGGGTCCTGCTCGGCCCACCCCGGTTGGGGGTAGGAGAGCGAGTGCGGAACGTAGCTGGTGGCCACGGTGGTGCCGTCGGCGGCGACGGCCTGTGCGCAGGTCCCCTGGGACCCCACGTCCACTCCCACCACCAGGTCGGCCTCGCTCATCCGTGGTCCTCGCCGGTGTCGCCGGGACCGCGCCGGTACACCGAGATGTCGAACGCGTCAGCCAGGTGATGCTCGCTGGACACCAGCGCCACCACGCCGTCGGCGGTGCTGTCGACCTGAAACAGCGTCAGCAGCAGTGTGCCCTCGGGGACGTCGAGGCGGTCCGCGGTCTCGCCGTCGGCGACCGTGGGATAGATCGAGGCCACGCCGTGATGGATGGTCAGGCCGCGCTCGGCCAGGGCCACGTAGATCGAGCCCTCGCCCAGGTCGGCGAGGGCATCCGGATCGATCACCTCGCAGCGGCACCAGTCGAGCGTGTCGACGACCGGCCGGCCGTCGGCGGTGCGGACCCGTCGCAGCACGCTGAGCGTCGTGCCGGGCTCGATCCCGAACGCGGCGGCCACGTCATCCGGAGCCGGCTCGCCGCCCGCGCTCCCCTTCTGCGTCCCCGGCTCGAGCCCGGTGGCGGCGATCATCGCCGAGACGCTGAAGTTGCGGCTGAGGTCGTTGCGCAGCAGCGGCTTGTGGGTCACGTAGGTGCCCGAGCCGTGTCGGCGGCGCAGCAGCCCGTCCTCCTCCAGCAGGGCGATCCCGGACCGCAGCGAGCTGCGCGAAACGCCGAGGCTGCGGGCCAGGTTGGGCTCGCTGGGCAGCTGGCTACCGGGGCCGAACTCCCCGGCCTCCACCCGCTCGCGCAGGTTCTCGGCGATCCTATGGCGCAGCGACAGACGTTCCGGTGTCCCCATCAGCCACCTATTCTCCGCCCGTTGCCGCTGGTCCTGGCATTTGCCGGGAACTAGGGCCGGACGACGATCTTCAGGACCTCGCCGGCCCTGATGCGAGCGAAGGCATCGGGGGCGTCGTCGAGCCCGACGACGTCGGAGATAACCCCCCGCAGCCCGCCCACGTCGGCGGTCAGCATGTCGAGCGCGTGCAGCTGATCGCGGTGGCGCGAGGCATACGAGCCGTGGACCTGCACCTCCTGGTAGTGCAGGACGTTGGACGGAAACCGGATGTCGGTGGTCCCCTTGGGCAGCCCACCGAAGAACAGGACCCGGCCGCGGGGAGCCGCCATCTCCATCGCCTGCTCCTGGGCCCGGCTGCTGGAGCAGGCCACGATCACAACGTCGGCGCCGATCTGGTCGGTGGCCTCGCGAACGGCGGCGACCCCGTCGGCGTCCGACACGTCGACGTAGCTCATCCGCTCGTCGCCGAGGATCCGGCGCGAGAGCTCGAGACGGTCGGCGGCGGTCTCCTGGAGCATGACGTGGCCCGCTCCCTCCAGCCGCGAGATCGCCGCGTGAGCGGTGCCGACCGGCCCGGCCCCGATCACCACCACGGTGTCGTCGAGCCCGACGGCGATGTCCTTGTGACCACAGATCGCGTCCGACAGCGGATCGGCGAACGTGGCCACCTCGTCGGAGAGGGCGTCGGGGATCGCGAACAGGTTCTTGAGCGCGATCTGGGGGATCGCCACCAGCTCCGTGTAGGCGCCCTGGTAGTCGAACCCCATCAGCTCGCCGTGGACGCAGAGGTGCTCGTTTCCGCTGCGGCACATCCGGCAGGTCCCGCACCACAGCGTCGAGATGCAGTGCACGTGGTCGCCGACCTCGATCGCCGACTGGGCCACCTCGCCGTTGGCCGCCGAGCCGACCTCGACCACCTCGCCGCTGATCTCGTGGCCCAGCACCCAGGGTGGGGTGATCCGGCGATCGCCGTTGAAGAACGTGCGCACGTCGGTGCCGCAGATGCCGCACGCGGTCACACGCAACAGCACTCCGTCGGCCGGACAGGCCGCGTCCTCTATTTCGTTAACCCTCATCAACCCTGGACCGTCCCAGATCGCCGCCCGCATTCTGTTTCTCCTCGTGACTTTCTTTGCAGCCCGCTCCTGCAGACGCTACGATACCCGAGTTGTCCGACAACTTGGGGTTGCTTTGACTGAATTCATCTTCATGTTGACTCGCGACGACCGCACGATCGCCGACGCTCGTGAGGTCTACGAATCTGTTGCCCGGACCGGCGTCCGCCACGTGGGCTGCAAGGACCTGGGCCTCGAGCGCGACGAGCTGGCCGGACTGTTCGAGGACATCCGCGCCAACGGCCACACCAGCTACCTGGAGGTGGTCTCCGAGACCGACCAGGCGACGCTCGAGTCCGCGCGGGTGGCCGCCGAGGTGGGCCCGGACTTCCTGATCGGCGGCACCCTGATCGAGCCGGTGCAGGAGATCATCGCCGGGACCGGGATCCGCTTCTTCCCCTACGTCGGCAAGGTGATCGAGCATCCCTGCCTGCTGCGGGGGACGATCGAGGAGATCGCCGCGGACGCCCGCCGGGCCGAGTCGCTGGGGGTGGACGGGATCAACCTGCTGGCCTATCGCCACGACGGCAACGTCGAGTCCCTGGTCGAGGCGATGGTGGGGGCGACGTCGCTGCCGGTGATCGCCGCCGGCTCGGTGGACTCGGCCCAGCGGATCCGGGCCCTGGCCGACCGGGGGGTGTGGGCGTTCACGGTCGGCACCGCCGCACTGGACGGCAAGCTCGTGCCCGGGGCGCCGTTGGCGGCGCAACTCGAGTACATCCTGGACGCCGCCGGCGGGGTGAGGACTTGAGGTATTTGAGGCCGGCCGGTGGGAGGCCCGGGACTTGAACCGAAACCAGAGGTGATCAGATGACCGACGACGAGCGGCGCTTACGCCAAGATCTCGCCACCCTGGCCGGCTCGGAGCGGGGACGCCGGCTGCTGCAGCTGGGGTTGCGCGGCATCGAGCGAGACGACCGAGGCGTGACGGCGGGGTGCTGGAGCGAGCGGGGGATCGCGGGGTGCCTGTTCCAGCACGCCTATTGGCAGGCGGTCCGCGAGGGCGTGTTCACCGACCGCGGTCGCCCCGGCGACTGGATCGGCAACTTCGTGGGTCCGCACGACTACGGGATCGTGATCCGCGTGATCGAGTCGTTTGATCGGCTGGCCCGTTCGGGCTACTCGGATGTGCAGCCGCGCCGGCTGCGACCAAACCGGGTTCGGGTCAGGCAGTCGGAATGGAATGCGGCGGTCGAGCAGCTGCTCGTAGAGACGCTCGGTGAGGACCGCACCGAGCCGCGACATGAAGAGTCACCGGTGACCGCGAGCGTGTAGCTCCGCTTCGGCACAAGCCCTAACCGAGGAGTGGTTAAGTGAGTACAGAGGCCCAAGCGCACCACGAGGGGATGCTGCCCGTAGTGGAGAGCGTCGACGTCGCCGACCGAGCGGACGTCCACAAGCTGCGGCCCGGAGCGGTCGGTCTGGTCGGTGTGCTGTTCCTCACCGTGACCGGCTCGGCGCCGATCTCGGCGATGCTGTTCAACACGCCGATATCCGTCGGCTTCGGCAACGGGATCGGCACCCCGGCCGGATTCATCTTCGCCACCGTGGTGCTGGCGATCTTCAGCGTGGGCTACGTGGCGATGTCGCGCAAGGTGACAACCGCCGGTGGCTTCTACAGCTTCGTCAGCCACGGCCTGGGCCGCGAGCTAGGAATGGCCAGCGGCTTTCTCATGGTCGCCGCCTACAGCGTGTTCGAGGTCTCGCTGGTCGGCGGGTTCGCGTACTTCGCGAGCCTCAAGGCGGCCCGCTACGGCCTGCACCTGGAGTGGTGGTGGTTCGGCCTGTTCATGATCGTGCTGATCTCGGTCCTCACCTTCTTCAAGGTCCGTCTCTCGGCGCGCCTGCTGGGGATCGCGCTGCTGTGCGAGGTCGTCACGCTGGTGGTGTTCGACGTGTTCATCTTCACCAAGGCCGGCGGCAACGTCTCGGCCAGCGCCATCAATCCCGTCAACGCCTTCAAGAGCCTGCCCGGCCACGGGAGCGCAATTGCCGCCGGAGCGGCCGGGATCGGGATCTTCTTCGCCTTCTGGTCGTGGGTGGGATTCGAGATGGCGCCCAACTACGGTGAGGAATCCAAGAATCCCAAGAAGAACGTGCCCCGGGCGCTGTACATCTCGGTGATCGGGTTGGGGATCTTCTACGCGCTTACCTCTTGGGCCGCGATCAGCGGATACCACGGCATCAACGCCGCCGCCTCGGTGGCCCAGAGCGATTCGGCCAACTTCTTCTTCAATCCGGCGCAGCAATACGGGGGCAGTTTCCTCAAGGGAGCGCTGAGCTGGTTCATCATCACCGGCTCGTTCGCCTGCGGGATGGCGTTCCACAACACCACCGCCCGCTACATGTACTCGCTGGGCCGCGAGGGCGTCCTGCCCCGGGCCCTGGGGAGGACCCATCCCAAGCACGGCAGCCCCCACATCGGGTCGATCACCCAGTCGGTGATCGCCGCGCTGATCATGTTCGCGTTCGTGCTGTTCGCGCCGGTGGACCCGAAGCTGGGTGCCGCGGACTCGGTTGGCTTCCTGCAGGTCTACGGGCTGATGGCGGTCATGGGGGTGGTCTCGATCCTGGCTATCCAGGCGCTGGTCTCGGTGGCGATCTTCAACTACTTCCGCACCCACCACGCCGAGTCTCACCACTGGTGGACGACGATAACGGCGCCGCTGATAGCGGTTGTCAGCCAGGCGATCGTCCTCTACCTGGCGATCCACAACCTCGACTTCCTGGGCGCCGGCTACAGCTACGCCAAATGGTTGGTGTGGGGAGACGTGCTCATATTCGTGGTCGGCCTCGCCTACGCGTTCTGGCTGAAGTCAAACCAGCGCGCGAAGTACGAGACGATCGGCCGCATGATCAACCGGGGGATGGACACGGTCTAGCCGTTGCTCTGACACGACCGCAACTGCGCGGGGGTTCCCGGGGGCGCCCCCGCCGCGGCAGGTGCAGATCCGCGTCGCCGGGGGGCCCGGGGGACCGGGGGGCACGGATGGTGCACACCAGCTGCGCGGGGGGATCCGGGGTCCCCCCGCCGCAGCCCGCTCCGGGCCCCGCCCCCGGCTACAGTCGATCCGATGAGCTCCACGACCAGCGAGGTGTGTGTCATCGGCGGCGGGGTGATCGGGCTCGCGACAGCCGCGAAGCTGCGCGACCGCGGCGCCGACGTGGTCTGCTTCGAGCGCTCCGAGCCCGGCCAGGCCCAGTCGGCGGGCCGCACCCGTCAGTTTCGCCACCTGCACGCCGAGCCGCGCCTGATCGAGCTCGCCGTTCGCGCCCGTGAGGGCTGGCTGGAGTGGGAGCGGCAGTTCGAAAGAACGTTGCTCGGGTCCGAGGGGGCGCTGCGCGCCGGCGCCGACCGCACCGAGCTCGAGGCCCTGCGCAGAGCCGGGGTCCCAGCGCAGGAGCTCGACCCCGAGCAGGCCCTCCGGCGCTTCCCGATCGCCGCCCTGCCGCCGGGGATGCTGCTGTGGGACCCGGGCGCGGGCGCCCTCAGAGCCGAGCAGACGGTGCAGGCGCTCACCGCCCACATCGGCCAGACACGGCGGCAAACCGACGTCGAGTCGATCGCGATCGAATCAGACACCGACGACGAGGTCGAGGTGCGCACCGCCACCGGCGTGCATCGCTGCTCTCACGCCGTGGTCTGCGCCGGCGCCGGAACCGACCGCCTGGTCCGGCCGCTGGGCATCCGCATATACCAGCGCCGCCAGGCCCACCTGCGCCTGGCCTTCAGGGCCAAGGACAACCCGCCCCACCCCCTCCCCTGCTTCAGCGACCGCACCGAGGCGGCCGGCGAGGTGATCTACGCGTTGAGCGATCTCGAGAATCGCTATGCCGTCGGTCTGGCCACCGTCACCACCTACCCGTCCGTCGAGGACCTGGCCGCCGCCGTCCCGGAAGACGTCGACCTCACCGCCCAGCACGACCGCATCATCGCCTACGTCCGCCGCGTCCTTCCGGGGCTGCACCCCGAGCCCGTCGACCGGGTGCTGCGCCTGACCACGACGCTCCCCGAGTACCCCGAGGACGGCTACGGCATCTGGCGCCAGGGCCCGGTCACGGCGCTGGCCGGCCCCAATCTGTTCAAGTTCGCGCCGGTGATCGGCGAGCAGCTGGCCCGCCTCGCCACCGAGCCGCAGACCACCGAACCCACCGAACCGCCGGCCCCCGAGCCAACCGCCACAGAACCGCCGAACGCGGTCAGTACAGCTCCAGGTACTCCTGCAGCTCCCAGTCGGTGACGTGGTCGGCGAACCGCTGCAGCTCGTAGCGGCGAATCGCCGTATAGGCCTGGGCGAATTCGTCGCCGAGCAGGTCGACGATCTTGCGGTCGGCCTCGAACGCAGCCAGCGACTCCTCCACCGTCGACGGGAGCTTGGGCTTTGACTCGTCCTCCTCGGCCGGCGCTGCGGCGGCCGGTTCCAGCTTCAGCTCGTCGGCGACCCCCAGCAGGCCGGCGCCGAGCAGCGCGGCAGAGGCCAGATAGGGGTTGGACAGCCCGGTCGGCGCCCGGTTCTCGACGTGCCTGGCGCGCGGGTTGCCGCCCTTGACGCGGGCGAACGCGCTGCGATCCTCCAGCCCCCAGGAGATGTTGGTGGGGCTGAAGGTGTGCATCCGGCGGCGCTTGAGGCAGTTCACGGTCGGGGCCAGCAGGGCGTAGATCGCAGCGGCGTGGCGCAGCTGCCCGGCCACGAAGCTGCGCCCGACCGCGGACAGTCCGGCCTCGGCGTCGGGGTCGGACATCGCGTTCTCGCCTGACTCGCGGTCCAGCAGCCCGATGTGATTGTGGGCGCCGCAGCCCGCGGAGTCGCCGAACGGCTTGGACATGAAGCTGGCGATCAGCCCCTCCCGGTGGGCCAGCTCCTTGGCCGCGGTCTTGAAGCCGAAGGCGGCGTCGGGCCCGGCCATGCCGGTGCGCGGGCCGAACACGATCTCCCACTGGGAGCCGGCGTACTCGCAGTTGGCGGTGATGATGTCGATCCCGAACCGGCGTGACTCGTTGACGATCCGCTCGACCACCGGCACCCAGGTGTTGCGCACCGTGTTGAAGATGTGGTGGCCCTCAAACAGCGGCTGCCGGGTCTCGCGGTCCAGCAGATAGAACTCCGGCTCGATCCCGATCAGCGGCTCGTAGCCGAGCTCGCGGCAGCGTTCCAGCGCGCGCCGGAAGACGTGGCGCGGGGCCGCGCCGAGCGGCCGGCCGTCGTCCCAGTAGGGGTCGCAGATCATTCGCCCGGTGTCCTGCATCCAGGGAATCACCGCGGCCGTGGCGGGGTCGGGGCGCAGGCGCTGGTCGGCGTAGCCGGTCTCCTCGTTGTAGAGCGTCCCGGGCACCACGTCCGAGCGGCTGTCGAGGACCACCGCGCCGCCGTACATGTTCAGGCCGTCCTCGGCGTAGTGGGCGGCGTGCTCGATCGGCACCAGCTTGGAGCGGCTGGTCCCGTGCATGTCACAGAGCTCGAAGCGAACGTTGCGGATGCCCTGCTCGTGCCAGCGGGAGAGGACGTCCTCGACGCTGACTGCCGACTCGTCCACCGCCGCCATGGGCCACTACCTCCTGTTGTTCCAGAGTTCGATCTCGAGCCCCAGCTCTCTCGCCAGCGCGCGCACCGTGGCCGCATCGGACGCGGGCACCACGGCCAGAACTCCGCCCCGGCGCCCGTCGCCGCGCATCAGCGCCGCCGCCAGCGCCTCCGGCGGCTGCAGGTGATGGCCGGCCCAGCCCAGGTTCGGGTAGGAGTCGCGCACCACCACCAGGGCGCCGCCCGAGCCCTGCACCAGCTGCACCAGCTCCACGAAGTGGCCCACATCCCAGTCGGCGGGCGGCGGATCGGCGAGGTCGCGGCCCTCGAGCCGGGCCAGCAACAGCTCCACCGGTGGGCGGCTGCCCCACAACCGCCCGGTGCGGAGGTTGGCGACCAGCCGTGCGCCCGCGCGCCGGCCGTCCTGAACGAGGCGCTGCACCGTCTCACCGCTCCAGGTCCCGCTCAGTGGAACGCAGACCAGGCGCCCGCCGGAAAGCGCCTCGATCGCCTCGGCCAGCGAACCGGCCGAGGTCCCGGACGACGCCGGCGAGCTCGACCCCAGCTGGTGGCGGTAGTCGCGCCAGCTGTCGGCTCCCGGCGGCACCGGGGGCTCGTCCTCGTGTCGAGGCAGCGTGGTCCCGGCGCGAACCGCCACCAGATCCTGATCGAGCGGCTCGCTCTCCCACTGCCGAACGCCGGCGTCGCGCAGGATCCGCGCGGCGTGAAACGGACCGCACAGGTTGTCCTTCTGCTGCCGGGTGGTCCGCTCGGCGTCGCGACCCTCACGATCGTCGAGCGCGTCGAGACCCTGACGATCGTCGAGAGCGTCGAGACCCTCGTGATCGTCGAGAGCGGACTCGGCTTCGGTGTCAGCGGATGACGGCATCGGCGCCCACGTTCTCCGGGCCCTGGAGATTCGCAGAAACCCGCCGCCGGGCGGCGTCTCGCAGCGCCGAGAAGAGACGGCTGCGCTCGTCGGCCTCGGGGTGCCACTGGACCCCGAGGGCCCAGCTGCCGTCGGTGGTCTCGATCGCCTCCGGCAAGCCATCGGCGGCGCGGGCGCTCACCCGCAGCCCTTGGCCGAGGTCTCTCACCGCCTGGTGATGGTGGCAGCGAGCGATGTGGGTCGACTCCCCGGCGGCGCGCTCGGCCAGCGATCCCGGCTCGAGCTGTACCTCGTGCTCGGTGCCCACAAAGCTTCCGAGCGCCTTGCGGTGCGGATTGCTCCCGTCCTCGGCGAGGATGTGCTGCTCCAGCGTGCCGCCGAAGGCGACGTTGAGCAGCTGCATGCCGCGGCAGATCGCCAGCACCGGGAGCCCGACCTCCAGCGCACCGTGCAGCAGCGCGATCTCGAACGCATCCCGTTCCGGGTAGGTGGCTTCGGTCTCGGCCTCACGCGGCGCCCCGTAGCTGGCGGGATCGATATCGGCCCCCCCGATCAGCAGCAGGCCGTCGATCCGCTCCAGCAGCTGCAGCGGCGCCCGCACGTCGACCGGCAGTAGCACCGCGATCGCGCCCGACCGCTGCACCGAGGCCACGTACGAATCCGCTACCAGGTGCGCCTCCTGGTCCCAGACGCCCCAACGGGCCCGCTCACGGATCGCGCAGATGCCGATGACCGGCTCAGACGGTTCGTTCATAGCGCTCGCGCTCCCAGTCGCTGACCGCCTCGCGCCAGGCCTTCAGCTCCCAGGCGCGGGAGGTCCGGTAGTAGTCGCAGAAGCCCTCGCCGACCAGCCGCCGCAGGCCGTCATCGGCGTCAAACGCCGCCAGCGCGCTCTCCAGGGAACCCGGAAGCGCCGGCAGGTCGCCGCGCTCGGAGGCGTCGCCCTGCACCGCCGCCGGCGGTGAGGCGCCGCGCCGGATCCCATCGAGCGCCGAGGCAGTCAAAGCCGCCAGCGCCAGGTAGGGGTTGGCGTCGGCGCCCGGGCGCCGGCATTCCAGACGCCACCGCTCGGGGCGATCGCCGCGGACCGCCCGGACCGCGCAGGAGCGGTTCTCCAGCCCCCAGCTGACGTTGACGGGGGCAAACCACCCCGGCACCAGGCGCTTGTAGGAGTTGATCGTGGGGTTGAGCATCAGCGACGCCGCCGGCAGGTGCTCGAGCACTCCGGCGATCGCGGCGGTGAAGGCTTCGGCCAGCTCGCCGTTTCCATCCTGGGACGCAACGAACGCGTTGGCGCCGTCGGCCCACAGAGACAAATGCACGTGGCCGCTCGAGCCCTCCTGGCCGGGCTGGGTCTTGGCCAGGAAGCTCGCCCGCAGCCCCATCGAGGCGGCGACCTCCTTGACCGCCAGCTTGACGAACACCGCGTCGTCGGCGGACCGCAGCCCCTCGCGGGCGGCGACGTTGAGCTCCAGGAGCCCGGGCCCGGCCTCGGTGTGGATCGCCGACAGCTCCACCCCCAGCGCGTCGAGCGCCGGGACCAGCCGCGACACGAACTGCTCGAAGCGCGCCACCTCGCCGAGGCTGTAGCTGAGCCCGCTGGACAGCGGTTGGTCGGCCCCGTCGCGCAGCCGGATCTCGTACTCGAAGGCGGCCATCGACTCATATCCCTGCTCGCGCAACCCGTCGAGCACGCCCCGCAGCGCCTCGCGTGACGCGAATTCACACGGGCTGCCGTCCTGCCAGGTCGGGGTGCTCAGGCAGATCCGCCATCCCGGCAGCCAGGAGAGCTCGCGCAGCGTCGACAGGTCAGGATGCACGACCAGATCGCCGGCCCCCGAGCGGATCCCGAACCGCTCGTAGTCGGTGATCGGGGTGTCGGTGGGATCCAGCGCCAGCAGCAAGTCGGTCATCACGCTGCCGCCGGCCAGCGCCGCCTCGAAGGCCCTCGGCCGCAGCGCCTTGCCTCTGACCGAGCCGTGCACGTCGGGCATCCCCAGCAGCACGAAGCCCTCCTGGTCGGGCGACAGGCCTTCCACCGAGGCGCTGGTGGGGAGCTCGGACAGCGACACCGCGATCACACCGAGGCCAGCGACTGCTTGATCGTGCGCTCGACGTCGGCCACCGCAGCCGCGAACCGCTCCACCATCTCCCCGAGCTCCTCGTCGGAGGCGATGAACGCCGGCGCCAGCAGCACCTGGTCGCCGGTGTAGCCGTCGGCGGTCGAGTGCGTGGAGGTGACCAGGACCCCGTGCTGGAATGCCGTCTGGTCGATCAGCGCGGCGCCGTCGAGCTCGTCGGGGAGCAGCGACTCGCCGTCGCGGGGGTCCACCAGCTCGACGCCGAGCAGGAAGCCGCGCCCGCGCACCTCCCTGACGATCTCCGCGCCCGCCAGGGCCAGCTCCAGCTCGGCCCGCAGCGAGGGGCCCCGTTCGCGGACGCGGGCCACCAACCCGCGCTCCACCAGTGTCTGGAGCACCGCCAGCCCCACGCCACAGGGAAGCGGTGCCCCGTCCCAGGTGTGGCCGTGCTCGAAGTTGCGCGAGCCCGCCGCCAGCGCGTCGTAGACCGGGTCGGTGCACATCGCGGCCGCCAGCGGCGCGTAGCCCGCCCCCAGGCCCTTGCCGCCGGTGACGACGTCGGGCTCGATCGGCAGCGCCTGACCCGCGAACCAGCTCCCGGTACGCCCCATCCCGGTCACCACCTCGTCGAAGCAGACCAGGAAGCCGTGGCGCTCGCGCCGCTCGGCGATCCCGGCCCAGAAGCTCTCCGGCGGGCTGTATCCCGGCAGCGCGGCGGCGCTGACCGGCTCGCAGAAGAACGCCGCCACCGTGTCCGGGCCGGCCTCCTCCAGCAGCCGGTCGAGCTCGGCCAGCGCGGTCTCGCCGGTGGGATCGGAGCGCCAGGTGGCCGGGGGGATGTGCAGATGGCCTGGCAGGTAGTCGTCGTAGGGCTGCTGCAGGCTGCGGCGGCCGGTCAGCGCCAGCGCCCCCATCAGCGCGCCGTGGTAGGCCTGGGCCTGGGTGATCACCCGCCAGCGCCCGGGCTCGCCGCGGTCGACGTGGTACTGGCGCACCAGCCGCAGCGCCGTCTCGTTGGCCTCCGATCCGCCGGAGACGAATCGCACCCGGGCCATCTCCGGCGCCGCCACCTCGATCAGCCGCTGCGCCAGGCGCTCCTGGGGCTCGTTGGTGAAGTGGTGGTTGTAGACGTAGGAGATCCGCTCGGCCTGGGCGCGGGCAGCCTCCACGATCTCGGTGGCGCCGTGTCCCAGGCAGGCCACCATCGCGCCTCCGGAGCAGGCGTCCAGGACCTCGAAGCCGTCGTCGGTGTAGAGCCGCACCCCCTCGCCGCGCTCGATCACCGGGTACGCCAGGTCCAGCAGCCGCGGGAAGACGTTGGTCTGCGTCGCCTCGATCACGGCCCCGGCCTTCGCTCGGTCGCGCTCGCCTCGATCATGCCGCCAGCCTTCGCTTGATCGCCCTCAGGACGGCCCGCACACTCTGATCGCTGGCCGCGACGTGGGCGTCCATGGCCTGCTCGGCGGTGTCCGGGGAGCGCGACTCGATCGCCGCCATGATCGCCTCGTGCTCGCCGGACAGCCGGCGGTGCCAGATGTCGGATTCCGGCAGCAGGCTCATCGCGTCGTTGAGACGCAGCCGCACCACCTCGATCGCGCTGACCAGGAAGCGGTTGCGGGTGGCCCGGGCCACCGCGAGGTGAAACTCGGTGTCGTGGCGCATGTAGTCGGGCTCCTCGACGGTCTGGGACATCCTGAGTATCGCCTCTGACATGGCGCTCACATCGGCGCGCCGCCGGGTGCGGGCGGCTTCGCGGGCCACCTGCGGCTCGATCGCGCGTCGATAGACCAGCACCTCCTCGAGCTCGGCGCGCCGGCGCAGGAGCCGCGCCATCAGCTCGTCCATCACCCCGGCGTCGACGGCCGGCTGGCAGACGAAGGTGCCGCCGCTGCGGCCGCGGCGAGCCTGCACCAGGTGGTCGGCCTCCAGCAGCCGAAGGGCGTGCTGGATCGTGGGACGGCCCACGCCGAAGATCACCGCCAGCTCGCGCTCGGAGGGCAGCGACTCCCCGGGGCCGACCAGCCGCAGCGCGATGTGGCGGCGGATCTGCTCGGCCACGTACTCGTGCGCCCGCAGCTGATGGATCGGCTCGAACTCGACCGACGGCGCCGCTCCGAGCACGTCAACCGCCACCGACGGTCTCCCGCCGGCCGGCCACGCGATCCAGGAAGGCGTCGAACAGCCTCCAGGCCGCGTTCCGCGTCTGCTCCGCCCGGCGATAGGTCTCCGCGAGCAACCGGTCCGGATCGACGCCCTGCTCGTCGAGC
>DASXZB010000086.1:0-24026 GCA_036502145.1 Solirubrobacteraceae bacterium | reverse complement strand
GCATCTAAGCGGGAAGCCGGCCTCGAGATGAGCTCTCCCATCCCCTTGAGGGAGTAAGACCCCTGGAAGATCACCAGGTTGATAGGCCGGATCTGGAAGGATGGTGACATCCGTAGGAGACCGGTACTAATGGGTCGAGGGCTTGACGGATATTTTGATATCCGTGCATTGGCGCTGTGTAGTTTTGAAGGCCCGCGGGGAGCGGTCTCTAACAGTTTCCGGTGGCTATGGCGAGGGGGAAACACCTCTTCCCATTCCGAACAGAGCCGTTAAGCCCCTCAGCGCCGATGGTACTTGGCTCGCAAGGGCCTGGGAGAGTAGGTCGCCGCCGGTTCTTATCTGACCCCGCTCGTGTCACACGGGCGGGGTTTTGTTTTGTCCGCGCGGCTGGTGAGGCCAGTCCGGCGCCTACAGCGCTGGGCGAGGCGCGTGAAGCGTGGGGGGAGGCTCGTGACGCACACCAAGCGCGTCCGGGGGTGCTACGCGGCTGCTTCTAGGAGGCGCTCGATCTTGAGCCGCCGGACCCCGCGAGGCGTCGGTACCTCGACGAGGTCGCCCGCGGAGTGGTCAAGCAGCGCCTTTGCCACCGGGGACTCGGCGGACAGCTTGCCTTGGGCGCGGTCGGCCTCGGTGGCGCCGACGATGGTCCAGGTGTGGAGCTCGCCGGTGTCCTCGTCGCGCACCTCGGCGACGCGGCCAAACGAGAACGTGGCCCCGCCGGTCTGGGCTTCGACCACTACCGCGTTGCGCAGGCGCTGGCGGAGCCGCAGGATGCGCGTCTCGAGGTGGGCCTGATCCTCCTTGGCAGCGTGGTATTCGCCGTTCTCGCTGAGATCTCCGTGGCCGCGCGCGGTCAGGATGCGAGCGGCGACTTCGCGCCGTGCCACGGTCTCCAGCTCCCCGATCTCGGCCTTGAGTGCGGCGAGCCCCTCTTCGGTGATGGGCTCGCCCTCGTGGTTGGAAGTCGTCATCCGAGCAGTTTGCCACGGACGGGCGCTCGGCCGGTGCCTCGCCGCCGGAGGGCAAGCCGAGCGCAGGGCTATCGTGCCAGCATGGCCTCCAATGCGAGGGCTGCTCGCCTACCTCCGTGCCAACCCGCAGCTGGCAGTGCTGTTGTGCATCTGCCTGGTCCTGGGCCTCGGCACGTTCATCGCCGTCTTGATCTCGCTGGCGTCGACAGGCAGCACGACGCCCAGCGGGCAGCCCTCTGGCGCGATCCTCGCCGGTCAGATCCTCCTCGGCTGACGAGAAAGAGCGCAGGACGCTCGGACCTCGCGGCCCGGTGCTAGCCGACTCGGTCCCGGTGCTAGCCATCGGGCCCGGTGCTGGCCGACTTGGGCCCGGTGCTAGCCATCGGGCCCGGGCTAGGCGACGCGGCCCGGTGCTAGCCGACTCGATCCCGGCGCTCGGGCGCAGAGCCGGAGCGGACGGGGGAGAGGCAATGCGCGGGCTGCGGCGGCACCGAGCCTCGCCGGCGCTCGTATTCGAAGCGCAGCGGACGGCGGTGGGGATGTGGCGCCTCTGGCTCAGCCGGGTCGCCGAGGACGTCCTCGGCGAGGCTCAGTAGGGCGCGCAGACGCTTTGCAGAAGACTGGAACATATGTTCGTAAGAGTAGAACGGGGCTCGGACGGAACCGGGTGGGGGGCCGCGCTGGCCGGGCGCAAGCGGCGGCCCCCGGCCAGGACGCGAGCGGCGGCGCCGCGTCGGCCGCCGGAGCCGCTGCCGCTACGAGCCCAGCGACGACCACACCTCGAGCTTGGTCGCCACCCGCTCGACCACCGCCCCGGTGAACTCGGTCGTGCCGGCGTGCCCTCCCAGATCCGGGGTCCGCACCCCCGACGCGATCGTCTCCAGCGCCCCCTCGTAGATCGCCCGTGAGGCCCGCTCGCAGCCCCCTCCGTGCAGGTCGGCGGCGTGTCTCATCAGCGCCCCGCAGGCCAGGATCATGGCCAGCGGATTGGCGAGATCCTTGCCCTGCAGCGCCGGCGCGGTTCCGTGCGGCGCTTCGGCCATCGCCACCCGAGTGTCGTAGCTCTCGTCGAAGGCCAGCAGGACCGACTCGGCGCCGGCGATCGAGCCGAACATCGGCAGCACCAGGTCAGACAGGCAATCGCCGTCGCGGTTGAGAGCCGGGATGACCAGCGGAGCGTCGGTAGCTCCTGAAAGCAGCCCCGCATAGGTCGCGTCGATCAGGACCGGGCGGTACTCGACCTCGGAATGGCGCCCCGCGGCGGCGTCGAGCTCCTCCTTGAGCATCCCCTCGTAGACCGGCGAGACGGTCCACTTGGGGCCGCCGTACACTCGTGCGCCCACCTTCTCCGCGGTCCGAAACGTGTACTCGGACACCGCGGTGCATGTGGAGCGGGTGATCCGCTCGCGCCGGTAGGCGACCTCGTCGGGCGCCCCCGCCGCTCCCGAGCGCCCCTCCTCGGCCCCGTAGGCGTCATCGACGGCCATGCGCACGACCGAGATGGGGTAATGGACGCCCGCGATCGGGGCCACCCCCGGCAGCCGCCGGCCGGTCCGCACGATCACCTTGCCGTCCACCTGCTCGCGCAGAATCCGGTTCGGCGACCCCACGTCGTCAAAGCCCTCAGGGGTGATCGTGGCCGCCTTCAGGCCGAGCCCGGCGGCGCGCATCGCGGCGGCGGCGTCGATCACCACCTGATTGCCCGAGGCACGACGGCTCTCCAGCGACAGGTCGAAGCGCTCCAACTCCAGCTCCACGCCCAGCACCCCGGGGTCGAGCACACGCAGCGCCTGCTCCAGCAGCTCCTGCCCGGTCTCGTCGCCCTCCAGCACCGCGATCCTGACCGCTTCGGGCATCCAGGCCTCAGTCCGGCGAGGGAGCCGAGGCCCGGTCGGGCATCAGCTCATCACGGCGCTCGGTCAGCGCCGCGATCACCGTCCGCAGGTGCTCGTCGAAATCGACGCCCAGCTCCGCGGCGCCATTGACCAGATCCTCGCGGTTCACCGCCGCAGCGAAACTCGGAGCCTTCATCTTCTTCTTGACCGACTTCGGCGTCATCCCCACCAGCCCCTCCGGTCGGACGTAGGCGCAGGCCAGCAGGAACCCGGAAAGCTCGTCGACCGCGAACAGCGTCTTCTCCATGGGCGTCTCGCGGGGCACGCCCATGAAGTCGGCGTGGGAGGCGACGGCCCGGACCAGCTCAGGCGGGTATCCGCGGTTCTCGAGCTCGGCGATCGCGTACCGGGGATGGCCCGTCCCGAGGTCCGGATAGCGCTCGTAGTCGAGGTCGTGCAGGAGCCCCGTCAGGCCCCACAGCTCGGGATCGCCGTCGAACCGCGGCGCATAGGCGCGCATCGCCGCCTCGACGGCCAGCATGTGCCGCCGCAGGGAGTCCGAAACTGTCCATTCGCAAAGGAGGTTCCAGGCCTCGGCGCGCGAATTCTCCACCGGCATGGCCGTTACCCTAGCTAAGCGCTCGGGACACCTCGAGCCGCCTGCACAGCCGTCACCAGCTACGCTGAACGGCTCCCGACCACCAAAGTCAACGCAGTCGGGATCGATACCTGTGGAGAAGTTCGTAATCGAAGGCGGAGTGCCGCTGTCAGGCACGATCACGCCGGCCGGCAACAAGAACGGCGCGCTGCCGATCCTGGCCGCCTGCCTGCTCACCACCGACGAGGTGATCCTGCACAACGTGCCGCGGATCAGCGATGTCGAGGCGATGGTGCTGCTGCTGCGGACCCTGGGCGCGCGCGTGGAGTGGCTCGGCCCGCGGGAGGTGCTGGTCGACTCCTCGACCGTCGAGGGCGCCGAGGTCGACCGCCGGCTGGCCGAGCGCATCAGGGCCTCGTTCCTGCTCGCCGGGCCGCTGCTGGCCCGGTTTGGCACCGCGCACATGCCGCCCCCCGGCGGCGACGTGATCGGCCGGCGACGGCTCGATCCGCACCTCGACGCCTTCCGGGCGCTGGGAGCCGAGGTCGAGAACAACCGCGACGACATCGTCCTGACCGCACCTCCGCTCGGCCTGACGCCGTGTGACTTCTTGATGGACGAGCCCTCGGTGATGGCGACCGAGAACGCGCTCATGGCCGCCGCCCTGACCCGCGGCCCGACGGTGATTCGCAACGCCGCGTCCGAGCCCCACGTCCAGGACCTGGCCCGGCTGCTGGTGGCGATGGGCGCGGCAATCGACGGAATCGGCTCCAACGTGATGACGGTGCACGGCTCCGGCAGCCTGCGCGGCTGCACCCACTCGATCGCCCCCGACCACATCGAGATCGGCTCGCTGATGGCGCTGGCCGGCGTCACCGGGGGAGAGCTGGTCGTCAAGGACACGGTCCCCGCCGACCTGCGAATGATCAGGCTGGTGTTCGAGCGGCTGGGCCTGCGCAGCGAGGTGCACGGCGCCGAGGTGATCGTGCCCGGCAATCAGGAGCTGGTGATCCGCAACGACGCCGGTGACCACATGCCGAAGGTCGAGGACGGACCGTGGCCGGCCTTCCCTGCCGACCTGACGAGCATCGCGCTGGCGCTGGCCACCCAGGCCGACGGCTCGGTGATCATCCACGAGAAGATGTTCGAGAACCGCCTGTTCTTCACCGACAAGCTGGTGATGATGGGCGCCGCGATCACGATCTGCGACCCGCATCGTGCGATCGTGGTGGGGCCGCGGCCGCTGCGAGGCGGCCGAGTCGAGTCTCCGGACATCCGGGCCGGAATGGCGATGCTGATCGCGGCTCTGTGCGCTGACGGAGTGACCGAGATCGGCAACATCCGCCAGATCGACCGTGGCTACGAGCGGATCGATGAGCGGTTGCGGGACCTGGGCGCGCGGATAACGCGGCTCGAGGACGCACCCGTCCCAGCGTGAGCGTCGTCAGGCGCGGCGGGGACCGGACCTCGCTGACCGATCGCATCCCCAGTGGCACCCGGGACGTGCTGCCCGACGAGATGCGAGAGCTGCGCGCCATGACCGACCGGGTGCGGGCGGTGTTCGAGGCCGCCGGCTACGGCGAGGTCTCCACCCCGGCGCTCGAGTACGAGAGCACGTTCGCCCGCGCCGACCTGGCGGCCAGCCGGCCCGCCTATCGGATGTTCGACGAGCAGGGCAACGTGCTGGTGCTGCGGTCTGACATGACAGTCCCGATCGCCCGGCTGGTGGCGACTCGCTACGCGCAGGTCGAGCCACCGCTTCGCTTCTCCTACTTCGCCCACGCCTACCGCGGGGTGCGCCCCCAGCGCGGACAGTCGCGCGAGTTCCTGCAGGCCGGAGTCGAGTTGATCGGCTCGCCCGGCCCGGAGGGGACCGCGGAGGTGCTGGGGGTCCTGTGCGCCGCGCTGGACGCCGCCGGCCTGGACACGTACAGGATCGGCCTGGGGGACGCCTCCCTGTACCCATCGCTGCTGCAGGCCCTCGAGATCGAGGCCGAGGCACGCGAGCTGATCCTCGCCGAGCTGGCCGGCGGCGACTTCGTTGGGGTCGAGCGGGAGGTCCGCGAGCTGGGACTCCAAGCCGCCGAGATCGAGATGCTGCTCGGCGTCGCCCAGACCCGCGGCGCAGCCGAGATCCTCGCAGCGGAGCTGTCGCCCGCCCTGCACGAGGCATTGGCCGGGATGCGCGAGGTGCAGGCGCTGCTGGCGCCCAAGGTCGCCGAGCGGATCATCTTCGACCTCGGCCTGGTTCGCAGCCTCGGTTACTACACCGGCGCCGTGTTCCAGGTCTACGATCCCGCGTACGGGGTTCCGATCGGCAGCGGCGGGCGCTACGACGAGCTGCTGGGGGCCTTCGGACGGCCGTTGCCGGCCGTCGGCTTCGCGCTCAACGTCGAGCGGCTGCACATCGCGCTGACCGGGGAGGAAGATAATCCGCCCACCCACCAGCTGCCCCACGGTGGACGGTGACCGACCTTAGGATCGCGGTACCGCGCGGCGCTCTGTTCGCCGATACGCTGGATCTCCTCGATCGCCTCGGCATCGACACCGCCGAGGTCCGGGCCAATGATCGCAAGCTGCTGTTCGAGCAATCCGGGATCGTGACCATGCGGCCGTCGGACGTGCCCACCTATGTCGAAGCCGGCGCGGCGGACCTGGGGATAACCGGCAAGGATGTGCTGATGGAGCAGTCCGAACGCGAGGTCTACGAGCTGCTTGACCTCGGCTACGGCTACTGCCGGATGGTGCTGGCAGGCGTGGCCGGGGAGGACCGCGCGGCCGAGGCGCTGCGTCGGCTGGGGGTGGTCCGGATCGCCACCAAGTACCCGCGGATCGCGGCGCGCCACTTCCTGCAGACCGGTCGCCAGGCTGAGATCGTCGAGGTCAAGGGCTCGGTCGAGCTGGCTCCTCTGACCGGCCTGGTGGAGGCGATCGTGGATCTCACCGCGACCGGCAGCACGCTGCGCGAGAACGGCTTGGTTGTGCGCGAGGAGATCGCCGCCTGCACGGCCCGGCTGATCGCCAACCCCGTCGCCCACAAGCTGCGAGCGGCCGCGATCGACGGGCTGCTGGAGCGGGTAAATGCAGTGTGAGCGACTGACGCTGGCCAACGATCCCCGGGCGGTGGCCGAGGAGCTGCGCGGGCTGATCGCCGCCCCGGAGTCGGTGCAGGACCCGGTGGCGGAGATCATCGCCCGCGTGCGCGCCAGCGGTGACGACGCATTGCGCTACTACACCCGCCAGTTCGACACCGGCGGCTCGACGCCGGCCGCGCTGCACGTTCCCGAAGCCGAGCTGCACACCGCCTGCGAGCGGCTCGATCAAGAGGTCCGGGCCGGACTGGCGCTGGCGATCGAAAACGTGACCCGAGTCGCCCAGGCCTCGCTGTGCCCCGACGCCACGGTCCAATTCGACGGCCACGAGGTGATCCTCCGCGAGGCGCCGGTCGCCCGCGGCGCCATCTACGTCCCCGGAGGGCGGGCTCCCTACCCCAGCACGGTGGTCATGGGGACGGTGTGCGCCAAGGTCGCGGGAGTCCCCGAGATTGCGGTCTGCGCGCCCCCGGGGACCGACGGGGAGGTGAACTCGGTCGTGCTCGCCGCCTGCCATCTGGCCGGCGCCTCGGTCGTCTACCGGATGGGCGGCGCCCAGGCGATCGCCGCGCTGGCCTACGGGACCGAGACGGTGGCCGCGGTCGACGTGATCGCCGGGCCCGGCAACCTGTACGTGCAGGAGGCCAAGCGCCAGGTCTTCGGCCAGGTCGGGATCGACGGCTTCGCGGGCCCCAGCGATCTGGTGGTGATCGCCGATGAAGGCGTCGACCCCGACGCCCTCGCCCTCGATCTCCTCGCCCAGGCCGAGCACGGCGAGGGCTCGCTGGTGGTGGGTCTCTCCACCTCCGGCGCGCTGATCGACGAGCTGATGAAGCGGATCGCTCCCGAGCCCGATACCGGAGCGGTGGTGCGACTGGTGCAGGTCTCCGAGATCGAGCACGCGCTGATGGTCGCGCAGACCTTCGCGCCCGAGCACCTGCAGCTGATGGGCGCGCAGGCCGAGCGGCTGTCAGAGCGCGTGACCCGCGCCGGCTGCGTGCTGGTCGGCCCCGACACCGGGACGGCGTTCACCGACTACATCGCGGGCTCCAACCACGTGCTGCCGACCAACGGCGCCGCCCGCTTCGCGTCCTCGCTGTCGCCGGCGACCTTCCGGCGGCGATTCAGCGAGATCAGGGTCGGCGACGACGCCCCGGCGCTGGCCCGGGCCGCGGCTCCGGTGGCGCGCGCCGAGGGCTTCGAGCTGCACGCCCGGTCGATGGAGGCGCGCATTAGCGACAATGGCACGCGATGACGCGTGCCGCTCAGATCGACCGAAACACCGCCGAGACCGAGATCCACGTGGGCCTCGAGCTCGACGGCACCGGGGCCGGCGAGCGCGCCACCGGCGTGGGCTTCTTCGACCACATGCTCGACCTGCTGGCCCGACACGGGCGGATGGATCTCACGGTCCGAGCCCGGGGCGATCTTGAGACCGGAGCCCATCACACGGTCGAGGACGTCGGTATCTGCGTCGGCCAGGCGCTGGACCAGGCGCTCGGTGACCGGGCCGGGATCGGCCGCTACGGGCAGGCCACGGTACCGATGGACGAGTCCCGGGCCTCGTGCGCGATCGACATCTCGGGGCGGGGCCTGTGCGCGTTCGAGGCGTCGCTGCCGGCCGGCGCGATCGGCAACTTCGACCACGAGCTGGCCGAGGAGTTCTTCCGCGCCCTGGCCGGCAACGCGAACCTGACCCTGCACATCACTATCGAGCGGGGGACCAACGCCCACCACGAGATCGAGGCCGCTTTCAAAGCCCTGGCCCGGGCGCTGCGCGGCGCGGTGGCGATCGACCCCACCGAGCCCGGCGTGCCGAGCACGAAGGGGACGCTGACGTGAGCGGGCGACCCCTGATCGGCATCGTGGACTACGGGATGGGCAACCGCCGCTCGGTTGAGAAGGCGCTGGAGCACGTCGGCGCCGAGGTCGTCCTGACCGCTGACCGCGAGCGGCTGGCCGCCGCCGCCGGGCTGGTCGTCCCCGGCGTCGGCGCCTTCCCGGTGGCGATGCGCAAGCTCCGCGACCTGGGGCTCGATCGCCTGATCGGCGACGCCGCGGCCGAGGGCAAGCCGCTGCTGGGCATCTGCCTCGGGATGCAGCTGCTGTTCGAACGCTCCCTGGAGCTCGAGCCAACCGCGGGCCTGGGGCTGGTGGCCGGCGACGTCACGCCTTTGCAGACCGGCGGGTTGCGGATCCCGCACATCGGCTGGAACGAGGTGACGGTCGTCCGATCCTCGCCGCTGACCGCAGGCCTGGAGGCCGCAGGCCGGCCGTTCTACCACGTGCACTCGCTGGCGGCGCGGCCGCGCAGCGACGACGACGTCGTGGCCACCACCACCTACGGCGAGCGCTTTGCCACGATCGTCCAGCGCGGCCTGGTGTTCGGAGTCCAGTTTCACCCCGAGAAGTCGTCCGCCGACGGTCTCAAGTTGCTCGAGAGCTTCGTCGGCGTCTGCGCCGCAGCGAGCGCCCGTCCCTCGCCCTCAGCGGCGCTGCGGGCATGATCCTGTTGCCGGCGATCGACATCCTCGACGGCAAGGCCGTGCGCCTCACCCGCGGAGATTTCGATCAGCGCACCGTGTATGACGCCGACCCCTTCGACGCCGCTGAGCGCTGGGTCCGCGCCGGGGCCCGGGCGTTGCACGTGGTCGACCTCGACGGAGCCCGGGGCGGGCGACCGGTGAACCTCGAGCACGTGCGCCGGATCACCGGCCGGATGGGGGTTCCGGTGCAGGTCGGCGGTGGACTGCGGGACGCCGCGGCGGTCCGCGAGGCGATAGCTGCCGGCGCATCGCGAGTCGTTCTGGGGACCGCCGCGCTGCGCGACGTCGACTTCCTCGACGAGGTGATCGCCGAGCACCGGGAGCGTCTGGTCGTGTCGGTGGACGTGCGCGACGGCCACCTGGCGGCGTCAGGCTGGACCGAGCAGACCGAGATCCCGGTGGAGGCCGTGATCGACAGCCTGGCCCGACGCGGGGTGCTGCGGTTCGTGTACTCGAGCATCGAGCACGACGGGATGCTGAACGGGCCCGACCTGAAGGAGGTGGCTCGCGTGGCCGAAGTGGTGCGCGGCTCGTTCGTGTACTCCGGCGGCGTGTCCTCGGTGGACGACCTGAGGGCGCTGGCCGAGCTGCGCCAGGTGAATCTGACCGGCGTGATCGTGGGCAAGGCCCTGTACGAGGGGCGTTTTCAGGTCTCCGAAGCTCAAGCGGCGCTCGAGCTGCGTGACTGAGGGACGCAACGTGCACTACAAGCGCGTGATCCCGTGTCTGGACGTCGATCGCGGCCGGGTCGTCAAGGGGATCGGCTTTCTGGACCTGCGCGACGCCGGGGACCCCGTGGAGCTGGCTGCGCGCTACGACGCGGCCGGCGCCGACGAGCTGGTGCTGCTCGACATCACCGCGACCTCGGACAAGCGCGCGACGGTGGTCGAACTGGCCCGGCGCGCCGCCGATGAGCTGTTCATCCCGTTTACGATCGGCGGCGGGATCCGCACCGTCGAGGACGCCCAGGCGGTGCTCGACGCCGGCGCCGACAAGGTTTCGGTCAACTCGGCCGCGCTGCAGCGCCCAGAGCTGATCGACGAGCTGGCCGGGACGTTCGGAAGCCAGTGCGTGGTGCTGGCGATCGATGCCAAACGGGGCGGTCCGGAACGGTGGGAGGCCTATCTGGCGGGTGGACGAACCGCCACCGGGCGCGACGCCGTGGCCTGGGCGCGTGAGGGGACACGGCGCGGAGCGGGGGAAATCCTGCTCACCAGCATGGACCGTGACGGGACGAGCGCCGGATACGACCTCGAGCTGACCTCAGCGGTCGCGACTGCGGTCGACGTGCCGGTGATCGCCTCCGGCGGTGCGGGCAAGCTCGAGCACCTCAACGAGGCGCTGAGCGCGGGCGCCGACGCGGTTCTGTGCGCCTCGATCCTGCACTATGGACAGCACACCGTGGCCGAGGTCAAGCAGCACCTGGGGGCGGCCGGCGTGCCGGTCCGTCCCGTGAATCCCACGGGTTGAGGCGCCTGCCGCGGGAAGGGCGGGCTCAGGCCGCGGCATGCCGGGGCCCTGGGGGCGCAGATTAAGATTGGTTTGGGACTCGACTGCGAGCCGGCCGCGCTAGGCGGCCTCTTCGACGTAACCGGCCGCTGAGCACGTATCGCAATACGCGGCGGGCGGGACACGGGGCTCGTAGCAGCCGGGACGGCAGCATGTGGACGACCGCTTGGGCCGGCCGCGACCGATACGGGCAGCGGCGGCATCTTTGAGCTCCTCGCGCATGCGATCAAGCTCAGCCGCGTGCTCGGCGCAGAACCGACGCCCCTTCTCAGCCGGATGCTGACAATGACTTCCACTACGACAACGCATAGACCGAGTATGATAGCAGCAGTGCCCGGAACGCACGTTCCGCGGGCGCTAAATTGCGGCCGAGTGCAGGCTATTTCCGGCTCTGGGCCTGCTTGCGACGGTGGGCCCGCCGAGCCGCGGCTTTCCTGGCGGCCGCTTGGTGGCGACGGGCGGCGGCCTGGTTGCGCTGGTGGCGTCGGGCGGCGGCCTTGGCCCGGCGGTGCCGAGTTGCCGCCCCGCGGCGCTTGCGGCGAGCCGCCTTGCGCTTGCGGTGATGTGCGGTGGCCTTGGCCGCCCGGTGGCGACCCGGCAGCAGCTGGTAGACCTGGCTGTAGCCATCGAGGTAGATCGCCTTGTAGTCGGCGATCACCGGGTTGAACGCGCCGTCGGGAAACGAGAACACCTGCTGACCGGTGACGGCGTTGAGGCCGGCCGTGGACTTGGAGCCGAGGTCTGAGTAGTAGACGACCTTGCCGACCACGGTCGCCGAGCCGGAGATCTTGCCCCCGGCCGCGTGGCGCCATCTGATCGACCCCGACTGGGCGTTGAAGGCGTACATGTTGCCGTCGTAGGAGCCCACATAGACGGTCGGACCGAGGCCGGGCGGATCGGCGACGGCAGCTGAGCCGTAGACGTAGGCACCGGTCGACGTGGCCCAGGCCAGCGCCCCGTTACGGGCTCCGAACGAGTACACGCGACCGTCGGTGTTGCCCATGTAAACGCGCCCGTAGGCAACGGCGGGGCTGGAGTAGAACTGGCCCGAGCCGAACCCGAAGTGAGCTCCATTGGTCCCCACGACCCACACCTGGCGGCCGGTGTGGGCATTGATCGCGTAGACGTGGCCCGAGTAGTCGCCGAAGTAGAGCACTCCACCCACCAGCGCCGGGCCGCCCTTGATCGCGCCGCTGGCGTGGTAGGTCCAGTACTGGTGCCCGTTGGAGACGTTCATGGCGCGCAGAATCCCGCCCTGATCGCCGAAGTAGACGGTCTTGCGGTGCACGATCGGCGAGGACTCCGAGCCGGCCGCGATCGGCCGCGACCAGACTATGCGTCCGGTGCGCATCGACAGGGCCACAATCTGGCCGCCGCCGGGACTGTGGCCCTGCACCGAGAGCACCGGGATCAGCACCACCCCGGCCTTGGCCGCCACCGCCGGGGAGGCCGCGGCCAGGGTTGCGATCTTGTGGTGCCAGCGCTCGTGGCCGTTGAGCAGGTTCAGGGCCTTGGCGTCGCCGTCGTCGTCGATCAGGTACAGCGTCTCCTTGTAGATGACGGGCGGAAACTCGAGCAGGGCGCCGTCGTCGAAGCGCCAGCCGACGTGCATCGGGGGGTGCAGCTTGGACGGGCCGGCGAACAGACGGGTCCGCCCGGCGTCGAAGCCGTACCACGGCCACAGGAAGTTGTCGACCGCGACGCGTGCGCGGCGGCGCCTGCGGTGCGCGGGCGGCGGCGCCGTGGTCGTCGTCGGCTGGGTGAACTGTACGTTGGGGTGGGAGACGTTGCCGGGGGCGTGTAAGAGCACGAACGCGGCCGCGCCACCCAGCGCCGCCAAGACGACCGCCGCCGCGACAAGCCCGCGCCGCAGCAGTCGCCGCGATACGGGACTCGGCATGGCGCACCATGCTAATAGAGCCTTGGGGATCGAATCGCCACCCGGCCGCGCGGGGGGGTCCCGCCCGCGCCTGCACTACCGACTGGTTGCGTGCCGGGTACCGGCCGAGCGGCGCGCGATCATCACCGAGATGGAGATAGAACCCTCGGCGCCGCTCCTGGCCGCGTTTGAACAACTGCCCGCCGCGGCGCCGCTGCTGCCGCGGCTCGGCGACGCCGACGGCGTGCACCTGGTGGGGGGCGCGGTCCGAGACCTGATGCTGAGAGGCGCCCCGGTCGACCTCGACTTCGTCGTCGACGGCGATCTCGATGCGGTGGTGGACAGAATCGGAGCCCACACCGTGATCCACGATCGGTTCGGGACCTGCACGCTGCAGCTCGACTGCTTTCACTACGACTTCGCCCGGGCCCGCCGTGAGACGTATGCCCGCCCGGGGGCGCTGCCCACGGTCGCCCCGGCAACTGTCGAGGACGACCTGCGCCGCCGCGACTTCACCGTCAACGCGATGGCGCTGGCGGTGGGGGGCGGGAATGCCGGGACGCTCAGAGCCGTCGACCACGCCCGCCATGACCTGGCGCAGAAGCGCCTCCGGGTCCTCCACGACGCCAGCTTCATCGACGACCCCACCCGGCTGCTGCGACTGGCCCGGTACGCGGCTCGGCTGGGGTTCGCGGTCGAGCCGCACACGCTCGAGCTCACGCGGGCCGCGCTCGCCGGTGGGGCGTTGGAGACGGTGAGCGGCACCCGGTTGGGCTCGGAGCTGCGCCTGTTGGCCTCCGAGACCGATCCAGTGGCGGGGCTGCAGGAGCTGCGCCGGCTGGGCGCCGATGAGGCGCTGGCGCCGGGGTTTGGGCTGTCTGACCCGCCGCTGGCCCGGCGGGCGCTCGAGCTCCTGCCGCCCGACGGTGACCCGGCAACGCTGGTGCTGGCGGCGTCGAGCCTCCGGCTGGCGGCGCCGGAGCTGGCCGCGCTGCTCGACCGGCTCGGCTTTGCGGCGGCCCAGCGCGGCGCGATCGTGATCGCGGCCACCAACGCCAAACCCGTGGCGAGAGCACTCGAGCGCGCCCGGCGGCCCTCTGAGATCGCGGCCGCGGTCGGAGATCGGGGCCGCCCCGAGCTGGTTGCGCTGGCCGGTGCCATGGGACCGGCCGACGCGGCTCGCCAATGGCTTCACGGCCTGCGCCGGGTCGCGCTCGAGATCGACGGCAACGACCTGTTGCAGGCGGGGGTGCCGGCCGGGCCGGCGATCGGTGACGGCCTGCGCGGAGCCCTGGCGGCGAAGCTCGACGGGCAGGTGGTGGGGCGCGAAGCGGAGCTGGCCGAGGCGGTCCGGGTCGCCACCGGCAACGGATAGCCTGACATGGCATGAAGCCGAGCGAGCCCTTCTACGCCCGGGGGGAGCACTTTGCGATCGACCTGCCCGGAGCGCAGGCGTTGTTCACGACCCGCCGGGGCGGGTACTCGGCGGGTCCGTACGCGAGCCTCAACCTCGGCCGGCTGACCGACGACGACCCGCGGGCCGTGCAGCGCAACCGCGACACGCTGGAAACTCAGCTCCAGGCGCGGCTCACGTTCGTCCGTCAGGTCCACGGCGCCAGCGTCGAGCGGGTCACCGTACAGAGCGCCGAGCGGGCGCGGCGGGCCGGGCCCGACGAGCTGAGCCGCGCCGACGGCCAGGCGACCAAGGCTCCGGGGGTGGCGCTGGCCGCGCTGACCGCCGACTGCCTGCCGATAGCCGTGGCCGGCGACGGGGCGGTGGCGATGCTGCACGCCGGTTGGCGAGGTCTGCGCGACGGCGTGATCGAAAACGGGGTGGCGGCGCTGCGCGAGCTCGGCGTCGACGGTCCCCTGGGGGCCGCGATCGGCCCCGGCGCCGGCCCGTGCTGCTACCGGGTCGGAGGCGAGGTGTTGGACGCCTTCCGCGACTACCCGCAGGCGCGAGCCGACGACGGGAGGATCGATCTCAAGGCGATCGCGGCCGAGGAGCTGGCCCGGGCCGGGGTGGACGAGGTCCACGATCTGGAGCTGTGCACGATCTGCGCCGAGCCGTCGCTGTTGTTCTCGCACCGCCGCGACCGGGGCGTCACGGGGCGCCAGGCGGGAGTCGCGTGGTTGAGATGATCCGCGGCCTGAGCGCCGACCGCGTACGGCGCAACCTCGAGGCGGTTCGGGCCGGGATCGCCGACGCCGGGCGCGATCCGGAGGAGGTCGAGGTCCTGGCGGCGGTCAAGTACCTGCCGGCCGAGGAGCTCGAGGCGCTCGCCGAGGGGGGCGTCGTGGTGGTGGGGGAGAACCGCGCCCAGGAGCTGGCCGCCAAGCAGCGCGTCGCCGGGGACCGCTTCACCTGGGACTTCATCGGCAACCTGCAGAGCCGCAAGGTGCGCGAGATCCTCCCGCGAGTCCGCTACATCCACTCGGTCGCCACCGACTCCGTGCTCGCGCAGCTGGAGCGCCACGGCAGCGACCAGACCGAGGTCATGGTCGAGGTAAACGTCGCCGGCGAAGCCGGCAAGAGCGGGATCGCCCCGGCCGAGCTGCCGGCGTTTCTGGAGCGCTGCCCGGTGCGAGTGGTGGGGCTGATGACGATGCCCCCGTTCGTGCAGGTCGCGGACGACAACCGGCCGCATTTCGCGGCCCTGAGGGAGCTGGCCGAACGCCACGGCCTGGCCCAGCTGTCGATGGGAACCAGCCAGGATTACCTTGCGGCGGTCCGCGAGGGGGCTACGATCGTGCGTCTAGGTACAACCCTGTACGCCGGCGCGCCATAATCACGGCAGGGAAATAGCGCCAACGCGCGAACCCAGACACCCACATGGCCTTCCGAGACACCTGGCACCGGACTCTCGTGTACTTCGGCCTCGCTGAGGACGAGCCGTACGAGGACGAGGAGATCGAGCCCTACACCGAGCCCGAAGTCGACCTTCAGGACAGCTACCGCGAGCGTCCGAACGTGCGGCGGCTGAGCTCGCGCCGCCGGCGCGACGAGATCGACGACATCTTCGCCGACGATGCCGGCAGTGAGCGCCGGACCACTTCGCTGCGGCCGGTCGGCGGCGGCGGCCGGTCAGGCAACGGGCGCGGGGGCGGCGATGTGCGCGTGCACTTCGTGGCTCCGAAGAGCTTCAACGACGTCCAGGACGTTGCCGACAAGTTCAAGGACACGATCCCGGTGATCCTCAACCTGCAGGGGACCGACACCGACTTGTCAAAGCGGCTGATCGACTTCTCCAGCGGGCTCACCTACGCGCTCAACGGCGGAATGCAGCGGATCGCCGACAAGGTCTTCCTTTTGAC
This sequence comes from Solirubrobacteraceae bacterium, assembly GCA_036502145.1. GTDB lineage: Bacteria > Actinomycetota > Thermoleophilia > Solirubrobacterales > Solirubrobacteraceae > Palsa-465. The sequence continues at coordinate 8,281 of DASXZB010000086.1, read as the reverse complement.
CCCGCGCAACGTCGAGGTGTCCGCCGAAGAGCGGGCGCGGCTGGTCGAGAAGGGTTTCTTCAACCAGTCCTGACGGCGGCGCTCGTCGGCCGCGTTGCCCATTCGCAGCCCACGCAGCGGGCGGGCGTCACAGCACAGGTAGATTTCAAGACGATGCGAGTCGGCCTGATAGGAGCGGGCAATATGGCGCGTGCCATGGCGCGAGGCTGGGGCGACCCCGTGCTCTGCTCCGATGGGGGGTCCGGGCGTGCCGCCGAGCTGGCCGCAGAGCTGGGTGGCCGCGCCGCAACCAGCGCCGAAGTGGCCGACGAGTCTGACCTGGTCGTGCTCTGCCACAAGCCGGCGCAGGTGGAGGCGGTGGCCGGCGAGATTGGGGGACGGGCCAAGGCGATCGCCTCGGTGGTCGGCGGGGTCTCAGTCGACGCGCTCCAGACCCTGTATCCGGGAGCGCCCGTGTTCAGGCTGGAGCCGAACACGCCGGTCGAGGTCAGACGCGGGATCATCTGCTATGCGCGAGCCCCGGGCATCGACGCGGAGTTCGCGCGCGAGGTGATGGCTCTGCTCGAGCGCCTCGGCACGGTGGTGGCGGTGCCCGAGCATATGCTCGGCGTGGCGTCTGCCGTGACGGGCGTCGGACCGGCGTACATGGCACTGGTCGTGGAGGCCCAGGTCGACGCCGCCGTCCGCTACGGCCTGGCCCCGAGCTTGGCCGGCCGGCTGGCCGCCGAGACGATGGCCGGAACAGCGGCGCTGCTGCAGGCCCGCAACTACGACACGCTGGCCGTCAGACGGCAGGTCACCTCGCCCGGCGGCACCACCGCGAAGGGACTCGACGCGCTGGAGCGCGGCGGCCTGCGAACCGCCTTTCAGTCCGCGATCGACCGGGTCAGCGAGGCAGAACGATGAGCGCCCTTCTGGCGGCGGTCACCCGCACCGACATCGCCAACTACGTCAGCGCGTTGTTCGAGGTCTACATCGTCATCATCTTCGTCTACATCCTGCTCAACCTGCTGTTCTCATTCGGGATGCGGATGCCGTACTCGCGCTGGACCGAGGCGGTGATGAACTTCTTGCGCGATGTGTGCGAGCCGTACCTGAAGCTGTTCAGGCGCCTGATCCCAACTGTGGGGATGTTCGACTTCACCCCGATGATCGCGATCATCGTTCTGTACATCGTGCGGACGATCATCGTCAATGCGATCGCCGGCTGAGCGCGGCGAGATGGCGATGTCAGACACCGCCGAGGCCGGCGCGTCGACGACCTCCGGGCGGCGGGTGGCGTTCGTCCGCGCGCTGGCGGTGGCGGCCGCAGTGGTGGTGATCGACCGGCTGACCAAGGCCGCGGTGGTCAACGGGATCGCCGTGGGCGACGTCCACAAGTTTCTGCCCGGGGTGCAGCTGGTGCACGTTCGCAACAGCGGCGTGGCGTTTGGCTTCTTCTCCGGTGGCGGAGCGGTGGTGCTCGTGCTCACGTTGGCGGCGTTGAGCGCGCTGGTGGTCTACTTCGCGCTGCGGCCGGCACGCCCGTGGCTGTGGCTGCCCGTGGGGCTGCTGCTCGGCGGCGCGCTGGGGAACCTGATCGACAGGATCGGCGGCGGCTCGGTGACCGACTTCATAAAGCTGCCGTTCTGGCCGGCGTTCAACGTCTCCGACATGGCGATCACGTTCGGGGTGCTGGCGCTGCTGTACGTGCTGGAGGGCCGCCGCGCCGACTCGTGAGCGCGCAGTCGATCGAGCTGACGGTGCCCGAGGACGCGGCCGGGATGCGGCTGGACCGCTTCCTGGCGGCGCCGCTGGGATCCCGCGCCCAGGCCCAGCTGCTGATCGAGACCGGTCGAGTCGAGGTCGACGGGCGACGGCGTCCCAAGCGCCACGCGGTCACCCCCGGGGAGCTGATCAAGGTGCGCGAGGCTGCGCCGTCGGCGGCCACGGCCGCGGCGACGAGCGTCCCGGCGCCGTTCGCGGTCGCCTACGAGGACGACCACCTGTTGGTCGTCGACAAGCCGGCCGGCGTGGTGGTCCATCCCGCCCGCGGTCACCGCACAGGCACATTGGCCCAGGCGCTGGAGGGACGCAGCGCCGGGGGTGAGGAGCCGTGGCGGACGGGAATCGTGCACCGCCTCGACCGCGACACCTCGGGGTTGCTGGTCGTGGCCAAGGGCGACTCGGTGCATCGGGCCCTGAAGGCCCTGCTGGCGGCGCGGGAGCTGCGGCGCGAGTACCTGGCCCTGGTCGACGGTCACCCGGAGGCGCGAACCGGCACGATCGACGCTCCGGTCGGCCGCCACCGCCGCGACCGGGTGCTGATGTCGATCGACACCGACGAGCCCCGCGAGGCGCGCACCCACTTCGAGCTCGAGCGGCTGCTGCCGCGGGCGGCGCTGCTGCGAGTCGTGCTCGACACCGGCCGCACCCACCAGATCCGGGTGCACATGGCGGCGATCGGCCATCCCGTGTCCGGGGACCCGCAGTACGGAACACCGGGCGAGTACGGGCTGACGCGGCAGTTCCTGCACGCGGCGCGGTTGTCGTTTCCGCATCCGGTTACGGGGGCTTTGGTCGACGTCCGGTCGGAGCTGCCTCAGGACCTACAGCGCGCGCTGGAGGCGGCTGAGGCGGGGTGAGGGGCGGAGCACGACGTATACGTGCGTCCGGTTCCAGGGCTCAATTGCCTCCGTCGTGCCCGCCGCCGCCGTCCGAGCCGCCCTCGAGCTGGGTCGTGGGGTCGCCCCCGTTGGACGTCGACTGTTCGCTCGTTGGCTGTCCGCCGCCGTCTGAGCCACTGCTGCCGCCACTGGTGCCGGCCGGGCCGCTGGTGCCGGACGGGCCGCTGGTGCCGGAGGGGCCGCTGGTGCCGGACGGGCCGCTGGTGCCGGACGGGCCGCTGGTGCCGGAGGACTCGCCGTTGCCGCTGGTCGTCGAGATGGTGCCGGAGCCCCCGCCTTCGCCCGACGACGATCTGCCGCCGTCACCGCTCGAGCCGCTGGAGCCACTTGAGCCGCTCGAGCCGCCGCCGCCCCCGTCGCTGCTGCCGCTGCCGCTGCCGCCTGAGATCACGCCGCCGCCGCCGTCACCGTCGTGAGTCGACGGCTCGGGACCGCCGTTGGCGCCGTGGCGCTGTGGTCCGCTGTTCCCGCCGTGGCGCTGTGGTCCGCTGCCCCCGCCGCGGCCGGAGCTGCGGTCCCCGTTGGACTGGTGGCGACCGGAGGACTCGCCGCCCCGGCCCGCGCCGCCTTCACCGGACTCATGTCGCACCAGCCCGTGATCGTCGCCACGACTCCCGCTGACGACGGCACCTGCCGCAAGAACGGTTGTCCGGGCGGCCCGGGCGGCCGGGGCGGACTGCGCGGGTGGTCGCGACCGCTGGTGGTGTGCGACCTTCGCGTGGCGATCGGGGCCGGCGAGGGTTGGGAGAACGGCCTGGCCGGCGCCCGCCAGGGCCCCCGCCGCGGCGAGGATGGCTCCGCCCTTCATCACGACGGCGGCGCCGGTCGCGGTGCCGGCAACACCGGCGGCATCGCCGGCATCCCCCGCCAGCGAGGCCCGGCGGCCGCCCAGGCCGGCGGTCCAGTTCCACAGGCCGACCGGCAGCAGAGCGGCGGCGGCGTGGCGCAGGGCGGTACGGGCCCGGTAGACGAGCCCACGCACCGCGCCGTCAGTGAGTCCGAGGGCGGCCGCGGTCTCGCCGTGGCTGTTGCCGCCAACCGCGGTCAGCAGGATCGCCTGGCGCTGGGGCTCGGGCAGCACCGAGATACCCGCGAAGATCTCCTTCAGGGCGAGCCGCGACTCCGGACCGCTCTCGGGGGCGGCCGCGTCGAGCGCCTCGTTGAGCTCGACCGTGTCGTGCCGGGCACGGCGCAGCATGGTCACCGCGCTGTTGTGGACGATCCGGTACAGCCACGGGCGCACCTCGCCGACCTCGGCGCCGTCGCGCAGCGCGATCCAGGCCTGCATGAGCGCCTGCTGCAGCGCATCCTCGGCGCGACCCTCGGCGCCGAGCAGACGGCCGGCGTAGATCAGCAGCTGGCGCCGGTAGCGATCGGCCAGCGCCTCGAAGGCGCGCTCGTTGCCGGCGCCGATGAGCTCCGCCAGCCTGGCGTCGGACAGCGCCGACAGCGGTCTCAGTGAGACGATCGGGGACAGGAGCTTGCGCGGCCGCGGGACAGTGACACCTAACGCCTTAGACGCCGCCTCGCTGCCGACCTTCCCGTGCTCAGGGCGCCGCCCCGGCACGAGGAAGGCCGGCGAGCCTGGTCGGCCACCGGCCTCTCCTCGAGCCATCGCCGGGACCTAGGAGTCGAGGTCGACGCGCTGCCAGATCGCACCGGCGCCCGTCAACTGGAGAGTCGCGTCACGGACGTGAGTCCCTGGCGTCTGGAGCGCCATCAGGCAGTTGGCGTTGTTCTGGTTGTCGTCGTTGTCGTTGTCCTCGTTCGCGCCGTTGTCATCGCCGCGGTCCTCGCCGGCGTCGTTGTCGCCACGGTCGCCGGGGTTGTCGGCGCGGTCACCACGGTCACCGTTGTCACCGCGGTCGCCGTTGTCGCCGCCGCTCTGATCGCCGCCCGAACCGCCGCTCGGACCGGGCCCGCCGTCGTCGCGGCCGAAGCGCTGGTCCATGCCCACGCACTCGATCTGGGTGGACGGGGTCACCGTCCCGCTGACCACGCTGCGGTCGTTGAGCATGATCTTCAGCGTGTGGTTCTGAAACGACTGCACGGTTCCGATGTCCTGCGACATCGGCTCGCCGACCACCGCGTGGTGGGCGCGGAAGTGCTCGATCCGGTCGTGGCGCCGGTGATGGCGCTCGCCGCGGTGATGGTGCTCGCCGCGATCGTGCGAGCGAGCCACCGAGACCGCCGGGAGCGCGACCACAAGGGCCAGGCTGGTGAGAACTGCAAACAGGTAGCGCCTCATGAATACCTCCGTGACGGCGCGCCAGACCTGGTCACGACGCGCCTTGTAGGGATTTGACTCCCGTAGGACGCGAGCGGGCCGGGAAAGCTCACACGGCTCGAGAGAGAAAAGGTGGGGCGGCCCGTCCAAAGCCGCCCCACCGTCCTGCTGCGAACCGTTCCACCGGAGGTAGGGGAAGGGAGGTCCGGTTCGCGAACGAGCCATCACCGGTGGTAGGGAATGGTGATGACCCGCCGGTCCCTACAACGGTGGCGAGGGTAAAAACTTTCGTAGACTGGATGTAAATCGTCCCTCGACCCCGCTACGGCGCGGTCCGCGGCCCTGCTCCGGATCCCTCCGGAGTTCGCGACACCGCAGAGCGGGTGCCTTTCCACAACTACAAGGGAGCAGTAACGGTGGCTCAAATCGGAATCAAGGAGCTGCTGGAGGCCGGCGTACATTTCGGCCACCAGACGCGCCGCTGGAACCCCAAGATGCGTCGCTTCATCTTCGGCGAACGCGATGGCATCTACATCATCGACCTGCTGCAGACCGAGGCGCTGCTGCAGAACGCCCGCGAGTTCGCCTCGGAGCTGTCCCGTCGTGGCGGCACGGTGCTGTTCGTCGGCACCAAGAAGCAGGCGCGCGACGCGATCAAGGACACCGCCGACGCGGCCGACATGCCATACGTCAACCACCGCTGGCTCGGCGGACTGCTGACCAACTTCCAGACGATCTCCCAGAGGATCAGGCGGTTGCACGACCTCGAGCGCTACGAGACCGAGGGCCAGCTGCAGCTGCTGCCGACCCGCGAGCGGATGGCGGCCCAGGCCGACCTCGAGAAGCTCCGCGCCAACCTCGGCGGCGTCAAGAACATGCAGCGCGTCCCCGACGCGGTGTTCGTGATCGATCTCAAGACCGAGGCGATCGCTGTGCGCGAGGCGCAGCGGCTCCGGATCCCGATCATCGGGCTCGTGGACACCAACTGCGATCCCGAGGGGATCGACTACGTGATCCCGGGCAACGACGACGCGATCCGCTCCTGTGCGGCCGTGACCAGCGCGATCGGAGACGTGGTGGCCCAGGGCCACGGGGTCTTCCGCGCCGAGGAGGAGGCCGCCCGGCTCGAGCGAGAGCGTCAGGAGGCCGAGGAGCGGGCCCGCCGCGAAGCGGAGGAGCAGGCTCGCCGCGAGGCCGAGGAGCAGGCCCAGCGCGAGGCCGAGGAGCAGGCGCGCCGGGATGCCGAGGAGCAGGCCCGCCGCGAGGCCGAGCAGGCTCAGCCACCGGCACCCACGCCCGAGCAGGCCCAGGCGTCCGCGCCCCAGCCGGCGCCCCCGGAGCCGACGCCCGCACCGCCAGTGGCTGCCGAGGCGCCGGTCCCGACACCGGCCGCTCCCCAGCCGCCTCCGGAAGAGGCGCCGGCCGAGTCGGCGGTCGAGCCCGAGCCACCGGCCACACCTGCCGAGCCGGTGCCGGCGGCCGAGACGAGCACCACCGAAGCGGCGACGGCTGAGGCGCCGCCGGCGGCTGAGCAGGCGCCACCCGCTCCCGCAGAGGCGCCACCGCCGGCTGAAGAGACGCCGCCTGCCGAAGACGGCCCACCCGCGGCAGAAGAGGCCCCACCGGCGGCCGAGGAGAGCCCACCCGCGGCAGAAGAGGCCCCACCGGCGGCCGAGGAGACCCCGCCAGCGGCAGAAGACGCCTCACCAGCGGCCGAGGAGGCCCCACCAGCGGCCGAAACCGCCCCCGAGCAGTCCGAGGCCGGCAGCGCCACCGAGGAGCGGCCATGACGGCGATCGGCGCAAAGGACGTCAAGGCTCTGCGTGACCTCACCGGGGCCGGGATCGTGGCCTGCCGCGATGCGCTGGCCGAGGCCGGCGGGGATCTCGACAAGGCAACTGAGCTGCTGCGGGCCCGCGGCGAGGCCCAAGCGGCCAAGCGCGCCGGCGAGGAGGCCCGGGAGGGCGTGGTGCAGAGCTACATCCACGCTGGCAACAGGATCGGTGTGCTGGTGGAGGTCGACTGCCAGACCGACTTCGTGGCCCGCAACGAGAAGTTCGTCGAGTTCGCCCGGGACCTGGCGTTGCACATCGCGGCGGCCGCGCCGCTGGCGGTGACCGAGGAGGACGTCCCGGCCGAGGATCGCGAGCGCGAGACGCGGATCGCCACCGAGCAGGCCGCCGACCGGCCCGAGAACGTCCGCGAGCGGATCGTCACCGGCAAGCTCGACAAGTGGCTCGACGAGGTGGTGCTGCTGCGCCAGAAGCACGTGAACGAGGACAAGCACGGCGGCAAGACGATCGAAGATCTCCGCGCCGCACTGTCGGCCGAGACGCGGGAGAACGTGGTCATCCGCCGGTTCGCGCGCTTCGCGGTCGGCGCATAGTGTCCGGCAACTCGGACGCCCCCGCCTACCGACGGGTGCTGCTCAAGCTCTCCGGCGAGGCCCTGATGGGCAACCTCGCGTACGGAACCGACCCCGAGCGGGTGCAGGCGATCTCCCGGGAGGTGGCCGCGATCCAGCGGCGCGGGGTGGAGATGGCGATCGTGGTCGGCGGCGGGAACATCTACCGCGGACTGAAGGCCGCCGCGCGGGGCATGGATCGCGCCACCGGCGACTACATGGGCATGCTGGCCACGGTGCTGAACGCGCTGGCGCTGCAGGACGCCCTGGAGAAGGAGGGCATCGCCACCCGGGTGCAGTCGGCGATCACGATCTCCGAAGTCGCCGAGCCGTATATCCGCCGGCGGGCGATGCGCCACCTCGAGAAGGGCCGGATCGTGATCTTCGCCGCCGGCACCGGCAACCCGTTCTTCACCACCGACACGGCGGCGGCGCTGCGGGCCGCCGAGCTGCACGCCGAGATCATCCTGATGGCCAAGAACGGGATCGAGGGCGTCTACACCGCGGATCCGGCAATCCACCCCGACGCCGAGTTCATCCCCGAGATCAGCCACAAGGATGCGCTCACCAGGGGGCTCGCCGTGATGGACTCGACCGCCTTTGCCCTGTGCATGGACAACAATCTGCCGATCGTCGTCTTCAACATGACCGACGAGCGCAACATCGACAAGATAGTGTCCGGGCAACGCGTGGGCACGCTGGTGAGGACATGAGCGAAAGTGAGCTGATCGATGAGCTGCTCGTCGACGCTCGCGAGCGGATGAGCAAGTCAGTGGAATCGACCCGCCACGAGTTCGGCTCGGTTCGCACCGGCCGGGCCAGCCCGGCGCTGCTGGATCGGATCGTGGTCGACTACTACGGGACCTCCACGCCGCTCAAGCAGCTGGCCACGATCACCACCCCCGAGCCACGGCTGCTGACCGTGCAGCCCTACGACAAGAGCTCGATCAAGGCGATCGAGCGCTCGATCATGGAGTCCGACGT
>DASXZB010000085.1:0-4085 GCA_036502145.1 Solirubrobacteraceae bacterium | reverse complement strand
AACGCTGATATGGAGAGCCGTTTGTCAAGGGGGACGTCATGAATTTCTCGCTTTCACGGTGGGGGGTTGAGAGTGTGTTTGTGGTCGGCTGGGTGGGTGGCGGTCCGGCTTGCTGTGCGCGACGCGGGTCATGCTGATATACGCGGATCCGGGTGGCCGCAGGACCATGGTTCGTCGTGGGGAGCCGCTGTCTAGTGTCGGGCGTGGCCAGCCCCGGGTGGGGGCGGGTTGCTCATAGCGTTATCGCGGGTTCCCCGCGCGTGCCGGGCCGCCACCGACCCAGCCGACGGGATGGAGGATGTTTGGTGGTCAGGTCATTCGATCCTGGTGATCGCCCAGGCGAACCCGGCGAGTTCGCGGGCGGCGGCGACGGCGATGATCGTGCGGCGCTTCGCGCGCGCCTCGAGGCGTGTCCAGGTGCGGTGCAGCCGTCGTTGTGCTGACCAGGAGATCGCAACCGCCTGCGCGGGCTGGCCGTCCTGGCGGTCGGTCAGTGCCTTGCCGATCCGGGGGCGCGGGCGGTAGTGCCAGGCGGCCTCGACCAGCAGCCGTCGGGCGTGCCCGGACCCGGTCTTCGTGATCGCTCCCAGGCGGCGCTGCTGCCCGGTCGTCGACTCGGACGGGACCAGGCCGACGTAGCTCATCAGCTGCTCGGCGTGGGCGAACCGCTCGAAGTCGCCGATCTCGGCGCACAGTCCGACCGCGGTCAGCGTGTCGATCCCGCGCAGGCACCGCAGCCGGCCGACCTGCACCGCCCACGGACAGTCAGGCAGGAGCGCGACGATCTCGCGCTCCAGCTGCTCGCGGCGATGCACGAGCGCGTCGATCGCGCCCTGGGCGTCAAGCAGCGTCGCCTGCGCGGCCGGCCACTCGAGCGCGATCGTCTGAAGCCAGTCGCGGTGACGCTGGGTCCACGCCGGCCCGTCGTCGAACCGGATCCCGTGGCGCAACAGCAGCTTCGAGGGAAGACACGACACACTACCCACCTCGATGGCTTCCCGGCGATGGTCCGGGTGGTTCGGGCGAGCCATGCGTTGGAGGGGCGTTCGCTTGAGCTGACCGGGTGGATGCGCCGGGCTGGTCGGTTGGAGCTGTTGTTGGTGGGGCCGGATGGCAGCCGGGCGTTCGTTCCGGCGGCGTGGACTGATCTGGAGGGTGGCGCCGCTCCGCAGGCGGCGGGTGCGCTTGGTTCGGTCGGGGATTTGCTGGCGATGCGGCGGGTGCTGGACGGTGTGCTGCGCGCTGGCCTGGCCGATGGTGCGATGGGCGGCGGCGGTGTTGTCCTGGTCGGGCGCGATGATCCGGTCGGCAAGCAGCATGGTGATGCAGTTGCGTCTGGATCTGGCGGAGTCCCCGGCGCCGGCGGCGGCGTTGTGGGAGCTGGTCGGCGCAGAGCAGCGCCAGCGGGCGCTGACGCTGCTGGCGGCGCTGATCGCGCGCGCCGTCGCCGGGGAGGCGATCGGCGATGAGCTTGTATCGGTACGAGGCGCGGGCGTGGCTGGAGGACGGGATGACTGAGCGCCGGGTCGATGGCAGCGGCCTGCAGCTGGTGACGGTCTGCTTGACCGACGAGGGGGCGGGCGAGATCAGCGACGCGCAGGGCAGGCCGCTCGCGCCCGAACCGCCGGTGCTCTCGCGCGTGCGCCCGAGCGCAGCGCGCGAGCTGGCGTTCTGCCTGTTGGAGCTGGCCGAGCTGGCCGAGCGGCGATCGGAGGTCGACGATGCAAGGGCGTGAGAAGCTGACCAGCGCGCATCTGCGCCGTCGCTGCTTCATCTATCCGCGCCAGTCCTCGCAGGGGCAGCTTGAGAGCAACACGGAGTCGACCGCGCGTCAGTACGCGCTGGTGGAGCGCGCGGTCGAGCTGGGGTTCGCGCGCGAGCTGGTGGTGGTGATCGACGAGGATCTCGGGATCTCGGCCGACGGCACGGCTGAGCGCTCCGGGTTTCAGCGACTGACCGCGGAGGTCGCGCTCGGCCACGCCGGCCTGGTGTTGGGGCTGGAGGTCTCGCGCGTGGCTCGCAACAACAGTGACTGGTACAGGTTGCTTGATTTGTGTGGGGTTACTGACACTGTGATTGGTGACTTTGACGGGTTGTATCACCCTGGCTCGTTCAATGACAGGTTACTTTTGGGGATGAAAGGCACGATCTCCGAGGCTGAGTTGTACATGATCCGTCAGCGGCTGGATGGCGGGATCCGTAACAAGGCGGCGCGCGGCGAGTTGCGCAAGACGCTGCCCGTCGGGCTTGTCTGGGGCGAGGAGGACGGGGAGATCCTGCTCGATTCTGACGAGGCTGTGCGTGGCGCGATTCAGACGATCCTGGATCGATTCGCTGAGCTCGGCTCAGCGCACCAGGTGTGGCTATGGCTGCGCGAGCAGCAGATCGAGTTCCCGCTCAGGCGCTTCGCCAGTTCGGAGATCCAGTGGGTCACTCCAAGCTATGACCAGGTGCTCAAGGTGCTCACCAATCCTGCCTACGCGGGCGCGTACGCGTTTGGCAAGACACGCCGCGAGCGGTACATCGACGAGCAGGGCCGGCCGCGCAAGCGTACCCGCAAGGTGCCCCGGGCCGAGTGGGAGGTGCTGATCTGGGAGCACCATCCCGGCTATCTCGACCAGGCCACGTTCGAGGCAAACCAGGCGCGGATCGCCGCCAACAGTCGCCCCCGCGCGCACGAGCCGGGCGGCGCGGTTCGCGAGGGCCAGGCGCTGTTGCAGGGGATCGCTGTCTGCGGCCGCTGCTCACGCAAGCTCAGCGTCCACTATCACGGCCGGCGCGGCCATCAGAGTCCGGGCTATGAGTGCCGCCGCACAGGCGAGGAGTGGTGCACCCGGATCGGGGGCGTGCAGATCGACGAGGCGGTCGCGTGCGCGCTGCTGCAAGCGCTCACCCCGGCCGGGGTAAAGGCCGCGCTCGCCGCTGCCGCCGCGCTCGAGCACAACCACGACCAGGCGCTTGCGCAGTGGCGGCTGCGGGTCGAGCGCGCCCGCTATGACGCCGAGAGGGCCGAGCGGCGCTACCGCCAGGTCGAGCCCGAACACCGGCTCGTCGCCCGCGGCCTTGAACGCGACTGGGAGAAGACGCTCGGCGCGCTCGCCGAGGCGCAGGCCGAACTCAGCCTGCGCGAGCGCCAGCGCCCCCGCACGCTCACCGACACCGAGCGCGAGCAGCTGCTCGCACTCGGCACCGACCTCGGCCGGGTGTGGTCGGCGCCAACCACCACAGACCGCGACCGCAAACAGCTGCTGCGATCCGTGGTCGAGGAAGTGATCATCGATGTCGATCGCCCCGAGCGGCGTGTGACGATCACCCTCCGCTGGCGTGGCGGCGCGCTCACCGAGCTGGCGATCCCGCTGCCCGAGCGACGGCCATCGGTTCGCACCGCCGAGGACACGATCGTCCTGCTGGAGCGGCTCGCCGCCCACTACGACGACACGACGATCGCCGCGATCCTCAACCGCCAAGGCCGCCGCTCCGCGACCGGCGAGCGGTTCACCCGCGGCATCATCACCAGCCTGCGCCGCTACCGCAACATCCCCGCCTACCGGCCGCCCGAGCAGCCGCCCGACGGCGAGCTGCTCTCCGTCGGCAAGGCCGCCGCACAGCTCGCCATCGCGCCCTCCACCCTGTTCCGCTGGCTACAGGCCGGATTCATCGCCGGCGAGCAGGACACCCCCGGAGCCCCGTGGCGGATCCGCGTCAACGACCAACTCCGCTCACTGTTCGTCGAAACCGCGCCAGCCGGTTACGTGCCGATCGCCGACGCGATGCGAACTCTCGGCGTCTCGCGCCAAACCGTGTTGCAGCGTGTCAAGCGCGGCGAGCTGCAAGCGCTCCACGTCCGCAACGGACGCCGAAAAGGCCTACGAATACTGGTCCCACAGCCCGAACAGACCCTGTTGACACAACCACGATGAACGGAAAGGCAGTATGACGATGGATCGAGAGCCGGTGCCGGCAGCGCATCAGATCCACTCGAACGCTCTCGCGCGCACGGACGAGGTCGCGCAGCGCCTCCTGTTCGGGCCCGGGCACCCGGACGGCGTGCAGCTTGCCGGCCAGCAGCAGCCGGACCAGCAGCT
>DASXZB010000084.1:0-23675 GCA_036502145.1 Solirubrobacteraceae bacterium | reverse complement strand
GCCTGGCCCGTCACCAGCGACTTGATCTCGTTGGGGTGCACGCGGAACCGCTCCACCTCGCGGCGGGTGCCCCGGCTGGCGCCGCGATGGGCGAACGGGCTCTGCAGGTTCCGGGTCTCCGCCCAGACCCACTCGGTCCCGATCATCTCGGCGATCATCCCAGCCGAGGCGGGAACGTCCTGCCGGTGGGCGATCTTGACCGAGATGATCCCGAGCACCTGCTCGCGGAACCCCCGGGCGGCGCGATCGAGGTCAGTGAGCTCCTGAGTCGCCAGAAGCACCGTGACCCCGGCGTCGCGGCCGCGCGCCAGCAGGGCCAGGACGTTGTCGGCACCCAGGGCGGAGAACTCGTCGATCCCGATCATCGCCGGCATCGGGGGCCGCCCGCCGGCCTGCGACTGGCGCTGGCCCACCGCCGCGGTCAGGTCTTGGATCGCCAGCGTGCCGAGCTGAGCCGCCAGCTTGCCGTACAGGCTCGAGTTGAGGCTGAACACCACCACCTCGGGACCCTCGAGCGCGCGGGGCAGGTCGATGGTGTGGCCGGTCCCCGGCGCGGCCGGCAGCAGATGGGGCCCCGCCGCGGACTCGGTCAGCAGCGCCAGCCGCGTGCCGAGACCGCGGACTGCGCTCAGCTGGTCGGGTCCCATGCCGGCCAGGTAGTCCTGCACCGAGTCCGCCAGCGGGCGCTCCACTTGGCGCAGTACGCCCGACAGCCGGCGTGGCTCCATCAGTGCCACCACTTCGTCGAGCCGCGGTGCTCGCTGTGGCGCCGCCGCCTGTAGCACCCGGAACACGGTCTGTACGTAGCGCTCGGCGGCGCGCATGTAGTGGGGCTCTGAGAACCGCTCGGCGCCGATCAGCTTGTCCTTGAGCACGGTGGGGTTGCCGTGGGCCAACGGGTTCCAGTTGCCCGGCCCGTCCGGTGTCCAGAGGCTGAACGGCCTGCCGGCGTCCGCGGCCGCTCGCTGCAGGCTGCCGGCGAACCCCGGTGACCCCTTGAGGTCGAGCGCCACCACCGGCCCGCCGCTGCGGATCCGGTCCTCGAGGATCGTCAGCAGGGTGGTCGACTTCCCGGCGCCGCTGGCGCCGACGATCAGCCCGTGGGCGCCCAGCTGTGGCTCGGTCAGCGTCACCGGCCGCCCGCGGTCGTCGGCTCCCAGCACCACGCCCCCGCGGCCCCGCGCCGCAGCGGTCTCGGTGGCGGCCGACCGGCGGGCCGCCGACCGGCGCACGGCGACGGCGATCCTGGAGAAGGCGACGGCGGCGACCGAGGCCACGAGCACCCAGGTCACCGGCAGGATCATCAGACCCGCGAGCGCCAGCAGGGTCCAATATGGCGGCCGACGCGGTCGGGGTGCCGGCCTCATCGGCCGCGTTCGACCTCCGCGCCGGCCGTGACCGCCGCCCGGCCGGCGCCGACGCCTCGCCCACGGTCAGCGGCGTGTGCCGGATCGGCGGCCCGCCTGGCGCCGACGCCGCTGGCACGGTCGGCCGCCCGCGCCGGATCGGCCGCCCGGACCGGCGCCTGGAAGCTGACCCGCTGTACGTGGACGAGGTCGGCGATGTCCAGCCGACGCGCCGACTCGGCGACCGCACATCCCACCGACGGCTTGTGGACCAGATAGACGACCGCATCGATGTTGCGATCGGCGGCGTAGCCGGCCAGGATCCCCTCGCGACGGGTGCGCGACTTCGGGGTCAGCTCGAGCTCGAGCGCCACGCGATGGCCGGATTCGGTGTGCAGGACGAGGTCGGGGTAGTGCAGCCGCTCCCGTCCGGCGGGGCCGACGCCTCCCAGCCTGACCCCGAACCGGTGGTCGCGATCCTCGGCGCGCCCGTCGCTGGAGCGCATCTGGCGCTCGGAGACGATCGCCTGCAACGGCCCAAAGACGCCGGCTCGCGCCGCCAGCCACAGCCAGCCCAGTCCGACGTCGTGCTGATATCCGCCCGGCGCGCCCTTCCGGGGCGCCGGCAGCGTGCTGCCGATCGCATTCAGCCCGGCGCGCGTGATCTGGTCGCAGGCGAACGAGGGGGCAGAGGGCCGGGCGTCGCGGACCAACCCGACCTCCTGCAGCGACTCCAGCCGGGCCTCGGCCTCCGGCGGCTCGACGTCGAGCAGAACCGCCACCTGGGTGGTCAGCACCAGCCGGTGCTCGGCCGCGAACTCGAGCACGATCCGCTCGCGGTCGCTGAGCGCCCGGGCAGGGGGGCGCCGGGCCCGTCGCCGAGGAGGTTCGGCTTCCACGGTCGGTGGAGCGCGCAGCCGCCCGCTTCTCGCCCCGCCGCGTCGCTCGACGGCCCTCACCGGCCCGCCGGCCCCTCACCGGCCCGCCGGCCCTCAACCCCCCGGATGCGGCAGCGAGCTGGTGTTGACGACCTCGAAGTCACGGCCGCTCAACCGGTCCAGCTGGTGCAGCGCGTCGTCGTTCCAGCGCCGGTTCGGGGCGCCGGACACGTACCACGGCGAGCCGTTGTCGGCCAGGAGCAGCCCGTAGCGCTTCATCGCTTGCGCCACCACTCGAGCCTGGTAGGGGAGCTGCGAGATGTTCACACCGGCCTTCAGGCGCACGCGCAGCCCCATTGGTGGCGCGTTCGCTCCCGAGCACGTGGCGGCCTGGTGGCGCGCCGGATATACGTATCTGTCCCCGGTGCAGGGGGCGGTGAACCGCAGCGCGTGGTTCACGGCGCCGGCCGCGACCTCGTCGAAGCGGGCCAGGCCGGGCAGGATCGGCAGCCCGGCGGCGTCGGCGGAGGTCCAACCCGCCGGCCGCAGGCGGTCGGAGTCGAGCTGGAAGATCGCGCCCGAGCCGGCGGTCCAGTGCTTGCCGCCGTTGTGCGGATAGGCCCCGAACAGCTCGTAGTCGGTGCATGTCGCTCGGTCGAGCACGATCACGTGGCGATCGCCGCTGGCGCGCGGACCGCCCTCGATTGCCACCCCTCTGGGCAGCGGGTACCGGCCGCGATCGGACTCCCCGGCGTACTGAAAGCGGACCGGCACGCGGCGGGCCTTGGCGCCGACGACGGTGATCGGGATCCCGTTCGGGGCGCCGGCGTAGCGGGTGCCGAAATCGGGGTGGACCGGAGCGTCGAGGCCGATTCGCCTGATCAGCGCAGCCGAGTCCTTGGACACCGGCAGCCGGTCGACGCGCTGGTTGAAGGCGTTGTCGGTTGGAAGCACCTGGCACCCGGCCAGCCGTGGTGGCGGCGGCGATCCACCGCTCGCCTTGCCGCCGGCGAAGCCGGGCGCCACGAGCGCCAGGACGACGGCGGCGCAGCCGGCGAGGCGCGCAACGATCCGATCCACAACCGGAAAACCTACGCCACGACCAGCATCGCCTGCGGGCAGGACTCGAAGTGGGCCTCGTGAGCCTCGCCGATGTAGTCGCCGTCGACTTGCAGCGGCAGCACTCGTTCGTCGAGTGAGTGCACGTCGAGCTGCTGCACCTCGCTGAAGGCGCGGACGCGCCGGTGACGGGCCATCCGGGCCCGCTTGGAGAGCGCCCGCCAGGTGATGGTGGGGATATCGATCAGCGTCGCGCGCTCCAGCACCACCCCGGCCAGCTCGCCGCCCTCCAGCGTCGCGCCCTCGCCCATGTGCACGGGACGGTTGCCGAAGTAGGTGTACGGCGAGGCGCTCTGGACGATCGTCGTCACGCCGTCGACGGTCTCCCCGCCGAACTCGGTCCGCAGCCGGGGCGGGTGCACCAGGTAGTGCCGGTTGAAGGCCCCGACCGCGGTCCAGGTGTAGTAGTACTCGCCGAGGCGCGCCTTCAGTTGCGGGTGGGCGTCGACCCGCTCGACAACGCTGGCGTCGAGCCCGACTCCGGCCGAGAACAGGAAGTAGCGGTCGTTGACCTTGCCCACGTCGACCCGCCGCGGGTGCCAATCGTGAGCCAGCCCCAGCAGGTGCTCGGTGGCGTCCACGACGTCGGTCGGGATGCCGAGGATCCGGCAGTAGACGTTGGTGCGGCCACCGGGCAGGCAGAACAGCGGCGTCTGCGTGCCGACCAACCCGTTGGCGGCCTCGTTGACGGTGCCGTCCCCGCCGAACGCCACCACCACGTCGTAGCCCTCCTTGGCCGCGGTGCGGCACAACTCGGTGGCGTGGTCGCGGGCCTCGGTGTCGACGGCGTGGACCTCGTAGCGGCCGCGTAGCGCGTAGACGACCAGGTTCTTCAGCCGGTCGGAGACCGTGGTGGCGTAGGGATTGACGATGACCAGCATCCGCCGGCTGGGCGCGTCGGAGTCCTCGAGGCCCAGCATCGCCTCGAGGCGCCCCTGCGGATCAGACGACGCGGTGGTCATCGCCCCTGCTGAACACCGGCGGGCGGGGGTCGTTACGCGCCGGGCCCAGCCATCGGAATCCCGGCCGGCCTTACCCACCCGAGCGAACCGGAACCCCGGCCGACGCCCGGTGCAAACCACCGGAACCCGGGTATACTCGGTCGCACATAGCAGTACGCATCCAGAGGGGTGGAGGGATATGGCCCTGTGAAACCCCGGCAACCTCCCGTAAGGGAACGGTGCCAATTCCATCAGGCTCCAACTACAAAGGCCTGGGAGATGTGGACAGGGCGGTCTCCCGACCTCCGACCACAGACCCCGGCGGAGGATTTTTCATATGCCGCCCGAGTCGCTTCGCTGTAAGGAATGTCAGACCACCTACCCGCTTGACGCGCGGTACGTGTGCGAGCAGTGCTTCGGTCCGCTCGAGGTCGCCTACGCGGCGCGCCCCGATGCCGACCCCGCCGCCCTGCGTCGCCGGATCCAGGCCGGACCGCACTCGCTGTGGCGCTACGGGGACTTCCTCCCCGTCCAGACGCCGCCCAAGGGGACGCTGGCCGCCGGCTGGACCCCGCTGCTGCGCGCCGACCGGCTCGCCGAGCGCCTCGGCCTCAAGCACGTGTGGGTTAAGAACGACGCCGCCAATCCGACCCACTCGTTCAAGGATCGAGTGGTGACGGTGGCGCTGGCGCGGGCGCGCGAGCTCGGCTTCCAGACCGTGGCCTGCGCCTCGACCGGCAACCTGGCCAATGCGGTAGCCGCCCACGCCGCGGCCGCCGGCCTTGAGTCATACGTGTTCATCCCGGCCGACCTGGAGGAGCAGAAGGTGCTGGCGACGGGCATCTACGGCACCAACCTGGTGGCGGTGCGGGGCAATTACGACGATGTCAACCGGCTCTGCACCGAGCTCTCCGGCGAGTACGAGTGGGCGTTCGTGAACATCAACATGCGCCCCTACTACGCCGAGGGCTCAAAGACGCTGGCCTACGAGACGGCCGAGCAGCTCGGCTTCGAGCTTCCCGATCGCGTGGTCGCGCCGATCGCCTCGGGCTCGCTGTTCACGAAGATCGCGCGGGGCTTTCAGGAGTGGATCGATCTGGGGCTGCTGGAGGGCGAGCTGCCGACGTTCAACGGCGCCCAGGCCACCGGCTGCTCGCCGGTGGCCACCGCGTTCGAGGCCGGCCAGGATCACTGCCGGCCGGTCAAGCCCGACACGATCGCCAAGTCGCTGGCGATCGGAAATCCCGCCGACGGACCCTACGCGCTCGATCTGGCTCGCTCCAGCGACGGCTCGATCGACGCGGTGACCGACGACGAGATCCGCGAGGGCATCAAGCTGCTAGCGCAGACCACCGGGATCTTCACCGAGACCGCCGGCGGCGTCACCACCGCGGTGCTGGCCAAGCTCGCCGAGCGCGGCGACATCGATCCCGAGGAGCGGGTCGTGCTCTACATCACCGGCGAGGGCCTGAAGACGCTCGACGTGGCGCGGGGAACGTTCGAGGCCTGGGAGATCGAGCCGCGCGTCGAGTCCTTCGAGCGTGCTGCCGACAGTGTCGGTGCGCTCGCATAGACTCTCCGCCGATGTCCATCAGCGTCAAGATCCCAACCCAGCTCAGGGACGCGACCGAGGGCGAGACCCAGGCGAGCGTCAGCGGTGCGACGGTCGGCGAGGTGCTCGACGCGCTCTACGAGCGCTACGGCGAGCTGCGCAGCCGGATCGCCGAGGACGGCGGCCTGCGCAGGTTCGTCAACGTGTACGTCGACGGCGAGGACATCCGGTTCCTCGACGGCCTGGACACCCAGGTCAGCGACGGCGACGAGGTCACGATCCTTCCGGCTGTCGCCGGCGGCTAGCGCGGCCCCCCGGGTAAGCCGTAACCGCGCTAGGCCGGGGCCTGCGGGGCCGTGGCGCCAAGCCCGACCGGACAGCTCACGCCGGTCCCGCCCAACCCGCAGTAGCCCCACGGGTTCTTGTGCAGGTACTGCTGGTGGTAGTCCTCGGCGTAGTAGAACGGTCCCGCCTGAGCGATCTCGGTCGTGATCTCCGGATAGCCGGCGGCGCGCAGCCGCTCGGCGTAGACATCACGTGAGGCCTGCGCCGCCTGGTGCTCCGGCTCGGTAGTCCACAGGATCGCCGAGCGGTACTGGGTTCCCAGGTCGTTGCCCTGGCGCATCCCCTGGGTGGGGTCGTGGTTCTCCCAGAACAGACGGAGGATCTCCTCCAAGGAGGTCTTGGCGGGGTCGAACACGATCAGCACGACCTCGGCGTGGCCGGTTCGGCCGCTGCACACCTCCTCGTAGGTGGGATTGCGGGTGAAGCCGCCGGCGTAACCGACCGCGGTCGTGTACACGCCCGGGGCCTGCCAGAAGACGCGCTCGGCGCCCCAGAAGCAGCCCATGCCGACGATCACCTGCTCGAGGCCCTGCGGGAAGGGAGGCCTCAGCGGGGTCCCGAGCACCGCGTGGCGGTCAGCCACCGGGATCTCATCCGCCCGGCCCGGGAGTGCCGAGGAGGCGTCGACCATCGATGTCTTGCTGCGCAGTCCGAACATGGCTCTAAGACTACGACTCGGCGGTTACGGGCTTGAGACGGTTACAAAACCAGGGTGTGGTGGCGTACCGCGCCACGGGCCACCGACCAGCACTCGACGGCGTCGTGCACGACGAAGAACCCGACCGCGAGCGTTCCGGCTCCCTGCTCGCGGGCGCGCCGCGACAGCTCGTGCAGGTACCGGGCCAGCAGCAGCCGCCGCAGCCAAGCGGGGGCGGCCAGCGCCACCAGCGAACGCCACAGCAGGTAGTGCCACGCGTTCCAGAAGATCCCCCGGTACAGCAGCGAGCGGGTCTGCGGGTGGTCGGCGAACACCCGGGTCACCGCGCTCCAGCGGGCCGCGATCCGCACCATCCCGCGGACCCCCACCCGGGCCACGGCGTGGTGGACGACGGCCTCGGCGGCGAACACGGTCGGGCAGCCGGCCTCGATCGCGCGCCAGGCCAGGTCGGTGTCCTCGCCGGCGGGCTCGACCCCGAAGCGCTCGTCAAAGCCGTGCAGCGACTCGAGCACCGGCCGGGGGTAGGCGATGTTGCAGGTCTCGAACTGCGGACCCATGGTTTCGATCTGCACCGTGTGCGAGAGCAGGCCGAGCTGCCCGAGCTCCGATGGGTCCGGGCGCGTCGGCCCCTGGATCAGAGCGCCCGGGTGCTCGGCCGCGACCGCCACCAGGCTCGCCAGCCAGCCCGGGGTCGGAACGCAGTCGTCGTCGGTGAACGCCACCAGCGCCGCCCGGGCCAGCCGCCACCCCGCGTTGCGACCGCCGGCCGGTCCCAGCGTGACCGGGTTGCGGGCCGTCACCAGCTGGAGCCGGTCTCGGGCTCGCTCGGCCTCGATCGCTCGCGCCGTCGCCGGACCCGAGCCGTTGTCGACGATCACGACCTCGAAGTGGTCTCTCGCCAGGGCCTGGGCGCCCAACCCGTCAAACAGTTGGGCGAGCCGCTGGGGCCGGTTGTAGGTGGAGACCACGACCGACACGAGCGGCTCGGGCACGCGGCGATTATGACCGGCGCGGGCGGTTGGGGAGCAGTCGGCCGAGCTCGAACGCCCCGGCACCGGCGAGCTCGATCAGAGCCGCTTCGGCGCCCTCGGCGTCGCCCCGCAGCGCGGCGGCGGCGGCGCTGACCAGGGAGTGCCCGAGCCGGCCCAGCAGCTGTCTCGCACCCGGGGGTGCGAACTGGTCCGGGTAGCGGCGGTGAAGCCAGCGCGCCCCGGCGCCGTGGAGCGCGAGCTGGGCCAGCAGCGCTCGGAGCGTCGGGCGTGTGGGGTGCTCCACCACGGCGGCCGGACGCTCCTCCAGGCGCCAGCCGAGCTCGGCCAGCCGAAAGCAGAGGTCGGCGTCCTCGCCGCTGCGCGCCCACTCGTCGAATCCGGCCACGGCCTCGAAGGCCGCGCGCCGGACGGCGCAGTTGGCGGTCTGGGCGTACGGCGACCCGGCGCGGTTAAGTGTTGAGCGATGGCTCATCTGTCCCCGCCGCGCACTGAGACCGGCGACCAGAGAGTCGCTGCCCGGGCGGTCGACGATGCCGCCGGCCAGGACACCGACATCGGACCTGGGCGTCGGCTCGAGGTAGCGCCCCAGTAGCGCGGGCGAGGGACTGGTATCGGCGTCGAGGAACACCAGCCAGTCGCCGCGAGCGACCGCCGCCGCGCGGTTACGGGCAAAGCCCGGGGCGCGCACTCCCGCGGCAGCCAGGATCCGCACCGGGCCCACGGACCGCGCCGCCGCGGTGCCCGGGAGCCCCGCGGCTCTGACCCCAGCGGCCCCTGGGCGGTTGTCGGCCACGATCACCTCGTCGTCAGGGCCGAGCTCGATCCCGGCCAGCCTCGCCAGCAGCGTCCGTAGCTGATCCTCGCTGCCGGCAAACGGAACGATCACCGACGCCGGTGGGCGATCGCTCACGCTCGTGCCACCGCCTCGGTCAGCCGTCGCTGCAGCGCCTCGTGAAACGCGCTCTGCGGGTACTGCGCCGCGGTGGTCAGCCCGCGGCGCACCAGCCCCGCGCGCAGCTCGGCGTCAGCGGCCAGGCCGCGCAGCGAGGCCGCCAGCCCGCGAGCGTCTCCGGGCTCGAACTGCAGGCAGTTGCCTCCGTCCTCGAGATATTCGGCGGCTCCGCCACCGGCGCGCGTGGCGATCACCGGCCGGCCGCAGGCCATCGCCTCCAGTGGAACCAGTCCCCACGGCTCGCGCCAGGTGACCGGGAAGATCAGCGCATCGCAGGCCGCGTAGACCTCGGCGACCCGATCGTGCGAGCCGGAGCTGAACGTGACCCGATCGGCCAGCTGCAGCCGCTCGGCCAGCGACGCCAGCTCCGCGAGGTGATCTGGATCGCCGTCGCCGTGAACGGTCAGGGTCGCCTGCGCCGGCAGCAGGGCCATCGCCTGCAGCGCGGTGGCGATGCCCTTGCGGGGGTCCACGCGCCCGCAACAGAGCAGCTTCCAGCGCCACTGCGGAGCCGGAGGCATCCCGAACCGCTCCAGGTCGATCCCGGGGTGCTCGACTGTG
Source organism: Solirubrobacteraceae bacterium (assembly GCA_036502145.1). Classification (GTDB taxonomy): domain Bacteria; phylum Actinomycetota; class Thermoleophilia; order Solirubrobacterales; family Solirubrobacteraceae; genus Palsa-465. Next base: position 14,331 of record DASXZB010000084.1, on the reverse strand, counting down.
GCGCCGGTGAGCTTCCAGCCCGCCGAGCGGGCGCCCTGGCGCGTGTAAGCGGAGTTGAACGACCACAGCGCGCAGTCGTCGAACCGCAGCCGGGTGGGGAGGCCGGTCAGGCGCGTCACGGCGGGGGCCAGCAGCCGTGCCGCCCCGCGGCGCCAGCGCCGGCTCCAACCGTCGACATCGGGGCCGTAGACGACCCATTCGTCGCCTACCACGGCCAGCGCCGGGATCCCGGCGCGGCGCGCCTGTTCGAGCAGCGACAGCGACATCCCGCCCATCGCCCACCACATGACCACATCGGGTCTGAACGCGCTGAGATGGCTCTGCAGCACCGCCGCGTTGTGGCGCTCCAGGGCCACGCAGTCGGCCAGTCCGCGGCTCGGGAAGCGGTGCGCGCGCCAGTACCAGCGCAGCTCGCGGTGAACGTCGGAGGGCGCCGCCTCGGCGGTGCCGGCTCGATCGCTCGGGTCGGGCAGCGTGGTCAGGACCCGGGTGGCGTGCCCGGCGCCGCGCAGCGCCTGCACGGCCCCGGCCCAGGTGATCTCATAGCCGCCCGTCGACCACGGCGGGTAGCGGTTGCCCACGGAGAGGATCCGCACCTGCCGGCTCAGACGGGCGTCGCCGCCACCGGTCGGGCGAGCAGCTGCGATACCGCCTCGCGCAGCAGCCGTCGCTCCAGACACCACGTCGCCGCGGCGGCGATCAGGATGTAGACGACCAGCTCGGCGAGCGCTCGGGCGAGGGTTCGGGGGTCTCCCGGCGCCACCCATCGGGCCAGCAGCACCACGGCCGCGGCCGGGACCGTGGGCAAGAACGCGCGGGCGGCGTGGCGAAGAAAGTCAAAGCCCTCAAACAGCTGCTGCAGGTAGTAGGCTCGCAGCACCAGTGACCCCAGGGCCTGCGCCGCCACCCCGATCGCAAATCCCCGCAGGCCGAAGGCGACCAGCAGCGGGATCCCGCCCAGCACGAAGATCGCCGCCGCCGCGACGGTGACCACGGCGATCGGCCGCGTCCGCCCGATGGCGCGGAAGTAGGCGGTCCAGTTGAAGCCGACATGGTTGATGGCAGCGGTTATGCCGTAGACCTGCAGCAGCAGGATCGCGGCGTGCCAGCGCTCGCCGAGCACGAAGCGGACCAGGTCAGAGCAGAACAGGGTCACGCCGATTCCGAACGGCACGCCCCACATCAGCGTCAGCCGATTTGACTTGACCAGCGATTCGTAGAGCACGTCGGCGCGATCCTTGACCGCGCAGATGGCGGGATACAGCGCGCCGGTGAGCAGCTGATCGACGCTGTCGGTGAAGCTGGCCACCGTGTAGGCCAGGGTGATGACTCCGACCGCGGCCACACCGAGGTCGAGCTTCGCCGCCAGCGCCGCGCTCCACGCCATTACCGAGCCGGCGGCGCCGGCGATCAGCAGCGGGGCCGAGAACGACCAGTAGGAGCCCATCGCTCCGCGCTCCCATCGCAGTCGCAGCGCGAACGGCGAGCGCCACACGGCGGCTGCGGAGGCAGCACAGGTGCCGGCGGCCATGCCGCCCACGAACGCCCAGTAGCCGGCACCGGCGATCGCCAGCCCCACCGCCACCACGAAGCCGACCACCGGGTCGACGGCCTGCAGCGCCCGCTGGCGCACGAACTCCATCCGGCGGTAGTAGATCCACAGCGGTGCCTGAAGCACGGACACCAGCAGCGTCCCCGCGATCACCACGCTCGGCCACAGTAGCTGCGGCAGGTTGTAGATCAGGATCAGCAGCGGGACCGCGACGGCGATCAGGGCGACCGAGGCGAGCGTGAACGCGAGCTCGACCGTGAACGCCTTCTGGAACGCCGCCTCCTGGTCGAGCTCCTGCTGCTGGACGAACTTGTCGCCGACCCCGGCCTGCTTGAGGAACAGCAGGGTCGAGAGCGAGACCGCCAGCACTCCCCAGATCCCGTAGTCGGCCGGAGACAGATAGGCCGCCAGCACGAAGCCCCGCAGCAGCGTGAGCAGGCCCAGGGCGACCGTGAAGGCGGAGTTGACGATCGTGCCGCGGGCGGCCCGGGTGCGCAGCGACCCCGCGAACGCGAACCGCCCCGCGTGGCGGTCACCGGATGCCGCCACAGGCGCCGGGAGCCCCTCCGCCTCGGATGGCGACGCCGGCGGCGGCGAGCGCATCATCGGATGATCGTAACCGCCGACACGACGCGTGTCAGCCGTGCCGCAGCGACCAGTCGTACGGGATCTCGTCCCCGAAGGGATCGAGCCGCTCGATCTCCTCCGGATCGTGAGGCTCGGTGGCGCAGTTGGCCACCAGCGCCGGCGACGCGCCGGTGCCCTTGAAGCCGTTGAAGACCAGCGGCGGGATCGTCACAAGCACGTAGTTGAGCTCGCCGACGAAGAGCTCCTGCAGCACCCCGCGGGTCGGCGAGTCAGCGCGGCCGTCGTAGCAGACCAGCTTGACCATTCCGACCGGCACGGCGTAGTTGAGCGTGATCCGCTTGTGGACGTGCCAGCCCTTGACCACCCCCGGGTAGACGAGCGAGAAGTAGATCTCGCCGAAGCCGGCAAACCCGGGAGCGTCGGCCCGCAGCATGTGCAGGATCGCGCCGCGCTCGTCGGGGATCCGGCGCAGCGGCGTCACCCGGAGATCGTGGATCTCGGCCATCACAGCTCCTCTCGGTGTTGCAGGCAGAAGCGCACCGTCTCGTCGACGGCCTCGCGCAGGGACAATCCCATCTCCACGCCGTGGGCGGCCAGCCGGTCGACCGAGACGCGATAGGGCCGGGGCGGCGTCGGCGGCGCAGCTGGGACCTCGAGCGCCGGCCGCGCGCCGGTCTGAGCGGCGAACGCCTCCTGGATCAGCCGGGCCAGCGCGAGCACCGTGGCGGGCCGTCCGGAGCCGAGGTTGTAGGTCCCCGGCGGCAGCCGGCTGTCGCCGGAGGCGCCGCAGGCGGCGGCGATGGTGGCGCAGACATCGCGCAGAGAGACGAAATCACGCCACTGAACGCCCGCCGAGCGCAGCCGGAGGCTCCCCTGGACCGCGCCCTGGCGGGCCAGGTCGTTGGCGACCAGCGACCAGCGGTCGATGCTGGGGTGGGCCGGCGCGCCGACCGAATTGGTCAGCCGCAGGATCACCAGCTCGTAGGCGCCGGTGGCGCGGCTGGCCACGATGTGCTCGGAGGCCAGGCGGGAGATGGCGTATGCCGATCGCGGCTCGGCGCGCATCTCCTCGCTGAGCGTCGCGCCCTCGCCGATCCGCGCGCCGTACACGTGGACCGTCGAGAGGTACACCAGTCGCCGCACCCCGGCGGCGGCGCAGGCCTCGGCCACCCGCTCGGTGGCCACCACCGTCGAGCCGAGCGCCGCCGAAGGGTCGCGCGCGGCCAGGACCTCATCCTCTCCCGCAAGGTGGACCACCGACGCGGCGCCCCGACAGGCGGCGGCGAGCGCGTCGGGCGCGATCGTGCACAGGTCGCATACGGTCTGGGGGGCGGCCAGCCACAGCGCGGGGTCGCGGATCAGGGTCTGGACCTCCGCCCCGGCCGCGGCCAGCGTCGGCACGAGCCGTCCTCCGATGTACCCGGAGGCTCCGGTGACGAGTACCTTGGGCAGGCGCAGGACCTTATTCGTACAGCCGCTCACACAGCGGCGCCAGACCACCGTCCCAGTCGTAGGGCTCGGCGGAGGTCCGGCAGCTGGCGGCAGTTCCGGGCCGCCGGGCCAGCGCCAGGCCCCGCAGGCACGCGGCGGCCAGCCCAGCGGGATCCTGGGGCGGGCAGAGCTCGCCGGTCACGCCCGGCTGCACTAGCTCCTGGGGAGCCGAGTGAGTTGTGGTGACCAGCGGCGTCCCGCAGGCCAGCGACTCCAGCAGCGCCATCCCGAACGAGTCGTGGGTCGATGGCAGACAGGTGACCCAGGCGCGCCCGTAGCGCTCCGGCTGGCTGCCGGGATCGCCGACCCCGAGCAGCCTGGTTCGTTCTCGCGCCTCCGCGGGGGCCGCCTCCAGCAGCGCCCGCGCGTCGCCGGGGCCGCTCAGCCACAGCACCACGCCGGGCTCTGACTCTGCGATCCGGGGCAGGGCGGCCAGCAGCACCGCGACTCCCTTTCGCGGCTCGGCGATCGCGCCGGAGAACAGGATCGTCGGCTGAGGCTCGCGCTCCGGAGCGGGAGCGAACGCGGCCAGGTCCACGCCGCCGGGGACCACAATCCCGTCGGTGCGGCCGTAGTTGGCGGCCAGGTGATCGACCGCTGTCTGCGACATCGCGCTGTAGACGTCGATCGACGCCACCACCCTGGCGGCCGCACGGGCCTGCAGCAATCCCTGCTCGCGCCACCACCGGGGGTCGGGGAGGCCGAGATCGGTGATCACGGTGCGCCGGCCGTCGCGACGCAGCCGGGCCGCCCTGATCGAGGCCACCGCGTCGTGGCGCCCCAGCGAGTGAACAGCGTCGAAGCGGCCGGCGGCCAGCCGCGGCAGCAGGCGACGCCCGAAATCTGCCTCGTGGCGGTACTGGGACCTGAACACCCGCCTGATCCGCACCGTTCGCACGCCCCGCTCCACCGTGGTGCCGGAGTCCCAGGCGGCCGAGTAGTGGATCACCTCGTGGCCGCGGCGGTGCAGCGCGGCGGCCAGCTCGGGCAGGAAGCGCTCGGCGCCGCGGCGCACCTCGGGCCAGCAGAAGGCGTGCGTCAGGGCGATCCGCACTGGCCGGGCAGCCTACGCGCTCCCCGGTCCTTACAGTGCTCGCCGATGCCCAGCGAGCCCGCCGTGAGCGTGATCGTCGCCGCTCGCGACGCCGAGCCGACGCTGCCCCGCACGCTGCGGGCGCTGGCCGGCCAACAGGTCGACGGAGCCCACGAGGTGATCGTGGTCGACGACGGCTCACGCGACCGCACGGCGCAGCTGGCAATGCAGGCCGGCGGGCCGGTCAGGGTGATCCGCCAGCCCCCGCTGGGACCGGCCGCTGCTCGCAACCGCGGCGTGAGCGAGGCGGGCGGGTCGCGGCTGGCGTTCTGCGACGCCGACGTGTTCCCGGCGCCGGGCTGGCTGCAGGCCGGGATCGATGCGCTGCGGGTCGCCGACCTGGTCCAGGGGCGCGTGGTGCCCGATCCCGAAGCCGTGCTGGGGCCGTTTGACCGCACGCTCTGGATCAACTCCCAGGTCGGGTTGTGGGAGACCGCGAACCTGTTCGTGACGCGCGCCGCGTTCGAGGCCGCCGGGGGGTTTGAGGAATGGATCAGCCCGGCGCGCGGCAAGGCGCTGGCCGAGGACGTGTGGTTCGGCTACCGGGCGCTGCGGGCCGGCGCGCGGCCGGCCTTCTGCCCGGCGGCGCTGGCGCACCACGCGGTGTTTCCCCGCGCCTGGCCGGGCTACGTCGCCGAGCGGGTCAGGCTGCGCTTCTTTCCGGCCATGGCCGCCAAGATGCCGGAGCTGCGCGACGCGTTCCTCTACCGGCGGTGGTTCTTGAACCGCCGGACCGCACGCCTGGACGTGGCCCTGGCCGCCGGGCTGGTGGCGGCGGCCCGGCGCTCGCCGGTGCCGCTCGTAGCCGCGCTGCCCTACGCCCGGACGGTGCGGCGGCAGGCCCGCCGGGGCTCGCCCGGGCTGGGCGTGGCGGTGGCCGACGTGGCCGGTGACCTGGTCGGCTTCGCCGCGCTGGCGGCCGGCAGCCTGCGCCACCGGGCCGCGGTGCTTTAGAAGCCGTCGCTCAGACCGCTCCGGGCCGGGCCCAAAGCCCGGCAGCACCGCGGGGGCGCAGTCTATGACTACTCTGCGACCGTGGCTCAGCAGCTGATCGTCGATTTCGTGGCCGAGCTCGACGGCCTGATCGAGCTCCCCGAGCCGATCGTGGAGTTCGGCTCGCTCCAGGTCGAGCCCGGCCAGCCCAACGATTTGCGGGCCCTGTTCGGGAGCCGGGAGTTCGTGGGCACCGACCTGCGCGAGGGTCCCGGCGTCGACCGGGTCGAGGACCTCAGGGCGCTGAGCTTCGGCGACGGGACGCTTGGCACGGCGCTGTGCCTGGACACGCTCGAGCACTGCGCGGATCCGCTCACAGCGTGTCGCGAGCTGCACCGGGTGGTCCGCGACGGCGGCGTCTGCGTGCTCAGCTCGGTGATGTTCTTTCCGGTCCACGGCTACCCGCACGACTACTGGCGCTTCACGCCGGAGGGGCTGCGGCTGCTGCTGGAGCCCTTCGACGATGTGTGGGCGCGCGGCGTCGGCCACCCCCAGCTGCCGATGCAGGTGGTGGCGGTGGCCGGCCGGGGCCGTTCGCTGTCGCTCGGCGAGGGCTCGCTGTTGACGCTGGCCGAGGCCCAGCGCCAGTGGGACCGCGCCGAGGGCAAGGTCCGCTTCGGGATCCTGCACGTGCCCCTGGCCGAGCTGGGGCGGACCCTGGCCGCGGAGCTTCCGCGCGCTGTGGCCCAGCGCGCCGGAGCTCGCCTCAGGGGCCGGCCTTGATCGCGGCGATCAGATATTGGAAGACGAAGAACGGCGCCAGCGGCGTCCGAGCAAAGCGCCGGCCCTGGCGTTCGCTGCGCCAGTCGCCGGGGCGCAGCCGGTAGCGGGGGCGCACCTCAGTCACGTGCAGACCGGCCTCGCCCATCAGCTGCAGCGCATCGGACAGCGCGAACCAGCGCAGGTGCGAGCGGTCGAAGATCCCCTCGTCCCGCCGCGGCCAGGTGCCGCGCAGGCCGAGGGCCACGAACGTCTCCCAGTAGCGGATGTTGGGCAGGCTGACCACCGCCGTGCCTCCGGGCCGGAGCGCTCCGGTCATCGTCCGCAACGCCGTCCACGGGTCGCGCAGGTGCTCGAGCACGTCGGCCGCGATCAGGCAGTCAAATCCGGCCAGCCCCTGGGCCTGCGGCCGCACTTGCTCGAGGTCCATGGTCAGCACCCGGTCGAGGCGCCCGGCGGCATCCTCGGCGTAGGACGGGTCCACCTCCACGCCCACCACCTCGGCCGGCTGGCGCGCCTTCAACGCGGCGCCCAGCGCCCCCGAGGAGCATCCCAGGTCGAGGATCCGCCGGGCGCTGCGCGGCACCAGCTCCTGGACCTCGGGGCGCGGGTTCTCGTATGCGCCGGCCCGGCGGCGTCTGAGCTCGGCGGCGGCGGCCGTGGCGTTCACGCGGCGATTATCGCGCCGGCGCCGAGATGACCTCCCGGCTGCGAGTGGGGGTCCCGGCGCATCTGCTCGAGCTCGAGCCGCTGGGGGGTCACGGCAAAGTCTGGCACCGCGTGCTGGCCGAGCTCGCCGGCTCGGCGGAGATCGTCCCGCTGCGGGGGCCGCGGCGGCGTCGGACGGTGCGAGCGCCGCGCCGCTTGGACGTGCTGCTGGCCAGCGGCCACGAGGAGCTGCCGCAGCCGCTAGCTCCACTGGTGGTGCAGGTCCACGAGGCGGGCTGGTTCGAACCCGAGCTGAGGTCCGTGCTGGACCCCAGGTTCCTGGCCAGCATGGCGCCGCGTACCGAGCATGCCGTCCGCGCCGCCAGCCAGGTGATCTGCCCCTCCGAGGCGGCGCGCCGTGAGCTGATCGCCGAGTACGGCCTGAATCCGGGGCGCGTCCACGCCGTGCACCACGGCGTGGACCCGGTGTTCAGCCCCGACGCCACCGGGGACATCCCGGCCGGTCCGTACGTGCTCTACGCCGCCTCGCTGCACCCCCGCAAGAACCTGGCCGCGGTCCGTGAGGCCGTGGCTGCGCTGGCGGCAGATGGGCTCCCGCACCGGCTGGTCGTGGCCGGCGGGCCCGCGCCCGACCGGGCCGATTCGTCGGATCTGGAGCGGGCGGCGGTCGCCGAGCTGTCCGGCGCGCCCGGTCGCATCATCCGCATCGACCAGCCGGCCGAGGGTCGGCTCGCTGCGCTGATGGCTGGAGCCGCCGCCTTCTGCCTGCCCAGCCTCTACGAGGGTTTCGGGCTGACCGCGCTGGAGGCGATGGCCTGCGGGGCTCCGGTGATCGTCTCCGACCGCGGATCGCTGCCCGAGGTGGTCGGCGAGGCCGGGATCGCCGTCGCACCGACCGCCGGCGCGATCCACGAGGCGCTTCGCCGCGTGCTGCTCGATCTGGAGCTGGCGGCGCAGCTGTCGCAGGCCGGGATCGCCCGGGCGCGCCAGTTCAGCTGGGAGTCGACCGCCGCCGGCTGGCTGGCCGTACTCCAGGTCGCCGCCGTAACCTCGGCTCATAGACTGCCCCGATGAGGATCCTGGAGCTCGCGGCGTGCCCGGCCTGCGGCGCGGAGGCGTTTCGCGGCTTTCAGATCGGACCGGGGCAGCCTCTGCGCCGCTGCGAGCGCTGCGGCACGGTCTCGGCGCCGGAGTACGCCGATCCCCAGCAGGTCTACGTCGACGGCTACATGTTCGGTCAAGCGGGTCCATTCGGACTCGACGTCCGGGCCCCGGACTTTCAGCGTTACCTGATCCGGGTCGCCGGCCGGCGGGTCGGGATGCTGGAGCGGGCCAGCGGGCTGCGGTTCGGTTCGCTGCTCGACGTGGGATCGGGCACCGGCGAGGTGCTGCTGGCCGCCCAGCAGCGGGGCTGGCGAGCGCAGGGGGTGGAGCCCGAGCAGACCGCCGCCGAGATGGCCCGCGACCGCGGGCCGTCGGTGGTCGTGGCGAAGCTCGAGGATTCGGGGCTTCCCGAACGCACCTACGACGTGGTCAGCGCGTTTCACGTCCTGGAGCACATCGCCGACAGCCGAGCGTTTCTGCGCACCATGGCGCGGTGGGCGCGGCCGGGCGGATACGTGGCGATCGAGGTGCCGAACTTCGCCAGCGTGCAACGGCGCCGCCTGGGGGAGGCCTGGACGGGTCTGCGCCCGCGGGAGCATCTGGTCCACTTCACGCCGCAGACGCTGCGCCGGACGTTTGCCGCCGCCGGGATCGAGCCTGTTCTGGTGCGCTCGCCCGCCTACATCGGGCCGCCGCAGACTCTGGACCAGGCGCTTTGGGATCTGGTGCGCCCGTCCGGCCGGCTGCACCGGCTGCTGAGACCGCTGTGCCACGTGGGCCACCGCGACGGGACCCCGGTGGCGTACCCGACCCCGCCGGCGTGGCTGGTGCTGCGGCTGGTGGAGGCCATCTATGACGCCGCGGGGGCCGGGGCAGTGGTGGTCTGCGTCGGTCGGGTCCGGTAGGACGCTGGGCGGCGATGCTCGCCCCGAGCGCCAGGTCGATCGCGAAGCGACTGCAACCCGACGCGCTGGTGCTCGACGTCGGCGGCGCGGCGCGACCGTTCCCGCGTGCCGACTGGATCCTCGACTTGGCCCCCTACCGGGAGCGAGGCCAGCTCGGTTGGGACGGGGACCGCGCTGCCGAGCGCTTCGGCCCTGAGACCTGGGTCCAGCGTGACATCTGCGACCGCGAGCCGTGGCCGTTCGCCGATCGCCAGTTCGACTTCGCGATCTGCTCGCACACGCTCGAGGACGTCCGCGACCCGGTCTGGGCCGCCGGCGAGCTGCAACGGGTGGCGGCCGCCGGCTACATCGAGGTACCGGCGCTCCGCGAGGAGCTGACCTACGGGATCCAGGGGCCATGGGTGGGGTGGGGCCACCACCACTGGCTGGTCTTCGCCGGCGACGGCCGGCTCGAGTTCCTGTTCAAGCATCACGTGGTCAACCGGCCGGGCAGCCACCTCCCGCGCGGCGCCGTCGACTCGCTGTCGCCGGCCGAGCGCGTGCAGACCTTCTGGTGGGACGGTGCCTTCGAGGCCCGGGAGCGGTTCATGCTCACCGCCGCCGAGCTCGACGGGTTCCTGGAGGGGTTTGCCGGCGCCGGGGCTCGGACCAAACGAAGGCGGGCGGCGAAGTGGCGCCGGTAACCATCGCCGTGGTGTCGTGGAACACCCGCGAGCTGCTGGTGGCCTGCCTGCGCTCCCTGGAGCCGGAGGCGCGGTCGGGGCGGGCCGCCGTGGTGGTCGTCGACAACGGCTCGGCCGACGGCTCGGCCCAGGCGGCCCGGGCAGCGGCCCCGTGGGCGGAGGTGCTGGAGGCGGGTCGCAACCTCGGCTTCGGGACCGCCGTGAACCTGGTCGCGGGTCGCAGCACCGGCGAGTGGTTGGCGATCGCCAACGCCGACGTCGCTGTGGAGCCGGGCGCCCTGGCCGCGCTGCTCGACCGCTGCGCCGGCGATCCCGGCATCGGCGCGGCCGCCCCGCGGCTGACCCTTCCCGACGCGAGCACCCAGCACTCGGTCGGTCCGCTGCCGACGGTCATGCTGGCGCTGGCGTTCACGCTGGGGCTGCAGCGGCTCATCCCCGGTCTCGGAGATCGCCTATGCCTCGAGGGCTACTGGAATCCCGAGCGGCCGCGAGAGGTGCCGTGGGCGATCGGGGCGTTCCAACTGCTGCGACGGAGCGCGTTCGACGCGGTCGGCGGGTTCGACGAGCGCCAGTGGATGTACGCCGAGGACCTCGACCTCGGGTGGCGGCTGCGCGACGCCGGCTGGACCACCCGCTACGAGCCCGCCGCCCGGGTCCGCCACGCCGCCTCGGCGGCCACCGCGGTCGCCTTCGGCGAGCAGCGGGTGGGGCGATTCACGCGCGCCACCTACGCGGTGATCCTGCGCCGGCGGGGCCCGGTGCGGGCCTGGACGACGGCGGCGATCAACCTGGTGGGGGCGGGCGCCCGCGTCGCCTGGATGACGCCGCTGGCGGTGGTGGACCGGCGCTGGCGGGGTCGGCGGCGGGAGTGCCTGGGATGGCTGGCCGCGCACCGGCAGGGCCTGCGGTCGCCGGCGGCGCTGGCGCGCCAGGCGTGAGGCGAGCGGTCCGCGATGACGACGATCGCCGACTCGCCGGTCCCGACCGCGCCGGCCGTGGCGGCCCGGGCGCCGCGGGTCGCCAACGTCGACGTCCTGCGCGCCCTGGCCGCGCTCGGGGTGCTGGCGATCCACGCCTACGCGCTCGGCGGACGAGTCGCCCCGATCAAGGCCCAGCACGTCTACGACGTGCCGCTGATCACCCTGGCCACCGGCGTGTGGCTGTTCTTCGCGATCAGCGGCTACGTGATTGGGCGGCCCTTCATCGAGCGGCTGCTGGCCGGCCAGTCGCCGCCGAAGCTGGCGGGCTACGCGCGCCGGCGGGCGGTCCGGATCTTCCCGCTCTACTGGATCGCGCTGACCGCCGTGATCGTGATCGACGGCAGCGCGGGCACTCAGCGGTGGCAGCTCCCGTTTCACTACCTGCTGCTCAACAACCTGATCCCGGGCCGTCAGGAGGCGCTGTTCCCGGCGGCCTGGACGCTGACGCTCGAGGCGCTGTTCTACGTCGTACTGCCGCTGCTGGCGGCGGCGGTGGCGGTCTGCGCGCGGAGGAGTCGGCGAGGCCGGCTGATCAGCGCCGAACGGCTGGCCGGATGGATTCTTGCCTCCTGGGTGCTGAGCATCGCCTTCACGGTGTTCGCCGACCTGTTGGGCGATGGCCAGGCGGGGCTCTGGCTGCGGGGATCGCTGCCTTCGATGTGGCAGATGTTCTGCCCGGGACTGCTGCTCGCGGTGGCCCCGCGGCTGCGGGCGCCGCGTCCGCGCCGCTGGCTGGTCGAGCTTCCGGGACGGGGGTGGCCCGCAGTGCTCGTGGCGGCGGCCGTGCTGATCCCGGCGGCGGTGTTGGGGGCCGCGGCGCCGCTGCGCTTCGGAGTCGTTCCCTACCAGCTGATGGTCGACGCCAGCCGGCCGCTGTTCGCCGTGGGCTACGGGCTGATCGTGGCGGTGGCGATCGCCACCCGGCCGTGGCACGCCCGCTGGCTGCTGGCGCTGGGGCTGGCCTCGTACGGCATCTACCTCCTGCACCCGGTGGTGGAATCGCTGCTGGTCCAGGCCGGCCTGATCCCGGACGGGCACGACACGCTGGCGGCGTTTGCGATCAACACCGCCGTGCTGGGGCTGCTGACCGTGCCGCTGGCGATGGCGAGCTGGCGCTGGCTGGAGCGGCCGCTGATCGGGCGGGCGGCGCGGCCCGAGGCGCTGCGGGCGGCGCCGGAGCATTAGAGCTGCTGGGTAGCGCACCGGCTGCGCCGCTGCGGCCGTCGCGGCCGTAGCGGCCATGCCCAGCGCGATTCTGCGACAAATCCGGATTCGGCCTCCGGATTTGTCACCACCCGTCGCCCCAGGGCTGCGATTGCGACACATCCGAGCCGGGGAAGTGGATTTGTCGCAGAGTGTCGCCCGCTCGGGGGCCGAGTGCGGCGGCCCAGGGCCGAGCGCGGCGGCCCGGGGCCCCGAGTCAATGGGGTCCGCGCCCCCCGCGGCACACGCCCGCCCCGAGCCACCGCCCTCGTCGCTCGGTAGGATCCGCCCCGTGGGCCCGGAGGAGATGCGGCGCTTCTGGAACGAGCGGGCCCGCGAGGACGCGTTCTACTTCGTCGACACCCGCCAGCCCTACCGGGCCTCCGAGCCCGAGCGCTTCTGGGACGCCGAAGCGCTGGTCGACTACCTCCTCGGCGGGCTCGACGTGCAGCTCAAGCCCGGCGACGTCACGCTGGAGATCGGCTGCGGGGTGGGGCGGATCACCCGGGTGCTGGCCGCCCGCAGCCGAGAGGTCCTGGCCCTCGACGTCTCCGACGAGATGCTCGCCCGCGCCCGCGAGCACAATCCGCAGCTCGACAACGTCCGCTGGCTGCTCGGCGACGGCGTCTCCCTGGGCGGGATCGAGCCGGCAAGCGTCGACGCCTGCGTTTCGGTGGTCGTGCTCCAGCACGTCCCGGACCCCTCGATCACGCTCGGCTACGTCCGCGAGCTGGGCAGGGTGCTGAGACCGAACGGCTGGGCCGCGCTGCAGGTGTCCAACGACCCGGAGGTCCACCACACCCGTCCCGGACTCTCTCCCCGCCTGAAGGCTCTCGTCGGCCGCGCCCCCAGGGGTCAGCGCCACCCGGCCTGGCTTGGCTCGGCGGTCCGGTTGCCCGATCTGGCCCGGACCGCCGACGCGGCGGGGCTGGAGCTGGAGCGGGTGTGGGGGGAGGGCAGCCAGTACTGCCAGGTGCTCCTGCGCCGCCGGGTCGCCGAAGGCTGAGTCCAGTCCTTGTCCTCCGCGGAGCCCGCCCCGGCCGCGGGCCGGTCCCAGGAAGCGAGCCCGCTAGCGCCGCGGCCGAGCCCGGACCCAGGCCGACGCCGGCCCGACCCGCCGCACGAAGCACCAGAACACCAGCTCGCGCAAGCTTCGGGGCGGGCGGCGCGGCCACGCCGCCAGCAGCTCGCCGAAGGGCTGAAACAGCGGGCCGCCGGAAGCGAGCACCTCGTAGCCGGCGGCGTGCACCAGACGCCGATGCGCGGCCATGTTGGGCGTCCACCAGCGGGGCTGATCGTCGTAGTCCCACAGCTGGCCCAGCGGCCGGCGCGGGCTCAGCAGCGTCAGCGCCAGCGACGTGGCCTCGAGCGACAGCAGCTCCCCGCCGGGACGGATCAGGCTCCGCAGCGCCCGCAGCGCGCGGGCCGGATCGGCGAGGTGGATCAGGACGTTGCCGACGAACACGTAGTCGAAGGTCCCCAGCCCGGCGGGGTCGGCGTCGTAGAGGTTGAGGTCCACGCGCCGCACGTTGGCGGCGCCCAGAGCGTCCTGGACCAGCCGGAAGTGCCGGTTGGCCAGCCCGCTCCCGGCCCGGCGCGACTCCTCGGAGGCCACCCCCTGCCAGTCCTGCCGGCTGGTGTCGGGCAGGTCGACGCTGACCACCTCGCCGGCGCCCCGCCGGGCCAGCTCAAACGACCAGAAGCCCTCGCAGGACGCCGCATCCAGGCACCGCTTGCCGGCCAGCGATTCCGGCAGCGGCAGCTTGCCGACCACCCGGCGCAGGTCGAAGTAGCCGGCCGTGACCACGCCCTCGGGGAGCTCGAAGGTGTGGTACCACGGCGCGAGCCGCTGCACATCGCGCGCCAGGTCGGACATCGAGGGCGCGCACTGTAGCCGCTTGGGCGTCTTCTACGATGCCCGGCCGTGCCACCAGCGCGTATAGGGCCCTGATGCCCGCCGAGGAGCGGCGCTGGCGCATCGGGCTGCTGCTGATCGTGCTCGTGGCCACGGCCGCGCGGGCCGCGATGATCCTGGGGACGCTGCACTTCACGCTGTTCGGGGATCCCGAGGACTACCAGCGCCACGCGGTTTCGATCGCCACCGGGCACGGTTTTCCCGACACGGTGATCGCCTCGGCCGGCACCCCGTCGGCGTTCCGGCCGCCCGGGTACCCGTTCACGCTCGGCGGCCTGTACACGGTGCTGGGGATTCACCCGCAGGCCGGCCGGGCGCTCAGCGCAGTGCTCGGGGTCCTCACGGTCGTGCTGATCGCCTGCCTCGGGCGCGTGGTCTGGGACCGCCGGACCGGGCTGCTGGCGGGTGGTATCGCCGCCATGTTCCCGCCGCTCG
>DASXZB010000083.1:0-23999 GCA_036502145.1 Solirubrobacteraceae bacterium | reverse complement strand
TCAAACCTGAGGCCCGGATATGTCGCAATAAGCGCGTCACGCTTACGCCTGGCGACAAATCCGAGACCATCCGCCGGCTTTGTCGCAGTCAGCCCCGGGGACCAAGTCGCTGGCAACCCCGGGGGGTCCCCGGTCGCGGTCAGGCCCCGGGTCCCCGTTCGCGGTCAGCCCCCCGGGACCCCAGGTCGTGGTCAGCCGCGCGGCACCCCAGTCGCGGTCAGCCCCGGGGGCCCCGGTCGCGGCCACCCCCGGGACCCCAGTCTCGGCGATCGCCGAAGGCCATGTAGCCTCACGGCCCATGTACTACGACGACGACGCTGACCTACACAAGCTCGACGGCAAGACCGTCGCGATCATCGGCTACGGCTCCCAGGGCCACGCACACGCGCTCAACCTCAAAGATTCCGGTGTCGAGGTCGTAGTCGGCCTGCGGCCGAGCTCGAGCAGCGTCGAGAAGGCGACCGCTCACGGCCTCAGGGTCGTCGAGCCAGCCGACGCCGCCAGCGAAGGCGACATCGTGATGGTGCTGGCCCCCGACGAGCTGCACGGGCAGATCTGGGACGGCGGACTCAGGGACGGGATCGCCCCCGGGAACACCATCATGTTCGGCCACGGGTTCTCGATCCACTACCAGCAGATCGCCCCCCCGCCTGACGTCGACGTGGCCCTGGTGGCTCCCAAGGGACCCGGACATCTGGTGCGCCGGCAGTACCTGGAGGGCTCGGGCGTTCCCTGCCTGGTGGCCGTCCAGCAGGACGCCAGCGGCGATGCCCTGGGCGTCGCGCTGGCCTACGCCAAAGGGATTGGCGGTACCCGCGGCGGCGTCATCGAGACCACCTTCAAGGACGAGACCGAGACCGACCTGTTCGGCGAGCAGGCGGTCCTCTGCGGGGGCGTCACCGAGCTGGTGCGAGCCGGCTACGAGACCCTCACCGACGCCGGCTATGACCCCCGACTGGCCTACTTCGAGGTCCTGCACGAGCTCAAGCTGATCGTCGACCTGATGTACGAGAAGGGGATCTCGGGAATGCGGTACTCGATCTCCAACACCGCCGAGTACGGCGACATGACCCGGGGACAGCGGATCATCGGCGAGGAAACCCGAAACGCGATGAAGCAGGTGCTGGCCGACATCCAGTCCGGAGAATTCGCCCGCGAGTGGATCGCCGAGAACCGAGCTGGCCAGGAAAACTTCAAGCGGATGCGTTCCGAGCAGGCCGGCCATCAGGTCGAGGTGATCGGCAAGGAGCTGCGCCAGCAGATGGACTGGATCGACACCGAGTTCCAGGAGTAGACCGCGGCGAATCCGGCTCCGGGGGCGCGTACAATTGACACTGCCGTCGTGACTGGCGTGAGCGGGTGGAGCAGACCACCGGGGAGCGACGGCCCTCGAGAAAGCCGCGCGCCTGGGCATGTCCGCACATCGCTACCTTCGAGGAGCACGCATGACCCAGACCTCAACCGTGCTGCAGATCCCCGACGCGCTCAAACCGGCGGACGGCCGCTTTGGCTCCGGGCCATCACGGGTGCGGCCGCAGCAGCTCAGAAAGCTCGCCGACGAAGGCAGCGCGGTGATGGGGACCTCGCACCGCCAGGGGCCGGTCAAACGGCTCGTGGCGCAGGCGCGCGAGGACCTCGCCGAGCTGTTGGCGCTCCCGAGCGGCTACGAGATCGCGCTCGGAAACGGGGGGACCACCGCGTTCTGGGACGCCGCCACCGCCTGCCTGGTCCGTGAACGGGCGCTGCACCTGAGCTTCGGGGAGTTCTCGGGCAAGTTCGCCGCCTGCACGCGCGGAGCGCCGTTCCTCGCCGACCCGGTGGTCGTCGAGGCCGCCCCCGGCGACGCTCCTGACCCGGTCTCCGACCCCACCACCGACGTCCTGGCCTGGGCCCACAACGAGACCTCCACCGGAGTGATGGTCCCCGTGCGCCGCCCGCCAGGGTCCGAGCAGCAGCTGGTCCTGATCGACGCCACTTCGGCCGCCGGCTGCCTACCTCTGGACGTCAACCAGGCCGATGCCTACTACTTCGCACCCCAGAAGGGCTTTGCCTCCGACGGCGGCCTGTGGCTGGTCGCGCTGAGCCCGGCCGCCATCGACCGCATCGAGCGGATCGAGGCCGACAGGCCGGGCGGCCGCTGGATCCCCGAGTTCCTCTCGCTGGGCACTGCTCTGGACAACTCCCGCAAGGACCAGACCTACAACACGCCCGCCATCGCCACCCTGTTCCTGCTCGTCGACCAGCTGCAGTGGATGCTCGAGCAGGGCGGGCTGGACGCGATGGTGGCCCGCTCGGAGGCCTCGAGCTCCCATCTCTACGACTGGGCGCAGACCCGCACAGACGCGCGACCGTTCGTGACCGACCCCGGCAAGCGCTCCCCGGTCGTGGGCACGATCGACTTCGACGATGCCGTCGACGCCGCCGAGCTGGCGGCCACGCTGCGCGCCAACGGCATCGTCGACGTGGAGCCGTACCGCAAGCTGGGCCGAAACCAGCTTCGGATCGGGATGTTCCCGGCCACCGAGCCACAAGACGTGCAGGGCCTGACGGCGTGCATCGACTGGGTCCTGGAGCGGTCATGACCGAGACCAAGGTGCTGGTCGCCGAGAAGATCGGCGACTCCGGGGTCGACCTGCTGCGCGAGCACTTCGAGGTCGACGTGGCGTCCGGCTGGACGCCGGAGGAGCTGGGCACGCGGATCGGCGAGTACGACGGAATCCTGATCCGCTCGGCGACCCGTCTCGATCGCGATCTGCTGGGCAAGGCGACCCGGTTGCGGGCGGTGGGGCGGGCCGGGGTGGGCGTCGACAACGTCGACGTGGCGGCGGCCACCAAGCGCGGCATCGTGGTCGCCAACGCACCCCAGTCAAACGTGATCACCGCTGCCGAGCACACCATGGCGCTGCTGCTGGCCCTGGCCCGCAACGTTCCCCAGGCCCACGCCTCGCTGACCGGAGGCGCCTGGGAGCGGTCCCGGTTCTCCGGCGTCGAGCTGTATGAGAAGACGCTGGGAATCCTCGGCTTCGGGCGCATCGGGCAGCTCGTCGCCCAGCGGGCCCGCGGCTTCAACATGCGGGTGATCGCGCTCGACCCGTATGTCGGCGCCGAGCGCTACCGCGAGCTGGGGGTCGAGAAGGCCGACACGCCCGAGCAGGTCTACGCGGTGGCCGACTTCCTCACCCTGCACCTCCCCAAGACGCCGGACACCGAGGGCTGGCTCGACGCCGAAGCGATGGCCCAGTGCAAGGACGGCGTCCGGGTCCTCAACGTCGCCCGCGGGCCCCTCGTCGTCGACGAGGACCTCAAGGCGGCGCTGGATTCCGGGAAGGTCGCCGGCGCCGCGCTGGACGTTTTTCGCGACGAGCCGGTGACCGAGCATCCGTTGTTCGGCTATCCGAACGTGATCGTCACCCCCCATCTGGGCGCGTCGACGGCGGAGGCGACCGACCGCGCCGGCTACCAGGCCGCCGAGCAGGTCATCGCCGCGCTCACCGGCGGCGTCGTCTCGAGTGCCGTCAACGTGCCCGCGATCCCGGCCGAGGACATGGAGATGCTGGGGCCCTACCTGCCGCTGTGCCGGTCGCTGGGGCGAATCGCGCGGGTGCTGGCGCTTGCCGAGGGGGGCTCGGTCGATCGCGTCCAGGCCGATTTCTTCGGCCGGCTGGCCGAACGCGACACCCGGCTGCTGGCGATCGAGGCGCTGCTGGGCGTGCTCGGCGAGCACACCGAGGAGGACGTCAACGCGGTAAACGCCAACGCCGTCGCCGAGGAGCGCGGGATCCGAATGGTGGAGACCAAGCACAGCGTGGCCCGCGACTACAACGACTTCGTCCGCGTCGAGGTCACGGCCGCAGACAACGCGGTCCGGGTGGCCGGGACGCTGCTGGGCCGCCGCAACCGTCCGCACCTGATCGAGGCCTGGGGCCAGCGATTCGACGTCCAGCTCGAGGAGCACATCACCCTGTTTCGATACCGCGACCAGCCCGGGATGCTCGGCCGCGTGGGGACCGCTTTCGGCGAGCACGGCGTCAACATCATCTCGGCCGCTGTGGGCCGCCTCCCCGACGAGCAGCGCAACTCGAAGGGGCGCTTGGCGGCGATGGCGATCACCACCTCCGCTCCGGTCACCGACGAGGTGGTTGAGGAGATCGCGTCGAGCGACGGGTTCTTCGCCGGGCAGACGGTTCCGCTCTAGCGAGCTCGGCCGGTTCCGGTGGCGTCCAGTAGCCGCCGGCAGCGCCGCGTGGTAGACCTGTGCGCCATGGAGAGTGCGCTGCGGGTCCCCGGGACCCGGCATCAGGATCGCCCGGCCGCACTGGGGGCAGCCACGATGTGCGAGGCGTTTCAGTTGACGGCCGCCGCTCGCCCGGACCAAGTGGCGCTGCGGACGATCAAGGACGGCTTCGCGATCACCTTCGCCGAGTACAACGAGCGCGTCCGCGAGCTGGCGGCGGGACTGCACTCGCTGGGGGTGGGGCGCGGCGACACCGTCGGCTTCATGCTCGCCAACCGCCCCGAGTTTCACCTCCTCGACAGCGCGGCGATGCACCTGGGCGCCTGTCCGTTCTCGATCTATAACACCTCCTCGTCAGAGCAGATCGCCTATCTGCTCACCAACGCCGGCTGCCGGGTGGCGATCGTGGAGGCGGCGTTTTTGGAGCGCATGCAGCGGGCCATCGAGCAGGCGGGCCTGGTCGAGCACCTGATCGTGCTCGACGCCGAGCCGGAGGGGGCGATCACCCTGACCCAGCTCGCGCAGCGAGGCGCGGCGGCGGACTTCGACTTCGACGCCGCCTGGCGCGCGGTCGAGCCCGGGGACCTGCTGACCCTGATCTACACATCGGGGACCACCGGACCGCCCAAGGGCGTCCAGCTGACGCACGCCAACGAGCTGGCCGAGTGCCGGGGGCTGGAGGCGGCCTGCGGCTGGCGGGCCGGCGGCGGCTCGATGGTGTCGTTCCTCCCGGTAGCGCACATCGCCGACCGGGGACTCGCGCACTACGGGCAGATGATCTGGGGCCACACGATCACCACCTGCCCCGACCCGACCCAGGTGTTCGCGCACGCCGTCGACGCCCGGCCGACCCGGTTCGGGAGCGTCCCGCGCATGTGGGAGAAGCTGAAGGCCGCGCTGGAGGCCGCAATCGCGGCCGAGCCCGACGAGGCCAAGCGGACCGCGACCCTGGCGGCGATCGAGACCGGCCTGCGCAGGGTCCGGGCCGAGCAGGCCAACGAGCCGGTGGCGCCCGAGCTGGAGCAGGCCTGCCAGCGCGCCGACGAGGTGATCTTCTCGAAAATCCGGGCGTCGTTGGGCTTCGATCGCTGCGAGTCCTACGTGATCGGGGCCGCGCCCGCCCCGCTCGAGCTGTTCGAGTTCTTCGCCGCGATCGGGATCCCGATCTGCGAGGTCTGGGGGATGTCCGAGCTGTCCTCGATCGCCACCGTGGTGCCCGACGACGGGCTTCGCTTCGGCAGCGTCGGCAAGCCGCTGCCCGGCGTGGAGCTACGGCTCGCCGACGACGGCGAGCTGCTGGTGCGCGGCGCAATCGTGATGGCCGGCTACCGCAACCAGCCGGAGAAGACCGCCGAGACGATCGACCCCGAGGGGTGGCTGCACACCGGCGACATCGGCCGCATCGACGAGGACGGATATCTGTGGATCGTCGATCGCAAGAAGGAGCTGATCATCAACGCGGCAGGCAAGAACATGTCCCCGGCCAACATCGAGCAGCAGCTCAAGCAGGGCTCCCCTCTGATCGGCCAGGCGATGGCGATCGGCGACCGCCGGCCCTACAACGTGGCCCTGATCGTGCTCGACCCCGACGCCTCGGCGGCGTTCGCCGACAGGCACGGGCTGCCAAGCTCGGCACCGGGGGCGATGGCGGTCCACGAGGCCGTTATGGAGGAAGTCGACGCCGGCGTCCGGCGCGCGAACTCGCATCTCAGCCGGGTCGAGCAGATCAAGCGCTTCACGGTGCTGCCGTGCGACTGGGCCCCCGGCGGCGACGAGCTGACCCCGACGATGAAGCTCAAGCGCAAGCCGATCGCGGCCAGGTACGCCGCTGAGATCGAGGCGCTGTACGCCAATTGATATCTTGCCTGCAGATGGCACTCCGCCTCGACCTCGCTCTTCTTCTCCTCCCCCTCCGGGGGGAATAGCGCGCCGGCGGCCGCACGTAGCCGCGACATCAGCACCGAGAAGAAGCCAAGTTCGAGTCCAAAGGGAGCAGTGCCATGACCAAGCCAGACGATCCAGATCGAGTACTGATCTTCGACACGACGCTGCGTGACGGCGAGCAGTCGCCCGGCATCTCGCTGAACACGCAGGAGAAGCTCGAGATTGCGGGCCAGCTCGCGCGGCTGGGCGTCGACGTGATCGAGGCCGGCTTTCCGATCACCTCGCCGGGCGACTTCGAGGCGGTGCAGGCGATCGCCCGGTCGGACTTCGGCACTGCGGTCCCGCCGGTGATCACCGGCCTGGCCCGGACTCACGTCGCCGACATCGACGCCGCCTTCAACGCCGTCAAGGACGCCGAGCGCCCGCGGATCCACACCTTCATCTCGACCTCGGATATCCACATCCGCCACCAGCTGCAGACCACCCGGGAGGACGTCAAGGGGCAGGCGCGTGCCGCTGTCGCGCACGCCAAGCAGTACCTCGACGACGTCGAGTTCTCGCCCATGGACGCCACCCGGGCCGAGCTCGAGTTCACCGCCGAGGTCTGCCGGATAGCGCTCGACGAGGGCGCCACCACGATCAACATCCCCGACACCGTCGGCTACGCGGTTCCGCAGGAGTACGCCGACTATCTGCGCCGCCTCTACGAGCTCGTCCCCGACCTGCGCGACGTGGTGCTGTCGGTGCACTGCCACGACGACCTGGGACTGGGGGTGGCCAACTCGCTGGCCGGTCTGCAGGCCGGCGCGCGGCAGGTGGAGTGCGCGATCAACGGGATCGGCGAGCGGGCCGGCAACGCTTCGCTGGAGGAGCTCGTGATGCTGCTGCACACACGGGCCGACGAGATCGGCCTGCACACCGGGGCGGTCACCCGGGAGATCGCGCGGACCTCGCGGATGGTCGCGCGGCTCACCGGATATCCGGTGGCGCCCAACAAGGCGATCATCGGCCGCAACGCGTTCGCGCACGAGTCCGGGATCCATCAGGACGGCGTGCTCAAGGAGCGCACCACCTACGAGATCATGGACGCCACCACGGTCGGGCTGGACGCCAACTCGATCGTCCTCGGCAAGCACTCCGGCCGCCACGCCCTGCAGCAGGCGCTGGCCGAGCTGGGCTTCGAGCTCAACGGCCAGGCCCTGGTGACGGCGTTCAAGCGCTTCAAGGAGATCGCCGACAAGAAGAAGCAGGTCACGGCGATGGATCTCGAGGCGCTGGTCACCGACGAGCTGCGCCAGGAGATCGCCGGATACGGGCTGGAGTGGTTCGATGTCGAGGCCTCGACCCGGCGTCCGCCGCACGCAACGGTGGCCGTGCGCGGCCCAGACGGCGACGAGCTGGTCGGCTCGTTCACCGGCGATGGTCCGGTGGACGCCATCTTCCACGCCATCAACGTGGCCACCGGCGTCGAAGCCCGCCTCCGGGAGTTCCGGGTCGACGCGGTCACCGGCGGCCAGGACGCGCTGGGTGAGACCTCGGTGGTGCTCGAGGTCGGCGGCGTTACGGGGTCGGGGCAGGGCGTCTCGACGGACATCCTCGAGGCCGGCGCGCGAGCCTACGTGCGGGCGCTCTCCAACGCCGTCCGCCGCCTCGGCGTGCTCGAGAGCGGCGCCACGGCGGTGGTCGAGGAGGCCGAGGCGGTCAGAGCCCCGTAGGCCGGGCCGACCTACCAGCGCCGGTCGTCGGCGGCCACCAGCAGCCCCTGGCGGTAGCCCGCGGCGAGCACTCTGGTGCGCGGCTCCTCGGCCATGAAGTTCGACCCCATCGCCGCGGCGCACTCGGTGTTGGGGGCGACCGTCCGGACCGCGGCCCCACGCCGCCGCAGGGCCAGGCTCTCGACCGACACCGCGGAGCGGGCCACGTTGCGGATCACGGTCAGCAGCGTCTGGGTGGTCGTCAACGAGGCCGTCGGGTTCAGGCAGAGCACGTGGGTGTCGCGCCCGGCGGGGGCGGCGTCGAGGTTGGTGGGGCTCCAGACGCCGCCGTCGACGTACTCGCGGTCGCCGATGCGGACCGGCGCGAACAGCCAGGGGACGGTGCACGACGCCTCGACCGCTTCGGCAACGGTCGCCGCCGGCGCCCCGGGGCTCCCGAACACCACCCGTCGCCCCGAGCCACGATCCACGGCGGTGATCCGCAAGCGACCGTCGAAGCGGGCCGCCGACTGCTCGATCTGAGCCCGCAGGCGAGCCAGCGTCTCAGGCGGACGGGGGAGACCCTTGAGCAGCATCGAGCGCACGAGCGCGCCTCCCGGCGCGGCCATCCCGAGCGCCAGCGGCGCGAACGCCGAGCTCGCCGCCAGCGCAAACGATCCCGCCCGCCGCGCGGCCGAGATCGCGGCCACCGCGAGGCCGCGGGTGGGCTGGGGGCCGCCCACGGCGACCTCGCTTCCAACCGACGAGGGGCGGCGCGGGGACCGGCCGGAGACCAGGTGAGCGGCCACGATCGAGCCCGCCGAGGTGCCGACGAACGACTCGCAGTCACGCAGATCGAAGCCGCTGGCGTCCTCGATCCCCGCCAGCAGGCCCATCATCCAGGCTTCTCCGAGCACGCCGCCGCCGCCGAGCACCAGGATGTCGGGGCGGGATCGCATGCCGTGAGGCTAGCTTGGCCCGGAGAGGGCCGGCCGGGCGGTCCGGGCACCCCCAGGGCCGCTCGTGTACGTGATAGCGTACGCTTGTATGGCGATTGTCGACCACACCACGACCCGGGAGGGGGTGGGCGCTCGCGTTCGCGCCCTGCGCGAGGCGATGTCGATGTCGTTGCGGGATCTCGCCGAGCGCTCGGGGGTCAGCGCGCCGATGCTGTCGCAGGTCGAGCGGGGCGAGACCAGCCCCACGCTGGCGGTCGCGACCCGGATCGCCCACGGACTCGAGCTGCGGCTGTCACAGCTGCTGCGACTCGACGAGGAGGGCGCGGTCACCGTGGTGCGCCGCGGCGAGCGCCGCCAGGGGCCCAGCGAGATCCCCGGCCACAGTTACGAGATCCTGACCCCGCCGCTGCCCGGCCAGCGCGCCGAGCTCTCGCTCCACGCCCTGGCCCCCGGCGCGGTCACCGGCGGCCCCGGGGACCCTCCCCGGCACGAGCCCGGCAGCCGCGAGACCGCGCTGGTGCAGACGGGCACCGTGGTGCTGCACTGCGACGGGGCGCGCCACGAGCTCGGCGCCGGCGACAGCGTCACCTTCGACGCCGATCTTCCCCACCATTTCGAGAACCCCGCACAAACGGAGGCCGTCCTGCTCGCGGTGTTGAGCGCCGGCCTGCGAAGGAGCTGAGAACCACCGATGCCGCAGAGCCTGTTCGACAAGATCTGGCAAGCCCACGAGGTATCCCAGAGCCTCCTCTACATCGACCTGCACCTGGTCCACGAGGTCACCAGCCCCCAGGCCTTCGAAGGCCTTCGCCTGGCCGGGCGCAAGCTCCGCCGGCCCGATCGCACGCTGGCCACCGTCGATCACAACGTGCCCACCGACGGGACCCACGTCGCGGCCCAGATCCGCGACGAGCTCTCCCGCGTCCAGGTGGAGACCCTGGAGCGAAACTGCGCCGAGTTCGGCGTCCCGATCTACTCCCTGGGCTCCGCCCACCAGGGCATCGTCCACGTGATCGGCCCGGAGCTGGGAGTCACCCAACCGGGGATGACCATCGTCTGCGGCGACTCGCACACCGCCACCCATGGCGCGTTCGGCGCTCTGGCGTTCGGGATCGGCACCAGCGAGGTCGAGCACGTGCTGGCGACGCAGTGCATGGTCCAGTCCAAGCCCAAGTCGATGCGGATCCGCTACGACGGCGAGCCGGGCTTCGGAGTGACCGCCAAGGACCTGATCCTGGCCACGATCGGCCAGATCGGGGTCGCCGGCGCCGTCGGCCACGTGGTCGAGTTCGCCGGTCCGGCGATTCAGTCGCTGAGCATGGAGGGGCGGATGACCGTCTGCAACATGACGATCGAGGGCGGCGGGCGGGCCGGCATGGTGGCGCCCGACGACACCACCTTCGAATGGGTGCTGGGACGGCCCGGCGCGCCGGCCGAGATCCCGGATGAGTGGCGCTCGCTGCACACCGACGAGGGCGCCGCCTTCGACCGCGAGCTCGTCGTCGACGCGGCGGCGCTGAGCCCGATGGTCACCTGGGGTACGACGCCCGGGATGGTCGTCCAGGTCACCGACGCGGTCCCCGAGCCGTCCTCCGAGCAGGACGAAAGGGCGCTTGACTACATGGGCCTTCAGGCCGGCACCCCGATCAGCGAGATCAAGCTCGACCGCGTGTTCATCGGCTCCTGCACCAACTCGCGGATCGGCGACCTGCGCGCCGCCGCCGAGGTGGTGGCGTCACGGAAGGTGGCCGACGGCGTCTACGCGATGGTTGTGCCCGGCTCGCAGCAGGTCAAGATCCAGGCCGAGCGCGAGGGCCTGGACGAGGTATTCAGGCGCGCCGGCTTTGACTGGCGTGACGCCGGATGCTCGATGTGCCTGGGCATGAACCCCGACATCGCCGCCCCGGGCGAGCGCGTGGCCTCGACCTCGAACCGCAACTTCGAGGGCCGGCAGGGCCGCGGCGCGCGGTCGCACCTGGTCTCGCCGCAGATGGCCGCGGCGGCGGCGATCGAAGGCCACTTCGTCGACATCAGGACCTGGGAGTAGCCATGAAAGCGATCGAAACCATCACCGGGCAGGTCTCGGTGCTCAACCGCGACGACGTCGACACCGACCAGATCATTCCCAAGCAGTTCCTCAAGCGGATCGCGCGAACCGGGTTTGGGGAGTTTCTGTTCTTCGACTGGGTCCGCGAGCCCGGGTGGCATCTGCCGCCCAATCCGATCCTGGTCGCGGGCCGCAACTTCGGCTGCGGCTCCAGCCGCGAGCACGCCGCCTGGGCGCTCGAGGACTACGGCTTCGAGGCGGTCATCGCCCCCAGCTTTGCCGACATCTTCCGGTCCAACTGCACCAAGGTCGGCCTGCTGCCGATCCAGCTGACCGCGGAGCAGTGTGCGTCGATCGCACAGGCGGGCCAGGCTCAGGTCGATCTGGCAGCGCAGGAGGTTCGCTGGCCCGGGGGCACGGCGCAGTTCGAGATCGACCAGGAGATCAAGCACCGCCTGCTCAGCGGCCTGGACGACATCGCGGCGACCCTGTCCGAGGACAGCGAGGCGATCGCCGACTACGAGCGCCGGCGCGAGCGCTGGGGCCCGGTGACCACCGCCCTGTGAGGGCACCGCCGCATGACTCCGTCTCTGGCCGCGCCCGCGTGAGCTCGCGCGACTGGGACGCCGGCACCTACGACCGGATCTCCGCCCCCCAGCAGGCGTGGGCCGCCGAGCAGCTCGAGCGCCTCGAGCTCAGCGGCGACGAGGTGGTCCTCGACGCCGGCTGCGGCTCGGGAAAGATCACCGCCCAGCTGGCCGAACGCGTGCCGCACGGGACGGTGTACGCGGTCGACGCCGCGCCGTCGATGGTCCGCCACGCGCAGGAGGCACTCGGCGGCCGAGCCGTGGCGATGTGTCAGGACCTGACCGAGCTGGCGCTGCCCGAGCCGGTCGACGTGGTGTTCTCCAACGCCACCTTTCACTGGATCCCCGACCACGACGCGCTGTTCGCCGCGCTTCATCGCAACATGAAGCCCGGTGGGCGCCTGGTGGCCCAATGCGGCGGGCGGGGCAACATCGATGCGTTCCGCGAGACCGCCGACGAGGTGGCCGGGGAGGAGCCGTTCGCGCCGTATTTCGCCGACTGGCAGCGTCCCTGGAACTACGCCACCGCGGAGGAGACCACCGACCGTCTGCGGGGAGCCGGGTTCGAGGAGGTCAGCTGCTGGCTCGAGGACAAGCCCACCCGGCTGGAGGAGCCCCGCAGCTTCGTGGAGACCGTCTGTCTGGTCCGCCACCTCGACCCGCTCCCGGAGGAGCTCCGCGGGCCGTTCGTGGACCGGGTGTTGGAACGCGTTGGAACGCCGCTGGTGCTGGGCTACGTGCGCCTGAACATGATTGCCCGGCGGGGCTGATCAGGTAGGTTCTCGCGCCATGCCGGCCAAGATCGTTGTCCTGCCCGGAGACGGGATCGGACCCGAGATCATCGCCCCCGCGCTTCAGGTCCTGGACGCGGTGGCGCCGGGCAAGCTCGAGTACGAGGAGCACTTGTTCGGCGGCGCCTCGATCGACGCCCACGCCACCGCGCTGACCGACGAGACGCTGGAGGCCTGCCGCGCCGCCGATGCGGTGCTGCTGGCCGCGGTCGGCGGGCCGAAGTGGGATACGACCGATCCCTCCAAGCCGCGTCCCGAGCAGGGATTGCTCGGCCTGCGCAAGGGACTGGGGCTGTTCGCCAACCTGCGCCCGGTCAAGCCGCTGCCCGCGCTGTACGACGCCAGTCCGCTCAAGCGCGAGATCATCGACCGCACCGACCTGCTGGTGGTCCGCGAGCTGACCGGCGGGATCTACTTCGGCGAGAAGACGCGGACCGCCGACAGCGCCTCCGACGACTGCGTTTACACGCGCGCGGAGATCGAGCGGATCGCCGCGGTGGGGTTCGGCGCCGCCCGCTCGCGGGTCACCAGCGTCGACAAGGCCAACGTGCTCGAGACCAGTCGGCTGTGGCGTGAGGTCGTGCGCGAGGTCCACGGCAGCGGATATCCGAACATCGAGCTCGAGCATCTGCTGGTCGACAGCGCGGCGATGCGGCTGGTCGCCGCGCCACGCCACTTCGACGTGATCCTGACCGAGAACATGTTCGGCGACATCCTCAGCGACGAGGCGGCGATGCTCACCGGCTCGCTGGGGATGCTGCCGAGCGCGTCGCTGGGGGACGGCGGTCCCGGCGTCTTCGAGCCGGTGCACGGCTCAGCTCCCGATATCGCCGGCCAGGGCCTGGCCAATCCGCTGGCGATGTTCCTCTCGGCGGCGATGATGCTGCGCCACGGACTGGGCATGGAGTCCGAGGCGGCGGCGGTAGAATCCGCCGTCGACCGTGCGCTGGCCGATGGGCTGCGCACGCCCGACCTGGGGGGCGACGCGACGACCGCGCAGGCAACCCAGGGAGTCCTCAAACACCTCTAAGGAGCAGTCGTGGAACAAGCGGACCTCATCTGGCACAACGGAGAGCTCGTTGCCTGGGAGGACGCCAAGGTCCACGTACTGACGCACGGCCTGCACTACGGGACGGGAGTGTTCGAAGGCGAGCGCGCCTACGAGACGTCGCGGGGTCCGTCGATCTTTCGCCACCACGACCACCTCCAGCGGCTGCTGAAATCGGCCGAGCTGTACTACATGCCGATCCCCTACACGCTGGAGCAGCTGCGCGCCGCGACCCACGAGCTGATCGTCGCCAACGGCCTGAGCGAGTGCTACATCCGCCCGATCGTCTTCCGGGGCTACGGCCAGATGGGGCTGTACCCGCTCGACGCGCCGGTCGAGGTGTCGATCGCGGTGTGGCCGTGGGGCGCCTACCTGGGCGAGGAGTCCAAGCTGAACGGGGTGCGCGCCAAGGTGGCCAGCTGGCGGCGGATCTCGCACGACTCACTGATCCCGCACGCCAAGGCCAGCGGGCAGTACCTCAACAGCGTGCTGGCCAAGATCGAAGCCTCCAAGGCCGGCTATCAGGAGGCGATCCTGCTCGACAGCCGCGGGTTCGTGTGCGAGGGGTCAGGCGAGAACATCTACGTCGTGCGCGAGGGCACGATCTTCACGCCGCCGCAGACGGCGGGGATTCTCGACGGGATCTGCCGTAAGTCGATCATCACCATCGCCCGCGACCTCGGCTACGAAGTCGTGGAGCGCGACCTGGCGCGGGCCGAGCTGTACCTCGCCGACGAGGTGTTCCTATCCGGAACCGCCGCCGAGCTCGTCGGGGTCCGGGAGGTCGACGATCACGCGGTCGGAGACGGCGGCGGGATCGGTCCGATCACGCGGGAGATCCAGCGTGTTTTCGACGACGCCTTGCACGGCCGTGACCCGCGCTACGTGGAATGGCTGGACGTGGTCGAGGTGCCCTCGAAAGCGGCCACCGGATGACGGACGGGGCCGCGAGGCAGGATGCCGAGCGCCGCCGGATCGAGCTCTATGACACCACCCTGCGCGACGGGATGCAGGGCGAGGGGATGTCGCTGTCGGCGGGTGAGAAGCTCCGGGTCGCGCACCGTCTCGACGAGCTCGGCATCGACCTGATCGAGGCCGGCTTTCCGAGCTCCAACCCCAAGGAGCTCGAGCTGTTCGAGCTGCTGGGCGGGGAGACCTTTGCCCACGCCCGCGTGGCCGCCTTCGGCATGACCCGCCGGCGCGGCGTGCGTGCGGACGCCGACCCGGCGCTGCGGGTGATCGCCGGCTGCTTTGCCCCGGTCTGCACGCTGGTCGGCAAGACCTGGACCCTGCACCTCGACAAGGTGGTCAAGGTCGACCGCGAGGAGAACCTGCGCATGATCGCCGAGTCGATCGAGTTCCTGCTCGCCCAGGGCAAGCAGGTCATCTACGACGCCGAGCACTTCTTCGACGGCTTCGCCGACGATCCCGGCTACGCGCTGCAGTGCCTGCGCGCGGCGGCCCACGCCGGCGCCGAGACAGTCGTCTGCTGTGACACCAACGGCGGCACGCTGCCGGACGGCATCGCGGCCACGATGCGCGAGGTGGTGGCGACGCTGGCGCCCGACGGCGTGAGGGTGGGGATTCACTGCCACGACGATGCCGGCTGCGGGGTAGCCAATTCGCTGGCCGCCGTCCAGCAGGGAGCCACTCAGGTGCAGGGCACGGCCGGCGGCTACGGCGAGCGCTGCGGCAACGCCAACCTGATCTCGATCATCCCCAACCTGCAGCTCAAGCTCGGCCACCGGGTCCTCACCGGCGCCCAGCTCGCCTCGCTGACGCCGACCGCGAACTACATCGCCGAGCTGCTCAACTTCACCCCGGATCCCGACGCCCCCTACGTGGGACGCAACGCGTTCGCTCACAAGGGCGGGATGCACGTGGCCGGCGTCACCGCCGATCCGGCGACCTTCGAGCACATCGAGCCCGAGGTGGTCGGCAACCGTCGCGAGCTGCTGATCTCCGAGCTGTCGGGCAAGGGCACGGTCCAGGCCCGGGCTCGAGACGCCGGGCTCGAGCTGGACGACGCCGGCGCCTCGGACGTGGTGGAGCGGGTCAAGGAGCTCGAGCACCGCGGCTATCACTACGAGGCCGCCGACGGGTCTTTCGAGCTGCTGCTGCGCAAGCAGACCGGCGACTACGAGCCGCTGTTCACGCTTGAGCACTGGCGGGTGATCGTCGAGATGGGCCCCCAGGGCCACGTCGAGACCGAGGCCACGATCAAGATCTGGGTCGCCGGCGAGCGCTACGTTCGCACCGCCGAGGGCAACGGCCCCGTGCACGCCCTTGACCGAGCGCTGCGCGAGGCGATCGGGGACATCTACCCGCACCTGGCCGAGATCGAGCTCGAGAACTTCAAGGTGCGGTTGATCGACGAGGTCAAGGGCGGAAGCGCCTCGATCACGCGCGTGCTGATCGACTCCACCGATGGCGACCAGGTGTGGGGCTCGATCGGGGTCTCCGAGAACGTGATCGTCGCCTCGTGGGAGGCGCTGCTGGACTCGCTCGAGTACGCCATGCAGTCACGTCGTTCCGGGCGCGGGCGCGAGGCCGCCCGCGCGGCGCGCTCGACGTGAGCGATCCGGTCCCGCTGGCCCGTCCGGTCCTCGGAGCGGAGGAGGAGGCGCGGGTGGTCTCGGTGCTGCGCTCAGGAAGGCTGTCGCTGGGGCCGATGCTGGAGGAGTTCGAGCGCGGCTTTGCCACTTGGCTCGGAGTCCGCCACGCCAGCGCGGTGTCGAGCGGCACCGCCGGGCTGCACCTTGCCCTGCGCGCGGCCGGGGTCGGCGACGGCGAGGAGGTGGTCACCAGCCCGTTCTCGTTCGTGGCCAGCGCCAACGTCGTCATCTACGAGCGAGCCCGGCCGGTGTTTGCCGATATCGATCCCGTCACGCTCAACCTGGATCCTGAGGCAGCGGCGGCCGCGGTGACCGATCGCACCACGGCGCTGCTTCCGGTGCACATCTTCGGCTATCCGGTCGACCTGCCGGCGTTCGAGGCGCTGGGGCTGCCGATCGTGGAGGACGCCTGCGAGGCGCTGGGGGCCGTACACGCAGACGGGACGGCGGTTGGCGCCCGCGGCCATCCGGCGGTGTTTGCGTTCTACGCCAACAAGCAGCTGACCACGGGGGAGGGCGGCATGGTCACGACCGCCGACCCGGCCGTCAAAGAACGCCTGGACTCAGAGCGAAACCAGGGCCGGGCGCCGGACATGGACTGGCTCGATCACGATCGCCTGGGCTTCAATTACCGCCTGTCCGACCTCGCCTGCGCGCTCGGCGTCGCGCAGCTGGAGCGACTCGATGCGATGCTGGCCGGGCGCGTGGCGGTGGCCGACATGTATCGCGAGGGCCTGGCCGAGGTGGAGGGCTTGGACCTTCCCTGCCCCGACCGCGACGGCAACCGGCGCGGCTGGTTCGTGTTCGTGGTCCAGCTGCCCCGCGGCGTCGAACGCGACCAGACGGTGAAGGCGCTCGGGGAGCGGGGCATCCAGAGCAAGCCCTACCTGCCGGCGATCCACCTGATGAGCTACTACCGGCAGCGCTACGGCCACCGGCCAGGGGAATTCCCGGTCTGCGAGGACGTCGCCGAGCGCTCGCTGGCGCTGCCCTTCTTCCCGGGGATGAGCGAGAGCCAGGTGGGGCGCGTGGTGGAGTCGCTGCGGGCGGTCCTGGGCCGCTGACCGGCCGCGGCCATAATGCCCCTCATCTCGCGCTTCGCCGAACCCCAGCACGACGCCTTCCGCCGGCTGAACGACTCGATCCCGTTTGACTGGCGGTTGAGCCCCTACGACATCGACCAGTCGATCGCGCACGCGGCGATGCTGGCCGCGCAGGGGATCATCAGCCCCGAGGACCGCGACGAGCTGCACCGCGGGCTCGACGTGGTGCGCCGTGAGCTCGAGGACGGCTCGTTTCAGTTCGCCGACCGCGACGAGGACATCCACATGGCGATCGAGCGGCGGCTGACCGAGGTCGTGGGTCCGGTGGGGGGCAAGCTCCACACCGCTCGCTCGCGCAACGACCAGGTCGCGACCGACATGGCGATGTTCGTCCGCGCCCACTCCGAGGAGGCGGCGGGCCGGATTTCGCGACTGGCCGAGACGCTGATCTCCCTGGCCGAGCGCCACCTCGATTGGCCGATGCCCGGCTACACCCACCTCCAGCGCGCCCAGCCGGTGTACCTCGGCCACCATCTGCTGGCCTACGTGTGGATGCTGGTCCGCGATCGCGAGCGGTTCCGGTCCGTCTCGGCGGCGACCTCCCGGCTCCCGCTGGGGGCCGGCGCGCTGGCCGGCGTGAACTTCGATACCGACCGGCGTGCGGTGGCCGCCCAACTGGGATTCGCCACGGTGGCCGAGAACTCGATCGACGCCGTCTCCAACCGCGACTTCGTACTCGACTACCTGGCCGCCGCCGCCACCTGCGCCACCCACCTGTCTCGTCTCGGAGCCGAGCTCGTCCTGTGGTCGACGGAGGAGTTCGGGTTCTGCGAGGTCTCCGACGCCTGGGCCTCGGGCTCCTCGATCATGCCCCAGAAGAAGAACCCCGATGCCGCCGAGCTGCTGCGCGCCAAGGCGCCGCGGATCGTGTCCAACCTGGTGGCGCTGCACGGGGTCATGCACGCGCTCCCGCTCACCTACAACAAGGACATGCAGGAGGACAAGGAGCGCCTGTTCGACTCCTGCGACACGCTGGAGCTGTGCCTGGAGGCGGCCCGGGGGATGCTTGATTCGATCAGCTTCAGGCGCGATCGGCTGGCCGGCGCCGCTGCTGACGAGTTCCTGGCCGCCACCGACGTCGCCGACCTGCTGGTGCGGCGCGGGATGCCGTTCCGCGAGGCGCACGGCGTGGTGGCGGGACTGGTGCGCCGCGCGATCGAGCTGGACAAGCCTCTATCTGGGTTGACCCGGGAAGAGCTTGCCGAGCAGTCGGCGATGCTCGACGACGAGTTCTACGGGCTGCTTGCGGAAGGAGCTTGGCTCGAGACCAAGGTCTCGGAGGGCGGCACCAGCCTGGGCCGGGTTCGCGAGCAGCTGGAGCGGGCTCGCTCGGCGGTTGCGGTGAGCGGTTGAGCCGGTGAGGCGTTCGTTCTATGCGCGCCCAGTACTGGAGGTGGCGCGGGACCTGGTCGGCTGCGTGGTGTCCCACGCCGGCTCGGCGGGAGTGATCGTGGAGACCGAGGCCTACCACGAGTCCGAGCCCGCGTGCCACGCGTACGTCGGGGTCACCAAGCGCACCGGCACCCTGTTCGGCCCGCCCGGGGTCGCCTACGTGTACCGGTCGTATGGGATCCACGCGCTCCTGAACGCCGTCTGCGAGCCCGAGGGCGTGGGGGCCGCGGTGTTGATCCGGGCGCTCGAGCCCGTCGAGGGGGTGGAGCTGATGCGAGTGCGCCGGGGGATCGAGTCAGAGCGCCAGCTCTGCTCCGGTCCGGGAAAGCTCACCCAGGCACTGGCCATCGAGCTGCGGCACAACCAGACCGACCTGCTGGAGGGTCCGATCGTGATCTCGGATCGGCCGGCGGCGTGGCGAGAGGTCCCGATCGCCGTCGACCGGCGGATCGGGATCACCAAGGCTGCGGAGCTTCCCTGGCGGTTCTCCGCCGCGGGGAACCGCTACGTGTCGCAGGCGGTGCGCGAGGATCTGGCCCGGCGGCTCTAGCCGCCGATACCGGCCCCGCCGGTCCCGCCGCCTCCGCCGCCGGTTCCGCCACCGCCTCCGCCGGTTCCGCCACCGCCTCCGCCGGTTCCGCCACCGCCTCCGCCGGTTCCGCCACCGCCTCCGCCGGTTCCGCCACCGCCTCCGCCGGTCCCGCCGCCGCCACCTGTGCCACCGCCCCCGGTTCCACCACCCGTGGCGCCAGTGCCACCGCCAGTGGTTCCACCGCCGGTGCCTCCACCGGTCGCTCCGGAGCTCGGGGCCGGGGACTGCTGGGTTCCGGTCCCGCCGGAGCTGACCGGAGTTGTTCCGCCACCGCCCTGAGCCGCGGTGCCGGTGTCACCTTGACCGGCAGTGCCGGTGTCACCCTGACCGGTCGTGCCGGTGCCGCTCTGCGTGTGCTTGGTGTGGACGGCGAACTCGGCCTTCTCGGTGTTGAAGATCTGCAGCGCCTGGGTCATGAAGTTCTGCCAGATCGCGGCCGGGAACGTTCCGCCCTCGACCGGCCCGCCGTTGTACAGGTTGGTCATCGGAACGAGCTTGTTCGGGAAGCCCACCCATACTGCGGTGGTGATCTCGGGTGTCCAGCCTACGAACCAAGCGTCTCCGTAGTCCGAGGTGGTGCCGGTCTTGCCGGCCACGTCGACTCCGGAGATCGCGGCGGAGCGGCCGGTCCCGCTCTGCACCACGCCGACGAGCATGTCGTGAATGGTCTGGGCGACGCTCGCCGGTATCACCCGCTTGAAGTGCGGGGTGTCGACGAGGGCGCGCCGGCCCTTGCACTTCACGACCGGACACTGGATCTGGGCGATCCCGGTCGGACCCTTGTCAGGTGCTCCGAGCACCGGGTTATAGACCCGGCGTCCACCCTCGGCGATCGTCTCGAAAGCGTGGGCCATGTCCACTGGTGTGACGCCCTCCTTGAGGGCCCCGATGATCATCGCGTAGTTGTTGGAGACCGGGGAGCGGATGCCCATTGCCCTGGCCATGCGGGCGACCCGCTTGGTCCCGACGTGGATCCCCACCTGCGTGAAGACGCTGTTGTCAGACGTGATCGTCGCGTCGGCCAGGGTGATCGGCCCGGAGTACTGGTTGCCGAAGTTCTTGACGTGGTACAGCTCCTTACCGCCGCTGTTGGGCACGACCAGGGTCAGCGGCTGTGAATCGATCACCGAGTCCGGCGAGTATTCACCCGAGCCCAACGCGACCGCGAGCGTGAACGGCTTGAACGCGGAACCCGGCTGGCGATGACCCTCGGTGGCGAGGTTGAACGGGAACTTGGAGAAGTCCTCGTGGCCGTCGACCAGCGGGCCGCCGACCATCGCTCGGACCTCGCCGGTGTGGTTGTCGATCGCCACCAACGAGGCGGCGGGCTCGCCGGTTCCGCTCGGCAGGTTCTGGGAGATCGCCTGCTCGGCGGCCTGCTGCATCGGAAGGTCGATCGTGGTCCGGATCTTCAGACCGCCGTAGTAGGCCCGGTATTCGGCCACCCGGGCGGGAACTCCGCGCCCCAACCCCATCGCGGCCAGGACCTGGGGTCGCAGCCAGCTTGTGAAGTACGGCGCTGCCGTAGGCTCTTCGGGCTGCTCGATGTCGCTTGCTGTCGGCACCGGTTGCTTGATGCTCTTGTCGTACTGCGCGCGTGTGATGTAGCCCTGCTGGAGCATGTCCGACAGGACCAGGTTGCGCCGGGCCGTGGCGGCCTGCCGGTGCGTAACGGGATCGAACGCCGTCGGCGAGGCGACCATCCCGGCCAGCATCGCGGCCTCCCATGGGGCCAGCACCGACGCACAGGGCGGCCGCGGCGCATCGCCGCATCCGTGGATGTCCCCCGTCGAGACGTCGGTCTGGTCGAGGCCGTGGATCCTCCCGAAGTAGACCCGGGCGGCCGACTCGACGCCGTAGGCGCCGTTTCCGAAGTAGATCGAGTTCAGGTACTCGTTGAGGATCTTCTGCTTGGACCATTTGCGGGTCAGGTGATAGGCCAGCGCGGCCTCGCGCAGCTTCTCCAGAACCGTTCGGTTGTTCTGCTCAGACAGGGCGTTCTTGACGAACTGTTGTGCGATCGTCGAAGCGCCCTGGCGAGAGCCGCCGGTGACGTCGGCCACGAATGCTCGCGCGATGCCCCGGATGTCGACGCCAGGGTCGCTCCAGAACCGCTTGTCCTCGACGGCCACGACGGCGTCCTTGGTCCACTGCGAGACCTGACTGGGGGTATCGATGACCACGTTGTTGGGCGGCGCGAACAGGCCGATCGGCCGCCAGTGGTCGTCATACAGGTAGGAGTTCTTCTCCTCCTTGTACTGCTGCTTGTTCTCGAGCTCGGGCAGGTCGGACGCGACCGCCATCATCATCCCGAAGATGGTCGAGACGATCGCCAGTGCGGCAAAGCCGACGAAGACCGACAGCACGCGGAGCTTGCGGACCTTGGGTTTGGGCGGGCGGCCGTCCTTGTCGCGCCGCCAGCGCCGCGCCGGGGGGGCGAACGGAATCGGGCCTTGCGCGTCCGAGCGCCGGTTGCGGATGTCGTCGTCGTCGCTCATGCGATCGATGGTGCTGCACCAGCGCCGATGGCCGGCCAAGACGGTGGTGCGGGCCAAAAAGAGGAAGCGCAACAGTCCCGGACGGCGCGGGGAGCGCTTCCTAAGCGGCGCGGAGAGTCTAGCATTGGGGCCGATGGCACCGAGTCATCCACGGCCCGGGTCCGGGTGACTTGTTGAGCCCTCGCGCGCGTGATGCAGAGGCTGTTGGAGGGGCTGTGGGACGAGTCCCTGGAGACGCGTTGGGGCGAGCCCCCGGGGCCGATTCCACGGCCGCCTCGCAGGCGGCGTGGCTGGCGCGCAACGCGGTCGACTGCCTCCCTCAGGGACAGCTCGAGCACAAGCTGGCACTGGGTCGCCCACTGAGGGTCAAGCTGGGCATCGATCCCACCGCGCCCGACATCCATCTCGGCTTCACGGTGGTGCTCCAGAAGCTGCGCGAGTTCCAGGATCTGGGCCACACCGTCGTTCTGATCGTCGGTGATTACACGGCCCGCGTCGGCGATCCCAGCGGCCGCTCGAGCACCCGACCGGTGCTCGATCCCGAGCAGATCGACGCCAATGCCCGAACCTTCGAACAGCAGGCGTTGAAGGTCCTCGATCCCGACCCGACACGACTCGAGGTTCGCCACAACGGCGAATGGCTCGACATGTCGATGGCCGAGCTGTTCGCGCTCCTGCGCACGCCCACCGTCGCGCAGATCCTCGAGCGCGACGACTTCGACAACCGCTTCCGAGCCGGTGAGCCGATCTCGCTGCTCGAGCTGCTGTACCCGGTGCTGCAGGGATACGACTCGGTCGCAGTCCGCGCCGACGTCGAGCTCGGCGGAACCGATCAGAAGTTCAACCTGCTGCTCGGCCGCGACATCCAGCGGGCCTACGGACAGCCTGGACAGGTGATCCTCACCGTGCCGCTGCTTACGGGGACCGACGGCCAGCGCAAGATGTCGAAGTCCTTTGACAACTACATCGGGGTGACCGAGAGCCCGGATCAGATGTACGGCAAGACCCTGAGCATCCCCGATTCCTCCCTGCCGGACTGGTATTCGCTGCTGTTGGGGATCGCGCCGGACCCGGCACTCGGGCCGCGAGACGCCAAGCGGGCGCTGGCCCGGGCGCTGGTGGAGCGCTTTCATGGCGCCGAGGCCGCCCAGGCTGCCGAGGCCCATTTCGACCAGGTCCACATCCGCCACGAGCTCCCGGATGAGATGCCCGTGGTCCATTGGCCGGCCGAGCACGTCGACGACCAGGTCCACCTGCCTGCTCTCCTGGGACAGGCGTTCGGGATCTCGACCTCAGAGGCCCGACGCCAATTGGGACAGGGCGCCGTCCGGCTCGACGGCGAGGCCCTGGACGGCGGCGTCCTCGACCTGCCCGTCGCCGCGGTCGACGGGCGTGTGCTCCAGGTCGGCAGGCGTCGCTTCGCGCGCGTGGAGCTGGAGCGGTGAGCGTGGGGCTGGAGCGATGAGCGTGGGGCTGGAGCGGTGAGTGTGGGGCGGTGAGCCTAGGGCTGGAGCGGTGAGCGTGGAGCGCTGCGCGTGGAGCGGTCTCGGAGCTGGGGCTCGGTGACGCTCCACGGAGGCATGCTGCGGCTCGAGACCGCCGGTGACGGGGCCACCATCGACATCACCGAGGGGGTGGCGAGGGTGGTTCGGACGGCCGGGGCGGAGCGCGGGCTCGTGACCGTGTTCGCCGTCGGGTCAACTGCCGCCGTGACGACGATGGAGTACGAGCCGGGAGGCGTGTCCGACCTGCAGGCTTTGCTCGAACGGCTGATCCCGGCCCACGGCGACTACGAGCACAACCGCCTCAACCACGACTCCAACTCGCACGCTCACCAGCGGGCCGCCGTGATCGGTCCGTCTGAGACGATTCCGGTCGTCGATGGCCGGCTGACGCTCGGGACCTGGCAGCAGATCGTCCTGATCGACTTCGACGATCGGCCCCGGGAACGCACGGTCATCGTCCAGGTCGTATGCTGAGCAGCCGCCGAGTGGTGCCGTCCGGCCCGCAATGCGAAAAAAGCATTGGGGTCCAGAGCGAGCGCTATACTCGTCGGTCCGCTTCGGGATCCGACTGTGGTCTCGGACGCGCCGTTTGAGGAGGAGCAACCTCCTCGAAGGGGTGCGACGGTCTTTGAAAACTCAACAGCATGCGCACCCTTCGACCGACCCCTCGGTCGAGGAGTGTGTCCAGGTTCGACGCCGTCGCTCGATCGGTCTCCCGATTTGGGAGTTGCTCGAACGGCGGTGCCAAGATTGACCCCGTCTTGCGCCCGGAGCCCACTGTGTACTGAGGGCTCCACGAAGTAGGCGCAAGGGTCCGGTCCCACCAGGGACCGACCCAGGATTTGCCCGTTGCCGGCAGTGACCAGAGGTCGCTGTCGCTCGACGGGCGTACTTCCTGACGACTCTTCGTTGAAGTTCTTCACGGAGAGTTTGATCCTGGCTCAGGACGAACGCTGGCGGCGTGCCTAACACATGCAAGTGGAGCGACGAACCAGGCTTCGGCCTGGGGCAAAGCCGCGAACGGGTGAGTAACACGTGGGTAACCTGCCC
>DASXZB010000082.1:0-30641 GCA_036502145.1 Solirubrobacteraceae bacterium | reverse complement strand
CTCAGAACAGCTGGTTCTCGCCGCCGAACACGTCGCTGACCGAGCCGTCGGTGAAGATCTGGCGGATCGAGTTGGTCAGCAGGTCGGCGCAGGAGAGGACGCGGACGTTGTCCGGGGCGCCGGGCGGCAGCGGCAGCGTGTCGGTGACCACCACCTGCTCGAACCCGGCGGCGGCGAGGTTCTCCCAGGCGTTGCCGGAGAAAACGCCGTGGGTGGCGGCGGCGAAGACCCGGCCGGCGCCGGCCTCCTGGACGGCGCGGGCGGCGGCCTTGAGAGTTCCCGCGGTGTCGATCAGGTCGTCGACCAGCACGGCCGTCTTGCCGGCGACCTCGCCGATGACGTAGCCGATCTCGGCCACCTGCTGGGCGGGCCGCTCCTTGTTGAGGATCGCCAGGTCGGCGCCGATCTTGGCGGCGAAGTTCTTGTTCAGCTTCACCCGGCCGGCGTCGGGCGCCACCACCACGAGGTCCTCGAGGGCAAGGTCGGCGAAGTACTGGGTCAGCATGAAGATCGCCGTCATGTGGTCACACGGCTTCTGGAAGAAGCCTTGGATCTGGCCCGAGTGAAGGTCCATCGTCAAGATGCGGTCGATCCCGGCGGCTTCGAGCATCCGCGCCACCAGCCGCGCGCTGATCGGCTCGCGCGGAGCCGACTTCTTGTCCTGGCGCGAATACCCGTACCACGGCGTGACCGCGATCACCCGGTGCGCGGAGCCTCCGACGGCGGCGTCGGTCATCTCCAGCAGCTCCATCAGCGCGTCGTTGACGTTCAGGCCCTCGTCGGGGTTGGCGCAGATCGGCTGCACGATGAACACGTCGGCGCCGCGCACCGACTCCTCGTAGCGGCAGTAGACCTCGCCGCTGGAGAACGTCTTCAGCGTCACCCCGCCCAGCTCGACGCCGAGCTTGGAGGCGATCCTGGCCGCCAGCTCGGGGTTCGCGCGCCCGGACACCAGCATCAGCCGCTTGCCGTAGTCCAGACGCATCGCGGTGGGCGCTGAATGGGCGTGGAGGACGCTCATCTGGTCCGCGAGTCTACGCCCGACCGCCGACGGTCCGGTGGTGGCGAGCAGGCTCGTCTCGACGTCTGTCATGCGCCGCCGTCTCCGTCCTTTTGCGTGGCCGCTTCGCGCTCCCGACGGCGCTCGGAATAGCCCTCGATGTTCTCCTGTCGCGGGCGGGCGACCCCCAGCGCTCCGGGAGGAACGTCCTTGCTGATCACCGACCCGGCGCCGGTGTACGCCTCGTCGCCGACCGTCACCGGCGCGATCAGAGTCGTGTCGACGCTGGTCTTCACCCGGTCGCCGATCGTGGTCCGGTGCTTGCGATAGCCGTCGTAGTTGGCGGTGATCGTGCTCGCTCCCAGGTTGGTGCCCTCGCCGATATCGGCGTCGCCGATGTAGGAGAGGTGTGGGACCTTGCTACCCGCTCCGACCTCGGAGTTCTTGATCTCGACAAAGGTGCCGGCCTTGGACCCCTCGCGCATCACGGTGCCGGGACGCAGGTAGGCGAACGGTCCGACGCTGACCCGGTCGCCGATGACAGCACCCGAGACGTAGGAGTGCAGGACCGTGGCGCCCTCGCCGACGTCGGCGTCGTGCAGCGTGCAGTGCGGCCCGACCGTGGCGCCGCCGGCGATTCGCGTCCGCCCGTGCAGGCTGGTGAACGGCGCGACCACGGTGTCGGGGCCGATCTCCACGCCGGCGTCGATCACCGTGGCGGCCGGATTCACGATCGTCACCCCGGCCAGCATGTGGCGCTCGTGGATCTGGCGCTGGGCCACGGCGGTGACGTCGGCCAGCTGGCGCCGGTCGTTGATCTGGAGAATCTCGCGCGGATCCGAGAGCTGATGGGCGATCACGGTGCGCTCGTGCTCACGGAGGATCGGGAGCACATCGGGCAGGTACAGCTCCCCCTGC
The DNA here is from genome assembly GCA_036502145.1 of Solirubrobacteraceae bacterium. Classification (GTDB taxonomy): domain Bacteria; phylum Actinomycetota; class Thermoleophilia; order Solirubrobacterales; family Solirubrobacteraceae; genus Palsa-465. The sequence continues at coordinate 28,723 of DASXZB010000082.1, read as the reverse complement.
GCATTGTCGGGGCGCACCTCGGCCAGGGCGGTCATCAGCGCGGCGCCTTCGAACACGAACATCCCCGTGCTGACCTCGCGGATGTGCAGCTCCAGCTCGGTCGCGTCACCGGGCTCCTTGGTCTCGGCGACCCGTTCCACCGTCCCATCCGGCGCCCGCACCACCCGCCCATAACCCGCCGGGTCGTCGAGCACCATGGTCGCGATCGTCCCCGCCGCACCCGAGCGCTCGTGGCTTTCGACCAGTCCGCGCAACGTGCTCGGCGAGATCAGCGGCACGTCGGCATTGAGCACCACGACCGTGTCGTCGGCTCCGATCTGCTCCGCCGCCGCCTTGACCGCATCGGCCGTCCCGAGCGCCCGCGCCTGGATCGCCAGCACCACGTCCTCGTCCAGCGTCGACTCCAGCCGGCGCTCCGGCGAGTCCACGACCACGATCCGCGCCGCGCCGGCCTCCCGCGCCGCCGCCACCGGCCACTCCAAGATCGGCCGGCCGCACAGCGGGTGCAGCACCTTCTGCACGGCGGAGCGCATGCGAGTGCCCTGCCCCGCGGCAAGGATCACGACGACGGGCGCGGCCACGGCGAGATCGTAGGCGATCAGTCGCCCTCATAGGCAATCGATGGACCTCAGCTCGGAGTCATGCCGCATCCTCCAGATTTTGTTGCGGTCCGCGCCGCGCCTCATACCAGCGGATCCATTTCCTCACCGCGTTGTCCGAGACGCCGTACTTGCGCCCCACCGCGCTGAAGCCAAGCGCCGCCACCTCGGTCCGGAGCTGCTCATATGGCGGACGTTCCACCTTGCGCCTTTCCGGCCGGGGATCGCGCGGACCCTTGGAATGGACGCCGCAGGCCTGGGAGCAGAATCGGTGGGTGGGGTACTTCGGCACAAACGAACGGCCGCAGTGCTCGCAGGCGCGCGGAGCGAGATCCAGCCGGCTCTTGCGACCGCAGTGCGTGTCAAGCGTGGCCGCGCAGTTCGGACACACGATCTGGAGGTTCTCCAGCCGGTTGTCGGTCGCCATCCCGTTGATGTGGTCGAGGATCAGCGTCATCGACCTGCCGCGCCACTCCTCCCCCTGGCCGCACAGCTCGCAGACGCGCCGCTTCAGGCCCGCGTCGTACAACCGACGCTTCAGATTCCAACGGCTGTAGCTCGAGTGCTCGACGAGGATCTCATCCAGCGGTATCCGCGGCCCGGCCGCCGGACCGCGGAGGGTCCAATTCGGGTGGAAGTGGTCCGTGGAGATGCCGTAGTGGGCGATGTGACGCTTCAGCGTCTTGTGGTTCCCGCCCGCTGCTCGCAGTCCCAGGAGGCGCAGCGCCGCGGCGTAGCTGGGCGACCGCTCGACAGCCTCACGAACCTCCTGCAATGTGTAAATCGGCTCCCAGGCCATACGCGAACACTAGTTCGTGTGCCGGACGGAAAGGAGCTCGATTTACGGGCACTTTGGGAAGGCTGGGGAGCCCGGATTTGAACCGAGACCTGGAAGCTCCAAAGGCTTCTGTGCTGCCATTACACCACTCCCCAGTGCATTGCACACGTGCGTCGTCCTGAGTCTAGGTCAGGAGCTCTCGGATCTCGGGATCCGTGAGCGGATCGGCAAGCAGCGCCCGCACGTCCTCGGGCCGGCGCAGCCCGCGTTCGGCTCGCAGCAGGCCGACCTCCAGGTCGGCCTCGCGGGCGGCGACGATCGCTGCCGACATGGCGTCCGGGCTGCGCCAGGCCCGCTCGGGGAGCTGGAACAGAGCCGGCACCGGCCGGGCCAGGCCGATCATGTAGAAGCCACCGTCGAACTCCGGGCCCAGCGCCACGTCGCAGCCGGCCGCTAGATCGCCCAGTGCGGCCACCGCGTGCTCGCGCCGCCACCGCGCCAGGTCGGGCCAGACGATCAGCACCGGGCCGTCGCCGCGGGCAAACAGGCGGGCGCTGGCCTGGGCCAGACGGCCCGAGATCCCCGGGCCGTTCTGCGGAAACAGGCTGACGTCGGGGCCCAGCAGCGCGCGCAGCTCGGGTCCGGCGTCCACCGGCTCGTACCCGACGTGCACGGCTCCGGGAGCGGTCTCGATCGCCCAGGCGCAGGCCCGCTCCATCAGCGCGGCCTGCAGCTCGGCGCAGCGGGCCGACCCGAGCATCGGCTCGAGCGCCGGTCGCACCGTCCCCGGCCTCGGCGCGCGCGCCATCAACAGGACAGCGGGGGGAACTGTGGTCTCGGCCACGGCCTGCTCAGCCCTGCTCGAGGCGGTAGACGGTTCCCGCCGCCGTAACGGGCGAATCAGCGAGCCGGGTCACAGCACCGCGCAGCACATCGGCGAACACGGCGCTGCTGGAACCCATCAGCTCGATCAGCTTGGCCACAGGCGTGGGCTCGCCCGGGACCACCTCGTTGGCGTAGTCGGTGACGATGCCGATCAGCGCGAACGGCAGCTCCAGCTCGCCGCACAGCACAGTCTCCGGTCCGGCGGTCTGGCTGACCGCCACCACCCCGCACGACGCCAGCTGCGCGATCTCGGTCGGCGTGTTGAAGCGCGGGCCGTCGACGTGGCCGTAGGCGCCGCCGTCGCGGGCCGGGCGCCCGCTGTCGGCCGCCGACGCCAGCAGAGCCGCACGAAGCTCCTCGGAGAAAGGCCCGCCATGGAGGATCCAATGCCCGCGCTGGGGGGCGCCGGGGTCCACGAAGAACGTGCACAGCGAGCCGTCGGGCAGCCGGTTGGAGCTGAAGTGCAAGTCGTCGAACACGATCAGGTCGCCGAGCTCCAGGGTCGGATCCAGAGCGCCGCAGGCGCTGCAACCGATCACGGCCGTGGCGCCGAGGTCGCGCAGCGCCCAGATGTTGGCCCGATGCGTGACGTGGTTTGACAGCCGCACGTGCCCGGCGCCGTGGCGCGAGACGTGGAGCACTTCGGCACCCGCGAACCGGCCTACCGATGCCTCGACCGCCCCGTACGGCGTGGTCCGCCGAATCGCTTCGGCGGCCTCGAAGCCGGGTAGCGCATGGGTTCCCGACCCCGTGATGATCGCGATCGGCATCGGCGGCGCGATCCTACTGCGAGATGCCAGCCGCTAAAAGCACCCTCGACGGCCACTGGCTGGTGTGCTACGACCACGACTGCGGCTTCTGCCGCTGGTCGCTGGCGCTGCTCCTGCTCCTGGACCGCGATCGCCGTCTGCTGCCGGTCAAGCTCTCCTCGCCACAGGCCGACCGATTCCTCGGCGACCTGACCGATGAGCAGCGCATGGCCTCGTGGCACCTGGTCTCCCCCGACGGGCGGCGTTGGTCGGCGGGCTCCGCGCTGGCCCCGGTCGCCACGCTGCTGAGCGGTGGGAGCGGCCCGGCGGCGCTGCTGCGGCGCGCGCCGCGCCTGGCCGACCGCGGCTACGAGTGGATCGCCGCGCACCGCGGCCCGCTGGGCCGGTGGCTGCCATCGCGGGCCAAGCGCCGCGCCACCAGGCTGATCGAGAGCCGCAGCCGCCCGGACGATTAGCCAGCCCCGGTCAGGCCGAGGCGCGCGGGATCGGGTCGATGTCGCGCGCGGTGATCGGCTGATGGCAGTGCGAGCAGGCGAGGTACGGCTGGGTCGGGTTGCCGCACGGGCGGTGAATCAACTCAAGCGCCGCGACGTCTTCGTCGGTGGCCAGGTGCCGGTCGGCCCAGGTCATCAGACCCACGATGACGGGATACAGGTCGAGCGCGCGCTCGGTCAGCCGGTACTCGTACCAGTCGGGATCGGTGCGGTACCGGACGCGCTGGAGCATGCCGTCGCCGACCAGCCTGCGCAGGCGCTCGGCGAGCACGTTGCGGGCGATTCCGAGGTTGCGCTGCAGCTGGCCGTAGCGCCGGACGCCGAAGAACGCCTCGCGCAGGATCAGAAACGTCCACCGGTCGCTGAGGACGTCGACGGCAAGCTCGACCGCGTCTCGCGGAGGCTGGACAGGAGTGTGGTTTCCCTTGGACAACTAGTTAATAAATCCTTTCTAGATCTTGAGCGCAACTGGTTTTCATGTGAAACCATACCTCCCGTGTCCACCCGCAAACATCAATGAGGTCATGCCCATGACATCCCCTGAGCTCGAAACCCCCACCGCCCCCGCCACCGCCGACCGTTCCGGCGGCTCGGCTGCGGCGCAACCGCCAGCCCGGCGCACCGCCGCCCAGGTCGAGCTGTCCGCCGGAACCGTCGAGTACGTGGACACCGGCGGAGACGGCCCGGTCCTGGTGATGCTCCACGGCCTGATGCTGGACGCCTCGCTGTGGGAGGACGTGATCGCCGAGCTCGCGGCCGATCACCGGTGCATCGCCCCGACGCTGCCCCTGGGCGCGCACCGCCACGGGATGCGTGCCGACGCCGATCTGTCGCTGCGCGGGATAGCCGGGCTCGTCGAGGAGCTCCTGGACCAGCTCGATCTCAACGACGTCACGGTCGTGGGCAACGACACCGGCGGGTCCATCGTCCAGCTGCTCATGGACGGCTCCGCCGCTCGCGTCTCCCGGGTCGTGCTCGTCTCGTGCGACGCGTTTGACAACTTTCCCCCGGGGCTGACCGGCAAGGCGCTGGTCCTGAGCGGAAGGCTCTCGCCGGCGATGTTCGGCCTGTTCATGCAGCAGATGCGCATGCGGCCGCTGAGGCGGCTCCCGATCGCCTTCGGGTGGCTGACCAGGCGGGGGGACGGCGCCGTGCTCCGCTCTCTGAGCCCGGTCCTCAAGCAGGCCGAGATCCGCCGTGACACCGTCCGCGTCCTGCGCGCGATCGCGGCCGAGCCCGAGCTGATGCTCGAGGCGGCCGAGGCGCTACCCGGCTTCGACCGCCCCGCCCTGGTGGTGTGGGCCAGCGAAGACCGCGTGATGCCGCCTGAGCACGGCCGTCGCCTGGCCGAGCTCCTGCCGCAGGGCCGGCTGGTGGAGATACCGGACAGCTACACGCTGATCCCGCTGGATCAGCCAGGCCTGCTCGCCGGGGCGGTGCGGGAGTTCACCCGGCAAACGGCGTGACCAGCCGACCGGGGATGACCGGTGGTGCAAACGTCCCAACCGAACCCGCCCGGCGGAGCATTGGGACGTTTTGCCGCCTCCCACTGTGCAAACGTCCCAACCGATCTCGGCCGGCGGAGCATTGGGACGTTTGCCCCCTCCCGGCACCGTCAGCCCGGCACCGTCAGCCCGGCACCGTCAGCCCGCCACCGTCAGCCCGGCACGTCAGGCCGTGGCCAGCGCGGGCTCGTGCTCGGCCAGGTACTCGTCGAGCGCCGCCGCCTTCTCGGTGTCCTCGTAGACCTCGTAGTCCTTCAGGCGACCCCACCGAAGTTGGCCCCAGATCACGAACCGGTTCTCGTAGACCAGCTCACCGGACGGCGAGTGGACGTGGTCATGGCCCCGAATGCACACCGTCTGGCGCCAGGGAAAGCCCTTGAGCACGACTTCGTCGGGGAAAGTCTTGACGCCCACCTTGACGAGACGCTCGAGCCACCGGGTGACGGCCTGCTTGCCGTGGTACTCGCCTGACCAGGAGTTGGTGCCCGGAAACCGGAGCGTGACGTCCTCGGCGTCGAGCGCCACCGTCGGGCGGATGTCCCCGGCGCGGGTCCGCGACATCACGTACGAGATCAGCTTCTTGCCCAGCCACGATTGCATCGCTTCGACCTCCACATACTAGATTGATCGCTCTAGCGAGTACACTACAGGACTTCGCCCCAGAGCGCGAGTGAGAGGCAAACCAGCATGAGCACCACCAGGGACCGGATCGTCGACGCCAGCGCCGAGCTGTTTCGCCGCCAGGGCTACGCCGCCACCGGCGTCAAGCAGATCGTGACCGAGGCGCAGGCCCCGTTCGGGTCGCTGTACCACTTCTTTCCCGGGGGCAAGGAGCAGCTGGGCGCCGAGGCGATTCGCACCTCGGGCGCGCTGTATGAGCTGCTGATACCGGCGATCTTCGACCCCGCCCCAGACCTGGTCACCGCGGTGCGGATGTTCTTCGCCGGCGCCGCCACGCACCTGGAGGAGACCGACTACGAGGACGCCTGCCCGATCGCCACCGTCGCGCTGGAGGTTTCGAGCCGCAGCGAGACGATGCGCGAGGCGTGCGCCGACGTGTTCGAGAGCTGGATCGCGGCGGGCGCCTCCCGGCATGCCGAAGCCGGGATCGGCGAAGCCCGGGCGCGAGAGCTGACGATCGCGATGATCGCGGCGCTGGAGGGAGCGTTCGTCCTGGCCCGGGCGCTGCGCAGCACCGAGCCGCTGCAGATCGCGGGCGAGACGATGGCGGCGACCGTGGAGCGGGCGCTCGAAGGCTGACTCAGCGCGGCACGCGGCCGCCGGCGGCGCCGGGCTCGCTGGCCGGCCCGTGCGGCGCCGCGATCCCCAGCACCCGCATCGCCTTCAGGCCGAGCGAGAGCTTCTCGCGGCCGTCGGTCGAGGAGACGTCCAGCCCGGTCAGCTCGCGCACTCGCTCGAACCGGTAGCGAATCGTGTGGCGGTGGGTGATCAGCCGCGAGGCGGTGGCGTTGACGTTGGCGTCGCACTCCAAGAACGTGGCCAGCGTGCCGAGCAGGTCGGTCTCGTACTGCTCGTCGTAGGTGACCAGGGGCCGGACGGTCTCCTCGTAGAAGCGCTTGAGCTCGGCGGGGTCGCTCATGTAGGGCAGCAGCAGCTGGTAGGTGCCGGTCTCCTCGTAGCCCAGCACCGAGCGCTCGCTGTCGCCCTCGGCGACGTTCAGGGCCAGCAGCGCCTCGTCGAAGGCCCGGTGCAGCTCGAGCGGGTCCTCGACCCGGCGGCTGCGCCCCAGGGCGAACGTGAACCCGGCCAGTCCGGACTCGAGCTCGCGCAACACCGCCGAGGTGACCCGCCGCGCCGTGTCCCCGCCCCCGTCGGGTAGCAGAATCACGACCTCGCCGGCCTCGCCCTCGGTCGGCGAGGCGATCGACCCGGGCGCGATCGAGCGCGCGCCGCGCGCCGCGACCGCCACGAGCCGCCGCCGCCAGTCGTCCTCGGTCGGGTTGCGGGGGTGGCCGCGTACGACCGCCACGCTGGCACCGGAGGCCAGGTTGGTGCCGAGCTCCTTGCCGCGGGCGAGCAGGTCGTCGCGGTCGTGGATGGCCCGCCCCAGCACGGCGCGCTGGAACCCCGCCGCCGCCTCCTCGGAGGCCCGCGCGGGCGCGCGGACGCGCTCGACCTCGGAGGCGATCAGGGTCGTCACCAGCCGCAGCAGCGCGACGTCGTTGTTGGGGTCGCGGCGACGCATCCGCAGCTGTCCGACCGGCGCTTCGGCCACCTTGAGCTCGACCGTGGCGACGTCGTCGGCGTCGCGCATCAGCGAGCGCTCGTCGGCCGGCGAGCGGGCGGCAACCGCCAGCACGGTCGCCGAGCGGTCGATCAAGATCAGGCTGGCGTCGAGCGCGCGGGCGGCCGCGCGGAGGATCTCGGGCAGTCCGGCGCCGGCTTCGACGGCGTCGGTGATCGCCGCGAACGCCGCCAGATCCGGCGTGCCGGCTCCACCGCGCTGAGGGGTGCGGGGCCCGCCGCGCTCAGCGCTCTCAGCAGCCTCGTTCATGTGCGGAGCGGGACCGCGAGCACGCGGTCAGAAGACCCGCGGCCACTCGATGATGATCAGCCCGCCGAGCACGATGCCCACCCCCACCAGTGCGGCGAGGACGTAGACCGACAGGACCACCACGGCGACGCGTTCCAGCGGCCGCCGGTAGGCGGTGATCGCGGGGGCCAGCACGAGCGTGCAAAACGCCAGGACGCCGAGCACTCCCGCGCAGGCGCCGACCAGGTAGGTGACTGTGTTGTTGCTCACTGCTCGGAGGTCTGATTGTGCCAAGCACCGGCGATGACCGGTACCGGCAGCTCAAGTGTCGCGCAAATTGCGACAAACGCTCACTCGTTCGGCGCGCGGGCGCCGACCCCTCTCGACAATCGCTCGGCGCCCGGGCCCGGATCCCGCTCGCGGACCGGTTCCACGGCAGTCGCCCCGGAAAACCGACCCTTCAGACGGACCGCTGCGCCGTCCGCACGGGGAAAGCCGTCCGCGCCCCAGAAGATCCCGATCACCGTCGGACCCGAGCCGCACACGATCGCCTGGTCGGCGCCTGCCGCCTCGGCCAACTCCAGTGCGCCGGCGATCTCCGGGCGCAACGACAGCGCGGCCGGCTGCAGATCGTTGACGACCAGGCGGCCGGGCACCGCCGGAAGGCCGGCCTGCAGCTCGGTCCGCAGCTCGGCGAGCCGGGCGGACGAGCGCTCGAGCCCGAGCCGATCGGCCTCCCGGAACACGTCGGCGGTCGCGAGCCCGAACGGCTGCGGGATGACCAGCAGGGCGTGCCGGTCGAGGTCGTCGATCTGCTCCACGACCTCGCCCGCGCCGGTTCCGATGCTCGGCCCAGGCTGCAGCTGGCTGGGCACATCGGCCCCGAGCGCAGCGGCGATCCGCGCCAGCTCCGCGGCCGCGATCGGGGCCAGCCGAGGTGCGGCGCGCAGCATCGCGGCGGCGTCGGCCGAGCCACCCCCCAGGCCGGCGGCGACCGGAATCCGCTTCACGATCTCGACCCGAACCGCCGGCGCGTCCCAGCCGACGTGCCGCAGCTCGGCCACAGCCTTAGTCACCAGGTTCTCACCGGCGACGTCCGGACAGACCACCGCATCCTGGTGACCCGCAGCCGGTCCGACGATCAGGTCATCGGTCAGGCCCGCCGACTCGAACAACGTGACCAGCTCGTGTCGGCCGTCCCCACGCACCGGGCCCAGGAACAGACACAGGTTGACCTTCGCAAACGCACTGATCTGCCCGTCGCTCAACCAGCCAGCCTCCGCGCCAGCTCGCAAAACTCCTCCGGGGCGAGCCGTTCGGCACGCTCGTCGGCCGGATGACCGAGCTCGACCAGCACCGCCCGGGCCCGCTCGCGGATATCCGGTCCCCACCAACCGCGAGCCAGCGCCAGCGACCCGGCCAGAGCCTTGCGGCGGTGTGCGAACGCCCCGTGGACGAGCGCGCTGAGCCGAGCGTCGGCCCCCGGACCGCGGCGCCGCAGTCCGAGCAGCACCGAGTCGACGTTCGGCACCGGGCGAAACACCGTCCGCGATACGTGTCGCAGCACCCGCACCTCGCAGGCCACCTGAGCCATCACCGACGGCACTCCGTAGGCCTCGCTGCCCGGCGCGGCCGCGAACCGCTCACCCACCTCGCGCTGGACCATGACCACCCACAGAGAGACGGCCGGCAGCTCGTCGATGGTCCGCAGGATCGCGGTGGCGGCGATCCCGTAGGGCAGATTGGCGACGACCTTGGTGGGGGGCGGAGCGAGGCCCCTCAGGTCCAGTTGCAAAGCATCGGCGAAGTGCAGGGCAACGTTCCCGGTCCGCCCCACCGCCGCCGAGAGCCGCTCGCGCAACCGCTCGTCGACTTCGACCACGTGGACAAAACCGACCCGTGCGGCGAGGCGCTCAGACAGCAGCCCGGGCCCGCCGCCGATCTCCAGTACCACGTCCCGGTCGGACAGCGCCGCCAGCCGCTCGATCACGTCGAGGATGTTGCGGTCGACGAGGAAGTTCTGGCCCAGCTCGCGCTGGCGCCCCGAGCGGGTGCTCACCATCCGAACACGGACGCGGCGCTGCCCTCGACCGCCTGTTCGAGCTCGGCGTACCCGACTCGCCGCTCGATCGCCAGGGCCTGCGCGGTGCGGACCACATTGGCCGGCTGGTTGGGCTTGCCGCGCACCGCTTGGGGAGACAGGTACGGAGCGTCGGTCTCGACCAGTAGGCGCTCGGCGGGGGTCCGCAGCGCAGCGGCCCTCAGCTCGGAGGCCTTGGGGTAGGTGGCGTTGCCGGCAAACGACAACCACCAGTCCTCGTGGGCCAGGCACTCCTGCACCCGATCGGCCATCGAGAAGCAGTGCAGGATCACCCGCAGGCCGGCGGCCCGGGAATCGAGCAGCGCCAGCGTGTCGTCGTCGGCGGCCCGGGTGTGGATGACCAGCGGCTTGGCGGTGCGGCGGGCCAGCTCGATCTGGGCTTCGAAGGCCCGACGCTGGTCCTCTCGCGGAGCGTAGTCCCGGTAGTAATCGAGTCCCGTCTCGCCGATCGCTACACACCGCTCATGGCTGGCCAGCGCCTCCAGCTCGGCGAGGTCGGCGTCGTCGAAGCCGGTGGATTCGCTGGGATGGCGGCCGATCGCGGCGTAGACCTGGGGGAAGTCCTCGGCCGCGGCCAGCGCCGCGCGGCAGGAGGCCCCGTCGGTTCCGACGGTCACGATCTTCGTCACCCCCGCCTGCACCGCGGCCGCCACCAGCTCGGCGTTGGGCGGCTCACAGGCGTCGAGGTGGGTGTGGCTGTCGATCACCGCTTGGGGAACAAAGGCTCCAGCGCCGCGACCGAGTCCAGCGCGCCGCGCTGCGCAAAGGCGGCTCTAGACCACGACGGGTCGGGCGCCCGGAGGGCGTCGAGCAGCGTCTCCGTGCTCGACGGCATGTAGGCGTGCAGCATCACGCTGAGCACCCGGACCGCTTCGGCCAGCGAGGCCAGGACGCGGTCGAGCTCGTCGGCGGACCCGGGGTCGCGGGCCAGCTGCCAGGGAGCCCGCTCTTCGACGTAGCGGTTGCAGCGCCGGACCCGCTGCCAGATCAACTCCAGCGCCTGGGTCACCTCGGCATGGTCCAGCAGACGCGCCAGCTGATCGGGCAGGTCGTGGAACTCCGCCGCCAGCGCCGGGTCGGTGTCCACGCGCGGGACCGCGCCGTCGCGGTAGCGGCGGATCATCGCCAGGGTGCGGCTGGCCAGGTTGCCGTACTCGTTGGCCAGCTCGGCCTCGTAGCGTGCCCGCACCGCGTCGATCCCGACGGCGCCGTCGCTGCCGAAGGCGACATCGCGCATCAGATAGAAGCGCAGCGCGTCGGTACCCAACTCGTCGAGCACGACGAACGGATCGAGCACGTTGCCCAGCGACTTGCTCATCTTGCGACCGTCGGCGCCGAGCAGGAAGCCGTGGACGAACACATGCTGGGGCACCGGGACGTCGGCCGCCATCAGCATCGCCGGCCAGTAGATCGTGTGGAACTTGAGGATGTCCTTTCCGATCACGTGGTAGGTGGCGGGCCAGAAGCGGTCGGTCAAGTCCTCGCCGTTGCGGGCGTAGCCGAGCGCCGTGTAGTAGTTCAGCAGCGCGTCGAACCAGACATAGAAGACGTGATCGGGATCCCACGGGACGGGCACGCCCCACTTGAGACGGGCCCGGGACAGCGAGACGTCCTGCAGGCCGGAGGCGATGAACGAGCGCGCCTCGTTGAAATGGTGTGGCGGCATCACGAAATCCGGCTGGCCGTCGAACAGCCGTTCCAGCGGCTCCTGGAATGTGGACAGCCGAAAGAACCAGTTCTCCTCCTGCTCACGGGTGAGCGGGATCTCGTGGATCGGACAGCGATTGCCCTCGGCGATCTCGTTCTCGACCTTGAAGTCGGCACAGCGGGGGCAGTACCACCCCTCGTAGAGGCCCTTGTAGGTGTGCCCGTTCTCGTGCACGCGCTCCAGCACGCGCTGCACCCCGAGCTCGTGCTGCGCGTCGCTGGTGCGGATGAAGAAGTCGTTTGAGGCGCCGAGCCGGGGGCCCAGCGCCTTGAAGCGCTCGGCGTTGATGTCGGCCAGCTCGCGCGGCTCCAAGCCCTGGGCATGGGCGGCGTCGGCGACCGGCTCGCCGTGCTCGTCGGTCCCGGTCAGAAAGAACACGTCCTTGCCGCGCTGGCGCATGTGGCGAGCCAGCACATCGACCGCGATCGTGGTGTAGGCGTGGCCCAGGTGGGGCTGGGCGTTGACGTAGTAGATCGGGGTGGTGATGTAGAAGGAACCGTCGTTCACAAAAGCTCTGATCCAAGCCTATCCGGGCCCGGGCAAACCCCCGGGCGGGCGGCGGGGGCGGTCGCGGACCAGGCGCACCCAGACCGCGGGCGGCGGAGGCGGTCGCGGACCAGGCTCTTTAAGCGGCGGGCAGCGTCAGCGCCCCATCGGCCCGGGGCACCGCGGTGGTGGAGCGCACCACCAGCGTCGGCTCGAGCATCCGCACCACGCTGGGTCGCCGGTTGTCGATCCGATCGAGCAGCAGCTCCAGGGCCAGCCGGCCCATCTCGGTGCGCGGCTGGTCGACCGTGGTCAGCGAGACATGCGCCAGATGGGCGATCGAGATGTTGTCGTAGCCGACGATCGACAGCTCGGCCGGCACCTGCACCCCGGCGCGATCGAGGCCGCCCAACAGCCCGGCGGCGACCAAGTCGTTGGCGGCGAAGATGGCGGTCGGCAGCTGGGGCTCGCCCAGCAGCCGGCGGGCCGCGTCGGCGCCGGCCTCCTCGGTGAAATCACCGGATATCACCTGCGCGCGGGCGGCCAGTCGGCGCGCGCGCATCCCCCGCAGGTAGGCCCCGCGCCGCTGCGGCCCCCCGGCCCCCTTGCCACCATCGACGTGGGCGATCGCCTCGTGGCCCAGCGCCACCAGATGCTCGAGCACCAGCTCGGTGCCATGGGTCTCGTCGATCAGGACGAAGTCGGCATCGACCCCGCGCACGTGGCGGCCGACCATCACCACCGGCACCTCGGCGGCGGCGGCGGCGAGGTCGCGGGCCCGCATCCGGGGGCTGACCAGGATCACCCCATCGACCCGGTACTCGAGCAGCGTGGCCAGGGCGGCGCGCTCACGCCGAGCCTGGCGGCCGCCGGCGCCGAGCAGCAGCTGGTAGCCGAGCTCGGAGGCGAGTCCCTCCACACCTCCCGCGATCTCGGCGAAGAACGGGTTGCGCAGATCGTCGAGGATCACCCCCACGGTCTTGGTCCGCCGGCTGGCGAGGCTGCGCGCCATCGCGTTGGGCCGGTAGCCGAGCCGCTCGGCGGCGGCGCGCACTCGGGCGCGGCGATCCTCTGAGACGTTCGGCTGGTCGCGCATCACCAGCGAGACGAGGGCTCGGGAGACGCCGGCCTCACGCGCCACGTCGTCCATCGTCGGCGCGCGGCGCGGAAGCGAGCTCGTAAGGCCACGGCCGGGCATCTCAGTCGGCGCCGAGCTTACTTAGAGCGCTCTGACAATGCAATTGCATTAGAGCGCTCCAACGCGCGCGAAACCGGCTTGACTTCGCGGCGAGCCACAGGATATAGTCGCCGCTTCGCGACTTAGAGCGCTCTAAGGCAAAAGCCGATTTGGAGCGCTCCACCCCGCGAGGGAGAAGAGGAATGACGCATGCGAGATCGGCCGTCGCCAGCCGGACGTCCGGCCCCAGGGAAGCGCTCGTGGCCGAGCAGGACACCGCAACCACCGCAGACGAGCCGGCGGTGCAGCGCGGACCGATGCTCGAGGCCAGCTGGAGCACCGCGTCTCTCCGACAACTCGGCTCGGACCCCCGAGGAGGTCAACCGATGACAAGACTGCGTCGCAGTCTCGGGATCGCGGCGTCGGTCGCAGCCGCGATCCTGCTGCTGGCCGCGTGCGGCGGCAGCTCGAGCTCCAAGAGCAGCACCAAGACCACCAGCGCCGTGAACATCGCCAACTCAGGCGGCAAGGTCTGCAACTACCGCTTTGCGGTGATCACCCACGGCGACAACGGCAACTTCTGGAGCGTCGTCTACAAGGGGGCCAAGAACGCCGCCTCGGACCTGGGCTGCACGCTGACCGAGGTCTACGGCTCCCAGCAGCAGGGACAGGCCGAGCCCGACGACAACGCCGAGAACTCGCAGATCTCGGACGCGGTCAACTCGCACGTGGACGGGCTGGTGGTCTCCGATCACGACCCGAGCCTGATGAACCCGACGCTGCACTCGGCGGCCGCCAAGGGGATACCGGTGGTCCTGGTCAACGCCGGCTGTGACAGCACCGACATCGCAGCCAGCGGCGCCTTGACGTGTGTCGGCCAGCCCGAGCAGCTGGCGGGCGTCGCCGCCGGTCAGAAGTTCGCCAAGCTCGGCGCCACCAACGTGCTGTGCGTGGTCCACCAATCGGGGCAGAACCTGCTCGACCGTTGCAACGGGATCGCCCAGGGGCTCGGCGTGGGATCGCAGTGCAAGGGCGGGACCGCCCCGCAAAAGGGACCGGCCTGCACCGAGTTGACACTGTCGACTCCGAACGCGGCCTCCAACCCGCAGCAGGCGATCGGACAGGTGACCTCCTACCTACAGGCACACCCACAGATAAACGCGGTGATGACGCTCAACACGGCGATCGGGAGCGCGCTGATAAACGCCCACCCCAACAACGTGAAGATCGCCACCTTCGACCTCAGCTCCGACGTCCAGAACGAGCTGACGGCCGGGACGATGGCGTTTGCGGTCGACCAGCAGCAGTATCTGCAGGGCTACCTGCCGGTGCTGTTCCTGTACCTGTACAAGAAGCACGAGGGTCAGAGCGTCGGCGGCGGCACCACCGTGGCCAGCGGTCCGCTGCTGGTCGACAAGACCAACATCGCCAAGGTCTCAGCGGCGATCTCGGCCGGAGACGACTGATCGAGGGAAGGGAAAATCCGACCCACCGCCGGGCGGGGATCCAGCCCGCCCCGGCGGTGGCTGCCCGACGAAATTAGATGACCGCCACTTCACCCCCCACCCCGGCCGTCGGCGACGAGCGGCTGGTCCCGATCAGCCGCGTGACGCGATTGCTCAGGCGGCCCGAGCTGGGGTCGCTGATGGGAGCGGTGGCGGTGTTCATCCTGTTCGCGATCACCGACGCCAGCCCCAACCACCTGTGGCTCAAGCAGAGCGGACTGGCGGCGTGGACCCAGCAGGCGGCGTTCTTCGGAATCCTGGCCGTGCCGGTCGGCCTGCTGATGATCGGAGGCGAATTCGATCTATCGACCGGCGTTATGTCGGGGGTCACAGCGATCGTTATGGCGCTGCTGGTCGGCAAGTGGCACTGGGACGCCTGGCTGGCGGTCCTCGGGACGCTGGTGTTCGCGACCGGGATCGGGCTGCTCAACGGCTTCGTGGTGGTCAAGACCAAGTTGCCCAGCTTCATCGTCACCCTGGCCACCTTCTTCGTGTTACGCGGGGTGAGCGTCGGGGGGGTGCTGCTGCTCAACAACAACAGCACCCAGGTCTCGGTGAGCAGTCCGCACCCGGCGGGTCTGAGCAGCGCCAAGTCGGTCTTCGGAAGCTCGTTCTTCTCCAGCGGCGCGCTGCCGAGTGGCTACTCCACCGCGATCATCTGGTTCGTCCTGGTGACGATCGCCGGCACCTGGGTGCTGAGCCGCACCAGCTTCGGCAACTGGGTGTTCGCGGCCGGCGGCGATCAGAACGCGGCGCGCAACATCGGGGTCCCGGTGGACCGGACCAAGATCCTGCTGTTCTTGAGCACTGCCCTGGCGGCCGCCCTGGTCGGGATCATCTCGTTCACCCAGGCCTCCTCGGCGGTGTCCGAGCAGGGCGTCGGCTACGAGTTCTTCTACATCATCGCCGCCGTGGTCGGCGGCTGCCTGCTGACCGGCGGCTATGGCTCGGCGATCGGAGCCGCGCTGGGTGCCTGCATCATCGGCATGGCCTTCGAGGGCGTGATCTACGCCGGGTGGGACAGCTCCTGGAACTTCGCCTTCCTGGGCGCGATCCTGTTCCTGGCCGTGGCCGTCAACACCCTGATCTACCGGCGAGCGCTGCGGGCGCGGCGATGACCGAATCCGAGAACCCGGCCACGACCGACCGAGAGCAGCCGGCCACGACCGACCCGGGCAGCCGGGCGACGGCCGAGGCGTCGCCCGCTGAGGCCCCGCTGCTGGAGGCCCGCAACATCTCCAAGTACTTCGGCAGCGTCAACGCCCTGCAGGACGTCACCCTGCAGGTGAACGCCGGCGAGGTGACCTGCGTGCTCGGCGACAACGGCGCCGGCAAGTCGACCCTGATCAAGATCCTCTCCGGCGTCCATGTCCCCGACGAAGGAGAGCTGCTGATCGAGGGCCAGGCGGTGGAGTTTCCGAACCCTCGCGCCGCCCAGAACCGCGGCATCGCCACCGTGTTCCAGGATCTGGCGACCGTGCCGCTGATGTCGGTGTGGCGCAACTTCTTCCTCGGCAACGAGCCCACGCGCGGGCGCGGCGTCCTCGAGCGCCTGGACGTCAGGATGGCCCAGCGGGTGATGCGCGAAGAGATGGGCAAGATGGGGATCGATGTCCGCGACCCCGACCAGACGGTGGGGACCCTGTCCGGCGGCGAGCGCCAGGCGGTGGCGATCGCGCGCGCCGTCTACTTCGGCGCCAGGGTTCTGATCCTCGACGAGCCGACCTCGGCGCTGGGGGTCAAGCAGTCGGGGATCGTGCTCAAGTACATCATCCAGGCGCGGTCGATGGGACGGGCGGTGATCTTCATCACTCACAACCCGCACCACGCCTACCCGGTCGGCGACCGTTTCGTGCTGCTCAAGCGCGGCCGCCTGATGGGCTCCTACCTGAAGGCGAAGACCTCGCTGGACCAGCTCACCGCGATGATGGCCGGCGGAGCCGAGCTCGAGCAGCTCAGCCACGAGCTCGATGCAATGGCGACGGATTCCCAAACGGCGAAGGTGGCCAAGGAGCTCGCGGCCGAACTGAAGACCACCGGGTAGGGCGATGGGCGAGCTCGAGCTGCTCACCGTCGGCCGGATCTCGATCGATCTCTACTGCGGCGAGCTCGGCGCCGGCTGGCACGCCGCCACCACGTTCACCAAGGCGGTGGGCGGCAGCCCCACCAACGTGGCGATCGCGGCCGCTCGGCTCGGCCGCCGCGCCGCGGTGTTCACCAAGGTGGGGTCCGATCCCTTTGGGGAGATAGCCCGGGCAGAGCTCGACGACTTCGGCGTCGACACCACCTATGTCGCCACGCTCGAGAGCGCCGTGACGCCGCTGGCCTTCGCGGTGCTCGACCCGCCCGAGGATCCCCCGCTGCTGTTCCGGCGCGAGCCGCCCGCGCCCGACCTCCAGCTGCATCCTGGCGAGGTGCCGCCCCCGGTCATCGAACAGCTTCCGGTCCTGTGGATCTCCGGCGGCGCGCTCAGCGCGCAGCCCAGCCGGTCGACGGTGGAGGAAATGCTGCGCGTCCGCGGGCGCAGACACCACACGATCCTCGATCTCGACTACCGGCCGAGCTTCTGGCCCTCCCGCGACGAAGCGGCAGCGACGATCGGAACGGCGGTCGACCACGCCACGATCGCGGTGGGCAACCGGGAAGAGTGCGACGTCGCGGTCGGCAGCTCCGATCCCTTCGAGGCCGCCCACCGCCTGCTGGAGCGCGGCGTGGAGCTGGCGATCGTCAAGCTCGGCGGCGACGGTGTGCTGCTGGCCGCCGCCGACCAGCAGCAGGTGGTGGCGCCGGCCCCGATCGAGGTGCTGTGCGGCCTGGGGGCGGGCGACGCGTTCGGCGGAGCGCTGTGTCACGGCCTACTGGAGGGGTGGCCGGCCGAGCGCGCGGTCACGTTTGCCAACGCCGCCGGCGGGATCGTGGCCTCCCGGCTGCTGTGCTCGCAGGCGATGCCGTACGAGAACGAGGTGCTCGCCCTGCTCGGCGGGCGGGAGGCGGCGTGAGCGCCGTCACCTCCCCCGGCGCAGCCGCCGCCCGCCCCTCGCGCGCCAAGCGTCGCCGGATCGGGGTCGGGGTGATCGGCTTCGGCTGGCTGGGACAGGCCCACAGCCGCTCGCTGCAGCGGATCCCCACGCTGTTTGACCAGCGCAGCTTTCAGCCCGAGCTGGTGGCCTGCAGCGACGCGCTGGCGGAGCGCGTAGACCAGGCGATCGAATCGTTCGGCTTCCGGCGCGGGTCGCGGGACTGGCGGGCGGTGGTCGAGGACCCCGACGTCGAGGTGGTGTTCGTGGCCGCACCGAACATGTGGCACGTCGAGCTGGTGCAGGCCGTGGCCGCGGCCGGCAAGGCGGTGTTCTGCGAGAAGCCGGTTGGCGGAACCCCGGAGCAGGTCGCCCAGGCGGCGAGGGCGGCGCGCGACGCCGGCGTGGTCAGCGGCGTCGGCTACAACTACCGCTGGGCGCCGCTGGTCCGGTACGCGCGTGAGTTGATCGCGGCCGGCGAGCTCGGGGAGATCACCAACTACCGGGGGCGGTTCTTCTCGATGTACGGCGCCGATCCCCTGGGCGTCAACTCGTGGCGCTTTCAGCTCGACCAGGCCGGCTACGGCGTGACCAGCGACCTGCTCAGCCATGCCGTCGATCTCGCCCACATGCTGGTGGGGCCGATCAGCAGCGTGGTGGGGACGGTGGAGACTTTCATCCGCGAGCGTCCGGCTCCGACCGGGGCCACCACGCACTACGGCCGCGGCCGGCCGGACGATCCGCGCCACCCGGTGACCAACGAGGACTACGCGGCGATGCTGGTCCGATTCGCCTCCGGGGCGCGCGGGAGCTTCGAGGCCAGCCGCACGATCGTCGGCCCTCAGAGTCAGATGGCGTTCGACGTCCACGGGACCACAGGCGCCGCGAGCTGGAACCACGAGCGCCTCAACGAGCTGGCGCTGTACCGGGTGACCGAGGACCGCGGCTCGGGCTACACCACGGTGCTCGGCGGCGATCGCTTCGGGCACCACGGCGTGTTCGTGCCGGGCAGCGGCAACTCGATCGGATTCGAGGACCTGGTCGCGATCGAGGACTACGAGTTCTGCCGCGCGGTGGCCGAGAACCGTCCCTACGAGCCGGGCTTCGAACAGGCGCTTCAGTGGGCGGCGGTCCAGGCCGCGCTGCTGCGTTCGGCGGCCACTGGCGGCTGGGAGGATGTGGTGGCGCTGACCGGCGAGGAGCCGCGGTGACCACGACCGCGGTGGCCCCGGTGCGGATCGGCGTCATCGGCGCGGGGCGCATCGGACGGATGCACGCCGAGCTCCTGGCCCACCGGGTGCCGGGCGCGGCGGTCGGCCCCGTCTACGACGCCTATGACCCAGCGGCCCGCGACCTGGCCGGCGAGCTGGGCGTGTCCGTGGCCGAGAGCGTCGAAGACCTCCTGGCCGGCGAGGTCGACGCGGTTGCGATCTGCTCGAGCGCGGACACCCACGCCGAACTGGTGGCCGCCGCCGCACAGGCCGGCAAGGCGATCTTCTGCGAGAAGCCAGTGTCGCTGGACCTGGCCGAGCTCGATCGCGCGCTGGCCGCGGTCCAGCGGGCCGGGATCCCGTTTCAGATCGGCTTCAACCGCCGCTTCGATCCGGCCCACGCCGCGGTCCGGCAGGCGGTGGTGTCAGGCAGCATCGGCGAGCCGCACCTGGCCAGGATCTCCAGCCGGGACCCCGCCCCGCCGCCACTGGAGTACGTCAAGACCTCGGGCGGCCTGTTCTTGGACATGATGATCCACGACTTCGACATGGCCAGGTTCCTGGTCGGCAGCGAAGTGCTGGAGGTGTTCGCGCGCGGCGCTGTCCGGGTGGAGCCGTCGTTTGCACAGTCCGGCGACGTAGACACGGCCCTGGTCACGCTGGTCCACGAGAACGGCTGCCTGACCGCGATCGACAACTCCCGGCGCGCGGTGTACGGCTTCGACCAGCGGGTCGAGATCTTCGGCTCCGAGGGGATGGCCGCCTCCCAGAACCCGCTGGCGCACACCGGGATCGTTGTCACCGCCGACGGCGCGCAGGCCCCGCCGCTTCCCTACTTCTTCCTCGAGCGCTACCTGCCCAGCTACGAGCGCGAGTGGCAGGCGTTCGTCAGCGCCCTCCAGACCGAGACCCCGACGGCGACCACCATCGACGACGCCCGCGCGCCGCTGATCATCGGGCTGGCCGCCACCAAGTCGCTGCGCGAGCACCGTCCGGTCGGACTCGACGAGGTGCAGTGATCGTGAGGATCTTTCTCACCGGATCCACCGGCTTCGTTGGTTCTAACCTGGCCCATGTGTTCTCCGAGCGCCACAGCGCCGAGGTCGTGGCTCCCGCTCACGAGGACGTGGATCTGACCGAGGCCGCGCTGGTCCGCCGCGCCGTCGCCGCCACCCGGCCGGACGCGATCGTCCATGCCGCGATCTGGAATGACCCGGCCCATTTGCGAAGCAACCGCCGCCGGGCCTGGGAGTCATACGTGGGCGCCACTCGCAACGTCGTCGACGCCGCCAACATCGCCGGCATCCAGGTGGTGCTGCTGTCGACCGACTGGGTGTTCGACGGGAGCCAGGGACCGGCGGCGGAGACCGAGCCCCCCAATCCGATCAACGCCTACGGCTTTCTCAAGGCCAGCTCGGAGCTGGTCGTCCAGCAGCGGGCACTACACGGAGCGGTGGCCCGGATCGCCGGAGTCCAGGGAGTTCACCGCGCCCGGCCGCAGGCGCCGCGCCGCCAGGATGCCGGATTCGGCTACTTCATCGCCGCCCTGGTGGACTCGCTGCGCGCCGGGCGCCGGTTCACGGTCTGGGACGGGCCCGGTCTCAACGCCCAGGCCACGCCCACGCTGGCCAGCGACGCCGCCGAGCTGATCTGGCGCGCGTTGGAGCGCGGCGCCACCGGGATCCTTCACTGCTGCGGCGCCGAGCACACCGACCGCGTCTCCCTGGCCCGCCGAGCCGCCCGCGCGTTCGAGCTGGATCCCGAGCTGGTGGTGTCAGGTCCGCCGCCCCCCGATGCGCTGGGGCCCGAGCCGGTGCCGCGCGACACCCGGCTCGACGCCGCCGCCACCGCAGCCAGGCTCGCCGTCGACCTACCTGACCTGGCCACGATGCTGGCGCGGCTTCGCGCCGAGCTTGAGAACTCGAACCCGCTCCCGAACCAGGTGGCCCAACCGTGCCGCGGCTGACTGTGGCCCAGGCGCTGGTGCGGTTCCTGGCCGCGCAGCACGTCGAGCGCGACGGCGTGCGGTCCCGGTTCTTCGCCGGCTGCCTGGGAATCTTCGGCCACGGCAACGTGGCCGGCATCGGCCAGGCGCTGCACCAATACCGCGAGCAGCTGCCCTACCACCCCGCCCGCAACGAGCAGGCCATGGTCCACGTGGCGGTGGGCTACGCGCGCCAGCGAAACCGCCTCGGCACGCTGGCCTGCACGACCTCGGTCGGTCCCGGCGCCACCAACATGGTCACCGGCGCGGCGCTGGCCACGATCAACCGGCTGCCGGTGCTGCTGCTGCCCGGTGACACGTTCGCCACCCGCCGGCCCCACCCCGTTCTCCAGCAGCTGGAGGCGCCCCACGACGCCACTGTGTCGGTCAACGACTGCTTCCGGCCGGTGTCGCGGTTCTACGAGCGGGTGCAGCGGCCCGAGCAGCTGATCCCGGCTGCCCTGGAGGCGATGCGGGTGCTGACCGACCCGGCCGAGACGGGCGCGGTCACCCTGGCGCTCCCCGAGGACGTGCAGGCCGAGGCCTTCGAGGTGCCAGAGCCGTTCCTGGCCAGCCGCACCTGGACCGTCTTCCGCCAGCCGCCGGCGCCCGAGGCACTGGCCCGGGCCGCCGAGCTGGTCCGCTCCGCGCGGCGGCCGCTGATCGTCGCCGGCGGCGGGGTCATCTACAGCGAGGCCACCGCCGCTCTGCGGTCGTTCGCCGACGCCACCGGGATCCCGGTCTGCGAGACCCAGGCCGGCCGGGGCGCGCTGGTCTCCGATCATCCCCTCAGCCTCGGCGCGGTCGGAGCGACCGGGACGGCGGCCGCCAACCGCCTGGCCCGCGACGCCGACCTGGTGATCGGCATCGGGACGCGCTGGAGCGACTTCACCACGGCCTCCAAGAGCGCCTTTCAGGACCCCGGCGTCCGCTTCATCAACATCAACGTCGCCGCCTTCGACGCCGCCAAGCAGAGCGCCCTGGCGGTCCAGGGCGATGCCCGGGTGGCCCTGGAGCAGCTGCGCGACCGCCTCGCCGGTCACCGCACCGACTCGCAGTGGCGCCAGCGGGCGGCCGATCAGTCGGCTGCCTGGGCCGGCGAGGTCCGCCGCCTGGTGTCGGCGCCGCCGGCGCCCCACTCGCCACCGTCGCAGGCGGCGATCATCGGCGCCATCAACGACGCCGCGGCCGACACCGGGATCGTGGTCTGCGCCGCCGGCTCGGCCCCGGGCGACCTGCACAAGCTGTGGCGGGCCCGCGACCCGCACGGCAAGGGCTACCAGGTCGAGTACGGCTACTCGTGCATGGGCTATGAGATCCCGGGCGGGATCGGCGCCAAGCTCGCCGCGCCCGAGCGCGAGGTCTACGTGCTGGTCGGCGACGGCTCATACCTGATGCTCCCGGGCGAGCTGGTCACGGCGGTCGCCGAGCGGATCCCGATCACCGTGGTGCTGGTCGACAACCACGGTTACGCCTCGATCGGGGCTCTGTCGCGGTCGGTCGGATCGGCCGGCTTCGGGACCCACTACCGGTTCGCCGCCAACGGCAGCGTCCCGGTGGATCCGGAGCCGGGCTCCGAGGTCCTCCCACTGGACCTGGCCGCCAACGCCGAGAGCCTCGGCGCCCGGGTGATCCGGACCCGGACGGTGGCCGAGCTGCGCGACGCCCTGTCAGACGCCCGCGGCGCCGGCGGCGGGCCGGTGGTGATCTACATCGAGGCCGACCGCTACGCCGGGGTGCCCAGCTACGAGGGCTGGTGGGACGTGCCGGTGGCCGAGGTTTCGGACGAGGACGATGTGCGAGCCGCCCGGCGGGACTACGAGCGCGCCCGCCAAGCCCAGCGTGACCACCTGGAGGCACCGTGAGCCTGCTCGTGCACCCCGGAAGGCCCGCCCCCGACGGCACCGTGACGACCGTGACGCCCGAATCCGCGGGCTGGGACCACGTCGGCTTCGAGGTGGTGATGCTGGAGGGTGGCACCGGCGCGGCCCGCGACACCAACGACCGCGAGCTGTGCGTGGTGGTGGTCAACGGGATCGTGAACCTGGTCTCCCCGCGCGGCGAATGGGGCGATCTCGGCGGCCGCCCGGATCCCTGGTCGGGCCGCCCCGATGCCGTCTACCTGCCGCCCCAGACGCGGGTCGAGCTCGAGGCGCCGGACGGGCCGGCCGAGGTCGCCCTGTGCTGGGCGCCGGCTCCGGAGGGCGGCGCCGCCGCGCGCTTTCTGCCCGGAGCCGAGATCGAGGTGGAGACCCGCGGCCACGGGGCCCAGGAGCGAACCATCCACCCGATCCTGATGGCCGAGCGCGAGGCCGAGTCGCTACTGGTCTGCGAGGTGCTGACCCCGCCCGGCCACTGGTCGAGCTACCCCCCGCACAAGC
Source organism: Solirubrobacteraceae bacterium (assembly GCA_036502145.1). Taxonomy (GTDB): domain Bacteria; phylum Actinomycetota; class Thermoleophilia; order Solirubrobacterales; family Solirubrobacteraceae; genus Palsa-465. The sequence continues at coordinate 5,628 of DASXZB010000082.1, read as the reverse complement.
ACGATCGCGCCGACCCGCCCCGCGAGACACAGCTCGAGGAGACCTACTACCACCGCGTCTCCCCCGCCCGCGGCTTCGGCCTGCAGCGCGTCTACACCGACGATCGCTCACTCGACGAGTCGCTGGCCTTCGGCGACCGCGACTGCGTGCTGGTCCCCCGCGGCTACCACACCGTCTCGGCGCCGCCCGGATACGCCGTCTACTACCTCAACGTGATGGCCGGCCCCCAGCGCCTGTGGGCCGTCGTCAACGACCCCGACCACGAATGGACGCTGGCCCCCGAGGGCGCGTCCTGACCGCAGGAGAGAGCGACTCATGTCAGTCACCACAACCCGTCTGCTCGAGAACTACGTCGGCGGCCGGTGGACACCGGCGGCCGCCGCCACCGACGCCCTGGACGTGACCAACCCGGCCACCGGAAGCGTGCTGGCCAGGGTGCCGCTGTCGGGAGCCGCCGACCTCGACTCCGCCGTGCAGGCGGCGCGCGAAGCGCTGCCGCAGTGGCGCGCGGTGTCCACGATCGCCCGCGCGCGGCGCCTGTTCGAGCTGCGCGAGCGACTGGTCGCCCGCGAGGACGAGCTGGCCCGCTCGGTCACCGCCGAGATGGGCAAGACGATCGCCGACGCCCGGGCCGAGGTGGCCCGCATGATCGAGATGGTGGAGGCGGCCTGCGCGATCCCCACCACCATGCAGGGGCGCATCCTCGAGGACGTCTCGCGCAACGTCGACGCCGAGACGATCCGCCAGCCGGTGGGGGTGTGCGCCGCGATCGTCCCGTTTAATTTCCCTGCGATGGTGCCGTTCTGGTTTCTGCCGTTCGCGATCGCCTGCGGCAACACCTTCGTGCTCAAGCCGTCCGAGCAGGTCCCGCTCACCCAGCAGATCGCCTTCGAGGAGCTCGACGCCCTGGGCCTGCCGCCGGGCGTCGTCAACCTGGTCAACGGCGGCCGGGACGTCGTGGAGGGGATCCTCGACCACCCTGACATCGACGCGGTCTCGTTCGTCGGCTCCGCCCCTGTGGCCAAGCTCGTCTACGAGCGCGCGGCCCAGGCCGGCAAGCGCGTGCAGGCGCTCGGCGGGGCCAAGAACCACATGGTGGTGATGCCGGACGCCGTGGTCGACAGGACCGTGGAGGGCATTATCGGATCGGCTTTCGGCGCCGCCGGGCAGCGGTGCATGGCCGGCTCGGTGGTGGTCACCGTTGGCGACGCCCACCAGCAGCTGATGGGTCCGCTGGCCGACGCCACCCGGGCCCTGCAGGTGGGCGACGGGATCGACGAGCACAGCGACGTCGGCCCGGTGATCTCGGGCACGGCCCGGGACCGGATCTGCGAGTGGATCGAGCGCGGCGTCAGCGACGGCGCCCAGCTGGTCGTCGACGGCCGCCGGCCCGCCGCAGAAGCGCTCGCCGCCGACGGCTCGTACGTCGGCCCGACGATTCTCGACGAGGTGACACCGGAGATGGATATCGCCAAGGAGGAAGTGTTCGGACCGGTGCTCACCGTGATCCGCGCCGCCAGCCTCGACCAGGCGATCGAGATCGTCAACTCCAGCCGCTTTGGCAACGGGACCTCGATCTTCACCGAGTCCGGCGCCTCGATCAGGCGCTACCGGCACGAGGTCCAGGCGGGCATGATCGGCGTCAACATCGGCGTCGCGGCTCCGGTCGCGTTCTTCCCCTTCTCAGGCTGGAAGGACTCGTTCCTCGGCGATCTGCACGCCCACGGACCCGACGCGGTCGAGTTCTTCACCCGCAAGAAGACGGTCACCACCCGCTTCTTCTCAAGCGGTCAGGGCAGCGGGTCGTACTTCGTCGAGCGCTGAGCCGTCCCGGCTTTTACGGCGCCGGCTCCTCGGTCAGCGCCCGGTACAGAGCGTTGGCGCTGACCCCGGTGAGCTCGGCGATCACCCCGGCGGCGGGCCGGGGCTTGGCCCCAGCTTCCACCAGCCGTCGCAGCGCCGGCAGCGCCCGGTCCAGATCGCCCTCGGGCCTCGGCGCCGCCGGCCCGATCACCACCACTATCTCTCCCCGCGGCGGCTGCGCCCGGTAGCGGACGGCCAGCTCGGCCGCGTTTCCCCGCACGATCTCCTCGTGGATCTTGGTCAGCTCGCGACAGACCGCCACCTCCCGTTCTGGGTGGCCGGTGGCCAGCACCTCGAGCGAGGCGGCCAAGCGCCGCGGAGACTCGAACGCGACAAGCGTCTCAGGGGACTGGAAGACCCGTTCCAGGTCGCCGCGCTTGCGGGGGAGAAACCCCACGAACTGCCAGCGCGCCGCCGGCAGGGCGCTGGCCACCAGCGCGCTGAGCGCCGCCGAGGGGCCAGGCAGGACCTCGACCCCGAGCCCGGCGGCCACGCAGGCCCGCACCAGCACCAGCCCCGGATCGGAGACCAGCGGCATGCCGGCGTCGGAGACCAGCGCCACCACGGCACCGCCCCGCATCTGCGCCACCAGCTCGTCGGCGCGGGCCCGCTCGTTGTGCTCGTGGTAGCTGACCAGCCTGCCGCCGACGCCGTAGCGGTCAAGCAGGACACGGGTGCGCCGAGTGTCTTCGCAGGCCACCACGTCGGCCTCCCGCAGGGCCGCCAGCACGCGGAGGGTTACGTCCTCGAGGTTGCCGATCGGGGTCGGGCAGACGATCAGCCGTCCCGTGCTCACGATGCCGCCTCCGCTTCCCCGTCCGCTTCCGCCTTCGCCTCCGCGAGGCGGTCGAAGGCCAGGGCCGCCGCCCCGATCATCCCGGCCTCGACGCCAAACCGCGCGGCCACGATCCGTACCGAGTCACGCGACGGGGCCAGCGCCCGCCTGGCCACCTCGGCCCGCGCCGGGGCCAGCAGCAGCTCCCCGGCGGCGATCACGCCGCCCCCGATCACCACCACCTCGGGGTTGAAGATGTTGACCAGGCTGGCGATCGCGACCCCCAGCCGCGAGCCGATCAGCGAGACCGCCTCGATCGCCGCGGGATCGCCGTCGTGGGCGAGCTCGGTGACCAGCGGACCGGCCAGCTCCAGGCCTCCCCGGGCGGCGCGGGCCAACGCGGACTCCGGCCGCTCGACGGCGATCCGGCTGGCTTCGCGGGCCAGTGCGCTGCCCGAGGCAAACGCCTCGACACAGCCGCGGTTTTGGCAGTGGCCGTCGTGGTGGGGCCCGTCCATCTCGATCACCACGTGGCCGAGCTCGGCGCCGAACCCGGCCGCCCCGCGGTAGAGCTCGCCGCGCAGGATCAGCCCGCCGGCGATCCCGGTCCCCAGCGTCATCACCAGGGCCTCGCTGGCCCCCCGGGCGGCGCCGGCGCGGTGCTCGGCCAGGGCCGCCGCGTTGCCGTCGTTGTCGACGAACACCGGCAGGCCCAGGCGCTCGGCCATCACGTCGGCGAATGCGATGTCCTCGAGCGGCAGGTGAACCGCGATCACGGCGATCCCGGTGCGGTACTCGATCAGGCACGGGATCCCGAATCCCACCGCCTCCACGTCGCCGCCGGCCGACTCGCGCACCTCCTGAACGGCGTCGACCGCGACATCGAGGAGCGTGCTCTGGTCCAGACCCGTGACGGCCCGCTGCGCGCGGTGATGGACTCCCAATCGCGGATCGACCGCCCCGGCAAGCAGCTTGGTACCGCCGAGGTCGACGCCGATAATGCGCCGCGCCGGCATGTCGTCATGCACTATATGCAGTGCTCGATGCCAGACGAACCCCGCAATCGGGGGCCCGGCGAGGATCCGCCGTACCGGATCTACCGCGGCGAGCAATCAGCTCGCGCCTCGACCGAAGACCGCCCCTACACCGTGTATCGATCCGCGCCCCGCGGGCTGCGCGCCCGCCTGCGCGGCGAAGAGGACGATGCGCTGCGCCCCGAGCCAAAGCGACCGCGCGACGGCGACCGTCCGGATCTCGAGCCTGCCGGGCCGTGGTGGCGGCGGATCACCTGGAAGCGGGCGCTGAAGTGGCTGGCCATCGCCGTGGTGGCCTGGCTGGTGCTGTCGCTGGTGCTGTTCCTGGTCAGTGCCCAGACCGGATCCGGCATCCCTGCATCGGCCCAGAGGGCGCTGACGTCCGGCTCGAACATGATCACCGGCACCGACACCGTCCTGGTCATCGGGACCGACCAGCGACCCAAGGGCTCCAAGGAGGGGGGAGCCAACACCAACGATAAGGGCAGCCGCTCGGACACGCTGATGCTGTGGCGGATCGGCGGCGGCACCTCACGCCGGCTCTCAATCCCGCGTGACACCGTCGCGCAGATCCCCGGCTTCGGCGAGTCCAAGATCAACGCCGCCTACGCCTATGGCGGGCCGGCCCTGACGATCAAGACCGTGGAGCAGCTCACCGGGGTCAAGATCAACCATCTGATCATCATTAACCTGGCCAACTTCCCGAAGTTCATCGACGCCGTCGGCGGGATCGACCTGACCACGCCGCGGATCTGCTCGGAGATCTCCGGTGGGGTCAAGAACGGCGGCTTCACGCTCAACCTGAGACCGGGCACGCACCACCTCAACGGGATCCAGGCGCTGACGCTGGCCCGGACCCGGGAGAACCGCTGCAATCCGGCCGAAAACGACATCACCCGGGAGAAGCGCCAGCAGCAGATCCTCAACGCGATCAAGTCCAAGCTGACCTCCCCGCTCACCTTCTTTCACTTGCCGTGGGTCTCCTGGTACGCCCCCAAGACGATCCGCACCGACATGGGCGGGTTCACGCTGCTGAGCCTGTTCGCGGCGGCCGAGCTCGGCGGCTCGGCTCCGGTCGACGTGCTCAAGCCCACAGGGGCCCAGACGCTCCCCAATGGCGGGTCGGGGCTGACCGTCTCGCCGGGGCAGCTTCACCGGCAGGTCAACAAGCTGATAAACGGCTGAGCCGGCTGGGTACGGGGCGGGGTTCGGAGGGGGCGGGGCCGGGGGTGGGGCTGTGGTGCGCCCCGGGGCTTTGGGGCTCTTGGGGGCGGGCGGGGGCGTGCGGGCCGGCGGCCCGGGAGCGTGGTCCTGGCCCGGGGGCCTTGGGGCAGAGCGGGGCATGCGGCCCGGGGGACCCGGGGGCGTGGTCCTGGGCCTGGGGGCGTGCGGGCCGGCGGGCCCGGGGGGGTGGTCCTGCGCCCGCGGGCCTTGGGGGCAGAGCGGGGCGTGCGGCCCGGGGGGGCCGGGGGCCTTGGCGTCGTGGCGCCCGGGGCCCGGGTGGTGGCGCCCGGGGACCGGGGGCCCGGAGCCTTGGCGGCCGCCCGGGGCCACTCGCACCGCGCCGGATCGCGACAAACCCGGATCCCGGAGTTGGTTTTGTCACCAGGCGTAAGCACAGCCCCAAGATTGCGCCAAATCCGAGGCCGAGATCTGAGTTTGTCGCAAAAACGCGCCTCAGCCGTGCCGAGCTGAAGCAACGCCCCACCGGTCGGCCGCCGCCCAGCGGCCCGGAGGTCTTGGGCGCCGCGCGGGACCACTCGCACCGCGCCGGATTGCGACAAACCCGGATCTCGGAGTTGGTTTTGTCACCAGGCGTAAGCACAGCCCCAAGATTGCGCCAAATCCGAGGCCGGGATTTGAGTTTGTCGCAAAACGCGCCTCGGCCGGCCAGCCGAAGCAACGCCCCACCGGTCGGCCGCCGCCCGGGCCAAAGGGCCCCACCGGTCGGCCGCC
>DASXZB010000081.1:0-90702 GCA_036502145.1 Solirubrobacteraceae bacterium | reverse complement strand
GCGACGCCCGTCGATCATGAACGAGTAGTGGTCGTAGGACACCGTGTGAGTGGTCGCGGTACGGGACGCCGCGTGCTGCGTTCTCGCCGACACTGCCGCCGGCCAAGCCGTGCCGACAGCGGCCAGGACCGCGGCCAGTGCCGCCAGTCGCCCGATGTGCGTTCGCCGACGGACCGGCCGCGTGCTCGTGCTGGATCCCATGCCTCTACCTCATCTCTCCGGTGACTGACCGAGTGGCGGGGGCGCGTGCACACCCAGCCACATCTGCGATCGGTCCCTGCCCGCGCCTGGATACGCGGCACAGCCCGGCTGGAATTGTGAACGCTCACATCAGCGCTGTCAAGGCCCGGCGATGCGCTCGCGCGCTGGATCGCCGAGGTAGAGGGCGACCTGCGGCTCGATGGTCAGTTTCGCGCGAGCCTTACCAGCGGATGGGAAGGCACCGGCCGCGTGGAGGCGTGCGAACCACCGCGGCGGCTGCTGGTACTGACCAGGGGAGCGGACGAACCGGACGAGGAGGTCCTTGAGGCCACGCTGACCGCCGACGGCGACCAGACCATCCTGGTCATCGAGGCGCGGGGTCTGCCGATCGAGGAGCTCGCCGCGTACGGGGCAGGGTGGCAGTGCATGTCGAAGGTCTCGCCGCTCACCTCGCGGGGCGTGAGCTCTGCGACATCAAGGCGCGGTGGAACGAGCTCATCGGTGCCTATCGGGACCTGGCGGCCAACGTCAGCTGACCAAGCCCCCGCCGCCGAACCGCCCTCTGCCTCGTACCCTGCTCAGGGGGCGTGCGCCGCTTGTCCAGGAATTCCCTACCCCACCCGGAGGTGTCCTCATGATCGAGACGATCAATATCTTCACCGCAGAGAAACCCGCCGGCCGGCTCGATGTCGCTTCTGCCGCGGGGTCCTCCGAGACCGCGATGTACATCTACGACATCCCCCCGCGCGGGAGTTCATCTCCGTACCACTACGAGTACGCAGAGGAATGGTTGCTTGTTGTTGCGGGCACGGTCGCGGTTCGCACGCCCGACGGCGAGCACACGCTCGTCCGCGGAGATCTCGTCCGCTTCCCGGCCGGCCCAGCCGGAGCGCACAAGATCATGAACAAGAGCGACTCGCCGGCTCGCACCCTCCTGTTCTCCAGCTCACGCCCACCCGCCGTTTCCGTCTACCCAGACAGCAACAAGATCGGTGTGTGGCCTGGAGATCCCACAGACGACTTCATCTTCGTCCGCGACAGCGCCGTCCCATGGTCACACGGCGAGGAAGGCTGGGACAAGGCGGACTAAAGCGCCATCCTCGGCGCGCATTCGCTCAGGCGAAACGGACCAAGATGACCGCCGCGGCCGAACAGCAGGCCTCGTAGCCGCCGCGCACGGCCGCGCTGCTCCTCGCCCCGAGCAGGACACCGCACACGCTTCTCCTGCGTCGGTTGGAGAACCGCCGCGATGGATCTCCCTGCTGCAGTGCACGACAAGGACAGCGCCAACCCGGACTGCCGGATCCTCGCAATTCGGAAGTACGCCGCTTGCCGGACTGCCTACCGACCCTGAGCACACCCGCGCTACCAGTCGCCAAGCAAAGCCGCCGCGCGGGCGCCGCGACCGCTATAGATGTAATCCAGCAGCGTTCCCGGCGTCGGACCCACGCGCTATCGCCGACGCGAGGGGCTCGCTCGCCGTCCGGCGCAAGCATCTCGTGCCCGACGCTTACGCTTGAGTTGTGCGGCACGCGGGTCACGCCGAAGAGATCACTCGGAGCCTAGATAGATGACGTCGACGGCCATCGCCGCGTAGGCAGGTCCCGCCCGCCGATCAGCACTGACGAGTGCGTGCTTGTGATGCACGGCGGTCGCGGCGATGAGGGCGTCGTACAAAGAGCCGCCGCGGACGCCGGCCTGGACCGCCGCGTGGAGACCTCGCCGGGTCGCGCCCACAGGAAGTGTGAGCCAGGCCGTTGGGAAGCGGCGCTCGAGCCACCCGAGAACAATGGCCGGGGACAGGCGCTGCCCTTCGGGCATCCTGCTGAGGGCTGCCGTCGTCTCGAACGCGACGTGGGCGATCAGCGCAGGCTGATCGGCAGACAATGCAGCGACGGCGGCCTCGTGCGCGACGTGCCACGGCGCAGCGGCTGCGATCGCTACGCTCGAATCGGGCGTGATCAACGCCGGACGCGGTCGATGGCTGCCCGGACGTCCTCGACGGTGAGTGGCTTCGTCGGCGCGTCGGTCGCGATCACGGGATGACCGCCGCGATCTTCGATCCGTGCTGGTAGGTCGGCCACGGAGAGCTCGATGACTCCGTCGCGGGCGGTCACTTCCATTTCGGTCGGTCCGGTGATCCCCAGTTCGACGCGAAGCGCCTTGGGCACGACCAGGCGGCCAACCTGATCCATGGCGATCCTCATACCACGAGATTACCAATGCGGGTTGTCGGCTGGTCAACCGCGCCGCCGCGGTTGACCCCGCGGTCGACCCCCGAGGCTGTCGCGGCGGCAAGCCCTGCTCATTACTCCTCAGGGCAATCAGACCGGGAAGAGCGATGCGCCGCCGAGCAGCGCGCCGCTGGTCCCCGGAATCAATCCGGGACCACAACGACAACAAATCCCCGCAGTTCACGACAGTAACTCCGGCCGGCGCGACCGAGATCAGCCGCCAAACGTCCTGTAAACCAGGACCTTCCGACGCCAGGTGCCGGTCGCTTCACACGCGAGAGGTCGCTGGTTCGAGCCCAGCCGTGCCCATCAGGAATTGCCTCCAAACCAACGGCTCGGACGATTGCCTCTCCGATGCCTCGGCGCTCGCGCCAAGCACCGCTCGCGCGGCTCCGCGACTGATTCCCGCCACCCGGCCTCGAAACGCAAGTGTGTCGGGTCCAGTGGCTGGCCGTGCGTCGCCGATCCTGCGCGACCGGATGGCTCGCTGACAGGGGGTACTAGCGCTCGGCTGGAAGTAGGCGCCAGAACAGCTTGTCGTTCTGGAGCAGTTCGACTGTTGTGGTGCAGAGTGGTGTGTCGCCGGTGTTGGCGAGATCGTGGACCTCTTGAGCGCCTGGAGGTATGTCGACGTAGGTGAGCTCGCCGGCGTGCTGCGTGTAGTCGTGGTAGGTGCCGTCGGGAAAGGTGGCCCGGATGTTCGCGCCGCCGCTTCACGCGCGAGAGGTCGCTGGTTCGAGCCCAGCCGTGCCCATCCAGAAGAGCCCTGGTAATCCAAGGCTTTCTGGTTGGACATCTTCTCGGAGGACTCGGCGGCGCCGAGCGATCTGATCGACGCGATCCAGGCCCGTGTTAGCGCCAGGGTTCTGGTGGGAACAACTCTGCTGAGATGACGGCCGCACATCCGCTTGAGCGTCTTACCCCGGAGCAGATCGAGGAGATCGGGCAGGAGTTTCGGCAGTTGCACGACGAGGTTTTCGACAGTCTCGGCCAGCGAGACGCCGATTACATCCGCGGCATGATGGCGCTTCATCGCAAGCTGGCAATCGGCGGGCGGGTGCTGTTGCTGCCGTCGCTGTTCCCGCCGGCGTGGCTGGCGGGGACGATCGTTCTCTCGCTGTCCAAGATCCTGGAGAACATGGAGATCGGCCACAACGTCATGCACGGCCAGTGGGACTGGATGAACGACCCAGTCATCAACTCGAGCGTTTGGGACTGGGACACGGCCTCGACGAAGGAGGCGTGGAAGCACTCGCACAACTACATTCACCACACGTACACGAACGTGCTGGGGATGGATCGCGATCTGGGCTACGAGATCATGCGGGTCGATCCCGAGCAGGAGTGGCACCCGGTGTATCTCCTGCAGCCGCTCTACAACCTGCTGCTGATGGCGTTCTTCGAGTGGGGCGTCGCGGTGCACGACCTCGACTTCACCGCCGTTCGTGCCGGCGAGAGATCCTGGCTGGATGTGGCCAAGGGCTTCCGCGGGATTCTGGGGAAGGCCCGGCGCCAGATCGTTAAGGACTACATCGCCTGGCCCCCGCTGAGCGGCCCTTCGTTCCTGACGACGCTAGCGGCCAACTACACGGCGAATATCGTCCGCAACGTCTGGGCGTACGCGATCATCTTCTGCGGGCACTTCCCCGACCAGACCTACACCTTCACGCCCGAGCAGTACGAGCATGAGAGCGAGGGGGGCAGATACGTGCGCCAACTGCTCGGCGCGGCGAACATCGACGGCAGCCCGCTCTTTCACGTGATCAGCGGCAACCTCGGCTACCAGGTCGAGCACCACCTATATCCCGACATGCCGAGCACCCGCTACGCCGAGATCGCGCCGCGCGTGAGGGAGATCTGCAAACGCTACGACCTGCCTTACAACAGCGGACCGTTCCTCAAGCAGCTGGCGATGGTGCAGCGCACGATCCTGCGTCTGGCGTTCCCCGGCGGGAAACCGCGTCCGAAGCCCGACGCCTACCGCGGCCCGACCTTCCGCACCCCTGGCGAACGACAGGTCGCCGATCTAGCGGGCGCCTCAAAACCATAGCCGCAGCGACCACGCTCACCCGGACCAGCACGACGTTGCGGCTTCGCCCTGGCAAGCGGCGGGCAGGCGCCTAGGTCGGAGTCTTTGCGGTCGTGGTGGGTCGGTACCGCACGTTCACGGCCGACGTGGGGTCGTCTTCGCCGACCCGGTGAAGGCGGATGGGCTCACTGCCGGGGTTGTCGTATAGCCGGATGCCCTCGCCGAGCAGGATCGGTGCGATATGGAGGTCGATCTCGTCGATCAGTCCCAGTTCGAGGAGCTGACGACCGATGGTCGGCGAGAACACTTCGAGGTTCTTTCCGCCGGCCGCTTCCAACCCGATCCGCACCGCCTCGGCCGGGCCGCAGTTCAAGAACGTGACATCGTCGCTGGGCGTTGCGTCCTCGGGGTGGTGAGTGAGAACGAAGATCGGTCCCTTCCACCTGCCGCCGTACGGGCGGCTCTCGTTCACGACCTCCCAACCGTCTCGGCCCCCCAGCACCGCGCCCGTGGTCTCGATGTACTCATCGTGCAGGCCCGGACGTACCGAGATCCCGGTCATCCAGTCCATCTCGTGGTTCGGCCCCGCCACGAACCCGTCCAGCGACATCAAGAAATGCCAGAGCACCTTTCCGCCCGCGGTCTGGGGTCCGGTGTCGGTCATCGCGTGCCTCCGGCTATGCGCTTGGGGTGCATCAACGGCTAAGACTCCGGCCGGGCCGCGAACTCATCGACGCCCGGTCTGCCCGACGCCGTCCGTGCGCCCGACGAGTGAAACGGTGCCCGTTGCCGCGCAGTCCGCCGCCGCAAGTGCGTTCTATGCGTCAGCGGTGGCGGTCACGTCGCGGGCTTCCGGGTCGTGGCCAAGAGCGCTGCGGCCCCCGTCGACTGGCACGATGGCGCCGGTCACGAAGCTGGCGTCGGAGGACAGGAGGTGCTCGACGACCGCGGCCACCTCTTCCGAGCGGCCGACGCGACCGAGCGGGTGCAGACGCCCCAGCTCATCGTCGAGGCGGTTGTCGTAGCGCTCGGTGATGATGGAGCCGAGAGCGACGGCGTTCACGCGGATGCCGTGGGCCGCGTAATCGATGGCCAACGCACGCGTGAGCCCCTCGATAGCGGCCTTGGCGGTTGCATAAGGGAGCGCACCGCGCACCGGCCTCTGTGCCTGGTGCGACGAAACATTGACAATCGCGCCCGGAGTGCCGTCCAAGAGGAAGCGCCGCATCGCCGCTGCGCTGCCCGCCACCGCCAACGCGACATTCGCCATGATGAGCTCAAGCAGCTCAGCGAGCGGGGTGTCGTGCACCGCGGCGTCGCGGAACACGGCCGCGTTGTTGACCCAGCCGACGAGCGCGCCGACGTGCGACGCACGCTCCACCGCGGCACTCAGCGTCGGCTCGTCGGTTGCGTCACCGGCCAGTCCCTCGATCGTCGGTCGGTTCGTGGTCCAGTCCAGTAGGTCTGGGTCGCGGTCCAGCGCGATCACGTGCCCGTGCCTGGCTAAGCGCTCCACAATCGCGCGGCCGACGCCGCGCCCACCCCCGGTCACCACGTACGTGGCGGTCATCGGCGACACCATACGGGTCGCCCGCGAGCACCAGCGGGCGCGCCAGCAGCAGATGTCTGCCGATCCCTCTGAAACCGGCGCGGCCGATGGCACGACATCCCAGCGCAGACGCGATGGTATTCTTTAGGCATGCGCGCAACCATTGACAGGGCAGGCAGGCTGGTGATCCCCAAGCAACTGCGGGATCACGTCGGCCTGCGCCCCGGAGAGGTCGAGGTGACAGCTGAGGGAACCGGCTTGCGGATCGAACCGCTGGCCGGTGAGTCGCTCGACGAGCGCGAGGGGCGTCTCGTGATCCCCGCGTCCGGCGTGCACATCGACGACGAACTGGTGCAGTCGCTTCGCCGTGCCGGCCAGCGGTAGGAGCCTCAACCTTCTGGTCGACACCAGCGTCGCCGTGGCAATCACCGTCGCGGACCACGAACACCACGAGGCGACCGCTCAAGCTCTGGGGGATCGCCAGCTCGGCCTTGCCGGCCACGCGGCCTTCGAAACCTTTTCGGTCCTCACGCGGTTACCTGCCCCGGCACGCCGGACCCCGTCCACCGTCGCGCGGCTGCTAGCGGCCAGCTTTCCCCACAGCCGCTTCCTGAGTGCCGACGCGGCAGCCGCGCTGTTTGCCGAACTTCACGCTCTGGGGATTGCCGGCGGCGCCGTCTACGACGCGCTTGTCGGCGCCTCGGCCAGAGAGCACGGCCTTACGCTCGCTACGCGCGACCATCGCGCACTCGAGATCTACCGCGCAGTCGATGTCCGCGTCGAGCTGGTGTCGTAGCCGGCCGGAGGCCGACAGGGGATCACCGTGGGCCGCTTAAGTCGCGGTTGTGGTTCGGTCAATCGGAGGCCGTAGTGACGCAGAACGACACGTCCCACGCCGGCGAGGACTTGGCCTGGCAGCGTCTCCCTCGCCCTCGGCGGAGTCGCCGCCCGAGCGTCGGCGGAGTGGCCCTGATGGCGTCGCCGGGTGACGGTGACCAGCAGGGCCATGACCGCAAGGCCGCCGGCGGCGTAGGCGGTGAGTACCCACAGGTGCCCGGTGGTGTCGCTGGCGTGGAAGTAGACGACGTTGCGGATCGTGTCGGCCGCGGCTCCGAGCGGTAGGCCGGAGTGCAGCGAGCGCAGGAAGCTCGGAACGAAGCCAGCGAGGTTCGGTGGGCCACCGCTGACCGGGATGCCGAAGATCAGGAAGGCGAGCACGCACAACGCCCCCAGGTGCGCTTTGATCTGCCCCAGCGCCGCGGTGGGGGCCGAGATCGCTAGCGAGAACAGGGCGACGATCCCAGCGAGCGCCCAGTAGTTGCCAAGGCCGCTGATGCCATCCGCGATCCCCGCGGAGGCCAGCCCGGCGACGCCGGCAATGGCGACCAAGACGGCGATCCGAGAGACGAGGCCCGACCGCCGTAAGACGTGACCGGCGGCAACGCCGGTCGCCAGGCTCGGGAACAGCACACACATGATCAAGAAGAACGAGGACAGAGCCTGTGAGTCATGCCGCAGCGGCGGCACGACGTCGGTGGTGGCCAGAGGCCGGCGGGGCGTAGCGGCGAGGGCCGCGAACGCGTTGGTGATGGCCTGTGCCGATGCGGTCCCGCCCGCCTCGGCCGTCAGCAGCCGAAGGCCCCCCGGTGAGACAACCAGCGCACCGTCGATCTGGCGGCGTTCGATCTCGGCGCGGGCGCGTTGCTCGCTGCCCAGCGGCCTGAGATCAAATCCGCCCGGGATGTGCGCACTGAGGTTGCCGTCGATCTGACGCGCAACGCGGGCAGGCGCGACGATGCCAACGGGGATGTGATGCGGAGTCGGCTCATGAAACCCGCTCAACGCGATCGTCACGAAGATCGCCACGAACGCCGCGTTGGCCAGGATCACTGCCAGATGCACCCGGTAGCGGCGCACCATCGCGATCGATTGAGCCATTAGATCACCTCGGTTTGGTTTGCCAACGCTTGTTGACCTGATCGTAACGCTGCTCTGAGCTAAAGTCAACGCATGTTGGCCATCGCTTGTAGGCCATCGCTTGTAGGCAGTACGCTTATACTCGTCCTTGTGCCCCCCAGCCGCGCCGACCCAACCCCGGATCAGATGAATTCCGGAGAAGCTCTCGGCGCCGGTGGACCCCGCTCAGAACCCACCCGCCGCGCGATTCTCGAGGCCGCCCGCGAGGCGTTCGCGGCCCGCGGCTACGAGCAGACCACGATCCGTGCCGTCGCCGCCCAAGCCGGCATCGACCCGTCAATGGTGATGCGCTACTTCGGCTCCAAAGCAGGCCTATTCGCCGCTGCATCCACCACCAACCTCCAGGTCCCCGACCTACGACCCGTCCCTCAGGCCAAGCGCGGCGAGTTCATGGTCCGCCACTTCGTCGAACGCTGGGAGCACAGCCTCGGAGACGACACCCTCGTGTTCCTCCTGCGCACCGCGGTCACCAACGACGCCGTCGCCGACGAAATGCAAGCCAAATTCGACGACCTGATCAAAAAGCCCATCGCCGCTGCTGGCCACGATGACCCCGGCCCATGTGGGGCGCTCATCGGCGCTCAGCTGCTCGGCCTCGCGCTCTGCCGCTACGTCCTGCACCTCGAGCCCATTGCCTCAGCCGACGTCGACACCCTAGTGGCCGACCTGGCCCCCGCCATCCAGCTCCACCTCGACATCCCACGAGACCAACTCACACGCCCGGGAAAGCCTCCGGCGCCGGTCAAATGACAGCCTGACGTCGCGGCCTCATCGTGCGGGTGGTTGCGGGGCTGCTCGTGTCGGTGCTATACGAGGTCGCGCAGGACTCATATCGGAAGCATCGAGGTGGTTTCGGTGACCACGTTTGGTCCCCGCCTTTTTCTTCGCCGGTCACGTCAGGTCATTGGTGGTGGCTGTGCGGGTTAGGTGGGCAGTGGCGGCGGGGATGGTGGTGCTGGTGGCACTCGCTTATGGTGTGTTCGCGGTGGTGCGCTCGGTGCCCGCGATGTCGGTGGTTGCGGTGCCGCGCTCGAGTGCGTTCGGCGGTCGGGTGAGGCTGGCGTGGCCGAGCCAGGGTGAGGCCGCGGTCGGGCTGCAGGGGGTGGGTGTGATCGGCTCTCACGGTTCACACCGGCCGACCGCGATCGCCAGCATCGCGAAGGTGATGACCGCCTACCTGGTGCTGCACGATCACCCGATGCACGCCGGCCGGGGTGGGCCGCAGATCACGGTGAGGCCGGCCGATGTGGGCGTCTATCGGGCCGACAGGGCCGCTGGGCAGTCAGTCGTGGCCGTCCGCGCCGGTGAGCGCCTCACTGAGCGCCAGGCCCTGGAGGGAATGTTGCTGCCATCGGGCAACAACATCGCGACGCTGCTGGCCCGCTGGGACGCGGGAAGCGAGCGCGCGTTCGTGGCCAAGATGAACAAGCGTGCGCGCGCGCTCGGGCTAACCCATACGCGGTACACCGGCGCCAGCGGGGTGCAAGACAGGACCGTGAGCACCGCCAGCGACCAGACGCGCTTGGCGATGCGAGCGATGGACGTTCGCGCACTTCGCCAGATCGTGGCGATGGGGCAGGCGATACTGCCGGTTGCCGGGCGCCAGTACAACAAAGACGCGTTGCTCGGCCAAAACGGGGTCGTCGGGATCAAGACCGGCACCACCTCGAAGGCAGGAGGATGCTTCGTGTTCGCAGCCCGCGAGCACCTCGCCGGGCGCTCGATCACATTGGTCGGGGCGGTACTGCATCAGGCGGCCGGACAAGCGCAGCCGACAATGATCGATGCAGCGTTTCACGCGACCACCAGGCTGCTCACCAGCACCCGCCGGGTCCTGCTAAAACGCCGGATCCTCAGACGCGGTGCTGCGCTGGCGTGGATCAAGGCGCCCTGGGCGGAGCGGATCGCGCTGCGGGCCACCAAGCCGGCGTCGCTTATCGGCTGGCCCGGCCTGCGCATCCACACCACGATCCTAGGGACGGGCCACCTCTCGGCCCCGATCAACGCCGGCCAAAAAGTCGGGACTGCCGTCATCGCGGCAGGCAACCAGCGAGAGACAGTTCGGCTCACAGCCTCGCGCGCCGCGCCCCAGGCTCCGCTCGCCTGGCGTCTTGCCAACCCATAGCCACGATGTTCGAGATCGGCCCCGGGGCAGCCGCCTCATGGCGCCCGACCGGCGACCGCGGCTGCCTGGGCGTGCAGGTAGCGTTGCTGGGGGAGGCTGGTGGTGTGCCGGGCTGCGCTCAGGTAACTGTCGCGCGCTTCGCCGAATTCACCGGCCATCTCCAGCAAGTGGCCTCGCACGGCGTGCAGGCGATGATCCCGGGATATCCGGTTGTCTCTCTCAAGCCGCTCGAGCTGCTCGAGACCCGGACCGGGGCCGTCGACCATTGCCAGAGCGACTGCATGGTTGAGTCGCACCACCGGGTTCTCGCCGAAGCCCAACAGCAGCTCGTACAGCGCGAGGATCTGAGGCCAGTCGGTGCTCTCGAAATCGGGTGCTTCGTCGTGCAGAGCGGCGATAGCGGCTTGCAGCTGATATGGCCCGACCGGCCCGCGGGTCATCGCCTCGGTGACCAGGGCGACACCTTCGGCGATGAGCCTCGTTTCCCACAATCCGCGGTCCTGGGCAGCCATTGGAATGAGCGCGCCGTCGGGCGCTGTCCGCGCGGCCCGGCGGGCGTCAGTGAGCAGCATCAGCGCCAGCAGACCGGTCACCTCGGCGTCCCTCGGCAACAGCCGGTGGAGCATCCGGGTCAGCCTGATCGCCTCGACTGACAGCTCGACCCGCTGGAGGCTGGGTCCTGAGGTAGCGGAGTACCCTCGTTGAAAATCAGATACAGCGTGTGGAGCACGGCTCTGAGCCGCTCCGGGCGCTGCTCCTCGGAGGGCATGCGAAACGGCAGGTGGCTCGCGGCGATGCTCTCTTTCGCGCGCGTTATGCGGCGTGTCATCGTCGCCTCGGGAACGAGAAGGCCACGAGCGATCTCCGCTGTCGTCAGACCGCCTACGGCGCGCAAGGTCAACGCGATCTGCGAGGCCGGCGACAGCGCCGGGTGACAGCACATGAACAACAGAATCAGGCTGTCGTCCCCGCCGGAGCCTCCCAGTTCAGCGGGCGCCGAAAGCCCCTGATCGGCCATCCTCCACTGCGCTACGATCTCCTCCCGGCCGCGCCGTGCCTGCTCGCTTCGCAGCAGGTCGACCAGCCGGCGCGAGGCGACGGTTATCAACCATCCGCGGGGGCTGTCCAGGATGCCGTCAGCGGGCCACTGCGAGCTGGCCGCCAGCAGCGCTTCCTGCACGGCATCTTCGGCCAGATCGAAGTGCCCGTAACGGCGCACCAGCGCGCCAAGGACCTCCGGCGCCAGCCGGTGCAGGAGATCCTCGACGCTGGCCGTGGCCATGGCGGGCCGGTCACACTGCCGGGTCGGGCTGATGCTCGTCGATCGGCCTGACGTCAGCGAACGCCCTGGCACGGACCTGCTCGGGCGCCGGACAGCTGGATAGGCGGGCAGCGATCTCGGTAGCGCGATCGAAGCCGTCGCACTCGACCACCCAGTAGCCGGCCAGCACCTCCTGGGACTCGGCGTACGGGCCGTCGGTCACGACCGGCGCCCCCTCCCGCTGCCCGACCCTCCGCGTGTGAACCGGAGCGCTCAGGCCGCGAGTCTCCACCAGCTCCCCAGACTCGGCCAAATCGGAATTCAGCTCGTGCATGAACGCCACCATCGCCGCGAAGTCCTCGGCCGACCATGCCGGACGATCACCCGGTTTTCCGGCCATCTCGTCGTAGTCGTGCTGAGAGGCGTACGTCAGGATCATGAACTTCATGACCCACTCCTTTCGCTTGAGACACCCCACCGGTGCCTTTCACCCGAACGTCGGAGCGGCGCACCCAGTCCGGACATCCGAGCGGTCCGCGACTCAGCTTGTCGACCAGTAACCGTCGTCCGCCTCGGCGCCGAGCTTTGCGCCCGCCTGCTGCAGCTCGTCTCGCGCTGGTTCGAGACCGGTACCTCGAAGCTCCGCCACCTCTGCGGTGGCAAGCGGATACGGCGCCCAGGACAGCACCTGCTCGACCGTCTGGGGTGCGGGGCGGCGCTCCAGGTCGGGGACCACGTTGGCGATCGCCACCTCATACACCGCAAACGGCTGAAAGCCCGGCATCACCACCCGCCGGTCGCCGCGCTCGAACACCGCCGAGGCCGTGGAGTAGCGCAGGCCGCCGTTGCTCCTGGAGAGCCTGTGGGCGAGCGCGAGCGCCTCGGGCGGCGGTGCCCTGGTCGCGGCCATGTCCGCGTGCAGCGCCGTCTCCACCTGCCCGTCGGCCAACCAGGCATCGAGCGTCTCCGGCGCGAAACCCGCGTCCACGCCGGCGGCGTGGATCGTTTCGAGCTGGTCGAGCGGCTGGCCGCGCGAGAACGCGCGGCGGCGAAGGCAGCGCAGCAGCAGGTCCGCGCGTGCCGGGTCTTGGATCCGCGCACCGACGTACACGCGGCACGCCTGGATCGTCGCGGCAAGGCGATCGGGCGGCTCTGTCACCATCGGCATCCCGTACAAAGACCGAAGCCGCTTTGCGTTTGCGGCGATCATCTCCCGGCTCAGCCCCCGCTCCTCGAACGACGAGCTCGTCTCCGCCAGCACGATCATCCGTCGCGTGATGTCGAGACCTTCCCCGTAGTGCCACAACAGCTGCGCCTCCTGGCGCTGTGCGTTGAACCCGAATGGGCAGCCCGGGTCCGTGTAGATCGTGACCTTGGCGCGATTCATCCCCCTTAATTTACGAGGCGAGCGCGGCACGGCCACTGCGGCGGCGACCACCGCTCATGCGCCAGGGACCTCCCTGCCAGCCGACCTCACCGCCGGCAGTTGGCGCTTGCACCTCGCGAGATCATTAGAGACGAACCGAGAACAGGAGGCCGCATGCAGAGCTGGGATATCCGCTCGCTGGACGTTGAGCCCCGCCGTCCCGTCGTGCTGCGCTCAGACGCCGAGACCCGAGCAATCGCCATCGTGTTGCCCGCCGGGGAGCAGCTCCGAGAACATCAGGTGCATGAGCGTGCGTACCTGCTCGTCGCCGACGGTGAGATCGAGATCTCACTCAACGGCACCCGCGTGACCGGTGGCGCCGGCTTTCTCTCGCACTTTGAGCCGAACGAGCGGCGGACAGTTCGCGCGCTGACCGACGCACGGCTCGTGCTCGTGCTGGCGCCATGGCCAGGAGTGGGGCACCCGTCGCGAGCCATTTCTGATCTCGCAGACACGCCATGAGCGTCGTCATGTACGTCAAACCGAGCTGCCCGTACTGCCAGGCCGCGCGTGAGCATCTGGCGGCCGAGGACGAGACCGTCGAGGAACGCGACGCGACACGAAATGCAGCCTGGAAAGCCGAGCTCATGGGCTACACCAACGATCGAGGGATCGTCCCGACCATCGTCTGGAGCGACGGGCGGCGGCAAGTCGGATTCCCTCCCGGTCGCGGCTGACACGTGCACTAGCAGCGGTCGGTCGACCGCTGGAGTTCAGCCGCTGTCGCGGGTCGTCTAAACAGCCGGCAGCCGAAGCCCACCTCAGATCAAAGTCCACTCGACGCCACGTCGGAGGACCTGACCGATCACCAGGGCCGTAGAATGTTAGCCAAATGGCTAATGATCCGTCCAAGGTCCTCGCCCATCGGGACCGCCGATGAGCGGCGATCGGCCGGTAGCTACGGTACGGATCGAACGGACTTTCCGGGCACCTGCTCGGGTCGTGTTCGAGGCGTGGACGAGCGCGGAGGTGCTTCGGCGCTGGTGGCATGCCGAGCACGACTGGGAAACGCCCAGCGCGGAGCTCGACCTTCGTGTCGGCGGCGTGATCCGGGTGACGATGCGAGACCCCGAGCTCGGCAACGAGTACGGCGGGGGCGGCGAGTTCACGGTGATCGATCCACCCCGCCGGCTGGCGTTCACCTGGACCTGGGACGACGACCCGTCGACGCGCCAGTTGATCGAGGTCGAGTTCAGCGCCGAGGGCGACCACACCACTGTCGTGCTCACCAACCGGGGCATACCGGCGGACGCGAGCGACGACCACTACGCCGGCTGGCAGAACTCGTTCGACAACCTCGAGGCGGTGCTCCACCCGTGAGAGCTCAACCAGCCGGACGCCCCATTGACCGTCACCAGATGAGCAAATGAACAACCTGTCAGCAAGGAGAAAGCGATGAGCGTTGCGTTCCCAGGAGAGTCGGCGGAGTATCGAGCAGCGCGCAACCAGCTGCTCGAGCAGGAGATCGAGTTGCGGCGGATGACCGAGGCTGTCGCCGCCACTCGGCGTGAGCTACCGCCCGGTGGCCCGACGAACGACTACGTCTTCCAGGACAGCGCCGAGGACGGCACGGCCACCGATGTGCGGCTGTCCGAGCTGTTCACGCCCGGGCGCGATTCGCTCGTGGTCTACAGCTTCATGTTCCCGCGCGATCCCAGCGACGACCGGCCCGGGCCCGAGGCCGGGCAAACCGCGCTCCTTCCGCTCGCCGAAGGCCCCTGCCCGTCGTGCGTGGCACTGCTCGACCAGCTCGACGGTGCCATCGAGCACGCCGGTCAGATACTCAATTTCGCCGTTGTCGCGAACGCTCCGCTGCCAAGGCTTCTCACCTTCGCTCAAGAGCGTGGCTGGCGCCACCTGCGGCTGTTGTCCGCGGCCGACAACACCTACAACCGCGACTACCTCGCCGAGACCGCGGAGGGCTGGCAGCGGCCGATGCTGAACGTGTTTCATCGAGACGGCGACCTGATCCGTCACTTCTGGGGCTCAGAACTCTTCTACGCGCCAATGGATCCAGGCCAGGAGCCGCGCCACGTCGGGACGCTCGAGCCGCTCTGGAACCTGTTCGACCTCATCCCGCAGGGACGCCCGGCCGACTGGGATGAGCAGCTTCAATATCACCCATGACCGGACGCCCCCCGCAGAGCCGGTCCAGTCTCAGCTACGCCGCGCTCAGCGGAGCCGTCCCGTACGGTCCGTCAGCGCTTTGGCTGCCAGAGTGCGATCTCGCCGCCGGCGGGGGTGGCGATCACGCTGCGCCAGCCCACAGGTCCCTCCCTCGGCGCTAGAAGGAGGTTGGCGCCGAGCCCGAGCGCGCGGTTGGTCGTCTCGCGGATCTCGCCGACCTCCACGTAGGGCAGCCACAGCGCGCGCTCGGTGGGGCACTGCACGATCCCGCCCCCGATGCCGTCGCCGAGGTCCAGCGCGAGATAGGACCCGACCGAGGTCTGGATTCGCTCGGGCTGCCAGCCGCACAGCTCGGCATAGAACGAGCGCGCGTCCGGCAACGCGCTGGTGTGAAGCTCTAGGTGGACGACCGGTCTCGTGCCTGCGGGATCCATCTGCTCTGTTCGACCCGCGCCGGAGTCAAAACTAATCGCCGGGCAATGAGTTCGTCGCTGCTCGACGGTCTAAGGTTGATGGAAATGGCTAGTAGCCCGTCAGACGCATCGCTTCGCCGTGATGTCCTCGAGGCGGCCATGGCCGGGGATGAGCGCGCGTTTTCCCGCCTCGTGGAGCCCTGTCGGGGCGAGCTCCATGCCCATTGCTACCGGATGCTCGGTTCGGTCTATGACGCGGAGGATGCGCTGCAGGAGGCGCTACTGCGCGCGTGGCGTGGGCTGGCGCGGTTCGAAGGACGCAGCTCCGTTCGCTCCTGGCTTTACACGATCGCTACCAACGCCTGCCTGACCCAGATCGCGCGTCGGCCCAAGCGGGTGCTGCCGATCGACTACGGCCCCGCTGCGGACCCTCACACCCCGCCCGGCGAGCCTGTCGTCGAGTCGGTGTGGATGGAGCCCTATCCCGACGAGATGCTCGGCGTGGAGGACGGGTTTGCCGCGCCCGAGGCTCGCTACGAGCAGCGCGAGGGTGTCGAGCTGGCGTTCGTCGCCTCGCTCCAGCATCTGGCGCCGAATCAGCGTGCCGTCCTGATCCTGCGCGAGGTGCTCGGGTTCTCGGCGAAGGAGACCGCGAGCATGCTCGAGACGACGGTCGCGTCTGTCAACAGCGCGCTTCAGCGGGCCAGGACCGCGGTCGAGCAGCGGATCCCCGACCAGACCCAGCAGGCCACGCTTCGGACGCTTGGAGACGACGGGCTGCGCGAGATCGTCGACCGTTACGTAGATGCGTGGGAACGCGACGACGTCGAGGCGTTCGCCGCGATGCTGACCAGCGACGCCACATTCGCGATGCCGCCGCTGGCAACCTGGTATGCGACACGCCAGGGGATCGCCACCTGGGCGGCCGCGTCCCCGATGTCGGGAGCGTGGCGCTGGCGCAGCGTCCTAACACGCGCGAACGGCCAGCCGGCTCTCGCTTTCTACGCCTGGGACGAGAAGGAGCAAGCACACCTCCCGTTCGCGCTGAACGTACTGACGTTCCGCGGCACGTTGATCAGCAACGTCACGGCGTTCATCGTCCGCTCCACCGAAGCCACCGAGCCGGAGGCCTACGAGCGCTTCCCTGAGCAGCCGCTCGACACCGCACGCCTCGCCGGTACGTTCGAGCGCTTCGGCCTGCCTGACCGGCTGCACTGAGCTGAAGCTGCGGGCTGGCGCCCTATCGCGCTCTTCTCCAGACGTTGCTCGATGGATTCTGGCGGTTTCCCGGCTCTCTATGGAAAACGATCCATGGAGGTAAATCATGAGTATTCAGAGGGCTCTTGTGATTGGTGCCGGCAGCGGTGTCGGGAAGGCCACCGCGGATGCGCTCCGCGCGGCCGGTGTCGAAGTACTGGCCTCGGGCCGCGAGCGGGACGCCACCGATCCGACGCAAGCTGAAGGCCTTCTTGCTGAAGCCGATCCGGACCTCGTCGTCGTCGCCGCGGGTACCCGCCCGCGGATGGTCTCGATCGAGGAGCAGAGCTGGGAATCGTTCTCCGCGCCGTGGACCGTCGACGTCAAGCTCGCGTTCGAGGTAGGCCGGGCGGTCCTGGCGCGTCCGCTTCGTCCGGGTTCGACTGTGGTGATCGTCTCGAGCGGGGCCGGGGTCAACCCCAACGGCTCGCCGATGTCAGGCGGTTACGCCGGGGCGAAGCGGATGCAGATGTTCCTGGCCGGCTACTTCCAGCAGGCCGCTGATGGGCGGGGGCTCGGAATCCGGTTCGTCGCCTTGGCACCGATGCAGTTCCTGGTTGGGACCCGGATTGGCGAGGCCGCGACCGCGGCCTACGGTGTGGGGAACTGGTCGGCGCCGCTCGATCCGGATGGGGTCGCCCGGGCCATCCTTCCGGTCGCGTTCGATGAGGGGAATCGCGGAGCGACGCTGGCGGTGACCGGCGAGGGGCTTGCGGCGATCTGACCCGCGCTCGCGGGCTGGCGCTGCCCGGCCGCCAGCCCGCGGCTCGCGTCGGCGCTGCTCCTGCGCTGCAGGCGCAGGCCTGACACCGACACGAGAGAAACTGGAGATCCGTCATGAGCCAGAACCAAGTCATCGATCATGAGGGGGCCGGCGTTCGCGTCGGCCCCCGGCCGGTTGTGCACCTGGAGCTGCACACCGGCGACCTCTCACGCGGAAGTGGCTTCTACGCCCGGCTGCTGAGGTGGCGGACCGCGCGGATCGAGACCGAGCACGGGCACTACCTCGCACTCGGGCTCGGTGGCGAGATCACCGGCGGCGTCGTCGAGTGCGCTACCGACCGCCCCCTGTGGCTCCCGTACGTCGAGGTGGATCGGATCGATGTGTTCACCGACCGTGCGCGTCGGCTGGGCGCATCCGTGCTGCTCGGGCCGCGCGAAGGGCCGGCCGGATGGCGCAGCGTCATCTCCACTCCGGACGCAGGCCAGGTCGCGCTGTGGCAGCCGAAGGAGTGGCGATGAACGAGCCGCAGCTACTCAAGGCCGCCCGCGACGGCGACGAGGACGCCTTCGCAGTCCTGATCGGCCACTATCGACGCGAGCTGTACGCCCACTGCTACCGAATGCTCGCCTCGTCGGCCGATGCCGAGGACGCGCTTCAGGACGCCCTCCTCGGTGCCTGGCGGGGGCTGCCGCGCTTCGAAGGACGCAGCTCCCTTCGCTCCTGGCTGTACACAATCGCGACCAACGCCTGCCTGCGTGCGATCGCGCGCCGGCCTAAGCGCGTGCTCCCAATCGACTACAGCCCGCCCGCCGATCCGCACGACCCGGTTGCCGAGCCGCTCGTCGAATCGGTCTGGATCGAGCCGTTTGCGGACTCGATGCTCGCGGACTCGCCGATGCCCGATGCCCGCTACGAGCAGCGCGAGACCGTGGAGCTCGCGTTCATCGCCGCGATTCAGCACCTCCCGGCCCGCCAACGCGCGGTGCTGCTCCTCCGTGATGTGCTCGGGTTCTCAGCCCGCGAGACTGCCGAGGCACTTGGCACCACGCCCGTATCGGTCGACAGCGCACTCCAGCGGGCGCACACGGCGGTCGACGGGCGACTGCCTGAGCGCAGCCAGCAGGAGACCCTGCGCTCCCTCGACGACCGCGACCTCAAACGCGTCGTCGAGGGATTCGTCGCGGCGTGGGAGCGGGCGGACGTCGACGCGATCGTCTCCATGCTCGCGGAAGACGCCGTGCTCGCGATGCCGCCCGAGCCGACATGGTTCGCCGGACGCGACGCAATCGCGGACTTCCTCGCCGCGACTCCGCTCGCCGCGACAACGCCACGACACCGGCTCATACCCATCCTGGCCAACGGCCAGCTCGCGTTCGGCCACTACAGCTTGCGGGACAAGCCGAACGCGTTCGTACGCCACGCGATCACCGTGCTATCTCTGCGCCACACGAAGATCGAACAGATCACATTCTTCAGGAGCGCAAACGCATTCACGGGATTCGACCTGCCCGAACGCATCGCGCCCTTGAGCGCTTGCCAGTGAAATACGTCTTGCTGTTCGTCGAGACGGAACAGTTCGAGAAGGATTTCGAGGCGATGGGCCAGTCCGATCGCGAGCGCGCCATCGAGCTGGTCTACAAGTGGATGGCTGACCATGCCGACAAGATCCGCGGAGGCAGCAAGCTGCAGCCCGCCATCACCGCGACCACGGTTCGGCTGGACGGCGGCAGCGAGCCGGTCATCACCGACGGCCCGTTCGTCGAGGGCAAAGAGGTCGTGAGCGGCTACACGGAGGTCGAGGTCGACGACCTCGACCAGGTGCTGAACATGGTCAGCACCTGGCCCGGCTGTCCAATCGTGGAGATACGTCCGATCATGGAGATACCTGCCGTCCAGTCATGACCTTCACCATCCAGGGACGGGCCAAGGTAGACCGGACAGCTTCGGATCGCGAGCTCGAACAGATCGTCCGAGAGCACGCCGGCCGGCTGGCGACGGCGCTGGTGCGGATCACCCGTGACTTCGCCATGGCCGAGGACCTGGTCCAGGACGCGGTACTGGCTGCCCTGCAACGGTGGCCGATCGAAGGTGTCCCTGACCGGCCGGACGCCTGGCTGTTCACGGTCGCCCGCAACCGTGGCCTCGACGCCCTGCGCCGCCAGAGCAACTACGGCGCCAAATTGACTCAACTCCAGTGGCCCGACCAGCCCGCAAGCGACGATCGGCTCCGGCTCATCTTCATGTGCTGCCACCCGGCGCTCTCGCGGCCGGCCCAGATCGCCTTGACGCTTCGCGTGGTATGCGGGCTTACCACGGCGCAGATCGCCCGCGCCTTTCTGGTGACCGAGACAACCGTCGCGCAGCGCATCACGCGCGCCAAACGAAAGATCACCGAGGCCGGTATCCCCTATCGCGTCCCCGATCCGAACGAGCTCGGCGCGCGCTTGCGCGAAGTGCTTTCGGTCATCTATCTGCTCCTGAACGAGGGCTACCTCTCGACCGCTGAGCGCGGTCAATCGCGAGATCTGGTCGATGACGCCGAATGGCTGGCGGCCCAGCTTTACAACCTGATGCCAACCGAGCCCGAGGTTGCTGGCCTCCTGGCACTGATTCGGTTGCACCGAGCCCGCGCCGACGCCAGATTCGACCCCGACGGAAGCCTTGTGCTGCTCGAGCATCAGGATCGCTCGAACTGGGACCGCGAGGCCATCGACGCCGCAGCGCGTTTGCTCCAGCGGGCAGCAAAGCGCCACCAACCCGGGCCCTACCAGCTCCAGGCGGCGATCGTCGCCTGCCACGCCGAGGCTGGCGACTGGGCAAGTACCGACTGGGAACAGATTGTGCTGCTCTACGACATGCTCCTGCACCTCGCGCCCTCGCCGCTCACCCGGCTGCACCGGTCAATCGCACGGCGCTACACCGCGGGGCCAGAAGCCGCGCTCGCCGAGGTCGACGCTCTCGCCGCGGCTCTCGAGCGCTACCACCTCTACCACGCCACCCGCGCGGACCTGCTTAGGACCTTGGGCCGCGAGGAGGAAGCCCGGGCAGCTAACCGACGCGCCCAGGAACTCACCGCCAACCCCGCCGAGCAAGCTGTGCTCCGAGGAAGGATCGATTGGGGCGACGATGCCGGCTGAGGACGAGAAGCGATCCATCCACCGTCTGCTGGTCAACCGGATCCTGCAAGGACCTGGCCGAGCGCCTGCGGATCAACGCGCCCGTGCCTTTGACAACGCCAAGCTCCCCGAGGCCCTGCGCCCGTTGCTCGACAAGGTTGCCACCAAGCCGGCTCAGGTGACCGACGCGGACTTTGCCAGGGCAACCGCAGCGGGCTTTACTGATGACCAGCTGTTCGAGGTCGTGATCTGCGCCGCGGTCGGCCAGTCGACTCGGCAGTACCAAGCGGGCCTGGCCGCCCTGGCCGAGGCGATCGCCCAGACGGAGAGCGAATAGTGCGCCCCCGCGTCCTCGAGCACGGCTACGGCATCGGACCGAAGCTGCTCTTCAGGCTGATCCGACTGGTCTCCGGCCGGCCGCTGCCGGACGCGGCCAGGCTCACCTTCTACCGGCCTGACTTCTACGGCACCCACGCGAAGCAGTTCACCCACGAGGCAATGCGCGGCCGCTCGAAATGGTCGGTCGGTGACCGAGAGCTGATGGCGGCCTACGTATCCAAACTCAACGACTGCCCGTTCTGCGTCGGCGCGCACACCGCGACTGCAGCGCGGGCTTACCAGGATCGGGAAAGAGTGGCCGCCGTACTCACCGATCTCGACTCCGCCCCGATACAGGAAGGGCTCCGGGCAACACTAGGGATGCTCGGCAAGCTGACTGGCGAAGGAACGCTGAGTGCCGAAGACATCCGAGCCGTTCTGTCCGCCGGCGTCTCGCACCAGCAGATCGAGGACGCGCTCGCCGTCAACTTTGCCTTCAACACGACCGACCGCCTCGCCAACGCCTTTGCTTTCGAGGTGCTGAGTCAGGAAGGCTGCGAGGCGGGCGCGAAATATCTCCTCAAGCGGGGCTACGGATAGCCGGCGGTGTCGCCCCAACGGGTCGAGGCAGGTGCTCCCGCCGCGCATCGAGCCGGTCACCGGCCCTTTGGTTGCCTCGAGCGCCACGGTAAGGTGGCGGAGCCAGCAACGACGAGGGGGCTTTCTTGATGACCAGCGAACACGTCGACAGCGAACACGTCGACGTTCTCATCGTCGGGGCTGGGATCTCCGGCATCGGCGCCGGGTATCGGCTCCAGGAAAGCTGTCCGAATAAGACGTTCGCGATCCTCGAGGGCCGTGCGGCGATTGGCGGCACGTGGGACCTGTTCCGGTTTCCGGGCATCCGGTCGGACTCGGACATGTTCACGTTGTGCTATCCGTTCCGTCCCTGGACCGGATCGCAGATGATCGTCGACGGCACCTCGATCCGCGAGTACGTCCAAGCGACCGCGCGCGAGTGCGGTATCGACCGCAGGATCCGCTTCAACCGCCGGGTTACACGCGCCGAGTGGTCATCGCTCGACGCGCGCTGGACCGTGGAAGTGGAGCGAACCGATACTGGTGACAGGGAGCAGATGACATGCGGATTTTTGTTCACCTGCACCGGCTATTTCCGCTACGACGAAGGCTATACGCCCGAGTTCGCCGGCCTTGGACGCTTCTCTGGCCAGGTCGTGCACCCTCAGTTCTGGACTGATGACGTAAAACATGACGGTAAGCAGGTGGTGGTCATCGGAAGCGGGGCTACGGCTGTCACGGTGGTTCCGGCGCTGGCGGACCGGGCCGCGCACGTGACGATGCTGCAGCGGTCCCCCAGCTACGTGTTTCCATTCCCTGCCTCCGATCCCTTGGTGGGGTTCATGGGGCGGCTGTTGTCGTCGCGGCTTGCCTATCCGATTGTGCGGTGGCGGAACGTCAAGCTCCAGACTCTCATCTGGAGCCTGAGCCGGCGCTGGCCAGGACTGATGAGACGCCTGATCCGCAAACTGGCTGAGCGCCGCCTTCCGCCTGGTTATGACATCGATCAGCACTTCAATCCCCGCTACGACCCCTGGGATGAGCGGCTGTGCATCGCCGCCGACGGCGATCTGTTCGAGGCGATCAGCGCCGGTCGGGTATCGGTGGTCACAGATCAGATCGACAAATTCACCGAAACCGGTATCGCATTGGCCTCCGGTCGAGAGCTTCAGGCGGACCTGATCGTGACCGCGACCGGGCTGAATCTGCAGCCTCTGGGCGGGATTGAACTGCGCGTCCAAGGTCGCGAGATAGACCTGCCCAAAACGCTGGCCTACCGCGGAGCGATGATCAGCGACGTGCCCAACCTCGCGTTTGCTTTCGGGTACATCAACCAGTCCTGGACGCTCGGTGCCGACCTGACGGCTCAACTCGTGTGCCGGTTGCTCAACCATATGGACGAGCGCGGCTACGGCCAGTGCACCCCGCGCAACGCGGGCCGCGTGGCTGGGTCCATACCGTTCCTCGAGCTGTCCTCCGGGTACGTACGGCGCGGAGTCGACCTCTTCCCCAGGCAGGGGTCGGGCGATCCGTGGTATCGGCCGCTGAACTATTATCACGACCGCAAGTTGGTGATCGGCGAACCGATCGACGATCCCGCGCTCGAGTTCGCGCGCCTATCCGGTGCCACTCCTGAGCCGCGCCCGGTCGCCGCCTGATCTGGCGTAGCTCCGCCCTCGGTGGACGGCCGGTCGGACTGGCGCGGGCGCGCAGCCCGTGTACGGGCGATGTTCTCGTGCGAGCGTCTTGCGCAGCTTGACGAGGGCGGCGCTGCCGAGCAGCGCCGGCATCCAGAGCGAGATCGCGTGGTAGACCAGGACGGCGGCGGTGGCCCCGGCGACCGGCTGGTGATAGAGCGCGAACGTGCCGACGAGGCCCCCCTCGATTCCGCCCAGCCCAGCGGGGAGGGGCAGGTTGCCGCCGAGCTGGCCGATCAGGTAGCCGAGCACCAGCACGCCAATCGGCGGCGAGCCGCCGAACGCGCGAAAGCACGCCCCCAGCACGGCGAGGTCGAAGGCCGCCGTTCCGAGCGATCCCGCGATCACGCCGAGCGACCGCTGGCGAAGCAACATCAGTCCGTCGCGGACGCCCTCCGCTAGCGAGTACCGAAGCAGACGCAGCATCGACGTGAGCTTGTCCGACCGCGCGGCCGGCGCCCTTCTCAGTGGCTGGTGCGCCAGCACGGTCGGGAGCGCCAGCACGAACGTGGTTGCGATCAGCGCCGCCGCACCGAACGAGTAGGTGAGCGTGGGATTGGGGTCGTGGCCGAGGACCCCGAGCAGATACAGCGCGGCGAACAGGATTACGCCCGCGACGTTGGCCAGGCTGGTGAGAAGGAAGAAGGCGGCCGTGCGGCGGGCGATGCGCTCACGGCTCATCCCGAGCCGGCGAAGCGCCCACACGCCGACCGCCAGTCCGCCGGCGCCGCTGGCTGACAGCAGCGAGTTGGCCGCCTGCTCGGCCATCCCGATCTGGCAGCTGAGCCGCCAGCCCATCCGCGCGCAGAACACCGACCGGAAGATCATCACGTAGCAGAGAGCCGAAAGCAGCTCGAACGCCGCCCCGGCAGCCACCCAGCCCGGCGCGGCGTGCGCGAGATGGGCGCGGAGGCTGCCCAGCCCGGGGAGAGCAAGCACCAGCGCAACCAGTACGAGCACAGCCGCGGCAGCTTGGGCCAGCTGCCGGCGGACCCGCCGCGGGCTCAGCGGCTCTACGGTGGCGGAGGGTTGACGCTCAGCGAGCTTGGCTGCGTGTGGGAGGGCGGACATCGCACGGAGTGGTCAGTGAGAGGATGCGAGGCATCCCTTTTCGTCTCTACTTGCATGACGTGACGGCGAGCACGGATGTGACAGGCGTGCGCCGGTTCACTTCGCGGGCAGGCGAGGATCGCGAGGTCGACCAGGGGCGTGACCAGCCGACTTCGAGATCTGCGGCAACTCAGCGGCGAGCGGGCTTCTGGCTCTGCCTTGCCCGTTGCCGCGTCGCGAGATGCGCTGCGGTGACCTCGGTGAGGATTTCGAGCAGCGCGGAGGTTGCCAACGAGCGGTGCACACCTGCGAGTGTCGCAGCGACGATGGTGCGCAAGGGAGCGGAGCTTCCGAGGTTGCGGATGGCCAAGTCGGCCCGCAGATTGGTGAGCGCGAGTTCGGGAACGACTGCGATCCCGGCGCCCGCGGCGACCATGCCCTGGACGATGCTGAAGTCGTCGCTGCGAAAGGCGATGCGTGGCTCCTCGGGGCCCGATTCGGGACCTGGCTCGAGATAGATGCGGCCCGCGCGGGTCGGGCTGCGGGCGAGCTCGATCCGCACCTCCTCGGCGAGGTCACCGAGGCGCAGGCGCTTGCGGCGGGCGAGCCGATGGTCAGGCGGGAGAACCGCGTACCTCGGCTCGTCGAGCAGGTGGTGGAGATCGAGGCCCGCGTAGAGGTCAGAGAACCCCTCGGGTCGCTTGATGGCCTCACCGACGATCGCGACCTCGAGCTCCCCGGCGCGGAGCATCGGCACCGACTCCTCCGGCTCGGCCTCCAGGACGGACAGCGCCACGTCCGGATATCGCGCGCTGAACAGCGACACGGCCGCAGGGACCAACGCGGCGGCGGCGGTCGGAAACGACGCCATGCGAACGCGCCCGCCGCGCAGGCCGGCGATCGCCTCCAGTTCCCGCTCGGCGAGGGTCTGCTCGGCAAGGATCGCCTCGGCATGGCGAAGCAGCGCCTCGCCCGCGTCGGTGAGGCGCACCCCGCGGGTGATGCGCTCGAGCAGCGGCATCCCGGCGCGGCGCTCGAGCGCAGCCATCTGCTGGGAGACGGCGGGCTGCGTGTACGCGAGCGACTCGGCCGCGGCCGACAGCGAGCCAAGGCGGGCCACCTCGCGGAAGACCTGCAGGTGCCGAAGCTCGAACATAAGCAGAGCTTAGAGTAACCCCTCCTGATGCCTATTTGACCTTATAGATGCTCGGGGGCATCGTGGAGTCATCGATGCTCACAGGAGGCCCCATGACCCTCAACAGCCACATCCACCAACAGGCTGCCGACGCTCATCGCCACGGCCCACCACGGTGACGCGATGATCACCGCCCGTCCTCGCCTGGTGGGTATCAATCACGTAGCGCTCGAGGTCGGCGACCTCGAGGCGGCGCTCGCGTTCTACGCCGCGATCTTCGAGCTGCGTGGCGTCGACCGCGAGCCGGAGATGGCATTCATCGACCTCGGTGACCAGTTCCTCGCCCTGACTCACGGTCGGAGCCAGCCGCCGGACCAGGCTCGACACTTCGGTCTCGTAGTCGACGACAAGGCGGCAGTCCGAGCCGCCCTGGCGGCGCGAGGGGTCGAGATCCTCCCCGGCCCGCGGCTCGACTTCCGCGACCCATGGGGCAACCTGGTCCAGATCGTCGACTACCGCGACATCCAGTTCACAAAGGCGCCGGCGGTGATCCGCGGAATGGGCCTCGAGCACCTGCGCAAGCGAGCCGCCGCGATACGACAGTTGCGTACCAAGGGACTCGCCAACACGCGCCGCCGGGCACGAGCGAGCTCGGCGAGGAACTGATCAATCTGGCCGGTGTCACATTCTCGCCTCGTCCAAGGCGGCCGCCCCGCAGCCGGCGTGACGTACGTTGCGGCGGACGGCGAGCGGCGAGGCCGGCGCTGCCCGCCCCGCGGATCGAACCCCGGGCTACGGACGGCGGTCGGTGCACAACAGTCGGGGCCGATCGCGGGCTTTCGGATGGCGGTCGGTGCACAACTTCCACCGACCGGCCACTGCCTTGGGAGTGCGCGATCTTATGCACCGTATGCGTGCACGATCGAGCACACCTCGCCGCTGTGGCGCGACCGGTGGATCTTATGCACCTGGCGGCTCGGACCCTGCCGCTGCTAGGCCCCCTAGCCCATCTCCACCGCCCCCCGCATCGCGCTGGTGCTCGGGGCCGGAGGCAACGCCCGCGCCGCAGTGTGGGAACCGCTACCTCCCCAGCGCCTGCAGCCGCTCGAGGGCGGCATCGATGTGGCTGGCGCTGTTGTAGAGATGTGGCGAGAGGCGGAGCTTGCCGTCGCGGAGCGCGACATCGACTCCGAGCTGCTCGAGCCCGGTCGCTATCAGCGGGTTTCGTTCGTCGTCTTGGTGAGCGATGAGGATGAGGGTGCTACGGCTGGGATAGTCGGCAGGACTCAGCCGCCGGTAGGTGCCGGGGAGCTGGGAGACCAGCCGCTCGACAAGAGCCTGGTCGTGAGCCTCGATCTTCTCGATGCCGACGTCGAGCAGATGCTCGATGGATGCCGTCCACGCCATGAAGTTGAGGAAGTTCGGGGCACAGAAGACGTCATAGGCATCGGCGGTGGTCTCTCGGCGACGCTCGTATTCCAGGGCGCGGCTGAGCTCGGCGCCGCTGCTCGCGGCGGCTTTGAGCTGCCAGCGCAGCCAGTGTGGATTGGGGTAGTCGAGCTGCTCGAGGACTGGCTGCGACAGCCAGACGAAGCCGGTCGCGTACGGCCCGCACAGCCACTTGAACCCGCAGCAGGACAACGCGTCGATCGGCAACCCCTCGACGTCGAGCGACCGCGCGCCGATCGCCTGTGAGCCGTTGACGAACAGGAGCACGCCGCGCTCACGGCAGGCTCGGCCAAGCGCCAATGGATCGAGGGAGTGCCCGAAGAACGAGAACACCCAGCTCACGCAGATCGCTCGAGTCCGTGGCCCGATCTCGGACGAAAGCCGGTCGGTTGTCAGCTCGGCGGCTGGCGCGTCGATCAGGCGCACGCGCACGCCTCGGTCCTCCAGCGGCAGCCACGGGACAACCGTGGCTGGGAAGTCGCCATTCACGCACAGGATCTCGTCGCCGGAGCGCCACCGTAGGCCCTGAGCGAGCAGGTTTAGTCCGTAGCTCGTGCTGTTCGTGAGCGCAATCTGCTCCGGGCGGGAGTTGATCAGCCGCGCCAGCGCGGAGCGCAAGCGCTCGGGTACGGTGGCAAAGAGCGAATCGGACAACCGCGCCGGCGTCCGCTTCAGCTCTAGGGCCTCGATCGCCGCGGACTGCGCCGGCGCCGGAAGCGGGCCTTGATGAGCGCAGTTCAGCCATATCCGGCCGTGAAACGGGCCGAACGCGGAGGAGAGCGGCGCGAGGTCGCTCATCTCACTCTCCGGCCAGCGAGGCCGCGTGATCTACCGGGCATCCCCCGGCCGCAGTGCAAGCGCCGTGGTCGCACAGACGGCAGACCAGGCGCGCCTCCCACCGGCCGGTCACCAGTTGCGCAGCCAGCTTCTCCGCGATCGCGCGCAGCGCCTTGCCCTCTTCGGCGTCGAGGGCGTCAATAAGCTCCATTAGCTGGGCATCGCGCTGGGCGCGCAGTCGCGCCGCGGCGGCTTGACCATGCACGCTCAGGCGGATCGAAACCGATCGTCGGTCAGGGCCGGGACGCCGCTCCACAAGGCCCTCGGCGGTCAGGCGATCGACCAGCCGAACCGTGGCCGAGTGGCTTATTCCGACGATTTGCCGCAACCATTCGATCGTGAGCCCTCCGCGTTCGAGCAGCGTGACCAGTGCCGCTGAATCGCTGTCCGAGGCCAACCTGTCGCTTACACCGAGCGCGACCGCCCCGATGACATTCGCCAGACCGTGCTCGAGCTCGCGTGATGACATATGCATCGTGCATATAATAATGCGTGCAGTCGAGCACGTGTCGCTGTTCGCTGCAGCAGCCGCTAGAAGGGCTTGCTTAGGCCCGCATCGGGAGCTGATTCGTCTGCTCGCGGCTGCGGGAGATCGAGGCGGAGCGCTGGTGGTCTATCGACGCCTGGGGGAGCGTCTGCGTCGAGAGCTGGGCGTGGCGGTGTGGCCCAGTCCGGGTCACAGGCACGTCTAAGGGGCGTTCGGGGCCAGGGCGCGCTTCGCGTTACCGAGCGCCTGTTGGACCGCCTGGAGCTCGGTCTGGGTGAACCCGTGGGAGGCGAGGGTGTCCGTATCGACCCTGCCGGCCTGGATCTCGCGATCGACGGTCTGACCCTCCGTCACGGTGATCGTGCGATCGTCGACGAGCTGCTGGATGGCGCTCAAGAACGGCTGGTGGTTGACGGCCGGCGGTGGCGTGCGGGTCTTGCCCGGCACTGGGGACGTCGGCGTCTTGGTCGGTGAGCCGTTCGCCCGCGCGGCGTGGACGTTTGCCTTGGCGCGCGGTTTTGCGGCCAGGGCGGCGGCCCCGGCGATCGCGCCGACTGCGGCCAGTGCGGCGAGTGCGCCCGTGACGGTGTGGCGCAAGCGGGTGTACTTGCCGTTTTTATCGGTCATCTCGGTCTCCTTGCCGTGTGGCCGCCGGGGCGGCGCGTTGGGGCAAGGTCAGGCTCCTGCGGGGAGCTGAGATCAAGCTGAAGCGCAGCGGTTCTTCAGCCGATCTTCAGGCACGGTCGGGGACAATCGCTCACGCGATGGGCGAGCCGATCGGTCGAGTGGTAGTGATCGAGGACGAGCGGCCGGTGCGCGATGCGGTACTCGCCGCGCTCGTCACGGAGCGGTTTGCCGCCACCGCGTTCGAGGATCTCCCCCGTGCCGGAGACGTGCTCGCTTTCGCGCCCGATCTGGCGATCCTCGATGTGCTGTTGCCGAGCGGCAACGGCTTTGAGCTGGCCAGGCTGCTCCGGCAGCAGCGTGAGCTGCCGATCATTTTTCTCACCGCCCGCGACGCCGTGGCCGACCGAGTCGCCGGACTCGAGCTGGGCGCCGACGATTACCTGGTCAAGCCGTTTGCACTCGAGGAGCTGATGGCGCGCGTGCGGGCTGTCCTGCGCCGGCGAGGCGCGATCGCGCAGGTCCTGGAGGTCGAGCGGCTGCTTGTCGATGAAGAACACGGGCTCGCCACCCGTGGCGGTCGCGAGCTCGCGCTGACCGCGACCGAGCTTCGACTGCTCGCCTTCCTCATGCGCCACCGCGGGCAGGCCCTATCCAAGGACCAGCTGCTGACCCAGGTGTGGGGCTATGACGCCTACGACCACAACCTCGTGGAGGTTCACATCAGCGCGCTGCGGCGAAAGCTGGAGGGGAACGGTCCCCGCCTGATCCATACCGTCCGCGGGATCGGCTACCGGTTTTCACGGTGAGCGGCCGTCGACCCGCGCGCACGCGGCTGATTGCCGGCTCGATACTCGGGATAGTCGCCGCCCTCGCAACGTTCGTCGTGATCATCACGGTGCGTTACCGCGATGGGCTCGAGCAGCGCCTTCGCACAGACCTCGCATCTGGGGCAACCGCCCTGCGGACCTCACGCACGCCCGCAGCGTTGAAGCCGGTAATCGGCTCGCTCGCCGCGGAGGGCATCTCGGTCGACCTCGCCGGCATAAGCGGCCCGGGCGGGAGTCTTCAGCTCGCCCCGAGCGCGGCGCTTCTGACCGTGCATGAGCTGATCCCGGTCGGGGGCACAGAAGTGCCCGCGACCCTGACCGCCAGCCGGGCCGGGATCGACCGGCAGGTCCGCAGCCTGGAGTTCACTGAAGCGATCGGCGGCGTGATCGCACTGGCGCTCCTGGCTGCGCTCGCCCGCGTACTCGTTCTACTCGATCGCGCCGTCTCGGAGGCGCGCGCATCTGAGGCGGCGATGCGAACGTTCCTGGCCGACGCCTCACACGAGCTCCGCACGCCAGTCGCCGCGCTTCAGGCGACCGCCGAGCGGCTCTTGCGAGACCAGCCGGCGCGCCCGGCGCGCGACGCGATCGAAGCCCAACTGGCGCGTGACAGCGGTCGCCTCGGCGACCTGATCGACGACCTCCTGAACCTCGCACGACTCGACGCTCGCGAGCGCCCGCACCGCCAACCCGTTGACCTCGCCGACCTCGCATCCGCTGCGGTGACCGCCACACGCAACACTGACGCAGCCGCCCGCGTCGAACTGGTCACCAACGGTCCAGTTCCGGCGACCGGTGACCGCGACGCGCTACTTCGCGCCGTCCGCAACCTGCTCGATAACGCGTTCGCGGTCGCGGACACGGTCGTGGTCGAAGTCACGCAGACGGCGAACGGTCCAACCATGTCGGTGACCGACAACGGGCCTGGGGTACCCGCCGATCAGCGCGAACGGATCTTCGAACCGTTCGTCCGGCTCCCTCGAAGCTCACGCGCCGGCACGGGCCTGGGGCTCGCGATCGTCCGCCGGACGATCGAATCACACGGCGGCACGATCACATGTGACCCGCCCACCACCGGCGGCGCACGATTCACGCTGCGGCTACCGGCCGACTCCTAAACGGCGCAAGGACCGTGACAGATCCGCCTCGCGCAGAGCCCGCGTTGCCGCCGGCGTGATGGTGGGGCCTTTACGGCCATCCGACTCCTGGTGCGGCCGCGGGGGCGGTCAGTACCTGACCGCTGCGCGGCCCTTCAAACATGTTTGCCGGACCGTTCCATTCCGTCGCCACCATGAACAGGGTTGTTCGGTCTGCGCCCCCTAGCGCGCAGGCGAAGCAACCGCGATCGAGGTCGATCCTCTGCAGCACCTCGCCGCCTTCGCTAACGCGCACGCAGCGCACATTGGGGACGTCGCCGTACCAGACGGCGCCTTCGGCGTCGAGGCAGATGCCGTCGGGCACGCCGTCGCCGAGATCGGCCCACACCCGACGGTTAATCAAGTCGCCGTCGGCGGCAATGTCGAAGGCGGTGAGCCGCTTTGCGTAGGACTCGGCGACGATCAGGGTTGCGTTATCAGCCGTCACGAGCATCCCGTTGGGAAACGCCAGACCGTCGGCTACCTGGCGGGCCGAGCCGTCCGGCGTGACGAGCGCGACGATTCCGGGGGCGAAGTCCTCGCCGGCCATTAGGTCAAAGCCGCCGCCGTTGACGTACGCGTTGCCGCGACCGTCGACGACAAGCTCGTTGCCTGGGGGCGGATCGGAGGTCCCGCTCAGCTCGGCATAGGTCGCCATCGAGCCGTCGGGCTCGCGCTGCAACAGCCGACCATCGCGCGCCGAGACGACGATCAGGCGCCCATCGGGCAGCCAGTCGACACACAACGGAAAGGATGGACCCTGAAGGATCACCTCGCTATCGCCCTCGAGATCGACGGCGATGACTTCTCGCGTGCCCCAGTCGGAGAACCACAGTCGGCCCTCGTGCCAACGTGGCTGCTCGCCAAACACCAGACCGCTCATCAGGGTTTGCAGATCAAGCATTGAACGCTTCTTCACATCATGCCGAAGAGCGCGCCGGGCCGCCCTGCGTCGTCAGCTGCGCTGGCCGGGCTGGACGATCCCGCATTCGTAGGCGAACACGACGGCCTGGACGCGGTCACGCAGCCCGAGCTTTGAGAGGACGCGGGCGACGTGCGTCTTGACGGTCGTGCCTGATACGACCAGCTCCTGGGCGATCTCGCCGTTGGACAGGCCGCGGGCGATCAGCGTCAGGATCTCGAGCTCGCGGGCTGTGAGCTCGTCCAGCTGCGGTGGCTGCTCGGCGGTCCGGTGGTCGCTGACGAAGGACGCGATCAGGCGTCTGGTCACGGTCGGGGAGAGCAGCGAGTCGCCTGCGGCAACGACGCGGACCCCGGCGACCAGCTGTTCGGGTGGGACGTCCTTGAGCAGGAAGCCGCTTGCCCCGGCGTGGAGCGCATCGAACACGTACTCGTCGAGGTCGTAGGTGGTCAGTATCAGCACGCGCGGTGGCCGCTTGGTGTCGGCCATGATTTGCCGTGTTGCCTCGAGCCCGTCCATCCTCGGCATCCGGATGTCCATCAGCGCGACGTCGGGCCGGGCACGGCGGGCTGCCTCGACGGCCTCGATCCCGTCCTTTGCCTCCGCGACCACGTGCAGGTCGGCTGCGGCATCGATGATCATTTGCAGGCCGGCGCGCACCAGCGTCTGGTCGTCGGCGATCAGGACACCGAGGCTCATGCCTGGAAAGTGTTTGCCAGCGGCAATCCAGCGGTGACGGCGAAACCGTCACCGGGGACCATTCGCACGCTGCCCCCATACAGCGCAACGCGCTCGGATATGCGCTGGAGCTCGCGGCCGAGTTCCGGAATCGCGTCCTGGCCGCGGACCCGCAGTTCGAGCCGATCGAGCGTGTAGTGCACGGTGACGCTCGCTTTTCCGCACTGGTGGCTGGCGGCGCTCCGGAGTGCGGCCTCGATCACGCGGTAGCTGACGAGGTCGACTCCTGGCGTCAGCGGGCATGGCTCGCCTTCGATCGCGACGCTGCAATCGAGGCCTTCGGCGCCGAGCGAGTCCAGCAGCGTGATGAGCTGGTCAAGTCCGGGCTGCGGCGCGAGCGCGCGCGGGTCGTCCTCCTTGCGCAGCATCCCGAGCAGCCGCCGCAGGTCACCGAGCGCCTCGCGGCCGGTTTGCTCGACGGTCAGGATCGAGCGACGCGCACGTTCGGGATCGGCGTGCAGCAGCTTCCTCGCACCGCCGGCTCCGATCACCATCGCGCTGACGTTGTGCGTGATGATGTCCTGAAGCTCACTACCGATCCGGATTCGCTCCTGGGCGATGACGGCGCTGTCGCGCTCGGCCTGCTCGGCGACGGTCTGGTCCGCCAACTCGCGGAAGACCGCTGTCCGCCGGTCGTGCTCCCGCGCGAGCCGGCCGAGGCACCACGGTGCGGCGAACACCAGCGTGACGAAGAATGCCGCGGCCCCAACTCCGCCCCCCGAGCCGGTCGGACCATCGAAGACGAATCCGCTGAAGATCGCGAACCCCAGGATCAGCGAGGCAACGCTGCGGCGCAGCTCGAGCCGCGCGCCCACTGAGTAGGTGAGGACGACTAGCGCGAGCATCATCGGAATGCCGCTCGTTGCGCGCAACTCCCCGCCGAGCAGAGCTTGGATCGCCGCAACGGCGGTGCACGACAGCAGCGCGGGAGCGGGCCAGGGCCGGCGGACCGCCACAGGCGCGGCGAACAGCACGGCAGCGACGGCGGTCAGCGGCCGCAAGGAGGCCGGGATATCGGGATCGAGCCACACCTCGAGTTCCAGCGCGATGGCGATGGCGATCGCCAAAAGCAGGTCCAAGCGGCGTCGATCAGGACCGGCAAGCGGTCCGCGCAGGGCGGTCATCTGACGTACTCGTGGTTGAGCGGAAGGCGCGCATGGACCGAGAATCCCCCGCCCGTGACAACGCCGGCGCGAACCGTTCCGCCGTGAAGGGCGGCGCGCTCGCGCATGCCCGTGATCCCGTGGCCCCCGGCGGCGCCAGTACTGGGTCGCGCCGTCCCCCGGCCGCTGTCTGAGACCTCGATCTCGAGTGTGTCCGGCGCCCACCGCAGGCACACCTCGGCGTGTGCCGGCCCGGCATGTTTGATCGCGTTGGTCAACGCCTCCTGGACGATCCGGTATGCACACAGATCAAGCGCGGGCGCGACCGTGCTGGGATCCCCCTCGCTCCTCAGCACCGTGGGAAGACCGGTGGCCTTGGTGCGCGAGACGAGCGCGTCGAGGTCGGCGAGCCCGGGCTGGGGCGCCAGCGGCCGCTCGCCCTCGCCACCGTCGAGCATCCCCAGCAGTCGGCGCATTTCGACCAGCGCCTCGCGTCCCGCGCGCTCTACTGCCCGCAGAGACGCATCCGCCCGGTCCGGCTCGCGCTCGATCACGGTTCGCGCGGCGCCGGCCTGGATCACCATCACCGAGACGCTGTGCGCGATCACGTCGTGCAGTTCCCGGGCGATTCGCGCCCGTTCGCCGAGCGCGGTGCTGGTCTGGCGCTGCTCGAGGGTGGCGTCGAGCCGCTCGGCGCGGTCGCGCTCCGCGTGTTCGCGCAGGCCCCGCTCGCGCAACGTGCGCCCAACCGTCCATGGCACGAGAACGAGCAGAGTCTCCGTGAACAGGACGTCAAAGAAGGATCCGGTTGTGAGCAGCACATCGACCAGGCCCGTCGCCAGTCCGAGAGCGAGCGCCGCTAACGCTCGCCACCCCGCGAGGAACGCCCCGCCGGCGTAGAAGACCATGATCAGCGCCACGAGCGTTGCGGCGGCGTGCTGGGTCACGCTGCCACCCGCGACGTTCTGTGCCGTGAGCGCGACGGCGATGACCACCAACACGCCAAGCGGCCAGCGACGCCGGACGCTTACGGCCGCGGCCAGCACGGCGCCGGCCAGCGCCTCCGCCACGCGATGCTCGGCAGGCGCGCGTGTCCACACCTGAACTTCGATCGCGATCAGCAGCACTAGTGCAACCAGCCCATCGGTCCGAAGCGGATCGACACCGATGAACCAGCTCCGCGCGCGCACGGCCATTACGGCAAACGTAACAAGCGGGCGGGCCGGAGACATCATCCTCAACGACGATCCGCAGTCATCCTCGAGGACGACCTCACGTGTCGAAAGATCGTCGACCCGGACGGCTCAGATCGCTCTCGCGGCCGACGACACCACGCACCGCTCGGCATACGTTGCCGGCATGCCCAAAACGTCGAGCAAAGGAGAGCTGTAATGAGCTGGAAACGAGCCGCGCCACTGAGCGGCATCGGCTTCGTCGTGCTGTTCATCGCTGGCGTCGCGGTCAGCAGCGTTCCAGGCAACACCGCCAGCGACAAGGCGTGGCTGGCCGCCTACGCGACACATGCCAAGCAGGCCCAGCACCTTGCGACCGGCGTGCTGCTTGTGCTCGCAGGACTGTCATTGATGTCGTTCTTCGTATACCTGTGGACCGAGACGAACGCCGCGCGACCGGTTCAGCACCGCAGCCCGCTGCCGATCGTCGCCGCCGGTGTGTCGGCGGCAGCCATCGCCACCGGCGGGGTCGCGATGGCCGCCTCGTCCGGCAGCTCGTTGCTGTTCTCCCAGCCGATCCCGGGTGCCGACGTGCTGCGGCTGAGCAACGACCTCGGCTTCGCTATGGTCAGCGTCGCCGGCATGCTCGCCGCCTCGTTGAGCATCGTCACCGTCAGCACGCAGGCGCGTGCCGTCGGCCTGTTCGGCCGCGGGTTGACGCGCCTGAGCGCGGTCGTGGCCGTCGTGCTGCTCGCCTCGGTGGTGTTCGTGCCGATCGTGGCGCTGCTGATCTGGATGGTCATCGTCGCCGTGGTGCTGATGCGCCGACAGGCGCGGACCGAACCTGTGGCGGCCTACCACCCCGCGGTCTCGAGCCATGCATAACCTCGACCAACGAAGGGCACGTGCTCGTGTTAAGGCGCGCACTCACAGTCATCACCCATCAT
The DNA here is from genome assembly GCA_036502145.1 of Solirubrobacteraceae bacterium. Lineage (GTDB taxonomy): Bacteria > Actinomycetota > Thermoleophilia > Solirubrobacterales > Solirubrobacteraceae > Palsa-465. The sequence goes on along the minus strand of DASXZB010000081.1, from coordinate 55,239 downwards.
CGCCGTCCGGCGCGATCTCTTACCGACGCCCGTTCAAGCTGGTCGAGCAGCCCAGCGAGGCGGCCTCGAGCCTAGATTGGCCGGGGGCCGCTGGGGGTTGAGAAGGTCGCGGACGGCGTACGCGAGCTGTTCCTGGAGGCGCAGGATCAGACGCCTGCGCACGGCGACTTCCTCTTGGTCAGCATCTTCGCGCTGAAGCCGTCGCAAGTCGGCGACTTGAGCGCGCAGCCGGGCGATCAGCCGGCGGACGGTTCGCTCGTCGGTCATGAGTTCGGCTCGAACGCAGGTTCCAGCGCCGGCAACGGCTTCGAGCTGGGCTCGGCCTCGATCGCCACCTGCGGAAGACGCCGTTCGAGCCACTTCGGCAGCGCCCAGGTGGCGCGGCCCAGGAGCTCGAGTACGGCGGGCAGCAGGAGCAGCCTGACCACGACGGCGTCCAGGAACACGGCGGTCGCCATCGCCAGCCCAAACATCTCGAGCACCCGGTTGCCGCTGATCGCGAACGCGCCGAACACCGCGACCATGACCGCGGCCGCCGCGGTGATCACACGCCCGGTTCGCGCCAGGCCGTCCCTGACGGCGCGACTGGCGTCGCGGCCTGCCGTCCATTCCTCGTGCACCCGGGAGACCAGGAACACCTCGTAGTCCATCGACAGCCCGAATACGATCGCGAACGCGAGCACGGGGATGAATGCGTCGATCGGACCGGCCTGCACGCCGATCAGACCGCCGAGCCAACCGCGCTCGAACACCGCCTGCACCACCCCCAGCGACGCTCCGATCGACAGCAGGTTCATGAGCGCCGCCTGCACCGGGATCACGAGCGACCGGAAGACCACCAGCAGCAGCAGCGCGGCGAGCGCTATCACGACGGCGATGAACAGCGGCAGCTTGCTCGACAGGACGTGGGAGAAATCGGCCTGCGAAGCGGTGGCGCCACCGACGTACACGCTGGCGCCGCTGCTCTGCTCGACCGGCGGGATCGTTGCGTTGCGCAGGCGGGTGACCAAGCTAGACGTCTGGGCGCTCTGCGGCGAGGTCGTCGGGTAGGCCGTGACGGCGGCGGCGGTTCCGGCCGGGTTCAACCGCGGCGGCGCGACGGAGGCGATCCCGCGCGTGCTGCCCAAGGCATGAGTGAGCTGCGCGAGAGCGGCCGAGTCGTGGGCCCGCGGCAGCGCTACTGCCACCTGGAGTGGCCCGTTGAAACCGGGGCCGAATCCCCTGGCGAGGAGCTCGAAGGCCTGACGGGTCGTCTGACTCGTGGGGTCGTTGCCGGCGTCGCTCGAGGCGAGCCGAAGCCCGAGTGCCGGCGCCGCGAGCGCCAGCATCAGCGCCGTGGCGGCGATTGCGGTCACCGCCGGGCGCCGCTGCACGCGCTGCACCCACCGCAGCCAGAAACCTGGCTTGGTGCTGTCGGCCTCGGCCGCGGCGCGGCGTCCGGAGACCTCGCCGACCCGCCGTCCGACCAGGCTCAGAAGCGCTGGCAGCAGCGTCAGCGACGCGGCCAGGACCAGCACCACCCCGATCGCCGCAGCGACCGCCGCGCCGTTGAGCAGGTTCACGCCGAGCGCGAACATCCCCAGCAGCGCGATCACGACAGTCGCGCCCGCGAACAGCACCGCCCGCCCGGAGGTGTTGAGCGCGGTTTCGACCGCTGCCTGCACGTCGCCGCCGTTCTGGCGGTAGTTCTCGCGGAAGCGGCTGACGATGAACAGCGCGTAGTCGACGCCGACGCCGAGTCCGATCATCAACGCCAGCTCCGACGCGAAGCTCGGCATGTCGATCACGTGACTGGCAAGCGTGATTACGCCTAGCCCCGCTCCCAGGCCGAGCAGCGCGGTGGCGATCGGCAGTCCCATTGCGCTGAAGGATCCGAAGCTGATCAGCAGGATCAGGATCGCCGCGGCGATCCCGACGATCGTCGCGAACCCCAGTGACGCTTGCTGGGCCTGCTCGATCGCCTGCCCCCCGAGTTGGACGTCGAGGGAGGAGGAGCGCGCCGATTCGGCTGTCGTGATTACCCGGTCGACGGCCGCCTTGGGAAGCACGTCGGCGCGCTCGTCGAAGTTGACCGTGGCGAACGCGATCGTGCGGTCGCGTGAGACCGCGTGCTGCCCGGCGACGTATGGGCTGACGACGCCCGTGACGTGCGGGAGTTGCCCCACGCGGGCTACCGTCGCGTCGATCGCAGCTCGATCCGCCGACGCCGTGACCTTGCCGGTCCGGGCGTGGAAGACGATCTGGTCGACGTCGCCGGCCTGAGCGGGGAAGTGGCTCCTGAGGAGGTCCACTGTGTGTTGTGATCCGGTCCCCGGCAACGTGAAGTCGCTCGCCGTCTGCTTCCCGACCGAGCTAGAGACCGCGAAGATCCCGATCGCGGCGACGATCCAGGTGAGTACGACGATTCGGCGGTGGGCCATCGTCCAGCGAGCGATGTTCAGCATCTCTGTCCCGGCTTTCACTTGGCGTAAATCTGCAAGGCATGCATTTGTACATCAGGTGCAGCACCAAGTCAACACAGATTGCAAAATTTCTTGGTGTGCATGTTCTTTGCTAGACTCGCGAACATGGAGACGATCGACACAAGCCACGCGAAGCCGGGGCTGCGGGAGCGGAAGAAGCAGCAGACCCGCGACACGATCGCCAGGGTGGCGCTGCAGCTGTTCGCCGAGCAGGGTTACGATCAGACGACGCTGGCGGAGATCGCCGAGGCGGCGGACGTCTCGCCGCGAACGATCTTCGCCTACTTCCAGAGCAAGGAAGACATCGTCTTCTGCGACGAGCCGCTGTTCCACCAGCAGCTAAAGCAGAAACTCGATCAGCGCCCGCCCGGGAGCACCACGGTCGACGCGTTGCGCGACTTCATCTCGAATGCCGAGCCGCCAGACCAGCTCGCCGGCCTGCGCAAGAAGATCATCAGCTCCAACGAGGCGCTGCGCCTGAGCGACCATGCCCGCTCGGGACCATTGGAGGAACTGATCGCCGAGTCGATCGCCAAGGACCTCGACGCGGCACCAGGCGATATCCGCCCGCCACTGATTGCCGCCTCCATCAGAGCGGCGTTCACCACCGCGCGCGAGCGACTCGAAGCGCAATCCGGCGAGCCGATCACGCACGAGCAGGCGATGGGAATCCTCGACGAGGTGCTCGAGTTCCTGCGAGGCGGGCTCCAGGCGCTTCAGCGCAGCTAGTCGAAGCTCCTGGTTTCACCGGACTGCTCCGGGCCTTCCGGTCAGTCTTGCGCGAGACCTGCGATCAGCCTGGCGATGACGTCGTGCATGTCCTCGCTGGCCGTGGTCTGATCGTCGGCGCGGGCGATGTATTGGGCTGCCTCGTCGAGTGCTCCCGCGAGTACGTGGGCAAGAGCCGACACCGACTGCTCTGGGATCCGCCCGACCTCGATCGCGTGGGTCAGCAGGCTCTCGAGCAAGCCGAGCCCGTAGCGCATGCCGATGTCTCGCCAGCGTTGCCAGCCCAGCACGGCAGGACCGTCGAGCAGGACGATCTGCTGGACCTCCTGCTCAGCGCAGGCGTTCAGCCAGGCGTCGGCGCCGAGCGTCATCACGTCGATCGGATCGGCGGCGCCAGCGGCAACGATTCGTTCGGAAATGCGCCGGGCGAGGTCTTGCTCGATTGCCTCGTACACCGCCGCGAACAACTCGGTCTTGTCGGTGAACTGGTGATAGAGCGCGCCGCGCGTGACGCCTGCGGCGCGGACGATGGTCTCGGTTCCCACGCCGGCGAACCCATGCTCGGCAAACAGGGCGCGGGCGGCCGCGACGAGCGCCGCTCGGGTGCTGGCGGAGCGGTCGGATTGGGCGCGGCGGTTGACTTTCATACAGACAGTACGTAAGTTACGTACTAGCTGTACGAAATCTAGTCCAGGGAGCAGACATGCCGACGATCGACCTTCCGCACGGAACGGTGCGCTACCGCGTGGCCGGCCCGGAGAACCCAGCCAAGCCGCCCGTCGTCTTCGTGCACGGCTTGCTCGTGAATTCCACGCTCTGGACCAAGACGGCAGACGCACTGGCGGCGGACGGCACTCGCTCGTACGCTGGCGACTGGCCGCTGGGCTCACACCAGATCGCCCTCAACGCCACCGCCGATCAATCACCGCGCGGGGTTGCCCGCCAGGTCGCGGCCTTCATCGAAGCGTTGGAGCTCACCGATGTGACGCTGGTGGGTAACGACACAGGTGGTGCCATCTGTCAGTTCGTGCTGGATACCGATGCCTCGCGCATCGGGCGTGTGGTCCTGACCAACTGCGACGCATTTGACAACTTCCCACCGGCGGCGTTCTCGGTCTTGTTCAAATCGTTCCGCAGCCCCAGCGCGATCCGCGTGCTAATGGCTCCGCTGCGGGCAACCGCCATCCGCCATTCGCCGGCGGGGTTCGGGATGCTGGTCAATGAGCCGCTCGACCCCGAGCAAACGCGGGCGTGGGTCATGCCGTGCCTGACGGACCCGGCCATTCGCCGAGATGTCGCGCGGTTCGCCCAAGCGGTCGACCGCCAAGACCTGGATGGGGCGTCCAAGCGCCTCTCCAATTTCAGCGGGCCCGCACTGCTGGTATGGGGAACCGGGGATCGCTTCTTCAAGCCCTCCTTCGCGCACCGGCTGCGCGATGCGTTCTCAGACGCTCGCCTGGTCGAGATCGACGGCGGCCGCACGTTCGTCCCTCATGACGAGCCGGCGCGCTTGGCCAAGGAGATCGCACAGTTCAACACTTGATCGATCTGGTCCGTGTCATCCTGTGGCTATGGACGACAAGATCAATCTCGCGGACAAGCTGCAGCTCCTCGACCGCCCTTACATTCCTGGCATCGTCGGGTATCTCAACGACTACAAGCTGATTGTGGTCAAGGTGCTCGGCGAGTTCGTCTGGCACACGCACCACGACACCGACGACTTCTTCCTCGTGCTTCGCGGGCACCTGACGATCCAGCTGCGCGACCGCGACGTCGAGCTGGAGGAAGGCGAGCTGTTCGTGGTCCCGCGCGGGATCGAGCACTGCCCGAAGGCCGACGAGGAGGCGCACGTGCTGCTGATCGAGCCGAAGGGCACAGTCAACACCGGAGACTCGGGTGGCGAGCTGACGGCGCAGCCGGTCGAGATCTGACAGAGGACCGTCCCCCGACGGTGCGCGTCCAACTGCGTTCTACCTTCCGCCCGGCCACGTCCGCCCCAGCTGCTCGCCCAATGTGCGCGCTATCGCGGCGTGGTGAGTGATCATGCCGTCGACCTCGCGGTGGCCAGAGAGGGCGAACTCGAGCCCGAGCCGGAGCCGGTGCAGCGGCGGGTTACCCGCCCCCAACCGGCGCGTCCCTGCCGCCGCTGCACGGAGGCTCTTCGGCTCGTGGTCGTACTTCGTCGCCTTCAGCGAAATGTCGTCAGCGAACCACTTCGCCTGCTCGTGTGCGTCCGAATGACAGCCCACGTTGACCAGCAGCGCCGTGTACTACACCACCGCCCGCTGCTGCTCGCTGAGGCCGATCCCCTCGGCCAACCGCAGCGCGATCAGACACTGACGCAACACGTGCTCCATCGGCTGCCCGAAACCGAGATCGACCCCGAGCGACAAGGCGGCGACCAGCTCCGCTAGCCGAGCATGCGCGCGATCAGTCTCGCCAGCCACAGACCGACCCTACCCCAGGGCCCCGCCGTGGTGCGCGGAAAGCGGACTGCCAAATCGAGCCCGAATTGGCTCTTATTCCTGGGCCGACGCCACAGTACGTTGCCGAGCACTGTCCCGCTACGACAAACACAGGAGCTTCCGATGGGCAAAATCGTAGTTACCGAATTCACCTCCTTGGACGGCATCGTCGAGGCCCCGGGAGGCGGCAACGGGTACAAGCACGCCGGCTGGACCAGCGGCATCAGCACTGGCGACGAAGGAACCAAGTTCAAGTACGACGAGCTCATGGAAGCCGAGGCCCAACTTCTCGGCCGGGTGACCTACGAAGGTTTCGCCGCCGCGTGGCCGGGGATGATCGAAGCAACCGGCGATTTCGGCCAGAAGATGAACGACATGCCTAAGTACGTCGTCTCATCGACGCTCGACACCGCCGAGTGGAACAACTCGACCGTGCTCAAGGGTGACGTCGTCGAGGAGGTCCGCAACCTCAAGGACAATGTCGACGGTGTGATCCTGGTCGCCGGCAGCAGCCAGCTCGTGCACACTCTGATCGAGCATGACCTGGTCGACGAGCTGCGCCTGATGGTCCACCCCGTCGTGCTCGGCTCAGGCCGGCGGCTGTTCGGGGAGACCGACGATCTCAAGCGCCTGCAGCTGGTCGACTCTCAGGTGATGGGAGAGGTCGTCGTGCTCACCTATCGCGCGGACTAGTCCCGGGGCGGCGTGGGCCCCCTCCTGCGGTGCGGAAGGGTGAGACGGCCGTGCGCGTCGAGCTTTTCCAGCGCCCGCAGTGTCACGATCCCGCGCCACTCCACCGATTGCCCGGGTGACCAGCCGAGACAATCAAATGTCCAGCCTCCATCGTCGCGTTGGCCGCCCTCCAGCGAGTCGAGGTCGGCCTCGATCTGGTCTTCTGTGAACAGTGCGCGGCTGCGCGCACCCGGCCGCTCTGAGAGGGTGACCGGGGTGAGCCGCTCGTTCTCGGTGCCGCCGGGGACAGCAATCGTGCCGTCGGCATCAAGCGTGGTGCGCAGGCTCTCGATGGCTGTCTCAGCGCGCGGTTGATCGGGAACGCTGTCGAGAAAGTCGAGCGCGAACGGCGCTGAGCTCGTCGGGACGCTCGAGCTTGGCCCAGCACCAGTCGGTCCCCCTCCGGAGCCACGGTTCGCCCGGGCGCGACCTCCAGAGCGCGCCGGCGATCGCGAACGTGAGGTGCGAACCGCCGTCCGAGGGCAGCATCCACGGCGCGTGCGGATGTGCCGCAGCGGTTGCCAGGACGAACTGAACTCCCCCATACGGATCGGCGATCGTCGCGACCCAGGCTGCGGCGTCGCTGACCATCGGATCGTCGAGCGCGCCGACACCGACCAGTACCTCGAGAGCGTGCAGCGCCGACGCCGGCTCGCTCTCCGGGGCGCGCACGTCGGGCTCCAGCGCATGCCCGAAGCCGCCGTCCCGGTTGCGGTAGGCGCGCAGCGCGTCGAGGACGGGGGCGACCGGTGCGTCGTACAGCAGCACGGCCAGTCGGTGACGCTCCAGCAGGCGGGCGTTGGCCAGGACGAACCGCTCGGCAGCTTCGATGTCGACTGACATGCCCTCACGATAGGTGCCCGTGAGCACTGGGTCTTGTAGAAATCGGACCGGCCTGGGGCCGTCAAGCGAGCCACTCCGCGTTGCTCGCCAGGGGTAGGCCCCGCCGGGCTACGTGTCTGTGGCTTCGCTGAGGAGCAGGGCGCGCAAGCTGTCGCGATCCTCGGCGCAGGCGGAGCAGCCCTCGAGGTGCGCCAGCATCCCCGGAACCACCGCGTCGGCGTCGGCCCCCGCCAGCTCTAGCTCGACGTAGCGATCGAGCTGATCGAAGCACTCCTCGCAGCTCAGCTCCGGCCCGGGAGGGCCGGTCAGGGCAGCGAGCAGGCGATCGGGATCGTGGGGGGTTGTGCGTGGGCTCATGTCGATTTACGTCGTTCGTCGATGCTCAGGCCGCGGGCGGCGAGTGTGGCTCTGAGTTTCTGCCGGGCTTGGTGAACCGTCTTGTACAGGGCGCCGCGGGTTGTGTTGAGCCGCTGCGCGAGTACGTCGATCGGCACGTCGTTGAGGGTGATCGCCACCAACACCTCGCGCTGATGCGGCGTCAGGGCGTGCTCGATTCCCTCCTGGACGGCCGCGAGCAGCTCCCCGGTCTCCGCCGCCCGCTCCGGGGTGCTGCTGTGATCATCGGCGATCAGCGGCCACGCCTCGGCCGTGAGCGGGACCTCGCGTCCCTGCCAGGCCTGTCTGCGCACCGTGGCCGCGGTCTCGTAGAGCGCGAACTTGTAAGCCCAGGTCGTGAAGCGGCTGTCGCCGCGGAAGTCGTCGAGCTTGGCGAGGACCGCGACCAGCGCATCGTCCGCGCTCTGCTGGGCAAGGTCGTCGCGGTCGCCGCCGCGCAGGTGCGCCGAGCCGACATGGCGGCGAGCGACCTCGAAGCGGGCAGCTCCCAACAGCAGCCCGTGCAGCTCCGAGAGCGCGGCGTCGCGCTCAGGTCCGGTGCTGCGGAGCCGCTCCAGCCAGAGTTCGGACCCACGGTCCGCGGTGCCGGACGCTGCCGGTATCTGGCGCGAGCTCATCGACGCCCGGTCAACCCTACCGGTGTGAAGCGGCGCAGCCTGGCGCTCGCCAGAAACGCTCTGGGCTCGGGTAACCACGGCTCGTCAGCTGCCCTCGAGCGGCGCGACGATCCGAGCCGCGAGCTCAGGCGGACAGCCGCGGTCCACCAACTCCAGTAGCGCGTGCAGGTCATAGCGGCGGTCGCGCGCGATCGCGTCCGCCAGCGGTCCAGAGCAGCCGACCTCGCGCAGGCGCTCGACCCGCCAGGTAAGGATGCGCCGCTTATCAGCCGACGGATCTGGTTGTCGCTTGATCGTCGCCATACACGCTTAGCGACGCTCCCGCGGCGGTTCTTACCAACGCACACGGTCACGGTAAGAAGCGGGCACCCGGCGACGCCAAGAGGACCGACCAACCACCCTCCCGACCAAGGAGACAAGCATGTCAGTCCAAACGCTCCGCCCGGCCGCCCGCGGGCGCACCAACGCCAAGCACGTATTGGAGCTTGTCAAGCGGGATCCCGCTTACCAGGCCTTCCTGCTCCTGCGTGTCGGTTTCACCGCCCTGCCGATCATCATGGGCCTGGACAAATTCTCCAACACGCTGGTCGACTGGGAGCGCTACCTGGCTCCCTGGATCCACCATCTCAGCCCGCTGAGCGCGACCGGCACGATGCACGTGGTGGGGGCGATCGAGATCGTCGCCGGGCTCGCCGTCGCCATCAAGCCACGTTACGCCGCGTACGTCGTGGCGGCCTGGCTGGCCGGGATCATCACCAATCTGCTCAGCTACTCCGGCTACTACGACGTCGCGCTGCGCGACTTTGGGCTGATGCTGTCTGCCCTGACGCTGGGGAGGCTCGCCTCCAGGTACGACCCGCCACTGTGGGGGTAACGGCGCTCCTCGGGACGAGCGGTGGCGGGCCCGTTGGGGCCGTCGTGGATCGCCATCTGGATCGCCTGCGCCAGATGCATTGCTTTGCGGTCGGTGCCGTGGTCGATCTGCGAGTGGCAGCTGAAGCCGTCGGTGAGGATCAGCGTGTGCGGGGAGGCCTCGCGGATCCGAGGCAGAAGGATTCGCTCGCCGGCTTTGATCGAGACCTCGTAACGCTCGCCGCGTTCGTAGCCGAACGAGCCCGCCAGGCCGCAGCAGCCGGTGTCGAGCACCTCGTAGTCGAGCCCGAGGCGGTCCAGGACCGCGCGGTCGCAGTCGGTGTCGCTGGTCGCTCGCTGGTGGCAGTGCAGGTGCATCAGCGCGGTGCGTTCCAGGCGTGGCATCTCCCAGTCGGCGGCGTGGTGAGCGAGGAATTCACCCAGCGTTTGGGTCTGGCGCGCCAGGCGCTTGGCGTCCTCGTCGTCCGGGAGCATGTTGGTCAGCTCGTTGCGAAACACCGCGCCGCAGCTGGGCTCGAGCGCAACGACCGGTGTCCCGGCTCTGATCTCGGCGCGAAGTCCGTCGAGCACGCGGTGCAGTAACCGCCGCGCGAGGGTCAGCATCCCGTAGTCATAAAGCGGACGCCCGCAGCACATCGAGGCCTGTGGCACGACTACCTCGAAGCCGGCAGCGTCGAGCACCTCGGCCGCGGCGATTGCGACCTGGGGTCGGAAGTGGTCGTTGAACGTGTCAGGCCACAGCACCACGCGGCGCGCGGGGCCGCCGTTTGCTGCCGAGCTCGCACCGTTGCCAGAGACGGGCTTGACCGTCGGCCCCGATCGCTCCTGCCACCACCGTTTGAAGGTGGTCGAGGCGAACGGGGGCGGGGTGCGTTCGGGGGCCACGCCAGCGATCAGCTTTCCGATCGACGCGAACGGTTGACGCTGGGTCAACAGGTTCGCCAGCCGGGGTGCGTGGGCCGCCACCTGCGCCTCCCAGCGGATCAGCCCCAGCAGATACGCCTGTCGGGGTCGCAGGCGGCCCTGGTAGTAGTGCGAGAGGAACTCGGCCTTGTAGGTCGCCATGTCGACCCTGACCGGACACTCGTGCAGGCACCCCTTGCAGGCCAGACACAGGTCGAGGGCCTCCTTGACCTCTTCGTTTCGCCAGCCGTCCTGCAGCGGCGAGTCGCTGCGCAGCATCTCGAACAGCAACCTGGCCCGGCCACGCGTGGAGTGCTTTTCTTCCAGCGTCACCTGGTAACTCGGGCACATCACCGCGTTCTGATCGCGGCACGCCCCGACCCCGAAGCAGCGCTCCGCCGCCGAGGCGAAGCTGCCGCCGTCGGCGGGGAAGCGAAACTGAGTGCTGACCGGGCGTGTGCGGTAGCTCGGGTCCATCCGCAGGTTGGTGTCCAGTGGGTAGGGGTCGACGACCTTTCCGGGGTTCATCTTCCAATCCGGATCCCAGATCGCCTTGAACTCCCGAAACGCCTCCACCAACTCTGGGCCGAACATCTTCGGCAGCAGCTCGGCCCGGGCCTGACCGTCGCCGTGCTCCCCGGAAAGCGACCCCCCGTAGCCAGCGATCAGGTCGCCGGCATCCTCCATGAAGGCCCGGTAGTTGCGGATTCCCTCGGCGGTCAGAAAGTCCCAGTCGATCCGGGAGTGAACGCATCCGTGGCCGACGTGGCCGAACAAGCATGAGATCCGCCGCCCGTGGCGCTGGCACAGCGCCTCGAGGTCGCGCAGGTAGTCGCCGATCCGCTCAGGCGCGACTGCGGCATCCTCCCAGGAGGGCCATCCGGGATGATCGCCGGGGATCTTGCTGTGGCCGACTCCGCCTTCGCGGATCTCCCAGACCTGGGCGATATCGGTGCCGTCCTCGTAGAGCTTGACGTCCAATTTCGGACCTCCCACTCCGCCCCGGACGGCCTCGGTGAACCGCTCGGCCTGCTCCTCGACTTCCTCACCGGAATCGGCGCCGAACTCGACCAGCAGCCATGCGTCGCCGTCGGGCAGCAGATCGGTGTGGCGCTTGCGACCGAGGACCTGCTCGTTGTCCACCAAGCGGCGATCGAACGTCTCCAGTCCGATCGGGCCGAACTCCATCACCTGGGGTACCTGGTCGGCCGCCGCCGGGCAGTCCTGATATCCGACCAGCACGAGTGAGCGGTGCTGAGGGCTCTGGATCAGCTTGCAGCGGGCCTCGAGCACGAGCCCGCAGGTGGCCTCCGTGCCGACCATCGCCGCCGCCAGGTTGAAGCCGTTCTCGGGCAGCAGCCGATCGAGGTTGTAGCCCGAGATCCGGCGCGGGATCTGCGGATAGCGCTCCCGGATCAGTTCCGCATAGCGGTCGCGCAGCTCGCGCAGGCGGGAGTAGATGGCCCCGACGCGTCCGCCGGCCGCGATTGTCTCCTCGAGCTCCTCTTCGCTGACCTGGCTGGGCAGCTCCAGACGGGTTCCGTCGTAGAGCAGCACGTCCAGGGACTCGATGTTGTCAGCGGTGACGCCGGCGAGGATCGAGTGAGTGCCGCACGAGTTGTTGCCGATCATCCCTCCGAGCGTGCAGCGGCTGTGCGTCGCCGGATCGGGACCGAACGTCAGCTGATGCTCCTCGGCGGCCTCGCGAAGCCAATCGAGCACCACCCCCGGCTGCACGCGCGCCCGACGGCCCTCGGTATCGAGCTCGACGATCTCGTGCATGTACTTGGAGAAGTCGAACATGACCGCCTCGTTGACGGTCTGACCGGCCAGGCCGGTCCCGCAGCCCCGCGCGCCGATCGGTGCGCCGTGGCGGCGGCAGATCTCGACCGCGGCCATCACGTCGGCGGCGGATCTCGGAATGACCACGCCGATCGGGAGCTGCCGGTGCACCGAGGCGTCGTTTGCGTACAGGGCACGGCTGCCGGGCGAGAAGCGGACCTCACCGCGCACCTGGCCGGCCAGCTCACGGGCCAGGGTCCGGCGGTCGACGTCGCCGTCGCCGGAGGCGACGGCGTGGATAGTGCCCAGGCTCATCTAGACGACGCCGAGTCTCCGTTGCCGCCGGGAAGCTTGTCGGCGACCCGATCCCGCGCCCGCGTCAGCACCCCGGCCGGGCTGGTCGCGTACTCCATCTCGGAAGCGAGCACCCGGGACATGGTGAGCGCGATCTGCTCGCGGTTTGGCTCCCCGCGGGCCAGCCCCCATGCGAAGCCCTTGGCGTGCTCGGGGTTGATCGTCGGGGTCATGGGCATGTCGTGCGGGTCGACGACCGCCTCGATCAGCGCCGGACCCTGGATGTTCAACGCTTCGTCCAGCTGCTCTCCGACCCGCGCCGGATCGTCGATCCGCACCCCACGCAGCCCGCACGCCTCGGCCACCTTCACGAAGTCCACCGGAGCGAGCTCGACGCCGTACTGCGGGTTGCCGAGGAATGCCATCTGCTCCCACTTGATCAGGCCGAGCACGTCGTTTCGCATCACCACCACCTTCACCGGCAGCGCGTGCTGCGCCAGCGTGGCGAGCTCACCCATCATCATCGTCATCGACCCATCTCCGGTGAGCGCGACCACCTGACGGTCGGGGTAGGCGGCCTGGGCCCCGATCGCGTACGGGACCGCGGCCATCATCGAGCACATCGTTCCGCTGAACGAGAACATCTGGTCGCGGCGCAGCTCGGTCCTCGCCGCCCACGTCGTGACCGTGCCGGAGTCGCCGCACAGGATCGCCCGGTCGGCCAGCGCCTTTGACAAGAAATATGGAATCGCATCCGGCTTGATCGGCGCATCGTGGGGCTCTGCGCGCTCGGCCTGAAGCTCGCGCCAGTCGCTCATCTCGGCCTGGGCCTGCTCCAGGAACGCCCGGTCCTGCCGTCGCTCGAGCAGCGGCTCGAGCTCGCGGAGGGTGAGCTTGGCATCGCCGCACAGGCCGACCTGGGCGGGATAGCGCAGCCCGATCCGCTCCGGGCGATCATCGATCTGGACGCCGGCGGCGGACCCCGGTGAAGGCAGGAACTCGATGTACGGGCTCGAGCTTCCGACGATCAGGATCGCGTCGCACCCCATCAGCGCGTTCTGGGCCGGCCGGGTGCCGACCAGCGCGTAGCCTCCCAGGCAGTAGGGGCTGTCGTCGGGGACCGCATCCTTGCCGAGCATCGCCTTGACGATCGGAGCGCCCAGCTTCTCGGCCACCCGCTCTACCTCCTCGCCGGCTCCGCGCGCGCCGGCGCCGATGAAGATCAGCGGCCTCGATGCCCCCGATAGCAGGCTCGCCGCCTGCTCCAGACGCGGGCGCGGGGGCAGGCGCCGCCCGTCGATCGCGGTCACCGCGCTGTGGCCCTCGATGTTCTTGATCGAGCGATCGCCGCTGACCGCCTCGCCCGACTGGATGTCGATCGGGACCGCGATCGCCGCGGGTCCCCGCTGGCCGATCGCCGAGCGCACCGCCATGTCCACAACCGGGATCACGTGCGCCTCGCCCATGATCCGCTGGCTGTACACGCACGCGTCCTGGAGCGCGAAGTCGTGGTTGATGTCCTGCAGGTAGTGGGTCCCGATCACGTCGTGGTAGGTCATCCCGGTGATCGCGACCACCGGCGACTGGTCGATGCGAGCGTCGTAGAGGCCGTTCATCAGATGCACGGCCCCGGGCGCGGCGGTTGACAGGCAGGCGGCCGGGCGGCCGGTGAACTTTCCATACGAGCAGGCGGCAAGCGCGGCCGTCTCTTCGTGGCGGACGTGGATGAAGCGAATCTGCTCGTGGTGGGTGCGAAGCGCCTCCATCACCCCGTTGATGCCGTCTCCCGGAAGGCCGAACACCGTGTCGATGCCCCACTCGATCAGGCGCTCGACCAGCTGGTCAGATGCAGTGCGGCTGCGGGCCATGCTCACACCCCTTGTTTCGCTTGGACGCTCATCCTGCTCACGCGCTACCCGCCCGCCCGTCGCGTCCGTGAGGTTCCGTCAGCGCACGAACGTTTGGTGTTCTCGCGGCGCCGCGGTCCTCAACGCCGTCACCGCGGAGGCGTCCCAGGGTTTCCTCCGGCTCCGCTGTCCAGCTCGGAGGGCGACAGCCGGTAGAAGTCGAACGGCAGCGGCTCGATCTTGCCGGCGGCGATCGCAGCGTGCAGCGCGCTGTCGAATCCCCCTTCGTGCCAGGTCGTCGGGCACGCCGCGCGCTTCAGCGCGTCCTTGCGCAGGATCCCGAATGGGCGCAACGCGTGAACAACGCGCCGGGCCTCCGCCTGCAGGACGGCGTCGTCATGCTGCTGGGGGTCTGACGCCGATCGCGATCGGTCGCTTGGTGACCGCGGGCGCGCCGCGGCGTCGGGGCGGCGGGTGGCTTTCACGGGAATCTCCTTTCTGTCTGTTGGTGGCCTTCCCCGGTTGGCGACCGGCCTGACGCGGAGCTCGGCGCCGGGCTCGCAATCTGTCTTCAAAATGACCAAATCGCGCCACTTCTCCCCAACGGTCGCCGAGCGTTGTCATCGCGCAAACGCTCCCGGTGACCGGCGGTTGCCCGCTCGGCGGCAGGTGGTACACCTGGCGCGTGCTGTCCGTGCAGCGACTGTCGGCACATGCTCGGCTGGATGATTCTCCCGGCGCCTTGGCGCACGCGAAGGCCGAGGCGGCGACCGGCGATGAGTCCTGGCAGCAGTGGGTGGAGGAGTATCAGCGCGGAGAAGCGCTGATCTTGCGGCTGGAGCTCATCCTCGAGGTCTCCGGTCGCGAGCCCCAGGTGCTTCGCAGCAGTGGTGGCGGCTTCTTCGTGGAGAGCGATCCCCACGCCCCCAAGGTCGAGCAGCAGATCGCCGAGTTGGCTTCGGGAGACTTCGCGGTGCTGGCCCGAGAGCTCACCGCGCACGGTCACCACCTCGACGTCTACGAGCTCGGCGAGATGTACGTCCACGTGGAGCTCGACGAGGAACTTCGCCGGCGCCTGGCCGCCCATCGTGGCCAGGCGCCGAAAGGCGCTACTGACCCTGCTTGACCCCCGGCTCACCGAGCTCGAACTGAATCGGGTACGTGTGCCGTGTGCCGGGGACGTCGGCCTCCTGGCGGTACTTGCTCAGCGGCAGCACGACGCGGCCGAGGCTGCTGGCCAGCATCATCGCGCTGGCGGCGTAGAACGCGGTGAACGAGGACGCCATCGTCACGTAGCCGCCGACCTTCTCCCAGCCGGTTCCGCCGACGGTGTAGAAGACCCCCAGCAGGGCCACCCCACCCACAGCGCGGCGAGCACGGAGGTGAGGGCAAGGCCCTCCCCGAGCGAGGCGAGCATCCCGACCAGGGTGATCGCCGACAGCGCGAAGAACCAGTAGCCGAGCTCCGGCACGGCGGCGTGTGGCGCCGCGGCGGGGATCAGCTTCAACGCGATCATGAAGTTCAGGAACCCGTAGCCGAGCCAGAAGGCGGCCCAGACTCCGTGAATCGCGGTGGCTAGCGCGTCGCGGGCCTTGTAGGCCCACAGCGCCGCGGCGCCCTGCGCAATCCCGCCGGCCGCCGTGGCGAAGGGAAAGATCAGCAATGGCGAGGTTGCGTGCCGGTACTCATTGCAAACCTCCTGTGTGGGAGTGGTTGAACTACTGGATCCGTTTTGGACCCTGAGTACCGGCGTACCCAGGCGTCGTGACACGCCGGTTCAGACCGTTTCACCGGTGACAGGTGCACCCGTGAAGTGTCGATGCAATGACGTTTTGGTCGGGGCTGACTACTGGGTCCTTCGACCGGACGCTCGACGCGTCTGCTCGTGCACTAGCTGCAGCTCGGCAGGCGCTTGGCCGAGCAGCAGCCAACGCGACCGGGGCCGCGACCGGATGCGTCCGCTCTCGATCATCCGCTTGAGCGCGGTGCTGACCGATGGGCGGCGGGCGCCGGTCACTGCGGCCAGGACATCGTGTGTCAGCCTTATGTCCAGACGTACACCCTCGGGGGTCACTGTTCCCCACCGATCCGCGAAGTGCCACAGCACGAGCAGGAGCCGGTCATCCACACGCCGCAGCCCGCAGACCGCGAGGTGAAACCCGAGCCAATGGGTCCGCTGCATCAAGCGCCGGGAAATCGCGGCCGGTATCTCGGGCCAAGGAGCCACGCGCCTGGTGAATTCCCTTCCCAGCACGGCGGCTTTGACCGGCTCGACGGCCTCCCAATCGACTTCGGTGGCCACGGACTGCTCGGGCCCGATCCGCAGCCACGGCTGCAGGATGTCGCCGGGTCCGAGTAGCTCGGCGCAGGTGTATTCGCCGACCGTTACCTCGCGCGCCAGCAGTCCCTCGATCAACAGCAGGCCGAGGTTGCCCGCGCGCTCGAAATCGTCGGGATCGACCCGCCAGGGGCCGGCGGGGAAGCTGACCACCTCCGCCAGCGCCCGCCCCCGCGCGATCCGCAGCTGTTCGCCGCTGAGATCCTCGCCGAGGTCGGGGTCCGCCTCCAGGATCGCCATCACGCCTCGCGACTGGCCCCGCGAGCCCGGGCGACGACCGCTTGTCACCGGCGACGCCCTGCCGCGAGCGGTGACGTGCGGCCGCCGTCGCCGTGCATTTCAGTCATCTGGTATCGGCTACCCGTTCCCCGAGGATGTCCACCCGTCCGTTCTCGGTCTCGGCGTACCGTGCTGAGCCACCCGACTGGGCTCAGCCGCCGCGCAAGGTCACGCCTTCAGGCCGCTCCGTCGGGCGAGCGTGGCCAGGATCGGCGGTGGCTCACCGGGCAGCAGCCAGCGGTGGCGATCGGTGCGGACCACGCGGCCGTGCGCCTGCAGCCGGCCGACGGCCGTGCTGACCGACGGGCGCTGCGCGGCCAGCATGTCCGCCAGCTGGGAGTGAGTGATCGGCAACTCGAGCGCGATCCCCTTGGGGGTGACGCGTCCGAACCGGTTCGCCAGCTCCCACAGGGTGAGCTCGAGCCGCTCCTCCACCCGTGAGATCGCGTTGATGGCCGCCTGTAGGCTGAGCCGGCGCGCTCGAATGATCAGCCGGTGAAGCAGTGCCGCGTGGATCTCGGGCCAGCGCGCGGTTCGGAGCGCGAACCGGCGATCAAGCAGCGCGATGCGAAGCGACGTCACTGCGGCTGCGTTGACCACCGACGGGATCGCCAGCTCCTCGCCCGTCCCGACCCAGGGACTGACTACATCGCCTGCACCGAGCAGTTCGATGTGCGAGCGGGCCCCGGCGTCGACGCGGACGACGATCAGTCCGGCGAGCACCAGCGCGCCCAACCCACCGTGGTCGGGCGGTGGAAAGAAACGCCAGGGGCCGCGTTCGAAGTCCAGGGCCGGCGCCAACGCCGCGGCGAGCGCGAGCGGCCAGTCGCCCTCATCGATGCCGATGCCGAGCTCGGGATCCTCTTCGAGCACCCGGACCGCGGCGACAGGTGACCTAGGTCGCACGCGACTGAAGCGCTTGCCGGTTGCCGGTGCTGAGGGGGCCGTCGATTGCAATCCGGTCCGTATTGAGACACATCTTCGTCCACGGTAGGCATCCCAGGCTGTTAAACGTTGTCTGCTGACAATTCATGGCCCGGCGGAAGCCGACGGCCAACGCGCCGGCTGGCGTCCGTCCGCCGGCTGACACTTCACCCCGGCAATCGACCGGGAGCGGGTAAAGGTCGTACTGATCACGGCTCTCGGAAGAAAAGGATCGAGTCATGAGAACAGAGCCATTCGACGTCACCGCTGGAAAACGAGCGCTGGCGATCAGAGAGCATCCCGCCGACCCTGGGAATCCTGATCCCACCGCCGGAAGGCGCGCCCGAGCCGTCCGGGAAGGCGGCGCATACCCGGCGATCACAGATCCCACCGATCCTCGCTACCGGCCGATCCGCCAACCCCAAGGCAGGCGGTAACCTGCCCCGCAGGCCGAGCCTGGCGCCACGACCGCCCACCGCGGCTGCGATCGCACCCGGGGCCGGGGCGGTGGTGATGGGCACCGGGATCGTCTCGGTCGCGCTGGCCCTGGGTGGCCAGCAGAAGGTCTCGTACGTGCTGCTGGTGGTCGCGGCGATCGTCTGGATCGCTCTCGGTCTCGTCCTGTTGGGCCGGGCCGGCTGGGACCGGCCACGCTTTCTCGCCGAGGCTCGATCCCCGGCCGGCCTCACCGGCGTCGCTGCCACCGCGGTGCTCGGGGCCCGCGTCGTCGAGCTGGGGTGGGGCACCCTGGGAGGGGTGCTTCTGGTGGTGGCGCTACTCGTTTGGCCCATCCTCACCATCGTCGTTCTGCGCCGCATCAGACCGCGCCTGGGCGGCGAGTGGTTCATGGTGACGGTCGCGAGCGAGGGGCTCGCGGCGCTAGCCGCCGGCGTCGCGGTCGCCGAGCATGCGCGGTGGCTGGCAGACCTGGCGCTGGTGCTGGCGGCGGTGGGATTGTCGCTGTACCCGCTAGTGGTCGTGCGCTTCGACGCCCACGGGCTTGCCGCCGGCCGCGGCGAGCATTGGGTGGCCGGCGGCTCGCTGGCGATTGCGGCGCTCGCGTTCGCGCAGCTTGCCACCGCCGAGCGGCGCCTGGGAGGGATGCCCGGCAGTTCCGGATCGCTCGCCAAGATCGCCTTGGCGTTGTGGCTCGGCGCGATGCTGTGGCTGGTGGCGCTGGTGATCGCCGAGCTGCGCTGGCCGCGGACCCGCTACCACCCACATCGATGGTCGACAGTCTTCCCGCTCGGTATGTACGCCGTCTGCAGCTTCAATGTCGCGGTGGCCAACCGGACGCCGTGGATCGCCGACTTCGCGCGCGGGTGGACCTGGATCTCGCTGGCCGTTTGGACGCTGACCTTCACCGGTATGTTGCGCCGCGGCCTGTCAGCTCCAGCCGAAACGCGGTACGGCTTCTAGATCGCCAACTCGAACCACACGGTCGTGCCGCGCCGTCGGTCCACGCCCCAGCGCGCGGCTTGCATGTCGACGAGATAGAGGCCGTACCCGCCCTCGACCAGCGCCGGGTCGCGTGGCCGAGGGGTGAAGCCGTCGCCGCCGTCGGTGACCTCGATCCGGATCGAGCCCGGGGCGATGCGCGCCCACAGCTGGATCTTTGCCGGTGATTGGACATCGGCATGGATCACCGCGTTGCTGACGATTTCCGAGACCAGCAGCTTGAGCGTCGCGAGCGTCGCCTCGTCGATGCCGCGGGTGTCGCAGAATCCGGTGATCGCCGCCCGGGCGAGCGCAGGGGCGCCGGGATTCTGCTCGATGTCGAGCCGCAGAACCGGCGACTCGTGGTGGCCCGGCGATTCGGTCGACACCGACGTCACGGGCCCGCCTCACGCTCGAACGGCAAGAAGGTGTCGGCCCCGGTGACCCGGAGGACCGTCGCCGCGGCAGCGTGGCGGGGACGGATCAGCTTGAGCCGCCAGGCTTCACTCTGTGAGCGGTCGTTGAGCTCGATCAAGTACTTCAGCCCGGAGGAGTCCATGAAGGCGAGCTCGCCCAGATCCAATGTCAACGAGGTGAACTGCTGCTTGCGGTTCTGATCGACGCGAGCGGCGAGGACCTCAATGGTCTGCATGTCGAGCTCGCCGGCGATCGACAGCGTCAGTGAGGAGCCGGAGCTGGTCTGACTCATCTCGAACTTTGTCGGACGAACCATGGCCGATGATCAGGGTGACGCCGCGACCGCGTCGGTTCGGTCCACCTCGGCCGTCTCCTGCTGCGGGGCCAGCGCAACCGGGGAGCGCCGGCGGATGACGAGCACCGCGGTATCGTCGGCGTGAGCCCCGACCTGAAACTCGCCGAGCGCGTCGGTCAGGCCTTGAATGACATCATCTGCCGACCGCCACTGGCAGCACTCGGCGAGCGTCTGGCGCAGCCGAGCGAGCCCATAGCGCATCCCGTCCGCTCCGATGGCATCGGTAACGCCGTCGGTGTACGCCACCAGCGTGCTGTTCGGTGCCAGCTCCAGCGCAACGTCGTCCCAGTGCACGTCGGGGAATCCTCCCAGCAGCGGCCCGTACTCGCCAACTTCACTGACCTCGCCCGGCGTGATGTACAGCGGGAGCGGGTGGCCACCGACCGCCAGGGTGGCCCGACTCTGCTCCAGACGTACGCACATCGCCGTGCAGATCGAACGTGGGCGCTGATCCTTGAGCGTGCTGTCGACGCGGGCAAGAATCTCGGCCGGGCTTGACACGAACTCGGAGACCGCGCGCATGGTATGGCGGACCAGGGAAGTCAGGGCAGCCGCCTGTACTCCCTTCCCGGTGACGTCGCCGATCGTGAGCATCCAGCTGCCGTCGACTTCCCACGCGTCATAGAAGTCACCGCCGACCTCGCTGCTCTCAAACGCCGGAATGTAGACACTGGCCAGCTCGTATCCCGGTATCTCGGGCAACTGCTCGGGGAGCAGACTCTGCTGCAAGGTGTGAGCGATCGAGGAGCGCTCACTGTACAGCCGTGAGTTCTCGATCGCCACGGCGGCGCGGGCTGCAACCTGCTCGGCCAGTACGACATCGGACTGATCGAGGACCCGGCCCGATTCGGCGCTGACCAGCGTCATCGCGCCCAGAATCCTCCGGCCGATCCGCATCGGCACGAGCGCCGCCGAGCGAAGCCCCACCGCCCGCAGCAGCTCGAGATGGCGATCGTCGACCGCGGACTGCACGAGCGCCTCATCGCGGATCTCCGGATACAGCTGCGGCTCGCCGGTGCGAAGGACGAGGCCCAGACCCCGCTCGGGATCGAGCTGCGCCGGCTCGTAGCTGCGTAGCTGCTCGGCCAGGCGGATCCGGTCCGGATCGGTGTGCGCGACCGCTACCGAAACGCGGTCTCCGTCCTCGTCGAGCAGATCGACCGCGCACCAGTCGACGATGTCGGGCACCGCGAGCGCGGCCACGTTGCGAAGCGTCTTCTGGTAGTCCAGCGAAGACGCCAGGACCTCGCTGGCCTGAGCCAGAAACGCGGCTCGGCGCTCGGCGCGCTTCGGCTCGGTGACGTCCTCGATGATCGTGATCGTGGCCTCGACCTCACCGCTCGCGCTCAGCAGCGGCGAGGCCTTCAACAGGTTCCAGCGCTGATCTCCGGACCGGCGGTCGACGGTCCGGATCAGCAACGGCTCGGCCGCTTCGCCGCGCAGGATCCGCACCGACGGGATCTCGTCCATCGTGATCTCGCGTCCGTCCTCTCCCCAGACCTCATAGTCCGCCATGATCTCCGCGGGCGGAGTCCGGCGCAGCTGCGCCCACGAGTCAAAGCCGAGATGAGCCAGCGCCGCCCGGTTGGCGTAGACGAATCGGTGCTCACGGTCGCGGATCGTCACCGCATCGCTGAGCGAACCCACGATCGCGTCAAACCGCCGGTCGCTGCCGCGCAGCGCTTGGCGCAGCTCCTCGACCAGACGCTCGTGCTCGTGCTCGGCCGTCTTGCGCGCGGATATGTCCTGCACGAAGGCGTGAAAGGTCCAGCTCGATCCGTCCCGGAGCGCGGAGATCGTCATCTCGACCGGAAGCTCGGTCCCGTCCGCCCGCTGGGCCACGATCTCGATCCGTTGATCCAGGATCGGGCCCACTCCCTCGGCCAGAAAGCGCTCGAGCCCGGCGCGATGGGCCGACCGCAGGCGCGGAGGAATGATCAGGTCGGCGACCGGCCGGCCAATCGCCTCGTCGCGCCGGATGCCGAACATGCTCGCCGCGCTCGGATTCCAATACGTCACCAGGCCCCGCTCATCCATCGACACTGCCGCGTTGTGGGCGCGGTCGAGGATCTGCTCGGTCACCGTCGCTGCCATCACTTGTGAATTATCCGGCAGCGCGCGCCGCCCGGCGACAGCAAGCTCGAGAGCGTGGCCTCAGGAGCGCCGGCGGATGATCCCCGGCGCCCGGCGCACGGCCGGCGCGGGTCTGTCGATCTCGCCGCGCACCCTGCTGCTGCAGGATCGTTGATCCCTGGTCAGCCGTCGGCCTCCAGCACGGCCCGGGCGGCGTTGTGGCCGGGGATGCCGCTCACGGCGCCGCCCCGGCGCGCGCCCGCGCCGCAGATCCAGACGTTCGGCCGCTCCGTCTCGACCCCCCAGCGGCCGACATCGCGCTCGGATTCCGCGAACGGCCATGACAGGTCGCGGTGGAAGATGTGGCCGCCGGGCATGGCCAGCTCGTGCTCCAGCTCCACCGGGGTGTGCGCCTCCAGGCACGGCTCGCCGTCCGGAGCGCGCAGCAGGCAGTTCTCGATCGGTTCCGCGAGCACGCTGTCGAGCGAGCGCAACGTCGCCCTCACGGCCGTCCGCTTGGCCTGGTCGTGATGTTCGCGGAACAGGCGTTCGGGCATGTGCAGCCCAAACACCGTCAGCGTCTGAACGCCGGCTCGGCGCAGCTGTGGCCCCAGAATGGAGGGGTCGGTGAGCGAATGGCAGTAGGCCTCGCATGGCGGCAGCTCAGGAATCTGGCCGGCCGCCGCCTGGGCGTAGGCACGCTGCAGCTGACCGTAGCCCTCGTTGACGTGGAGCGTCCCCGAGAACGCATCGGTCGAGCCGACCGCGCCGTCTCGCAAGCCAGGGAGCCGGCTGAGCAGCAGGTTCAGCTTCAGCTGCGAGCCCTCCGGCTTGGGCCCCGGCGAGGTGTCGCCCATCAGCTCGGACAGCAGCACCGGGGCGACCCCGGCCAGCAGGTGGCGCGCCGCCAGCATCCCGCCATCGGCCGTGGTCACCTCGACGCGATCCTCGTGGGCTTCGATCGACGCCACTGGCGCGCCGACGCGCAGCTCGGCGCCGGCCTGCCGGGCGCCACGGGCCAGGCCCCGGGTGAGCGCGCCCATCCCTCCCACCGGAACGTCCCAGCGCCCGGTGCCGTTGCCGATCACGTGGTAGAGAAAGCAACGGTTCTGGGCCAGACCCGGGTCGGTGAGATCGGCGAACGTCCCGATCAGCGCGTCGGTGGCCACGACTCCACGGACCAGGTCGCTCGAGAAGCTCGACTCCAGCACCTCCGACAGCGGCCGCTCGAACAGCGCCGACCAGGCACGGTCGTCGCCGACCAGCCGGCGAAACTCCGCGCGCCCGCGCAGCGGCTCGGTCAGCGACCTGTGGACTCGCTCGGCGACGCCACCGACCAGAGCACCGAATCGCTCCAGCGCGCCGGCCTCGTGCTCGCCCGCGGAGGCCCGCGTCCGAGCCTCGTCGTCGCAGATCAACAGACCCCCATCCCCCCACGGGGTGTAGGACGAGATACGCCGTCGTCGCAGCTCCACATCGACCCCGAGCTCGACCAGCAGCTCGCGCGGGAACAGCGACACCAGGTACGAGTACCGCGAGATGCGGGCCTCGACACCGGGGAACGGGGACGCCGAGACGGCCGCCCCGCCCACCGCGTGAGCCCGCTCCAGCACCACCACGCGCTTACCGGCTCCCGCCAGGATCGCGGCCGCCACCAGGCCGTTGTGCCCGGCGCCGACGACGATGGCATCAAACTCGCTGCTCAACGCCGCGAACGATATTGGCGTTGGGCTCACTCTCGCCGAAGCGAGCTGCGGACGCTGGGGGCGTGAAGCCACCAGCCGATGTCCGGCCCCTCACCCTCAGCCGTTGGCGACGAGGGGTCAAATGAGCGGGATCGCGGCAGCCTCCAGCCGCGTTCCGGTCGCCAGCTGACGAGCGTGAGCAGCTCGGCGTATTCGCACTGGGCGCCGGGGAGCCCGAAGCCGAACACCCGCTCGGCGCCCAGCAACGCGTTCGCCGTCGCCCGGCTCTCGACGAGACGGTCCAGGCGGTTGCGAGCCAGCTCCCTGGCGTGCGCGCCAAGAGCATCCTGGAGCTCGTGCAGACGGGCAGCGCCGAACTCGACCAAGACGTTGGGAACCGGGAGGTCGCTCCACAGCCCCCAGAACATGACATCAAGCGGCTCACCGCCAGCCTCCACCGCGTCGCGGATCGCCCGGCCGACGACCTCGTGACCGTGGTGGCCGTCGTGCGGAGAGGGACCTACGATCAGCTGGGCGCCGGACTGTCGACGCAGGTCGGTGATCGCGGTCGACAGAGCCGTTTGAGCCACCGCAAGGTCGTCGCCGGAGCCAATCGGCGGCATTCCCGGCGCGATCACGAGCTCGAAGCGCGCGATCCGGCACGCCTCCACCAGCTCGGCCCGGCGCCGGATCCGATCCGGCGGCCGGCCGAGGCTGCAGGCCAGGTTCACGACGCGCCACCCGGCGTCGCGGAGCTCGAGCAGGGTGGCGCCGGCGCCCACGATCTCGTCATCGGGATGCGGCGACACGCTGATGACCGCCGGCGCCGGACTCATCCCGCCACAGCGTGGCAGGTTCGCAGGCCGGCCCCCGGTGGCAGGTGGCCGGCGGACGGGAAGGATGCGGCCCAAGTAACCGTCTGTCAGGTGAGAGGTCGTTCAGCCGCCAAACAGGAAGGTCCTCGATGCACGTGTCCAAGCTCCGCTCACCAGCAATCGCCGGCTCGATAGCCGCGCTGGGCGCGGCGCTGGCGCTCAGCGCCTGCGGCGGCAGCTCGGCATCGAGCAGCAGCGCTTCGGCCACCACCACCCAAGCCGCAGCCGTTTCGTCAACCACCGCATCGGCTCCGAGGCCAAAGCCGCGGCTGAAGACGCTGTCGCCGCGAGCCGGAGCCCACATCGGCTCCAATGTCGCGGTCCGCGTCGCGCTGGTCGGCGGCCGCCCCAGCGGCGCCAAGCCGTTTCGCTACGTCCTGGACGGCCGGACCCGATTCGGGCCGCGCCGAGTGGTCTTCCACGGCGTCAAGCCGGGCCGGCATCGGCTGATCGTGACGCTGGCCGACGACCGCGGCGTGCGCACCCAGACCAGGTTCGTGGTCAAGCCGCCGCCTCCGCCGCCGGCAGCGGCGGTGACCACCACGGCCGCCCCCACGCCGACCACCACCGCCGCCCCCACGCCGACCACCACCGCCGCGCCCGCACCGACCACCACCGCTGCGCCGGCGCCGACCACCACGGCCGCCCCCGCGCCGACCACCACGGCCGCCCCGGCACCGACCACGACCTCTCCGCCGTCCGGCGGCGGGATCCCGCAAGGCGGCGGAGGTGACGGGGACGCCGACAACAGTGGCGGCCCCAGCGACGGCGACGGGAACGTCTAGTCCGCCTACGCCAGCTCGGTCAGACGCAGCGGGCCCCCGAGGCAAAGCTTCCGACCGAGGCGCTACACGGGGGCCAGGACGAGGTCGTTCTCGACCGAAACCCAGGGTTCGCGGATCCCCTCCGGGGTTGCCGGGTCGTCGGAGCCGTGCTCGACGAACTCGCGCACCAGCGACGGCTTGACGGCGAACACGGCGTCGGACTCCAGATACTCGCTGGCGCCGTCGAAGACGTGCGTGGTCAGGGTCCGATAGCCGTCGGCGCGGACGATCATGTGGATGTGCGCGGGACGCCAGGGGTGGCGGGCGGTGGCCTCGAGCATCGCCCCCACCGGACCGTCGTACGGAATCGGATACGGAGTTGGGCGCACCGCGACGAACGCGTAGCTGCCGTCGCCGCGGGAGCGAAAGCGGCCCCGCAGGTGATCCTCGTCGGCCTCGGGCCGCTGCACCGCGTAGAGCTGGTCGTCGCCGTTCTGCCACACGTCGAGCTCGGCGTCGGCGATCGGACTGCCGTCGAGATCGAGTACCCGGCCGTGGACCAGCGCCGGCACCCCAGCGGCCTCGGCCCTGATGTCGGCGCCGTGCTCGCGCAGCGGCGCTCCGGGCACGTAGAACGGACCCAGCACCGTCGACTCGGTCGCACCCGCGGGCAGCTCGTGCTCGAGCGCGTCGACGAGCATCGAAAGCCCCAGCGAGTCCGACCACAGGATGAACTCCTGGCGGCGCTCGTCGGTGATCTCCCCGGTGCGGGTCAGGATCTCGATCGCCCGGCTCCACTCCGCGCCGGTCAATTCGACCTCCTGGGCAAACGCGTGCAGGTGGCTGACCAGCGCGAGCATCAGCTCCCGCAGCCGCTGGTCGGAGCAGCCCTCGAAGCTGGCCAGCACGGTGGCGGTGATCGGGTCCGGTGTGGTCGGCCGGGTGGCGGGCTCCATCACGTCATGTTCTCACGCGGAACGCCGGGCAACCTCGCCTGCGATCATCGGTCCATGGCAGGAGCTCGGGGTCGTGCGGCCTGGGCGGCGTTGACGGCGTCGGTAGTGGCGGTCGTCCTCGCCGGGTGCGGTGGCGGCGCCAAGCCGACCGCCCATGGCTCGGCCAGCACGACCACCGCCGCCTCGGCCAAGACCGCCACCAGCGCGTCGGGCAAGTCCGGAGGCGCCCCGCGGGGCTCCGGGCTCACTCCGGTACCCACCCCGCCCGGCTTCGGATCGCCGAAGATCCCCACCCCGCGCCCCACCGGCACCGCGCCCGATCCCAACGCGGTCAAGGTGATCGAGGCGTGGTCGAGCGCGCTGCGCCACGGCGACGTGCGGACCGCGGCGCTGTATTTCGGTCGTCCCAGCGAGCTGATCAACGGGGGCAACGGGAACGGGGGGATCGCGCTGCGGATCGAGTCGTTCGACCAGGCCGAGGCCGCCAACGAGACGCTGCCGTGCGGCGCCAAGCTCGTCTCGGCCGATCAGCGCGGGCGCTACACCAATGCGCTGTTCAGGCTGACCGGCCGGCCGGGGCCGGGCGGCAGCGACTGCGGCGGCGGCGTCGGCAGCACCGCCCGGACCAACTTCCTGGTCGAGCACGGACGGATCGTGGAGTGGATCCGCGCCCCCGACGACCCGGGCGACAACGGCACGCCGGGGACTTCGAGCGGGGCTCCGGTGGTCTGAGGGCGTCGGCCGCGCCTCGCGGCCGATTACCCTTTCTACAGCATGGCCGATCCGTACCAGACACTTGGTGTCAGCGCCGGCGTCTCCGACGCCGAGCTTCGTAGCGCCTACCGACGGCTGGTCAGGCTCCATCACCCTGACCACAACGGAGGCTCGATCGAGTCGGCGCGGCGCTTCGAGGCGGTCCAGGAGGCCTACACGCAGATCCTGACCATGCGCAAGGCTCACGTCGCCCAGGCCGCCGGCGCGGGGCGTGAGGCCGGGCGTCAGAGCACCGCGCCTCCGTCGGACCCCAATGTGGAGTCACGGCTGGCCCGCCTCGAGCGCGAGCTGCGAGCGGCGCACGCCGCGCGGGAGCGTGCCCGTCAGGCGGCGCGCGAAGCGGCGCGGGCGAACGCGCCGCAGCGGCCTTCCGACGAGGAGCTCGGTTATGTCAAGACCAACGACAGCTTCTCCAAGATCTTCGCCGACGCGGCGTCGGAGCTCTCCGAGCGCGTATCCGAGGTGCGCCGGGACCACCCCGTCCCCAAGTCGCTTTCGGACCTGATCGACGAGCTCGGATCCAAGCTGACCGGCGAGCCGCCGGAGCGCTAAGCGCCGCAGGTCCCATCCGGTGGGCGCTGGAGGCCGGCCGTCAGGCTGTGCGGTGCACGAACAGCGACCCGCGCTGCACTCCGCCGAGGCCGAGCTCGGAGATGGCCTGGCTGACTCCCGGAAAATCCGGATGCCGGTAGTCATCGAACACGATCGGCGCACCGGGGGCAAGCACCCGCCGCCAGGCCACCACCTCGGCGATCGTCTGCTCGAGCTCGTGGGAGCTGTCGATGTAGAGCATGTCCACGGGCCGATCGTCGCCGGGACCGTCCGAGCCCGGCACGATGACCAGCTGCACCCGCTCTCTGACCGTCGCGCCGACCAGTTCCAGGTAGCGCAGCGGCTCGGGCCGTCGCACCACGTCGTAGGTGATCACCTGTCGGCCCGCGGACGCGAGCGCCAGCGAGATCGCCGTCCAGCCGGTCGCGGTGCCGAGCTCGACCACGCGGCCGCCGTCGCCGGCCAGCTCGAGCAGAATCCGCAGATCGCTGGCCCGCGTGGCCGACATCAGGCTCAGGTAGTCCTGCGAGCGCCAGGCCAGGCGCCGGGCCCGGAGCTGAAACCAGGCCACCCGGGGAGGGAGCACGGCAAGGCGCGCCGCCCAGCGCAGCTCCGAAACCTGGTGGCGCAGCCGTTCACGGCCGGCCTCGCCGAGCACCCGCCGGACTGCGGTCGCTTCCCAGACGTTCACGGCGCCGATCTTCGCAGCTGAGGCGAGGTGACCAGACCCGCGGGCTGCCTGCCCCGCGGGCCCGACCCGTCACCGCCCCCACTACCCCGTTGCCGGCGACTCCGATCCTGCCCTGGTGACGTGACCGGCCCCGCGGTCACGTCTGCCTGCGGGATCGGCCGCCAGTGCCGAGCCGTTCAGCCCGGATGGAACGCGCCCCGTTACCACGATGTGAAGAAGATCCGGCCGCTGCGGGGTTCGTGGCATGACGGGAAGCCTCGCTCACCGGTCAGTCCGTGTCAGCGTCGGTTAGCTCGCCGCGAGTGCGTCCTTTGACCCACTGGGGGCGGCGTGGCGGCGATCAGCTCGAGCCGGCCGAGTACCGGCGCAGCGCCTCGCCGTCGAGCACCACCACTCGGCGGCGGGCGGTGGCGATGCAGCCGAGCGAGCGCAGCGTGCCCAGCGCCTTGACCGTCGACTCACGGGAAGCGGCGCACCAGCTCGCGAGCTGGTCCTGGGACAGCGGCAGGTCGACCACCGTCCCCTCGGCGGTGCCGACACCGAACCGATCGGCGAGCTCGAGCAGTCGGGTCGCCACTCGTCCCAGCGTGTCGCGGCTGGCGAACTCGACCCCGCGGCGGTCCGCCTCCCGCAGCCTGTCGACCAGCGTCTGGACAAGCTCCTTGACCGCCCCAGGGTCGTCGAGGCTCCGCACCAGCGAGGTGCGCGGGGCCACCATGGCCTCGACCTCGTCGAGCGCCACGGCGGTCGCGAACCGCGGCCGGTCGTCGAGCGCAGAGAGGTCGCCAAGCACTTCTCCGGGCCCCCGCACCGCGAGCACCACGTCGCGCCCGGCCGGGACAGTGCAGAAGACGATCGCCGAGCCGCGCACGATCATGAACACCCGATCCGACCGGTCGCCCTCCACGAACAGAGCCTGCCCGCGAGGGAAGCGTCGGAGGGTCCCGTCGCGCCGGAAGGCGGCCCCCAGCGCACTGGGCGGATGGGCGAGAACTGACACTCCCACAGTCTAGAAGTGAGGTGTATGGGCTCGGACCAGGGTGTGTGAGCGACGACGCATGGGGGTAGCCAAACAGCCAAGTTCAAATCGCTCCGCCCGCATTTCGGCGAGAGCGAAAGCAGGCGAGAGAAGAGGTACAGATGCCGCGCCGGCGCCGGTTGGTATCGAGCGGCCGTGGCGTGATGTCCGCAGTTTTGGCGGTCCCCGTCAGCTGGTCAGGTTCAGCTGTCGGAAGGGCCGGTGTGAGCTCGTGCGCATGCCCGCGCCGCGCGCACTGCCCAGATGACAAGTCAAGGAGGTAGGAATGTCGGCAGGTCTGATAATCGCAATCGTCGTCGTGGCGCTGATCCTGCTCGCGCTGATCGTGGCGCTGCCGCGGATCCGTGAGCGCACCCGGCTTCGGGCCCGCGAGCGTGAGCTCGGGGAGCGTCGCGAGCAGGTCGCGAGGCGCCACCGCGAGGCCTCGGAGCGGCTCGACGAACGTGCAGACGTGGCCGAGCGGCGCGCCCGCATCGCCGAGCAGGAGGCGGTCCGGGAGCGGGCCGCGGCCCAGGTTCGCGAGGAGCGCGCCGAGATGCACCAGCAGGGGCTGGCCGATCACGAGCTGATCTCCGAGGACGAGCGAGAGCGGTTCGCGGGGACCTCGGCCGTTCAGGATGGCCGCGGCAGGGTGGCCACCGACCGGGACGCCGAGCGCGACCGCGGCGAGGCCGCGGGTGACGCGGGCCGATCCGGTGTGGACGCGCGGCCGATCGACGAGAAGGAGGCGGCGCGAACACGCCGATGACGGGCGGGGTAGCCCGATCCCGAGCTAAAAGGGAGGCGGTGGAGCCGGCACTCTCAAGTTGGCCGCTCCACCCAGCTCGGGACGGGCGCGGGGTGTCCGCGGGCGTCGCCGGCCCTTGGGCAGGGCGCGCGGCGAACGCGGACCCCCGAACTACCACGATGGCCGTTTCTTCCAAGCGCTGAGGCCTGCGCCGCCGTACTGTCGAGAGGACGGTCGAGCGCAAGCAGCCCTGAAGGAGGGAGAAGCACGTGAACATCGACTTCATCACCGGTGTGGCGGTCGTTGCCCCGGACCCGCCGAAGAGCCGCGAGCTGTTCGTCGAGGCGCTCGGCCTGCCGCTGGAGGCGGGCCCCGGCTCTGACTACTTCCACAGCGAGCGGGTCGGCGGGTCCAAGCATTTCGGCGTGTGGCCCCTCTCGGAGGCCGCCCAGGCGTGCTTCGGCGCCGACGAATGGCCGGCGGACCGGCCACTGCCTCAGGTCAGCATCGAGTTCGAGGTCGAAAGCGCCGGAGCGGTCGCGGACGCGGCCGACGAGCTGCGGGGGAGGGGCTTCCAGCTCCTGCACGGCGCCCGCGAGGAGCCGTGGGGACAGACGGTTGCCCGCCTGCTGTCGATCGAGGGTTCGATCATCGGCATCTCCTACGCGCCCTCGCTGCACACGTAATAGAACCAACCCAACCCATCGCGGCGCAGCCGGGCGCGGGTCAGAAGACGGGCTGCTCGCGGTAGTCGCCCCACACCTGCTGCAGCGCGTGCACGATCTCGCCTTCTGAGACGTTCGCGCGCGCGGCCTCCAGCAGCCGCGGCATCAGGTTGTCGTCGCCGGCACCCGCCTGCGTTATCGCCGCCAGGGCCGCCCGGACGCGATCGCTGTCGCGGTCGGCACGCGCGGACTGGACGCGCCGGATCTGCTTTTGCTCGAGCGCCGGATCGATGCGCAGAATCTCAGTCGCCTGTTCGTCGCCCTCGGTGTACCGGTTCACGCCGACCACGACCCGCCGCCCGGAGTCGATCTCCCGCTGCAGATCGAACGCGGCATCGGCGATCTCACGCTGTGGAAAGCCCGTCTTGACCGCTTCGACCATCCCGCCGAGCTCGTCGATCCGCCGGAAGTAGTCGTAGGCGATCTCCTCGAGGTGGTCGGTCAACGACTCCACGAAGTACGCCCCGCCCAGCGGATCAATCGTGTTCGCCACGCCGGTCTCCTCGGCGATGATCTGCTGCGTGCGCAGCGCGATCCGGACCGCCTCCTCGGTCGGCAGCGCCAGCGCCTCGTCAAACGAGTTGGTGTGCAGCGACTGAGTGCCACCGAGCACGCCGGCCAGCGCCTCGACCGCGGTGCGCACAATGTTGTTCAGCGGCTGCTGGGCGGTCAACGACACACCGGCGGTCTGGGTGTGAAAGCGCATCCGCCACGACTCGGGCTTGCGCGCCCCGAAGGTGTCGCGCAGCTCCCGGGCCCAGATCCTCCGCGCCGCGCGGTACTTGGCGATCTCCTCGAAGAAATCGATCTGAGCGTTGAAGAAGAACGACAGCCGCGGCGCGAAGTCATCCACGTCCAGCCCCCGCGCCACCGCCTGCTCCACGTAGGTGAGGCCGTCCTTGAGCGTGAACGCCAGCTCCTGCGCCGCCGTCGAGCCCGCCTCGCGGATGTGATAGCCCGAGATGCTGATCGGATGCCAGCGCGGCATGGTCTCCGAGCACCACTCGATCATGTCGCCGACCAGCCGCATCGCGGGATCGACCGGGAAGCACCACTCCTTCTGGGCGATGTACTCCTTGAGGATGTCGGTCTGGATCGTGCCCCCCAGCCGGTCCGGTGACACCCCCTGGCGCTCAGCCGCGACCACATAGAAGGCCAGCATGATCGCCGCCGGCGCGTTGATCGTCATCGATACCGTGACCTCATCGAGCGGGATCCCGCCGAACAGCGTCTGCATGTCCGAGACGGTGTCGATCGCCACCCCCTCGCGGCCCACCTCCCCCTCGGAGCGGGGATGATCGGAGTCATGCCCCATCAACGAGGGCATGTCAAACGCCGTCGACAACCCCGTCTGGCCGTGATCGAGCAGATAGCGAAACCGCCGATTGGTCTCCTCCGCGGTCCCGAACCCCGCAAACTGGCGCATCGTCCACAACCGCCCCCGATACATCGACGGATACACACCGCGCGTGAACGGGAACTGTCCCGGCAGCCCGATCGGATCGTCGGGCCCGCCCACCCCGGCGGGGAGATCGCGCTCGGTGTACAGCGGCCGAACCTCCTCCCCGGACAAGGTCGTAAACAGCGCGTTGCGCTCCGGGGTCAGGCCGTAGGCCGCGCGCCACTCCTCGTAGCTGACCGGAAGCTTGCCCTCGAGGACGCTCATCTCCGAATTAACCTTAGCGAGCCAGATAGTCGGAGGTCAAACTATTCCGCCGATGGTCCGGCCGGATCCTTGATCCGAGCCAGGGTTCAGCCCGCCTCGAAGTCCCCGGCCCCGACCCTGATCCGAGCCAGCAGCTCGGTTATCTGCTGAAGCTCTGCCTTGCGCATGGGATGCGTCCCGAAGCTGATCTCGTGCATCGACTGCGTGGCCAGCCCAGCGACCTCGCGTCCGCGGGCGGTGATCGTAGCCAGCGTTGTTCGCCGATCGCTGGGATGGGGGGTCCGCTCGGCGTACTGGAGCTTCTCCAGGCCGTCCACCAGGTTGGTGACGCTGGTGGGGTGGACCTGGAGCCGGACCCCGATCTTGCCCAGCGGAAGCGAGCCCGTGCGGCTGAAGAACAGCAGCATCAGCGCCTCATAGCGCGGAAACGTCAACTCGTAGGACGACAGCGCCTCGTTGCAGCGCGCCAGCAGGATCTGTTGGACGCGCATCACCGAGGTGACGGCCATCATCGGCGCCACCGGCCCCCGGCCCCAACGCTTTCGCCACTGCCGGCCGGCCTCCTCGATGGGATCAAAGCTGAGCGGGTTGGCCACGGTCCGGGCAAGCTTGCCACGCGGCGCGGACCCCCGCCACAGAACGCCGACACGGACGCTCGGGGCGCCCGCGTATCCTCAAGGCATGCCGGTAAGAGCGATCGGGATCAACCACATCGCTTTCGAGGTCGACGATCTCGACAGGGCGCTGGAGTGGTACGGGCGCTACTTCGAGTTCACCCTCCGGGGCCGCCGCGCCACCATGGCCTGGATCGACCTCGGCGACCAGTTCTTGGCCCTCAGCCAAGCCTCGCGCGACAACCTCAGCGAGGCCGATCGCGCCCGCCACGTCGGCTTCGTGGTCGAGGACAAGGAGGCGCTCCGCGCGGCCCTCAAGTCAGGAGGCGAGGATGTCGCCGCCAGTGGCTCACTGCGCGTCCGCGACCCTTCCGGCAACCAGCTCGAGATAGTCGACTACCGTGACGTCCAGTTCTCCAAGGCGCCCGCGGTGCTGCAGGCGATGGGGCTCGACGGGCTCGAAAAGTCGAGCTCGGCGATCAAGGAGCTCAAGGACAAGGGACTCGCCTGACGCCCGTCGGTATGGTGCCGGGCCATGTTCGCCAGCCCCAGCGCCAGCGGGCGTGTCGCCATCGTCACCGGCGGCGCTCGCGGGATCGGCGCAGCCATCGCGCGCGGCCTCGCCGAGGACGGCATGACCGCGGTAATCGCCGACATCCGCACCGAGCTGGCGGACGCCAACGCGCGCGCGATCACCGAGTCCGGCGGTAGCAGCCTGGCCGTCGAGATGGACGTCCGGGTGCCCGCCTCCGTCACCGAGGGGCTCGCCAAGGTACGACGCGAGTGCGGCGAGATCGACGTCCTGGTCAACGTCGCCGGCTGGGATGAGCTCAAGCCGTTCGTGGAGACCGACGAGGAGTTCTGGCAGGAGGTGCTGGAGGTCAACTTCAAGGGCGGCCTGCGCGTCACCCATGCCCTGCTGCCGTCGATGATCGAGCGCCACTGGGGGCGGATCGTCAACATCAGCTCGGACGCCGGGCGGGTCGGCTCGTCGCTGGAGTCGGTCTACGCGGGCGCCAAGGGGGCGATCATCTCGTTCACCAAGACGGTGGCCCGCGAGACGGCTCGGCTGGGCGTCACCGCCAACATCGTCTGTCCGGGGCCGACCGACACCGAGATGCTCCAGGACGTCGCCGCCGCCCACCAGGACGCCGACAAGGTGCTCGAGCGCCTGGCCCGGGCGGTGCCGATGAAGCGGCTGGGCCAGCCCCAGGACGTGGCCTGGGCGGTCCGGTTCTTCGCCAGTGAGGGCGCCGGCTACATCACCGGCCAGACGCTGTCGGTCAGCGGCGGCCTGACCATGGCCTAGTGGCCTCCCACTAGTGGACCGCACCACGGACGCCGACACCGCTCGCCCGCTCAAGGCGCTGGTCACCGGAGCCGCCCGCGAGGGCGGGATCGGAGCCGCCATCGCGGCCAGGCTCCGAGCCGCCGGCCTGGAGGTGGCGACGCTCGACGTCGAACCCGGCTGCACGTTTCAGGTCGATCTGGTCTCCGGCGCGCTGCCGCGGCTGGACGACATCGACGTGGTGGTCTCCAACGCGGGCGTCCCGACGATCTTCGGCGCCGCCCACACCATCGACCTCGATCGCTGGCGGCGTGACCTGGACGTGAATCTGACCGGCAGCTTCCGGGTCGTTCAGGCCTGCCTGCCGGGTATGCGCGAGCGCCGCTTTGGGCGGATCATCGTCATTTCGAGCATCGCCGCGGCGTTCGGCATGCCGGCCCAGGTCGCCTACAGCGCCAGCAAGGCCGGCCTGCTGGGAATGATCAAGACGATCGCCGCCGAGGACGCTGCCTTCGGGATCACCGCCAACGCGATCCTCCCCGGCCTGGTGTCCAGCACCGGGGTGCTGCAGATGCCCACCGAGATCGTCGAGGCCTGGCTGGAGCGCATCCCCAGCGGACGGCTCGTGGCCACCGAAGAGATCGCCGAGGCGGTGGCGTACTTCGCCGCGCCGGCGGCCGGGAGCACGACCGGGCAGGAGCTGCTGATCGATGGCGGTCAGTCGCTCAACTCGATGTCGGTGACCGGGAGCGTGATCCGGGCGCGCGCCGAGCGACCGTGACCGAGAGCGTGATCCGGGCGCGCGCCGAGCGACCGTGACCGAGCTGGACACCGGCGAGCTCGTGCACCGAGCCGAGCGCGCCGCCCAGCCGCGGTGGCCGGCGGCTCGGATCGTCGAGCTCGAGCCGCTGCCGGGCGGGGTCTCCAGCCTCACCTTCTCGGCTCGCCTTCGGCACCGGGGCGCCGATCGACCGGTGGTGGTCAAGGTCGCCCCGCCAGGCCTGGCCCCGGTGCGCAACCGAGACGTCCTGCGCCAGGCGCGCGGGATCGACGCCGTACACGGAGCGCCCGGCGTCGCGGTCCCCGAGGTCCTGCTCGAGGTCGACGGCACGCCGCCCTTCTTCGTCATGGAGTTCGTGGCCGGCGAGGCCTACGAGCCCAAGTGGGACCTCAGCGACCGACCGCCCTCTCCGGAGACGGTCGACCGCCGGGCCCGAGCTGCCGCGACGATGCTGGCCCGTCTGCACGCCGTCGATCCCGCTGCCGTCGGCCTGGCCGCCGAGCCCGTCCTGTCGCCCGCCGACGAGCTCGACCGCTGGGCGCAGCTCTACGCCACGGTCGGAGACGACCTGCGCGGCGAGGAGCTGTCGCTGCAGCGGGCGCTGAGAGCGCGGATCCCGGCGCCGCTCCCGCCCCGGATCCTGCACGGCGACTATCGCCTGGGCAACATGCAGTTCAGCGGTCGGCGGCTGGCCGCGATCATCGACTGGGAGCTGTGGTCGCTGGGCGATCCCCGCCACGACCTGGCTTGGCTGATGGCCTTCGCCGAGCCGATCCAGCAGCGCGTGCAACGCCGCGATCCCGCCAACCAGGCGGCGGCCGACGCGATGCCCGACGCCGGCGAGCTGCTGGCCGAGTACCGCCGGGCCGCGGGAGCCGCCCGGCCATCCGAGCCGGCAGAGCTCGATTGGTTCCTCGCCCTCTGTTACTACAAGCTCGGGGCCACCATGTCGGTGCTCGCCAAGCGCAACCGTCGTGCTGCCGAGCCCGACCCAGGCTTGGAGCGCATCGCCCAGACCACGCCGCCGATGATCGCGCGCGCGCTCGAGCTCGTCACCTAGAGCCTGGAGGAGTCCCGGCACAACGACAGCGGGGAGGCGTGCGGCCCGGGTACCCGTCGTCGGCGAGCGTGCAGATGGTGACAAATCCGCGTGCGCCCGGGTGATTTGTCACCAGACGTAGCCACAGCAGGCGTTCTATGACAAATCCGGTCAGCGGCCGCGGGTTTGTCGCGCGACGCACGTGCCGACGCGAGCCGCTCGGCCTGCCTGACGTGCCGGCGCGACCCACTCGGCCCACCTGTCTTCCAAAGCTGTCTTCACGCCGGACCGCCCACTGCCGCCCGCGGACCGCGCGCAGCTGCTGGCCAGCGGCGCCTACACCGGCGACGAGGGCCGCGCCAGCCCCTCGGCGAGATCCCCGAACCCGGGCGCGATCACCGCTCCGGGCTGGGCCACCAGCTCCTCGGCCACCAGCGCCTCGGTGGTCAGCATCAGCGCCGCCACCGAGGCGGCGTGCTGAATCGTGAGCCGGGTGACCCGCAGCGGGTCGATCACGCCGTCTTCATACAGATCGCCGAACGCCCCGCTGAGGGCGTTGAGCCCGTGCCCGTCCGGCATCACCCGGACCTGGTCGATCACCGCTTGGCCGTCATAGCCGGCGTTGGTGGCGACCCAGAACAGCGGCTCCGAGAGGACGCTGCGGATCACCTCGGCGCCGCGCAGGTAGTCGCCCTCCAGGCCCGGATCCTGCAGGGCCGATTCGGCGCGCAGCAAGGCGGTTCCACCGCCGGCCACGACGCCCTCGCTGACTGCGGCCCGGGTGGCCGCCACCGCACCCTCGGTGCGCCGGAACTTCTCCTTGAGCTCGGGGCCGGTCGCGGCGCCCACGTGGATCACCGCCAGGCGGTTCGAGAGCTTGGCCAGCCGCTCACGGAGGACCTCGATGTCGGTGTCCTGAGTGGCCCGCCCGAGCTCGATCCGGATCTGGGACAGGCGCGCCGTGACCTCCTCAGCGCTGCCGGCCCCCTCGACCAGGACCGTCGAGTCGTCGGTGACGACCACGCGGCGAGCGCTGCCGAACGTCTCCGGCGTCACGTGCTGGAGCGTGACGCCGGCCTCGTCGGTGATCACCCGGCCGCCGGTGAACGCCGCCAGGTCGTGCAGGTGGGCGATGCGGCGGTGCCCGAATCCCGGGGCCCGCACGGCGACCGCTTTCAGCGTGCCGTGCTGGTTGTTCTGCACCAGCAGCCCCAGCGCGGCCCCCTCGATCTTCTCGGCGAAGATGACCAGCGGCCGCGGCGACTTCATCACCGCATCGAGCGTCGGCATCAGGTCCTGCACGTGCACGACCGGCTTGTTGGTGAGCAGGATGTAGGGGTCGTCGAACACCGTTTCCATCCGCTCGGTGTCCTGGATCAGGTAGGGCGAGAAATGGCCGTTGTCGACGTGCATGCCCTCGACGAACTCGACCGCGATCCCCGGGGCCCCGGATTCCTCGATCGTCACCACGCCTTCCGGTCCCACGCGGTGCAGCGCGCGCGCGACCGCCTGGCCGATCCGCTCGTCCTCCTTGGCGGCGATCGTGGCCACGTGGGCCAGGTCGGACTCGTCGCCGACCCGGCGCGCGCCGCGCTGCAGCTCGGCCACCACCAGCTCGGTGGCGTCCTCGATGCCGCGGCGCAGGAGCATCGGGTTGGCTCCCTCGTCGAGCGCCTTCATCCCCTCGCGCACGATCGCCTGGGCCAGCAGCGTGGCCGTGGTGGTCCCGTCGCCGGTCAGGTCCGAGGTCTTGGTGGCGACCTCGCGGACGAGCTGGGCACCCATGTTCTTGAACTGGTTCGACAGCTCGATCTCCCGCGCGATGGACACGCCGTCGTTGGTGATCGTGGGGGCCCCGGTGAGCCGTTCCAGCACCACGTTGCGGCCCTTGGGACCCAGCGTCACCTTGACCGTGTTGGCGAGCTCGTCGACTCCGGCTTGCAGGAGCTGGCGAGCTTCGTGGTTGAAGTAGAGAATCTTTCCCATTGCCGCTCCTATGCCCCGGCCGGGATCAGGATGCCGCGGCCCTGAAGCCGCCCGCCGTCGAGATCGGCCATGGCGTCGTTGATCGAATCGAGTGGGTAGGTGGAGGTGTGCAGGCTGACCTTGCCCTGGGCGGTCAGGACCATCAGCTCCTGCAGATCGGCGTAGGTTCCGACCAGGTTGCCGATGAACGAGATCTCCCGGGAGATCACGTCGATCGTGGGGATGTCGATGTTCTCGCCGTAGCCGATCACGTAGTAGAAGCCGCCGTCGCGGACCATTGCGATCCCATCCTCGATCGCTCCCTTCTCGCCTACGAAGTCGATGATCGCCTCGGCGCCCAGGCCGTCGGTCATCTCCTTGACGGTGTCGACGTGCTTGCCGTCGACGGGCACCGTCGTGTCGGCCCCCATCTCGCCGGCCAGCGCCAGGGCCTTCTCCGATGGATCGATCACGATGATCTCCGCCGGAGTCATCGCCTTCAGGCACTGGATCCCGATGTGGCCGAGGCCGCCGGCGCCGATCACCACCGCCCGGGTGCCGGCGGTCAGGATCGGGATCGCCTTCTTGACCGCGTGGATCGCGGTCAGGCCGGCGTCGGCCAGCGCCGCGATGTCCTTGGGCTCCAGCCCAGTGTCGAGCTTGACCACCGAACGCGCCGAGGTCTTGAGCAGATCGGCGAAGCCGCCCTCGCGGTCGATGCCGGGAAACGAGCCGTTGAGGCAGTGCATGTCGTCGCCCTTGCGGCAGGGCAGGCACAGGCCGCAGGAGATGTAGGGATGCACGATGACCGTATCGCCGACCTCGACGTTGGTCACCGCCGAGCCGATCTCGTGGACCCAGCCGGCGTTCTCGTGGCCCGGGGTGTAGGGGAGCGTGACCCCGGACTTCTCCGCCCACTGCCCCTCCTGAATGTGCAGGTCGGTCCGGCACAGGCCGGCGGCGCCGATCCGCACGATCACGTCGAGCGGGCCGTCGGCCGTGGGCTCGTCGACCGAGTCGAGCTTCAGTGCCTCGCGGTAGTGGTGGAGCCTCGCCGCCTTCATCGTGCAACCTCCTCGTTCTCGGTGGCCAGGCCATGACGGACTTCGAGCAACGCGCGGCAGATGCCGCCGTTGGCCTCCAGGCTGGTGCGGATCAGCCGCGCCCCCCGCCGCCAGCGCGGGAGCTGGTCGGCGACCAGCGGCTCACCGCTGGGGAGGACGAACGCCGGATCCTCGGGACCCGAGGCGATCCCGAGCTGGTGGCGCAGCTGGAGGCAGCGGCGCGTCTCGGGTCCCTCCGGCAGCTCCGAGACGCGCGCGGCGACGACCGTCTCGGCCGTCGCGCCAACGCTCAGCATCGCCTCGCACAGCCGCGACTGGCGGGCGACCAGGGCCTTGCGCGTGAACAGCTCACGCAGCGCCTCCAGGTCGTCGTCCTCGGTCTCGCCGGGGAAGGCGCCGGTAAAGCCGGCGCCCCGGCGGAGCGCCGCGTTTATCTCCTCGCCGGTGTAGTGGTCTTCGAGCGTGACGCTGACCGACCGCACCGCCGGCAGCCGGCCCACCGCGTTGCGCGCGTCGGACGCCATCAGGAAGGCGAAGTTCGGCGCGCACTGCGGTGTCGGCAGGCGCAAGAGGACCTCGACGTCGCCCTCGGCGGTCACATCGCAGGAGCTGACGAACCGAAGTGCAGTGATCGGTTCGTCGAGCTCCGGGTCGTAGACCGCGGAGAGCGCGTCGATGACCTGAGTGCGTAGCGGGTTGGCGCCCTCCTCTGTCTGTGGAGAGGCCGCTTCTGTCATGCCGATTCGACCAGCTGGGCATCCTCCTCGGCGCCGGGCGTTCCCGCCTCGGCGGGAAGCTGGAGCTCGGCGGGCACCTCGATGCCGTACAGCTTCGCGGCGTTGAGCCCCAGGATCTTGCGCCGGGTGGCGTCGGTGACCCGCGGGTAGTCGGAGTACTCCTCGTCGGGGTAATCCCAGCCCAGAAAGCCCTCGATCTGCCACTTGGGCTCCCAGATCCCGTAGTCGGAGCCGAACAGCATCTTGTCCTCGCCGACCCAGAACAGCAGCTCGCCCATCACCTTGGAGAAGAACCGCGGCCGGGCGAACATCAGGCCGCCGATCACCACTGACAGGCCGGCGTAGACGTTGGGCTCCTGGGTCGCCATGAAGCAGAAGTCCTCGATCCGCGGCAGCCCCACGTGCTCGATGATGAAGTTGAGCTCGGGGTTGTCGGTCGCGGCAATGTCGACGTCCCGGGGGTCGAAGGCGTCCTTGTCCAGCGGCCAGATCGTCGGCCCCTTGTGGACGTGCAGGTTCTTGATCCCAAGCTCCTTGCACTTCTCGAAGAAGGGCTTGGTCTGCTCGTCGTCAAGTCGCCACCCGCGTGAGCCGTTGTTCCACTCGGCGGTGTAAAGCTTGACGCCCTGGAGGTTGTACTTCTTGGCGTCTTCCTCCAGCTCCTTGAGGCCGTTGTCGCCGTCCCGGGGGTCGAACCGCCCGTTGACGATCAGCTTTCCGGGGTGCTTCTCGGCCATCCGCGCGTTGGCGGCCGCCGTGTTGAAGCCGGTCGTGTACCACTCCTTCAGGTACGTGGACTGGAATATCCCCACGTCGACGCCGCCGTCCGCAAAGACGTCCTTCTCGAAGTCCTCATCCGAGTACTTCATGAACTTCTCAAGCGGCCAGTGCGTCTCCGGCGGACCCAGCCCCATGTAGGCGTGGAAACACTCGATCCAGCCCTTGGCGTACTGCTCGTGTCCCTTGACCCAGTTCTCGGGACTGGCGTCCCACATGTGGATGTGGCTGTCGACGATGAAGTACTTCTCGCCGTTGTGTTCGTACATCTCTCCCTCCCTACTTAGCCGATGGCCTGCAGGTCAAAGCTAATGTACTCCGCCGCATCCTCGGGGTTGGCGAACATGATGATTCTGTCGTCGAGCACGACCATGCGCCCGTAGTGGGTCGACATGATCTCCTCGAAGTCGTCGTTGCCGAAGTCGTCCCAGCCCAGCGCCTCGGCGCACTCGTCGTAGTTGATCTCGAACTTCCCGGTGCCGTCGACCCGGATCATGGAGGGCAGCACTTCGACCGTGACGTTGTCCTTATGGCGCATCACCTCGGCAACCACGTATCCGACCTGGTTGTTCATCAGCGTCACACCGGCACGGTTGGAAGCCGTGGGATCCGACTTGAATCGGTCAGAACCGGTACTCATGTATCGAGCTCCTTTGCGTTGAGGTTGAAGTCGGCCAGGATCTCCTCGAAGCGTCCGCGGGAATGCTCCAGGGACTCCTCGAAGCGGATCACCTTCTCACCCGGCTGTGACCAGATCGGCTGCATGGCGCGCCCGGCCGCGATGCTGCGCGGCGTCCACTCCCGCAGCCAGCCGTCCATCGTCTTGCGGTTGTGCTCGCCGTGCTGCTCGTCGTTTGCCAGCATCGAGAACAGCCGGCGAGCGACGCGAGCGTCGCGGGCCGTGTCGGCCTCGCCGGCGCCCATCAGCGTCGGGGTGACGAAGTCACCCTGAGGCGCGGCCGCCTGCATGATGAACTCCGAGCGGAACAGCTCACCGACCAGCGGCTCGAAGATGACCGCGGCCACGAAGAACGCTTCGGCCCAGTCACGGATGGCGGTGATACCTTCGACGTTCTCGCGCACGCCCTGCCAGATCGGGTCTTTGGTCCAGGCGTCCTTGTGCGCTTCGCCGTCGAACCCCTCGACCGAGTCGGTGAGGTCGAGGTTGTAGAGGATCAGGTCCTGGCCGAAGCGGAGCTTGTGGGCCGAGGCCACCGACAGCGCGTTGTTGATCATGTTGGTGGGCGCGTCGCGCTGCGCCGGCAGGTACACGTGCATGCCGATTCCGTGCTCGACGTGCGCCCAGGCGCCGACATGACGCTCCACGGTCTTTATCCAGCCGCGATTCCAGCCGTCGAAGGCACGGGCGGCCTTGGCGTTTGACAGGTTCTGGCTTATCTGCCGCACCACGTTGGCGTTGTTGCGGTAGATCGTCTGCTCCCACTCCTCGTTGGGATCCAGGAACGCATGCCAGTTGGCGGACCTGAGCTTCGTCCACTCCACCGGATAGCCGCCCTCGCGGTCGCGGAAGCCGTAGATCCAGCCCTGGAGCAGGTATCGCTCGGGGTCGGGCTGGACATCGACCGTCACGTCCTCGTAGACCGTGGCGCGGCGCTTGGCCGGCGTGAAGTAGTTGTAGCTTCGGCTCGTCGAGGAGGGGAACTCCCTGGCGCCCGCCTCGGCGTCGGTGAACACCGGCTTGGGGACACTGCGCTCGGTGACTGGGGGCGGGACCTCGTCGTCTTTGGACGGGGCCGTGACCTCGCCCTCTGTGTCCCGAGTGGTCTGTGTTGCCATGGGTTGCTCTCTCCTTCCCGCGCTA
Organism: Solirubrobacteraceae bacterium; assembly: GCA_036502145.1. GTDB lineage: Bacteria > Actinomycetota > Thermoleophilia > Solirubrobacterales > Solirubrobacteraceae > Palsa-465. Next base: position 12,932 of record DASXZB010000081.1, on the reverse strand, counting down.
TTCGGGCGCGGTCGTGGTGAACTTGTCGTAGTGGACCCGTGACTCGGGAACGCCCTTTGCGTCCAGCAAAGCGATCGCGGCCTCGACCATCGGTGGCGGACCGCACAGGTATGCGTCCACCTCGCCCAGCTCCTCTTCGCAGCGCTGCACCACGTCGGTGATGAGCCCCTGCTCTCCGTCCCATTCCTCCCCGTCGCAGTCCGAAAGGGCCGCCACGAAGCGGAAGTTCTCCAACTGCGCCTCGAGCTCGGCGAGCTCATCGAGGTGAAACAGATCCTTGGGCCCGCGAGCCCCGTAGTAGTAGACGATTTCCCGTGCACTGCCCTGATCGGCGAGCGAACGCAGCAGCGCGAGGATCGGCGCCATGCCGGCCCCGCCGCCGATGAACAGCAAAGGCCGCTCGTTGTTGCGCAGGGTGAAGACTCCGAACGGGCCGGTGACCTCGAGCTGGTGTCCGGTTGCGATCCCGCCCTCGGCGAGCAGACTCGAGAACTTGCCGTCCGGGTAGATCTTGATCATGAACTCGAGCTTGTCGCCGGGCAGGTTGGCCATCGAGAACGAGCGCACCTCTTCGGAGCCCGGGATGGTGATGTCGACGTACTGACCCGGCTTGTACTCCAGGTCGGTGGCATCGAGCACGAGCCGGTATATGTCGTGGGTCAGCGGCTCGAGCGCCTCGACGCGCAGCTCCTTGGTCCTCTGCGGGACCCCGTTGCGCAGGATCTCCTCGTCGTAGTTGATCAGCTCGACCTGGAGATCGGACTCGGCATGAGCGCGGCACAGCAGCGTCCAGCCCTCCTCCTTCTCGAAGTCGTTCAGCGCAAAGGTCGAGTACCTCTCCAGATCGACTTCCCCGTCGAGCAGGAACGATTTGCAGGCTGCGCACTGCCCCTCCTTGCACCCGTGCATCAGCATCAGCCCCTGGCGGAAGGCGCCCCGGAGAACCGTCTCGTCCTCGTCGACCTCGAAGTCGATGCCGACTGGTTCGAGTCGGACGTTGTAGGTCTCTCCCATGGCTCGGGTACGCAACGACGCCGAGGAGGCGACCGGCACAGCGACCGATCGCCTCCTCACGTTGCCTCGCTAGGCGCTCGCCTCGTCACGGGCGGGACGGCCCGCCGGGCCGCCGGCCTTGTACTTGGCGACGTGCGCCTCACGGTCCGCGGGGGACATCTCGTTGATCAGAATGTTCGGGCTCTGCAGCGTGTAGCCCTTCACGTTCTCCAGCTTCCACATCTTCTTCGGATCGAGATCCAGATGCGGCTGCGGTATCAGCGTCTCACCATCGTCGCGGACGTAGCCGAGATCCTGAATGCACTCGGCCAGGTCGTAACCGTGGTACATGGTCTCCCACTCCCGCTTACCGGTCAGCCGGCCCATCGACGGGGTCTGCCGGCCCTTGTACTCACCCCGGAAGGCGACCGCGTCGGTCCAGTGGCAGGTCTCCGAGCAGTACGTGCGGACCTGGCCGTCGACCTCATCGACCACCATGTCCTCGCGGATCAGGCACGGGACCATGCACGACCAGCAGCGGTGGGGATACTCGTAGTCGGCGTCCTCGTTGAAGATGATCGGCGCGTGGCCGTTCTTCTTGCCCAGGTCGGCGTAGCGCTCCCACCACTTGCCGTACTTGTCATACCACCCCGGATACTTGAACTCGAACCACTCGAAGTCCTTGTCGTCCATGGGGTCGATCCGCCAGTAGTTGACCGACCAACCGGTGGCGAAGAACTGCGCCACTTCGTGGATGTAGCCCTTGTTCCAGATCCGGTTCCACGACTCCTCGATCAGATCGTGGGGGATGCTCAGGCCGTACTTCTCCAGCGGCATCAGGTAACTGCGGTAGTAGTCGTCATAGATCCAGCGACGCCACGCCTCCGCATAGCTCTCGCGGTCCTTGCGCCGGTCCTTGGTGCCGTACTCGATGAAGGTGCCGATGGCGGCGTCCACGACGGCGTGGTTGTTCCACCACGCGTACCGCAGGTCGCGCTCCAGCAGCTCCCGGTTGCGCTCGTCGGCGAGCGCCATGAGGATGATCGAGTAGCCGTTGGAGATGTGGCGTGACTCGTCGGACTGGACCGAGTGAAACACCGTCGGCAGCAGGTAGTCGCCGTTGGCCGCCGCTTCGCCGGGCATGGCCACGAAGAGGACGTTCGTGAACGCCGTCTCGGCGACGATCGTCAGGTAGATGTTGGCGGCGGTGATCGCGTCGCCGGTGATGAACCCCTCACCGAACTGGCGGCCGATCGTGCCGGCGTAGCAGTTCTGGAACGCCTTCTCGGTGATGTCGAACCCGGCCGGATCGATGTAGTGGTTCATGTACAGCCGCTTGAGGTTCATCTGGATCGTCGAATGACGAACCTCGTCGATCATCTGAATCGCCAGGCCGTTGTGGACCTCGGGATTCGGGACCGTGCCGATCGTCAGCGGCATCGCCCGCGCGGCGGAGATCTCCGGGAACGGGATGATCGACAGAAACAGCTTCTGCCATTCCATCCAGCGCTCCTGGACCTGGCGGAACATGTTGCCGCGGATCGCACCGTCCATCGCGCCGAAGACGCGGTTGTCCTTCTCCTCCTCCATCGGGAAATAGGAGCGCAGGACCTGCTTGAGCGGGTCCTTCTTCGGCGCCTTCTCGAACGTGTAATCGGTGGAGTACTTCTCCACCGGTGAGACGTATGTCGGCTCCCAGGAGAGCTCCTGGATCTTGTTGTGGGCCTTGGTGATGCTCTGTCTGCTCACCCGTCACTCCTTGTTTGGTTCCCTCGTTGGCGCGGCGGTCTGAGCCGCTCCGCGACCTCTGCCAGCGAGGCTAGGTTCCGGCCTCCGGCTCGGCAAGAAGCGCGGGTTTTTCGCATCTGCTTGCAATTCACGAGACCGATGCGAGGCGCTTACGCGCTCCTCGGCGCACCCGGCGCCGGGGCTCCTTCTCGGTGTGCCGGCCCGCGGCGCCGGCCACCTCCACCACGGTCGCCGCAAGCTGCTTGCGCTCGGAGTCGAAGATGTGCGGGGTGGTCGACAGGCCGAGCGCGGCCACGAATCGGCCGTGCTGGTCCAGGATCGGCGCCGCGATGCAGCAGAAGTTCTCGTCGAACTCCTCCCGGTCGACAGCGAACCCGTCTCGCCGCACCCGCGCCAGCTCGGCGTCGAGTGCCGAGCCGGTGGTGATCGTCCTGGGGGTAAACGACTTCATCCCGCGCCTGACGTAATGCGCCACCGCGCGAGGCTCCAACAGCGACAGCACGACCTTGCCCATCGCCAGCGCGTGGGCGCTGTCGCGGATCTCCGATCCCAGGCCGGGCATGCGCGGCACCCCTTGGCGACCGCGAAAGGCCACGATCTCGATCCGGCCCGGCCGCACCGCCCCCAGGTAGGAGCGCTTGCGAGTGCGCAGGAACAGCTCGTCGACGGTCCCGGCCAGCCCCTCGTGCAGCGCACTGGCCGGCTCGGCGACCGCGGTCAGCTCCTCGAGCCCCCGGGCGGGCCGGTAGACGCCCTGGCTCTCGTGCACCGCGAAGCCCTCCTCGCAGAGGCTGGTCAGCAGGTAGTAGGCGGTCGAGACCGACTTGCCGAGCGCCGCGGCCACCTCGTCGGCCCGGACGCCCTGGGGGCGTTCGACGAGCAGCGACAGGACCCTGAGCACCGACCGAGCGGTGCTCAGGCTACGGCTGGACGCGGCAGCGGGCGCACGCGAAAGCGCGCGGACGGATTCGCCCTTCAAACCCCTCTTCCTCTCCTGCGTATGCGGATCCGGAAGGCGCTCCGGAATGGCCTCACCGACAGTAGAGGACGGTTGCCCCGACTGGCGTTACACAGGCGTTACACGCCGCTGCCGTTTGGCGCCGGCTGCGCGCTCTGGGCTCGCAGCTGGCCGATCCGGGAGGCGGCAAGGCTACGGCGAGGATCCTGGAACGGGAGATTGGCCAGCAGCCGTTGCCAGGCCGGCAGGTCGGCGGTGCCGTTTGGCGTCTGCAGCCAGGACCACAGGGCCTCGCGGTCGCCGGCGCTCATCACCGACTGGCGCAGCCAGCTCTCCAGCGCCTCGCGCTCGCGCACCACGCCGGGCGCGGTCGAGGCCGGCAGCAGCGCTCCCGGGTAGCGCGCAGCGGCTTCCCGGACCGCCCCCCGGTGCAGCAGGCCGCAAACCTGTGCGAAGTCGCTGGCCACCCCGCGGCGGAGGCGATAGTGCTCGGTCTCGATCCAGTCCCCGAGCTGCTTGCGCAGCCGCGACATCTCCACGCGGATCGAGCCCGCCCGGTCGCCGGCCCCGTACACCTCCACGCTGAGCTCTTCGCTGGTCAGCCCCTCGGGATGGCCGCAGAGCAGCGTGAGGATCTCACTGTGGCGCAGCCGCAGCTGGCGGCGGCGGCCCTCCAGCTGGACCTCGGCGCGGTCGCGGCCCAGCAGGCTGAGGTTGAGGATCGCCGCCGAGTGGCCGTTGGCGGCGCGCGGGGAGGCCGGCTCGGGCGATTCGGTGACCATGTAGGCCTCCTCGTAGCCGAGCACCTCGGCCAGCAGCGAGCGCTCGTCGTCGATCGGCAGCTCGCCCCCGCCGGGGGCCAGCGGCAGCCGCCCCACCGGGAGCCATCCCAGCGGCCGGCTGGCGATCACCCGCCCGCTCGGTGTCACCAGCGCGCGCGGCTCTGAGCCGATGCTCAGCTGGTCGCCGTAGCGGGTCAACAACCTGGCGTCGCGGTCGAGCATCTGGCAGCGCAGCTGCGCCTCCACCGCCTGCACGGTGGCAGTCGCCACGGCCATGCTGTGCGGGTGGACGGTCGACATCTCACCGGTCAGGTCGATCACCCCGATCAGCAGGCCGGTGTCGGGGTCGTGGACCGGAGCGGCGGCGCAAGTCCACTCCTGGACGACCTCGTTGAAGTGCTCGGAGGCGAACACCTGCACGGCGTGGTCGGCGGCCAGGGCGGTGCCGATCGCGTTGGTGCCGGCTCCGCCCTCGCTCCACAGGGTCCCCTCGGCGAAGTTCATCGAGTCCGCCGCGCGCATCCGTACGGTGGGGTTGCCCTCCAGCCACAGGAGCATCCCGTTGGCGTCGCTGACCACGATCAGGTGGCGTGACTCGTCGGCGCTGGCGGCCAGGCAGGAGCGGATCAGCGGCGCCATCTCGGCCAGCGGGTGGACTTCCCACCGCGCCGAGGTCTCGTCGGCGTCGGCGACCACGGGGGCGATTCGGGACCCTGAGGGGTCGACGCCGGCGGCCGCCGAGCGTCGCCAGGACGCGGCGATCGGGCCGCGCACGGTGTGTGATTCGCCGCGTCCGGAGAATCGATCCCATCCGTCGCCGACGAAGCGTTCCCAGGCGCGCCTTACCTCCCGCGCTCGCGTCATCGGGGCGGTGGCCACGTCGATGGCCAACCACGGATTTGCCATGTGACTGCTCAGTCTAATGGGTCGACGTGCGGTGGGCGAACACTATTTCCGAGCCCGGCGCGCGGACTGCGGCGCGCGCGTCGGGCCGGGTCCGGCCCGGTCACGGTCATCCCCCGTCGGCCGAGGGGTGCGGCGGATCCTGGGGCGTCGCGAAGTCCGTGTCGATCAGCTCGATCCGGTAGCCGTCGGGATCGGCAACGAAGCAGATCCGGTACTCCTCGCGGCCTCCCGGAGCGTACGGCGGCTTCTCGGGCTCGATCCCGTTCTGGGCCAGCCTGCTCAGCAGCTCGTCGAGATCGTCGACCACCAGGGCGAGGTGGTTGTAGCCGTCTCCGAGGTCGTATGGCTGGTCGCGGCCGACATTGACGGTCAGCTCGAGGACGTCGCCATCGCCGGGCAGCCCGAGGTAGACGTTGTAGGCAGACTCGAAGTTCAGGCGGCCCCGGTGCTCGAAGCCGAGGTGCGAGTAGAACGCGAGTGATCGGTCGATGTCCCGGACGCGGATGCAGGTGTGGACGTATTTTGCGCTCATGACGGCCGAGCATAGACCTGAGCCCGCGGGATCGACACGGCGGCCAGTCGGTGCCTGCGATCACGGCGACGGCAAGCGTCGTCAAGGTGGTCGATGATGATGACCATGTCGTCAGCCGACGCCGACCCGCCCAGCGCGCTCGCCGACCTCGAGATTCTCGACTTCTCACGGGTGCTGGCGGGACCGTTCGCGACGATGATGCTGGGTGATCTCGGGGCCACGGTGACCAAGGTCGAGCGACCGGGGACCGGCGACGAGACCCGCAGCTGGGGTCCGCCCTATGACGAGCGCGGACAGGCCACCTACTTTCAGTCGGTCAACCGCAACAAGCACAGCGTGGTGCTCGACCTGAGCACCGACGAGCACCGCGAACGGGCGCTGGCCCTGGCCCAACAGGCCGACGTGATCGTCGAGAACTTCCGCCCCGGGGTGATGGACAAGCTCGGCCTCGGCTACGAGCCGCTCAGCGCCGCCAACCCCGGGCTCGTCTACTGCTCGATCACCGGCTTCGGCGCCGGCGCCGGCGCCGAGCTGCCCGGCTACGACCTCCTGGTCCAGGCGCTCGGCGGGCTGATGAGCATCACCGGGTCTCCGGACGGCGAGCCGCAGAAGGTCGGCGTGGCGCTGGTCGACGTGCTGGCCGGGCTGTTCGCATCGGTCGGGATCCTGGCCGCGCTGCGCCACCGCGACGCCACCGGCGAGGGCCAGCTCGTCGAGGTCGACCTGCTGTCGGCGCTGCTGGCGGGCCTGGTCAACCAAGGCTCGGCGTTCACGATCGCCGGCGTGGTGCCCGAGCGGCTGGGCAACGCCCACCCCAGCATCTCCCCCTACGAGCTCTACGCCACCGGCGAGGGCGAGCTGGTGGTGGCGGTCGGCAACGACCGCCAGTTCGCCGCCCTGTGCGAGGTGATCGGCGCGCCCGAACTGGCGGGCGACGCCCGGTTCGCCAGCAACGGCGACCGGGTCGACAACCGCCAGGCCCTGCACTCCGAGCTTGTGGAGCGACTGGCGACGGGCACGGCAGATGATTGGGCGGCCCGGCTCAGATCGGTCCGCGTCCCCGCTGGGGTGGTCAACGACCTGCGAGGAGCCTTCGCCCTGGCGCAGTCGCTGGGCCTCGAGCCGATCGCGGAGGTTCCGGTCAGCGACGGCGGCGCGCCGGTCCCCCTGACCAGAAATCCGATCCGGCTCTCCAAGACGCCGCCCAGCTATCGCAGCGCTCCGGAGCCGCTGCCCAAGCCCTGAGGCCGGTAACCCCGGTCCGGTGGCCGGCCCCGGCCCTCAGCCCGGCAGCGCGGCCTCGATCGCCGACACGATGTCCGGGTCCTCGGGCTTTACCTTCGTGGGCCACCGCGCGATCAGCCTTCCGTCGCCGCCGACCAGGTACTTGGTGAAGTTCCACACCGGCGGCCCCGACCCGGGCTGGCGGGCCAGGTCGCTCCACAGCTCCGATGGCTCGGCGCGGACCGAGGTGCGCTCGGTGAGCGGGAAGCTGACCCCGTAGTTCTTCTGACAGAAGGCGCCGATCTCCTCGGCGTCGTCGAACTCCTGGTCGGCGAAGTCGCCCGAGGGCGAGCCGAGCAGCTGCAGCCCGCGGTCGCCATAGCGCTCATACAGCGCCTGCAGCCCCTCGTACTGGGGCGTGTAGCCGCACTTGCTGGCGGTGTTGACGATCAGCGTCGGCCGGCCGCGCAACGACTCGAGGTCCAGCTCGCCGCCGTCCAGCAGCTTCACCTCGTGCGCGTACAGGTCAGTCGGCTGCGACAGGGTCGGGTTGCGCTTGAGATACATGCGCATCGTGGACAGCACGCCCATGGTCCTGGTCAGGCCTCCACTCGGGGTCCAGGCAGTAATCCGAGCGCATTCGCGGCGGCCCCTGCGCCCAACAGCCACCGAAACCAGTTGACGCCGTTGACCAGCTCCTCGTAGGCCCACACCAGCAGCGCCACCTCGGACACCACGGCGGCCGCGCGCGCGGCATCCCCGGATGCCGTCCGCGCCACCGCGCCGGCGGCCAGCGTGCAGAGCAGCTCGCGGTTGGGGAATTGAGCGATCACAAAGCGCCGCGGCATCGGTGCGCCTCAGCTTGACAGGTCAGGTTTCTCGGCCGTGCGGGCGAGCCGGTCGTGGGCGGGATCCCATCGGGCAGCCGGCGAGCGGTGAGCTCAGAGCTGGCTCGCCGGATCCGCTCGCCGCGGTCCTCGGCATCCAGGCCGGCCTCGGTCAGCCGCGCCATCCGCCGCCCGGTGCTATCGAGAAACAGAGCTCGCTCATGGCCCTTCAACAGCCAGAAGCCCACCCGGAGGAACGGATTGCCGATCGCCGCTACCCGGGAGACCGAATGGACATGGAACTCGACCTTCCCGGTGTCAAGCCACTTGAGGACCTCCCAGTTCATCTGACCCATCTCCACATGGCCCTCCAGGGTGCGGTAGTACCAGCCGAACACCCGCGCCGCGCGGCCGCCTGACTCGACCACCTGGTCGTAGACCTCGCCCACCCGCACACCCACGTACATCCGCGCGAGCCCGAGCGCCCGCAGCTCAAGCAGCATGTCGCGTCCCTCCAGCGGACGCCCGGGGTCGTAGAAGGCGCGCACGATCGAGGGATCGGCGAACTCGTAGCCGAGGATCAGCCGGGCCGCGATCTCGAAGCTGCCCTCGCTGACCGGCTCCCCCGCCGGTTCGGCGGGCAGCGTCGTGCGGCGGTCGTCCACGGCCCACCCCGGCGGCGGCGCCGCCAGGTCGAGCCCTTCCGGATCGAAATTGACCGGCTTCGCCGCCAGCCCGGCCAGCTTTTTGCGAACCCGGGGCGACGGACGCCCCCGGCTCACAGGTTCTCCACCCGGCGGGTGTCGATCTCGACCCCACCGGTCATCCGCCCTCCGGACATCGACACCACACCCTCCAGGAACGAGATCCACATGTGGAGCTGGACCTCCTTGGCCATGCGGGCCCGGTGGTAGAGGAGATTCGATAGCCGGTCGGCGCTCCGGGCCCACGACTCGATCTCGAATACGGTCAGACCGTCCTCGCCGACCCGGAACTCGATCTGGCCCGCCTCGAGATGGCCGGCGAGCGTGGCCAGACGAAAGGACCGCTCTTGCACGTCGATCACCCGCACCGGGCCGTCCCAGGGCCCGGGCATGCGCACCACGTACTCGTCGCCCACGGCCAGGACGTCCCGCTCCCCGTGGACCTTCTGAAACCGCGCGAACTTGGTCGGGGCGGCGCGGTTGAGGTTCTCGCCCAAACGCGCGAAAAGCTCTTCGGGGGATCGCTTCACGTCCCGGATCCGGGTCCAGTAGCGGCGATGAAACAGCGGGCCGTGGCCATCGCGGGGCTCGATCACCTCGGCGGCATCGCCGCCGTCGGGAAACGGCGGCGGCAGATGGCCGTCCGTTGCCGGCTCCACCACCTCGCGGCGGTGCAGCGGGGTCGAACGCCACATGTAGTCCCACGAGGTAAGGCTCACGCCGACCGGCCAGGTGGCGGCGGTCAGCCAGCGACGGGTGCGGGTAGGGCGCTTCGGCACGCCCGGTCCAAGCTACCCCGCCCGGCGGTGTTCACCCCGCGCAACGGGGTAGGACTGATCCGATGATGAACGGCAAACTTAAGCCGCACGGGGCCAATCCGATGTTGGCCGGCAAACGTAAGCCGCGCGGGGCCAATCCGATGCTGACCGAGAAACTCCACCGCGCCGGCCTGCGCGCCTGGCACCTGCAGCTCACGTCGCTGGGGTCGGTCGGCCTGTGCATCGTCCTCTGGATCCGCGCCAAGACGGTCGACCAGGATGAGCGGGGCAACGCCGAGCGGCGAGCGCTGTTCGTGGGGCTGTGGCCGCCCACGATCTGGCTGATCGGCGACAGCCTGGCCCACCACGATTAGTGTCGTCCCCGCAAGTGCGTTCGCGCCGATTAGACCAGACCGCACCAATTCGTCCATTCCACATAGGGTTGTGAACATGAGCTCGTCTCGCGCCCTGATCAGCGGGCTGCTGGCAGCGGCGCTGGAGCGCTGAGACCGCCGGTGCTCGCCTATGACCGGACCGGCCAGGGGCCGCCGCTGGTGCTGCTGCACCCGCTCGGCGCCGATCGCCGGGTCTGGGATCCAATCGTGCAGCGGCTGCGCGGTGAGCGCGAGCTGATCGCGATCGACCTCCCCGGCTTCGGCGATTCGCCGCCCCTGGCGCACAGCCCGAGCGCCAAGGCGCTCGCCGAGGCGGTGGCCGATCAGCTCCAGGCGATCGGGCTGGAGCGCCCCCACGTGGCCGGCAACTCGCTCGGCGGATGGGTCGCGCTCGAGCTCGGCCTGACCCGCGCCGTCCGCACCGTGACCGGGATCTCCCCAGCCGGGCTGTGGCCCGGACCGCTGGTGCCCAAGCCGGTGATTGCCCACAACCTCGCTCGCAAGCTGCTCCCGGTGATCGGGCCGCTGGCCGCCACCCCGCCGGGCCGCCGGCTGCTGCTGGGCAGCGCCGTCGCGCATCCCGGGCGCGTCCCCGCGGCCGACGCCGCCCACCTGGTCCGCGCCTACGCCGGGGCGCCCGGCTTCAAGGCGGTAAACGACCTGATGCGCGCCGGCGTGTTCGGCGGCCTGGAGCGGATCCGGGTCCCGGTGACGCTGGTCTGGCCCGAGCGCGACCGCCTGGTCGACCGGCCGCGCTGGCTGCCTGACAACGTCGACAACGTCGTGCTCGAGGACGCCGGCCACGTTCCGATGTGGGACGCTCCCGACGCGCTGGCCGAGATCCTGCTGGCGCGGACGCGCCAGACCGGCGCCGTGCGGGCGCTCAGACGCAGCGCCTGAGCGGCGGGACCCGCCAGACCGGCACGGTCCGGACGCTCAGACGCAGCACCCGAGCGGCGGCCGCTACGCCGTCTGCTCGGCGGGCGGGCCCGGCGGTCCGCCGATCGCCGTGGAGGCCGGGATCCCCACAATCAGGCACACCGCCGCACCCAGCAGCAGCGCGTGGTGCACGGTGTCCGAGGTGAGGGTCCCGGTCAGGGCCACGCCCGCCAGCCCGGCTCCCACCGCCGCCCCCAGCAGCCGGCCCACCGACAGCAGCGCCGAGGTCCGCCCGTGGGAGGCCAGCGGGGTCGCGTTCAGCGCCGCGCGGGAGGTGGGAACGAACAGCATGCCCAGCCCCAGGCCGACCGGGATCAGCGGCAGCACGGTCACCACTCCGTCCAGCGAGAAGCCCGGAATCCCCAGGATCGCCAACCCGACCCCGGCACCGAGGAAGCCCAGCAGCGTCGGCAGCCGCTCGCCGTAGCGATCGACCATGGTCCCGGCCAGCGGCGCGGCCACCCCCACCAGCAGGGCCACCAGCACCAGCGCGCCCGACGCTCCCAGCGCCGAGAAGCCGGCCACCCGCTGCAGGTACTGCTCGGCGATGTAGAAGGCACCGATCATCACCGCGAACGTCAGCGCGGCGACCAACGTCGCGGCCATGACGATCCGGTTCATCGCCGGATGGCCACCGCCGGTCTCGGTCTGCACCACCCGCGGGACCACGCGCGCGATGCCGATCCCGGCCGCGATCGCCAGCGGGACCAGGGCCCACCAGTCCGCGCGCCAGCCCAGGGCGACGGTCAGCAGGCCGCCCAACAGCGGTCCCAGCAGGTTCGACATCCCGGCGCTGGCGCCCCAGATGCCCAGCGCGCTGCCGCGCCGCTCGGGGGGAAAGCCGCTCACCGCTCCGGCCAGCGCGGCCGGGCTGACCAGTCCGGCACCGACCCCCTGCACGACGCGGGCCACGATCAGCTGTCCGAACGTCGTCACCAGCGCCCCGGCCGCGGCCCCGACCGCGAACACCGCCAGCCCCACCAGGGCCAGCCGTCGCGCCCCGAACCGGTCGACGAGCTCGCCGGCGGGAATCAACACCAGCGCGTAGGCGGCGAAGTAGGCGCTCAGCACGACCGAGGTAGAGCTGCCTTTGACGCCGAGCCCGTGCGCGACCGTCGGCAGGGCGACGGTGATCAGGGTGCCGTCCAGCTGCAGCAGTGCGGCGGCGGCGGTGCAGGCCGCCAACCGGATCCAGGCCTCACGGGGGACGTCGGAGCCCGGCCTCGACCGACGACCGCGACGCCGGCGGGGGGCGGTGGCGGTGTCAGACACAACCTCAGTATCGCGGCTTCTCGATCCGGCCCGCAGACACCGTCAGGCAGCGGACCGGCGATGATCCGGCTCCTCGTTGTCCCTCGGTCCGCCAACCGTGCCGAGACGGTGAAATCTCGTCAAATTCTTAGGTTTTTCGACTAGATTTCCTGGCATGCCAACCCCACAGCAGTACGCACTCGACGGCCGGGCTCTCACGCGCGACGAAACCCGGGGCGTCTTTGGACAGGTCATGGGCCTGGTCGCGCTCACCGTCGGCTGCGCCGGGCTCGGTGCCTACATCGGACGTGATCTGTCCGGCGGAACCGGGCTGATCCTGTTCCTGGGGGCGTTCGCGTGCATCTTCGGCCTGCAGTTCGCGACTGCCCGAGGCCGCGAGCAGCTGGCGATTGGGCTCCTGTTCGGGCTCGGTCTGCTGCTGGGTCTGGCCATCGGGCCGGTGATCGCGGTCTACGCCAAGGCCGATCCGGCCGCGTTGTGGCAGGCCGCCGGCTCGACCGCCGCGTTCGTCGCCGGCCTCGGCGCCTACGGCTACGCCACCCGCCGCGACCTCTCGTCGTGGTACCGGGTTCTGTTCTGGGCGCTGCTCGGACTGATCGCGTTCGGGCTGGTGGCGATCTTCGTCGCCATTCCCGGCGCCAACATCATCTACTCGGTGCTGGGTCTGATCGTCTTCGGCGGCTTCACGATCTTCGACTTCAACCGCCTCCGGCGGGCCAACATGGCCAGCGCGGTCCCGATCGCAGCCGGGATCTTCCTCGACATCTTCAACATCTTCCTGTTCATGCTGCGAATCTTCGGGGGCGGGCGGAGCTAGCGCTCCGCCCCCGGATCCCTCGGCCCGAGCCTTTGCAGCCCTCGGGCCGGGGCGGCCGGCACGTCTTACTGCTGGT
>DASXZB010000080.1:0-4987 GCA_036502145.1 Solirubrobacteraceae bacterium | reverse complement strand
CCGGCTCCCGTCGGTGGAGCTGGCGGTGATCGCCCCGGACGGCAACCGCTCGGCGATGGCGCGCTCGATCACCACCCGCCGCCCGCTGTGGGTGCAGGAGGTCGACTTCGACGACGGCACCGTGGGCTACGCCACCGACGGAACTCCGGTCGACTGCGTGCGGCTGGCCAACCTGGGGCTGATCGAGGGCTTCGAGGCCGAGCTGGTGGTCTCGGGAATCAACCACGGCTCCAATCTCGGCGACGACATCACCTACTCGGGGACGGTGGCCGCGGCGCTGGAGGCGATCGTCCTCGGGCTGCCTGGCATCGCGGTGTCGCAGCAGTCCAGCTCGCTGGAGCTCGATTTCCGGGCCGGATCGGGGTTTCACTTCCAGGTCGCTGCGACGTTCACGGCCCGCCTGGTGGCCGAGCTCGAGGATGTTCCGCTGCCGTCGGGGACGCTGCTGAACATCAACGTGCCGGGCGCCGATCCGGAAGGGGTTTCGGTGGCGCGGCTGGGCAAGCGGATCTACAGCGACGAGCTCGCGCTGGTCGACGAGGGCGCCGAGGGCCGGCGTCTGTATCGCATCTACGGCGACGCCAGCTTCGAGCGCGACGAGACCGGCACCGATCTGGCCGCGGTGGCCGCCGGCCGGATCGCCGTCACGCCGATCCACTTCGATCTCACCGATCGCGATGGCCTGGATGCCCTGCAGCGCTACGACCTGCAGCGGCTGATCGCCCCCGCCGCCGACGAGGTGACCGAGTCGTGAGGGCCGCCGCCGCCGACGAGGTGACCGAGTCGTGAGCGCCGCCGCCGCCGACGAGGTGACCGAGTCGTGAGGGCCGCCGCCGCCGACGAGGTGACCGAGTCGTGAGCGCCGCCGCCGAGCCAAAGCCCGACCCCGTCGAGCGCGCGGCCGAGCTGCGCAGGCAGCTCGAATACCACGGATACCGGTACTACGTCCTCGACGACCCGGAGATCGGCGATGACCGCTACGACGCGCTGCTCGACGAGCTGCGCGCGATCGAGGCCGAGCACCCTGAGCTGCGCACGCCGGACTCTCCGACCCAGCGGGTGGGGGGGGAGCCGGTCAGCGACCTGGTCAAGGTCCGCCACCCCGAGCCGATGCTCTCACTGGCCAATGCGCGCTCGGCCGAGGAGCTGCGAGCGTGGATCCAGCGGATGCGCAACCACCTGGCGCGCGAGGGGATCGAGGATCCCGACTTCGAGTTCGTGGCCGAGCCGAAGATCGACGGGCTGGCGATCTCGCTCATCTACCGCGACGGCGTGTTCGAGCGTGGGGCCACACGCGGCAACGGCGAGGTGGGCGAGGACGTCACCCACAACCTGCGCACGATCGGCTCGATTCCGCTGCGCCTGGACACCGACGATCCCCCGGCGCTGCTCGAGGTGCGGGGCGAGGTCTACATGTCGCTGCCGGACTTCGCGGCGCTGAACGAGCGCCGCGCCGAGGCCGGGCTCTCGACGTTCATGAACCCGCGCAACTCGGCCGCCGGCACGATCCGCCAGCTGGACCCCAAGCTGGCCGCCGACCGGCCGCTGTCGCTGTGGTGCTACGCGATCGGGGTCACCGACGGCCTGGCCTTCTCATCGCACTGGGAGGCGCTGGAGTGGCTTCGCGCCCACCGCTTTCCCGTGCATCCCGATGTCAAGAAGCTGCAATCCGAGGACGACGTCGTCGCCCAGTGCCGCTCCTGGGAGCAGCGCCGGGGTTCGCTGGAGTTCGAGATCGACGGCGTCGTCGTCAAGGTCAACCAGTTCGAGCTGCAGCGGCGCCTGGGCGTGGTCGGCCGCGACCCGCGGTGGGCGATCGCGTGGAAGTTCCCGCCCACCACCGCGGTGACCAAGCTCAACCAGGTGGGCTGGAATCCGGGGAAGTTCGGCGACCTGCACCCCTACGCGATGCTCGAGCCGGTTCACGTGTCCGGGGTGACGATCAAGCTGGCCACGCTCCACAACGAGGAGGACCTGGCCCGCAAGGACATCCGGGAAGGGGAGGAGGTGATCGTGCTGCGGGCCGGTGACGTGATCCCGCAGGTGCTCTCGCCGGCGCCGCACGTGGCCGAACGCTCGGATCGTCCGCCGCCACCGGTGGCGCCGGAGCGCTGCCCGGTCTGCAACACGCCGACGGTAAAGCCGGAGGGCTCGGTGTTCACCCGCTGCCCCAACCGGGACTGCCCGGGCCGGCGCTGGCAGCTGCTCAAGCACTTCGTCGGCGCGATGGACATCGATGGGCTGGGCGAGAAGCAGGTGAGCCTGTTCATGGACCTCGGCTGGGTCCGCACCGCAGCGGACTTCTACCGCCTGCAGGCCGATCAGATCGCCGAGCACAGCGGCTTTGGCAAGGTCTCGGCCGAGAAGCTGGTGGCGGCCGTGGAGGCGTCAAAGCGCCAGCCCTTCGGACGCGTGCTGACCGCGCTGGGAATCGAGGAGGTCGGCGGGGTCACCGGGCGCAACCTGGCCCAGCAGTTCCGCACGATCGATGCGCTGCTCGCTGCCTCGCCGGAGGAGATCGAGGCCACCCAGGGCATCGGCCCCAAGATGGCCCGCACGATCCACGACCAGCTGCACGACCCGCTGATGGAGGCGCTGATCGCCGAGCTGCGCGAGCAGGGGCTTCGCCTCGAGCAGGAGGGGCCGCCGCCCGGCCAGGGCCCACTGGCCGGCAAGACGCTGGTGCTCACCGGGACGCTCCCGGAGCTCACCCGTGAGCAGGCCACCGAGCGGGTCCTGGCCGCGGGTGGCCGGGTGACCGGCTCGGTGTCGCGTAAGACCGACTACGTGGTCGCCGGCGAGTCCCCCGGCTCCAAGCTCGCCCAGGCCGAACGGCTCGGCGTGGCGGTGATCGACGAGGCCGGGCTCCTGGGACTGTTGGGCTAGCCGGTGTAGTCGGCGATCGCCACCTGCATCCGGTTCTGGATCGGGTGGGCGTAGCTGGGAACGATCCCGTTCATCATCACCGCATAGGCGAGCGTGTGGCCGTCGCGAGCGGTGCAGTAGCCGACAACGTTGGAGACGTCGTGCAGCGTGCCGGTCTTGCCGCGGCAGCGCCCCTGGGCATCGGTCCCGCGCAGCTCATGGATCAGCGTCCCGGTCTCGCCGGCGACGGCAAGCGAACCGGTGAAGGCGGTGTTCTGCGCCATCTGGCGCAGTAGCGAGACGACGTCGAAGGGGGTGGTGCGGTCAAATCGCGAAAGCCCGGAGCCGTCGTTGACCCGAAGACGGATACCGAAGCTCTGACTGATCTTGTCCCGCACCACGGCCACTCCGGCGGCGGTGGTGCCGCCGGCGCCGTAACGGGCGCCCAAGTCCTTGAGCAGGGTCTCGGCGAAGAAATTGTCCGACGGGGTGTTGGTGAGCGCAATCAGCCGCGCCATTCGCGGCGACTGGACTGTCGCGAGGGGGTTGGCATCGGCCGGGGTACGTCCAGTGGTGACCTTGACGCGGCGCGGAACCGTGATCCCCGCCGCCTTCAGGGCGGCGACGAACTGCTGTCCGGACTCCACCGCCGGGTGCTTGAAGTAGACGGTGCCGTCCCTGTTGGCCCAGTCGCGGTTGAAGGAAAGCGCGCTCAGCGCGCCCTCGACGTCGATCGACGGCTGCCCGCCGGTGGCCGGTGTGCCCCGGTCGGAGTCGAACATCGACTCGTCGGCGACCAGATTGCCGTTCAGCGCGTGGATGCCGGTCGTCGCCTCGAGGTTGAACAAGAGCCGCTGCAGGCTGGCGCCGGCGTTGTAGTTGGCGTGGTCAAAGCCCGCCGAGCCGAACGTCGGATCGCCGCCTCCGCGGAGGTAAAGCGTGCCGGTGAAGGTGCCCCCGTTCTGTTGGCCGACGCCGAGGACCGAGGTGGTCAAGGTGGCGTTGGGCCCGAAGTTCAGCAGCGCCGTGGTGGTCGTGTAGAGCTTCTCCACCGATGCCGGCAGGCGGGGCGTCCGGGCGTTCTTGGAATAGAGCGTCTGACCGGTGGTCAGGTCCTGGACGTAGGCGCCGCTGTAGTTCCCGGCGGCTCGCATGCCGTGGTTGAGCGCTCCGTCGAGGGTCTGCTGGGGTGATCCAGCGGCGCCGGCGGCGGGTGCCAGCGCACCGAAGGCGATCCACGCCAGCAGCGCCAGGGACGCCGCGAGCGTGGCGGGAGTGGCTCGCATCGAAGGTATGTAACCGATCACGGCGGCGAAAGCTGCGGTGCGCGTCGTAAAAACTCCGCTTGCGGTTTCGCCGAGGCCATTCGCCGAGGCCATTCGCCGAGGCCACTGGGCGCGACCGGCCCTGGAGCTGTGGTCCTGGAGCTGTGGCCCTGGAGCTGTGGTCCTGGAGCTGTGGTCTCACCTCTGGAGCCCTGACGTCGGAGCAGCGTCGATCCTCCGTCCATTCATCCTGCGACAAATCCGCATTCCCTGGTTGGATTTGTCACCAAGTGCGCGTCTGGCGGGCAGTTGGCGACAAACTCGGCGCGACGGTTTGGATTTGTCGCAAACTCCACCGGGGTCATGCCCGCCGCCCGCCGGCCGCCGCCCGCCGCGCACGGCGCGCCGTCGCCGGATGCGACCGCGGCCGCCGCTCTCACCGCCCGCGGCGTCAGCCGTGGCTGCGGCGCCAGCGGTGGCCGCAGCATCCGTAGCCTCCCCCGCGCCCCCAGCGCCCGGGGCCTCCCTCGCGCCCCCAGCGCCCGGGCCGCCCCAGCGCCCCAGCCGCCGCGGCCTCCCCCGCCCCCGCGGCACCGGCGGCCCCAGGCTCCGCGGCCGGCGCAGCCTCAGCCACGGACTCGGCCTCTGCCCCCTCCGGCGTCCCCGCCAGCGAGCTCTGCAAGGCATTTGGCGAATTCCCCCAGCAGCCGGTTTGAGATGTCCTCGATCATCCCTCCACGCCGGAACCGCGCCAGGCGCCCGGTGATGTGGTAGATGGCGGCCCGGTTCGGCCCTAGAATTCGGCGTAGATGGGCAAGGTCGTAAAGCTCGACGCGTCGGCGACGGATCGCACGGCG
>DASXZB010000079.1:0-41863 GCA_036502145.1 Solirubrobacteraceae bacterium | reverse complement strand
GCCCCTCCCACGAGCGAGCGCCTCCCCTTCCCCCGGGCCGAGCTTCGCCGCCGGACCCTCCGCGGGACGATCGTCACCGGCGGCTTCCTGGTCGCGATGGACGGCCTGGTGCTCGTCCAGGGCCTGATCGTGACGCGCCTGCTGGGGCCACGGCAGATCGGCCTCTACGGCGTGGTGTCGACCACCGTCATCTCGCTGATCGCGCTCAAACGGGTCGGCATCGACGAGGCCTTCGTGCAGCAGAGCGAGGCCGATCAGGAGCGTGAGTTCCAGTACGCGTTCACGCTGGAGCTGGGGCTGTCGGCGGCGATGTGCCTGATCATCCTGGCCCTGTCGCCGGTCGTCGCAGCGGTGTATCGCGACGATCGGCTACTGCCGCTGATGGCCAGCCTCGCCTATCTGCCGCTGGCGTTCGCGCTGCAGTCGCCTCTGTGGGTGTTCTTTCGCCGCATGGACTACCGCCGCCAGCGGTTGCTGCAGGCGCTCCAGCCGCTGGTGGGATTCCTGGTCACGGTCCCCCTGGCCGCCGCCACCAGCCTGGGGGTCTGGAGCCTGGTCATCGGTCAGGTCGCCGGCTACGTGGTCGCGGTGACGGCGGCGGTGTGGGTCGCCCCCTACCGGCTGGCCCTGCGCTACGACCGGCGGGTGGCCGCGCGCTACCTGCGCTTCTCGGCTCCGATCCTGTTGACCGTGATCGGCGTGATCGTGATCGCGCAGGGGCAGATCCTGGCGATCAAGCTGCACGACGGGCTGGCCGCGGCGGGCTTCATCACGCTGGCGGTCACGCTCACGCGCTACATCGACCGCGCCGACCAGATCGTGACCGCCACGATCTACCCCGCCATCTGCGCGATCCAGGGCCAGCGGCGGGCGCTCGAGGAGCTCTACGTCAAGTCCAACCGGGCCACGCTGATGTGGGTGGCGCCCTATGCGGTCGGGATCGTGCTGTTCGCGCCTGACCTGGTCAGGTTTGTGCTGGGACCGAGCTGGGAGCCGGCGGTGGTGCTCCTGCAGGGGCTGGCCGTGGTCGGCGCGATCACCCAACTGGGCTTCAACTGGTTCTCGTTCTTCCGCGCCCACGGGGACACCGGCCCGCCCGCCGTCGCCGCCGGCGCCGAGGCGGTCGCGTTCCTGGCCCTGGCCGTCACCGGGCTGCTGCTGGACGGCTTCGATGGCTTCGTGCTGGGCCGGATCGCCGCCGCCTTGATCGCCCTCGCGGTGCGGGGGGTCTACACCCGGCGGCTGCTCCCGGATGCCCGCTATCGCGATCTGGTGATGCCCAGCCTGGTCTCGATCGGGCTGGCCACGGCGGCCGCGCTGGCCCTGCGCCTGGTCCTGTGGGGCGGCCATCGCTCGCTGGCGCAGGCGATCGCCGAGCTGGCGCTGTTCGCGGCCGTCTACCTGGCCACCGCGCTGCGCCGCGAGCGCTCGCTGCTGTTCGAGCTGCTCGGCGCGCTGCGCAGCACCCGCGAGCGCGCCGTCGGCCAGGCCCCGGGCGGCCAGGCCCCGGGCGCTCAGGCCACCGAGGCGACGACCAGGTCCTGATGAGCTGAGCCCGACCGGCCGCTCCAGGAGCCCCGCTCGAGCGCCCGCAGCGCCAGCCCGTTTGCGCCCAGGCGGTCGCGTAGCCAGCCCTCGCTGAAGGCAACCGCGGCCTCGGGTTCGGCGGGGTCGGCGATCGCGGCCGGGAGCGTGGCGTCGTGCCACGTGAACGGCGGCGGCGGCCGCCGGGGCCGTTCGCCGTCGAGCAGGTACCAGGTGCTGAACAGCCGCCCGCCCGGGGCCAGCACGCGCGCCGTCTCGGCCAGGTAGTGCGCGGCGGTGTCGGCCAGCAGATGGGTGAACACCGAGGTGGCGATCACCAGGTCGAAGGAGCCGTCCTGGTACGGGAACCGGTAGGTCAGCGCCCGCTCGGCGCCGGCCGGGTTGTAGCTGGCGTTGCGCAAGTCGGCGTGCTGGAAGCGAAACGGGACCGGCGTGGCGCGGTAGTGCTGGCGGCACCAGTCGATGCCGGCCCGGACCACGTCGAAGCCGTCGTATGACCCGGGCGGGCGCAGCACCGGCACCAGCACCCGGGCCATGCGCCCGATCCCGCAGCCGACGTCGAGCACGCGGTCGCCCGGCTGTAGGCCGGCCAGGCGGCGGAAGTACCCCAGGAACTCCTCCCCGGTGGCCCGGAAGTCCGAGTCGCCGACATAGCCGGTGAGCCGCCGCGGCGGGGTCAGGCGGTCCCGGCGCCCCCGGACCGCGTCGGCGGCGTCGGCGGCGCGGAGCCTTGCGGAGTGCGCGGCGCGGCCGATCACGAGTCGGACGATTCTATGCGCGCCCGGCGAGGCCCAGACGCTCGCGCGGGCAGCACCGTCAATCCCAGCGCCACCGCCAGCAGCCCGATGGCGGCCACGCCGACATAGTGGGCGGCGAGGTGCTCGATCGCGTACCCGAAATGGTTGGCGCCGCGCTCGTCGCCCGGGTGCGCCAGGTACAGGATCGGCACCGCCACCCCCAGCAGCCCGGCCGCCGACAGCGTCAGCACCCGGGCGCCGATCCCACGCCACAGGATCAGCGCCAGCGCGCCAAGGCTCAGCACTCCCGGGATGACCCCGAACACGAACCCGAACACGACCGCCGCCGGCACCGCGAACGCCACGGCATGCCCCGGCGCGATCGTCTGGGACCCGCCGGCCTCCCAGGGGAGCGCCGCGGGAGCGCTATCCGCGCCGTCGCCGTCGCCGTCGCCGTCGCCGGCCCGTCGCCGGCGCCACCACGCCCCCGCGAGCAGGAGCGCGCAGACCACCGCAGCGAGGCCGGAGACGATGTAGCCCACCGCCGCCAGCCGGTTGGGGGCGAATGTGAAGCTGACCTGGCGACAGCCCGGTGCCACGCGCCAGCCGTTGGCGTAGCCGTCGATCGGCGTCGGGGTGCCGAGCGAGCGCCCGTTGCACGAAGCCCGCCAGCCGCGGTCATAGCCCTCGCCGAGCACCAGCCAGGAAGCAGCGGCGATCGCGACCCTCACCCGGTCGTAGGAGCCGCGCCCGGCGGTGCCGCTGTCGAGCACCCGGCCGCCCACCGCTGCGGCCGCCGGGGCCGCCACCGGTCGCGGCGGCGCCGAGAGCAGGCGCAGGTCATCGACGGCAAACGGTCCCGAAGCCACGTTGAGCTGTTGCCTGCCCGGCCCCAGCATCACGGACATCCCACAGGAGCGCGCCAACAGCGGGGTCCCGCTGTCAAACGCGGCCACCGACCCGTTGACGCGCATCGGGAGCACCGCAGCGCCGACCCGCACGCGGACGCTGCCGCACCGGGCGGCGAAGCGCCCGGTCCGCCGGGTGCCGATCCGGCTCAGGCCGCCGATGCCGCTCAGCTCGCCGATCCCCACCGCACGCCGCTGGGCGGCGGTGGCGCCCGGTGCCACTTCGGCGCTGACGACTTGGATTCTCACGCGTCGGGTCCGCACCGGCCGCGGAAGGGCGACGGTCCCCCCGGCCGCGACCGGCAGTGGCGGCGTCGACCCTCCCGCCCACAGCACGCGGACCCGGGTGGGCCGGCGCACCGGAGTGGCCGCCGGGCGCAACCGGATCCGAGACAGCGTCAGCGGCCGGGGCGAGCTCACCTGCAGCCAGGCGGGGCCTGCCGCGCTGTAGTCGGCGATCCAGGCGGTGGCGGGGTTGTCGTCCAGCGCGCCGGAGGCCCGGTAGCCGGGATCGCCGTCGAAGCGGCTCGACGAGGTCGCGGTGACGCGGCCGCGGTAGCCGGCCAGGTGGTCGAGCGAGGAATCGGGCGTGGTCGAGAATGCGGTGACCCACGCCGCGGCGTCGAATCGCCGCCGCGCCGGGACGTCAAACACCCGCCGCATGGCCTGCTCGGCGTCGCCGGGCTGACGGACGTCGAACGCCGACCAGGGGCCGTGGGCGAGATCGCGGTGGTAGGGATCGTCTCCGGTCCGGCGTTCGAACAGGTAGCTGAGCGCGACCGGGTTCAGATCAGTCCCGGCCAGCGCGCTGGTGGCGTCGACCGGCAGACGCAGGCTCTCGCCGGGGCGAAGGCCAGGGATTCGAAGCTCCCTGATCCCGCCGGCCCCGGCCTTGGCGCCCGCCCGGGGCATGGTGACCCGGGTCAGGGTGACGCGCAGGCCGGCGGCGCCGGTCAACCCGAGCGAGAGGCGGTTCCAGCCGGGATGGACGGCGAACGTGCGGCCCGCGATCTGGACCTGACGGACGCTGCCGCCGGCGTCGCCGTAGGGAAGCAGGTCCACGTAGGGCACCGCACGGGGGCGATCGAAGTCGACCTGCAGCCAACGCCCGGATGCGCCCAAGGTGGGGTCGGCCAACCAGGCGGTGGCCGGGGAGCCGTCGATGGCGGCGAACGGGGCGTGCTCGGGGAACTGAGGGGTCTGGGGAGAGGACGGCGCCTGCACCGAGCGCACTCCGGAGTAGGCGGCCACCGTCTCCGCTGCGGTGCCGAGCCCGAACGGGTCCAGGATGATGCCGTCGGCGCTGACCGTCTGCGTAGGGGTCAGGGCCGGCCCCACGTTCTGCTCCAGGGAGCCCGACACGAAGGCCCGGCGAGCGTTTGAGTCGCTGATCACCACCGCGCCGCCGGAGGCCAGCGATGTGCGCAGCTGGGGCCTTGTCAGATCGGCCGAGTAGAGCAGCGCACGGTCGGCGGGCAGGCCCCCGAACGCCGCCAGTTCGGCCACCGCGCCCGCGGATCCGTCGACGACCACGGGCGCGGCCCGCGGCTGGACCCGGACCAGCCCGCGAGCGCTCGGGAGGTCATAGCGCCGCACCTGGGGCAGGCTCACCGGTGGCCCCAGGTCGGTGGGGGCAAAGCGCCTGACCGGGCCGTAGGCCCGAGATGGGCGGGCGAAGCCGGGCTGGGCAGACAGAGTGGTGGCCGCGTCGGCGGGAGCGGGCGCGTCGCTGCGGGCGAGGTCGTCGTCGGTCCCGGTGACCACGGCGCGGGCGCCGATCAGCGACAGCAGCGGGGGCAGCTGACCGGGCAGCAGGCGCTGCTGGTGCACGAGTCCGTCGATCGTCCACAGCAGGTCGGTGGCGCGCAGGTCCGAGTAGGGGACCTCCGAGCGCTCGGCCACCGGCCGGCGGCTGAGCGCGGGCAGGATCGGGTCGACAGTGCCTCCCCAGGTGTAGAACGAGAACAGGTCGCCGGGCAGCACCACGGCCCGCGAGTTGGCAGGCAGCTGGGGGTCGAGCTGGTTCGCTGCCGCGCGCCACGCCGCCGGCACCCGCTTGAACGACACGTGGGCATCCTGGGCACGTCCGCTGACCAGCGGCCAGGCCGCCAGCACCAGGATCGCGGCGCCGGCCACCGAGGCTCCGGCCCGGAGCCAGAGCCCCCGCGCCGAGGCGCCGAGCCGGATCCAGAGCGCACCGGCGGCGGCCCCGCTCAGGCAGGCCAGAGCGACGGCCAGCAGCGGCGCCGCCTTGTAGGAGGCGCGCAGGAAGCGCACCGAGGCGAAATGGTTGTAGACGAAGTAGAGCCCGTGGCGCAGCGGCGTCCCGTCGGGGAACCCGGCCGCCATCACCACCACGGCCACGATTGCCAGGCCCAGGAAGAACGGGCCGTAGCGCCAGCGGCGGGTCCAGGTAAAGCCGCCCAGCGCGGCCGCCGGCAGCAACAGCGTCGCCACGACCACCGGGGCCGAGAACAGCAGCGTCCGCGAGTCGTCGAAATACGGGATCGCTCGCCCGGCGAACCCCAATCCGACGTAGGAGAGCCAGAAGCTCATCAAGCGCAGGCTCTCGGTCACGCTGGTGGTCCCCCAGACCGTGCCGGGCTGCTCGGTGAAGTGCAGGAAGTCGACCCCGTAGGAGGTCTGGACGTAGGCCGGTATCACCCACCACAGCGAGACCAGCACCGTCAGCAGCGCGGTCCGGGTAAAGAAAGCGCCGATCTCACGCCAGCCAACCGGCGCCACCAGGCGCCCGTAGAGCAACAGCAGCGCGGGACCGACCAGCATCCAGGCGGTCACGGCGCCGTTGACACCGCCGCCCGAGGCCGCCACGAGCAGCGCGAAGGCGGCCGGCCAGCGCCAGCCGCGGGGGTTCTGCAGGCCGCGATGGACGGCCAGCAGCAGCCAGGGCAGCGCCGCATAGGCCAGCAGCGTCACCGTGGTCCGGTTGACATAGGTGACGACGAACGGGTTGAGCATCATCACCAGGCCACCGGTCAGCGGCGCCGCCACCGGCGAGCGCTCCAGCAGTGCACCCAACAGCCGCACTACGCCCCAGGCGGCCAGCGCCAGCACCGTTCCCAGCCACAGCCGCTGCACTACCCAATCCGACAGCCTGAGGGCGTGGCCGACCGCGAAGAACGGGCCCATCGGGAACAGGTAGCCGGCCTGCTGGCCGGTCTGAACTCCGCCCAGCTGCCCGGAGGAGGTCCACATCGACGCTACGTCGCCGAGAAAGCGCCCGGGATCGACGTGGAGGTTGATCTTGGTGTCGGCCGTGGCCAGCCCAGGCCGCTGCGCGAACGCCAGCCCGTAGGCCACCAGACCGAGGAGCAGGGGGACCCCCACGGTCCGGCGGGGCTTATTCATCGGCGGGGAATGTACCGGGGCTCCGGTCGTGGCAGGGCGGATTCGCCTCCTGCGGCGAGCTCAGCGGCTCCGCCCGCTGCTGCCGGCGGACGGCACCTCGAAGGTCACCGCCCCGGCCCCAGCGCGACGGTGAACACACCCACCGAGACGGGCGAAGGGGGCCTGACCCTGACCCGCGCGATCACGCGGAACCCGGAGGGCGGCGGATGGTTGAACACGAGCTCGATGCGATCGTTGTAGTGGCGGTCTCCGACCACATAGTGGCTGCCCAGGTAGCCCGCCAGGTCGGGGCCGACGAGCGGCGTCGCTCCCTGGCGCTGCAGCGCGTAGACCACCGTGTAGCCGAGCTCCAGGCCCTGGAGGGTTGGATCGGCGCTGACCAGCGCGGTGTCAGAATGCGGCAGTGCGCGAGCGAGGCTTCGGGCCACCGAGGCAAACGGCTTGTACTCGCCGCGGTCGCTGTCAAGGGGCTGTCTGAAGCCGATCAGCAGAGCCAGGAGCGCGGTCAGGGCCAGGGCGACCGCGGGCCACCGGCGGGCCAGGCCGGCGGGGCGCGAACCGAAGCCCGGCCGGAAACCAAACGTCGGCGCCAGCCGCACCACCAACCACCCGGCGGTCAGCCACACGAACATCCCGGCCGGAGCCGCCCACCACAAGGTGTAGCCGACGGTCAAGGCGAGTAGGTGGCTGGTCGGCGTCGATGCGGTTCCTGCCCCCATCGCCAGCGCGAGCACCAGGGCAATCGCGGCGACGCTGGCGGTGGCCGCCTGCCGGCGCACCAGCCCGGCCACCAGGCCGCCGATCAGGACGAGCAGGAGGATCACGCAGGAGACCTGCGCGCCCCAGCCCGGAGCGGTCACCACCTCCACCAGGCGGCGCGGGTCGCTAATGGGGTGGCGCAGCCACCACGGGGCAACGCCGAGGGCGTTGACGATCGAGTGCCAGCCGGCGTTCAGACCGAGGCTGCCGCGGGCGGTGAGGACCGCCTTGGCGATCAGGCGCAGGTTTCCGCTCTCGAACAGCTGGTTGACCAGCGGCGCGATCCAGCACAGAACCACGATCACCCCTGAGGCCCAGACCCACGGCCGCAGCGAACCGCCGTCCGATGGCGCCGCGTCCGACGGCGGCGCCGGGCGCGAGCGGCGCACCAGCACCAGGCCGATCACGGCCACGACCAGCAGCCCGAGGCTGGGGGCCAGGAACGTCAGGTGGGTCTGGATCAGGAAGCTGACCAGCAGCACCGTCAGCGGCAGCAGGCGGTACTCGCCGCAGGCCACCGACCAGGCGGCGAAGCAAAGCACGGTGAACGGCAACGGCGTGGTCGACGGGTTCCAGATGTCGTGGAACGTCTCGCTGAGCAGCGAGCGGCACATCAGCGGGATCGCGATCGCAGTGGCGAACATCAGCACGTCGCCGCCGCGACGCCGGGCCAGCAGCACGGTGACCAGGATGCAGAGGACGTTTACCACCGCCATCCAGATCGGCAGCGCGGTCGATCCCAGGTGGGCGGGGATCGCCAGTAGCCAGTACAGCATCGGACCGGGACTGAAGATCGGCCGGCCCAGGATCTGCGACCACTGGGTGTACTGGCCAACCAGCGGTGGGTGGGTGCTCAGCACGTCGAACGAGCGGGCGGCGATGACGGCGCGGTCGCCGTATGGGGTCCAGGAGTCTGCCACCGCGCGGACCGTGGAGACGATCACCGGCGCGGCGGCCAGTAACCCGGCGACGAGCGGCAGCCACCGGGCGCGCAGCCAACGACCAGAGGTGGTCACGACGGTGGATGCGAGCTGCTCGCGGCGTGCAGCATCCGCGCCCGCCCGAGGTGAGCCGACATCAGCGGCCGGTACGGACATGCCGGTATTGGAGCACGGAAGCCGGGTCCCCGCCCCGGACGGGCCTGAGACCATGCGCTACCGTGCCGGAACCGTGCTCGGCCCATGCGCTGCGATCGCGGCCGGCGAACCGTGAGCGTCGCCTGCCAAACACGAGACCTCGATGGCGTTCTGGCCTCGGTCGCGGACGTGGAGGGATGGCTGACCGACGGCCAGGCGCGCCGCCTGTGGGACGGCGCGCGGCGGGTGGCCCCGGGGGGCCGCCTGGTGGAGATCGGATCCTTCCGGGGGCGCTCCACGATCGTCCTCGCCAAGGCCGCAGAGGAGTCGGTGGAGATGGTCGCGATCGATCCCCACGGCGGCGGCGACCGCGGACCCAACGAGTACGCCCCCGACGCGCAGCTCGGCGACAGCGACCACGACACGTTTCACGCCAACCTGGCCCGGGCCGGCGTCGACGGGCGGGTCCGCCACGTGCGACGGCCCTCCGGCCAGGCGCTGGGCGAGGTGGATGGGCCGGTGGACATGCTCTACATCGACGGTGCTCACCGCTACGCCTTCGCCAAGCCCGACATCGAGCTGTGGGGGGCCCGGGTGCGCGAGGGCGGCAGCATGCTGATCCACGACTCCTTCAACGCCGTGGGGGTGATGCTGGCCCAGGTGCGGCTGTTGTTCTTCAGCCGCGAGTTTCGCTATGTGGGGCGCTCGAGGTCGCTGGCCGAGTATCGCCGCCAGTCGCTGGGCGGACGAGCGCGGGCCGAGAGCGCCCTGGCCCAGGTCGGCGAGCTGCCCTACTTCGTGCGCAACTGCCTGGTCAAAGCCGCCCTGGTGGCAAGGCTGCGGCCGGTGGCTCGCCTCCTCGGCGAGCACGGTCACTGGCCGTACTGAGCGCCATCACCGGGCGGAGGCCGGTGGCCGCGTTGCTGGTTGGTCGTCGCCGCACAGCAAGTGCTGTCACGCCCGGGGAGGGCCGCCGCTCAGGGGCGCGGCACTAGGGGCGCCGGCTCAGAAATCGCCTCATCGGCTTCGCGCTTGGGCATCGGCACGTAGCGCTTGAGTGACAGCGCGGGCCGTTCCACCAGGTAATAACTGAGTGCGCCCAGCGCGACCGCTCCCAGCAGCGGAACGACTGCCCATTCGACGTAGCGCAAGTGCTGTGACGAGGGCTGACCGTAGTGCCAGGCGAACAGGCGCTCGAGCAGCGGCCCGTGCCACAGGTAGATGCCGTAGGAGATAAGCCCAATCCAGAGCAGCCAGCGATGAGCCAGCACACGGCGCACCAGTCCGCCACCGCGGTCGCCGAACGCGGCCGGGGCCAATACCCCCACCGCCACCGCGCCGTAGAGGACGTTGCGGGCCAGGTACTGGACGGGGGTGAAGCGCTGAGCGGGATTGCCGTGCAGCCCGATTCCCAGGCTGACCAGCAAGAAGGCCCCCAGCGCAAACCCCCAGGCCAGGCCCGGCCTCCGTCTCACCAGCTCCAGCAGGCGGCGACCGGCCGCGGCCACCCGTGTCCCGAGCCGGGATCGAGAGTGGCTAGTGAGCTCTGGCTCGGGGTCACCAAAGCTCGTGGCAAGCCACGCGCTGGCCACGGCCAGGCCCATGCCGAGCGCGAACTCGTCCAGGTACCCGGGGAGTGTCACCAGCGCCGGGATCGGTCC
Source organism: Solirubrobacteraceae bacterium (assembly GCA_036502145.1). Taxonomy (GTDB): domain Bacteria; phylum Actinomycetota; class Thermoleophilia; order Solirubrobacterales; family Solirubrobacteraceae; genus Palsa-465. The sequence continues at coordinate 31,808 of DASXZB010000079.1, read as the reverse complement.
GCCGGGGATCACCGACACCAACCCGGTCGCGAACAGCACTGCCTTGTACAACATGCTGAACAGCCACAGGCCGAGCACACACGCCACCTGCAGGCGCAACCGTCCCTGACGGGTGCGAGCGGGCAATGCGGAGACGGCGATCGCCCACAGCGGCAGCATCGCGTAGAAGGTGACCTCGAGGCCGAGGGTCCAGGCAGGCCCGTCTCCCCCCGCCAGCGTCGAGCTGCTGTAGATCTGCGCGAATCCAAAGTAGGTGGGCACTCCCTTGAGGGTGAAGACATCGTGGTATGGCACCGCCAGGGTGGCGATCACCAGGACCACCCAGAAGGCGGGCACGATCCGCAGCACCCGGCGCCAGGCGTAGGCCTTGACCGGCGGAGAGGGGTCGCCGGTCAGGTGGTCGACGACAAACGGCCGGTAGAGCAAGAAGCCCGAGACGACCAGGAAGATGACCACGCCGACATCCATGCGGGCAACGATGGGGCGGGCCAGGCCCGGCCGGCCCAGCACACCCCCGTAGATGCCGACGGAGTGGTAGAAGAGGACACTGAGGGCGGCCAGGGCCCGTACCGAGTCCATGAGCGGAAACCGGGTGGCCCGAGCGTTCACAGCACACCAGCGCGATCTGTCACCGCAGTGCGCGGATCGTCGACGGCCTGTGGCGATGAGCTCGCCGTCGGCCCGACCGGCGGCGGTGGCCGGGAGAGACCACGCCGCGAGACCGCTGACAGCGTCAACCACCCTGAGACACCGAGCAGGACCACCGCGGCGACGCCCACCCAGTGGGCGTAGATCAGCTGGACGCTGTAATCGAAGTTGTAGCCGCCCTCGTTGTGGGGATTGGTGATCAGGTAGACGACCGGAACAACGACGCCCAGCAGTACCCCGGCGGTGGCGGCCAGGACTCGCGGCCCGATGCCCGCCCAGAAGATGATCAGCAGCCCAACGGCGATCAGAGCGCCGGCGCGCCAGGCGAACACGAAGCCCAGGATGACGCCCAGGGCCAGCGCCGCGGGGGCAGCGTGGCGCAGCGGCAGGCGCCGTCGGGCCGCGCTGAGATCGAGCAACGGATCGAGCTCGGCGGCCGGAGCACGGGGCGCCCGCGTGAAGATGAGCAGCAACGCCAACAGGACTCCCACCACACCCGAGATCACATAGCTGATGTTCACCCCCGACTGGGGGGCGAACGAGAACGAAACGCTACGGCATCCGGCGGGGGCGATCCAGCCGTTGGCGTAACCATCGATGATCCGCGGGGAGCCTAGGCTGCGCCCGTTGCAGGTGGCCTGCCAGCCGGTGTCATAGCTTTCGCCGAGCACCAGCCAGGTGGGCTTCACCAGGTGAACCCGGACGCCGGTGAGATCGTCGGTTCCGATGCTTCCGGCAGCCAGCACCTGACCACCGGCCGACGGCGCCGGCAGCGGCGCCGGCGCCGGGGAGCGCAGGCGCAGGAGGTCGACGCTGAAGATGCCCGGCAGCGAGCTCACGTACTGGGTGCCGGCCGGCATCAGGGCGCGGCCGCCACACGATGAGGCGGCCAGCGGGCGCCCGGCGTCAAGCTGACCGACGGTGCCGCTGACGCGCAGCGGCACCCTGCCCCCGGCGACCGAAACCGCGACGATCCCGCAGTCCCCGCGCAGCGTGCCCTGGCGGGGCACCGACACGGTCCGCAGTCCGGGCACCGACAGAGATCCGATGCCCACGCCCCGGGCCGCGAGCTGACGGGCGGTCAGCCCGGCCGGGAACGCGGCCTTGAGGATGGTGATCCGAAACGCGCGGGCCCGCGCCGGGTGGGGCAACGTGACCGTCCCGTCGGCGGCTACCGTCAGCGCGGGCGTGCTGCCGCCGGGCCAGCTGACCCGAACCTCGGTGGGACGGCGGACCGGCAACCGCGCCGGCGCGATCCGCAGGCGCCTGACGGTCAGCGACGCGACGGTGCGCCAGCCGATCCACGGTGCGGGCGCCGCCGGCCGGATCCAGATGCCCACCCAGGCGGTGGAGGGATTGCCGTCAAACGCGCCCGAGGCCCGGTAGCGAGGCTGGTTCTGGAAGCGGCTCGACGAGCTGAAGGCAGCGCCGGAGCGAACCCCGGCGAGGCGATCGAACGCCGAGTCAGGAGCGGTCAGCGCCGGCGATACGCGGGCGTCGACTGCGTAGGCGCGCGCGGCCGGGGCGAACACCGTCCGCTGGATCAGCGTCTCGGCATCCTGGGTGTCGTCGAGGCTGTTCTGGACCGGCTCGTTGACGTAGCGGTCACGCCGGAAGGGATGATCGCCGGTGACCCGTGAGAACAGCCACGTCAACCCGGTGTGGCTGAGGTTGCGCCCGGCCAGGGCCCTGCTCGCGGTCAGTGGGGTGCGCAGGACCTGCGAGACACGCACGCCGGGGATGCGAATCTCACGCAATCCTCCGGGGCCGCTGCGATCGTTGGCCCGGATGACATGAGCCAGGGCGACGCGCAGGCTGGTCAGGTTGTGGGCATGCAGCGGGATGCGCGTCCAGCCCTGCCTGACGCCGAACGTGAGCCCGTTCACGCTGATCGCGGTCACGGTGGCCTGGGGGCCGCTGAGCGGGTAGACGTCGATGTAGGGGACATCGCGGGGATGCGTGAACCCGATCTGGACCCAGCGCTGCGCCGGGGGCAAGCCGGTGTTGGGGACCCAACTGGTGCTCAGCTTGCCGTCGAAGGCGGAGATCGGCGCCAGCTCGGGGAACTGGTTGAAGCCATAGACGGTCGGGGAGTCCAGATACGAGGCGCCCTGCACCACGGCGACGGTCTGGGCATCGGAACCTCGGGCCTTGAAGGGATTCAGGTCGGCCTCGCTGGAGGTGATCGGCTGGCCGGCGGTCAGCACCGGCCCGAGGGTCTGCTGGGTGAACTGCGGCGCGAAGACCTGGCGGCGATTTGAGTCGGTGACGACGACGTTGGCGCCGGAGGCGGCGGCGTTGCTGATCGCCCGAGCGCTCAGGTCGCCGGCGTAGAAGATCGGCGCCCGGGCCGGTAGCTGATTGAACGCCGCCAAGTCGGCGAGTCCCTGCGCCGAGCCGTCGAGCACCGTCTCGCGGCCCTGGTCCAGGTGCACCACGCCGCGTCCGGAGGGGAGGTTGAACTGGCGCACCTGAGCGAGCTTCTGGGTCGGGTCGATGTTGCCCCGCGCGGCCGGAATCGAGCTCGGCGGCCCGTAGCCGCGGGCGGGGCCCAGCCCCTGCGTCGAGAGGCCCAGCGCGGCGGTGGAGGGATCCACCGCGCCGCTGCGCGTGATGTCGTCATCGGTGCCCGAGATCACCGACCGCGCGCCGATCAACCCCAGCAGCGGCTTGAGCTGCCCGGCGAACAGCCGTCCCTGCTGGACCAGGGAGTCGATGGTCACCAGCAGGTCGTCGGCGTGCAGGTCGGAGTAGGGCGTCTCGTAGCGGACCGCCACCGGGCGCCGGGTCAGACGCGGCAGGATCGAATCGATCGTCCCGCCCCACTTGTAGAACGCGAACACCTGCCCGGGCAGAACGATCGCCCGCGAGTTGCCGGGCAGCCCGCGGTCCAGCGCCTTGCCCACATCGCGCCAGGCGGCCGGGATCCGCTTCCAGGTGATCTGGCGGTCGGGAGCCTTGCCTTCAAACAGCGGCAGCGCGGCCAGCACGATCAGGGCGCCGAGCACGAGTGGCGCGGCGATCAGCGCGGGCCTGCGCAGCCTGGCGAGGTCGAGCGTCCGCAGCCGGCTCCAAGCCAGGCTGGCGCCCAGGCCCAGGAGGCAGGCCAACCCCAGCGCCACCAGCGGCGCCGCCTTGTCGACGGTGCGCAGGAAGCTGACCACCGAGACGTGGTAGTAGATCGAGGTCATCGCCCCCCGCAGCGGGGTGCCGTCCGGGAAGCCGGCCGACATCACCACCACGCCGACCAGGACCAGGATCAGGAAGAACGGCCCGTAGCGCCGGCGCCGGGTCCAGACGAAGCCCAGGCAGGCCAGCGCCGGCAGCAGCAGCGAGGCGGCGACGACGCCGACGTTGTAGAGCATCGTCGGCCCGTCGCTGAAGTAGGCAAACGAGGTCCGCGGGTAGCCGGAGCCCAGATACGAGGTCCAGTAGCCCATCAGGCGCAGGGACTCGGTGATCGAGTTCGTCCCCCAGATCGTGCGCGGCTGCTCGGTGTACTGCAGGAAGTTGATGCCGTAGCGGCTCTGGACCAGCAGCCCGGCGAGCCACCAAAGGGAGACCAGCAGGGTCAGCACCCCGGCTCGGACCACGAAGCCGCCGCAGGCTCGCCAGCGGACGTGCCCCATCGCCGGCTCGTAGATCAGCAGCGCCAGCGGCCCCAGCAGCACGAAGAAGACCACCGCCGCGTTGACGCCGCCCCCGGTGGAGGTGACGATCAGGGCAAACGCCGCCGGCCACCACCAGGCCCGCCAGCCGCGGTTGGCCCGCAGGCCCCGGTGCACGGCGAGCAGCAGCCAGGGCAGCGCGGCGTAGCCGAGCAGAGTGATGGTCGTGCGCGCCGTGAACACGACCGTGTAGGGGTTGAGGGTGTAGAAGGCCGCGGCCACGAGATGCGCGGTGCCCCTCGGCTTGCCGATCAGGACGTCGAGCAGCCGCAGCACGCCCCAGGCCGACAGGGTCAGGATCAGTCCGAGCCAGACGCGCTGGGTCACCCACGGCGAGACGCCCAGCTCGTGAAAGAAGGCGAAGAACGGCCCCATCGGCCACAGATAGCCCCCGTACTGGGCGCTGTGGACCTCGCCCAGGTCGGTGGTGCTGGTCCAGGTCGAGAGCACGTTCGAGATGAACCGCACCGGATCGACGTAGAGATCGATCTTGGTGTCCGAGGTCGCGCGGCCCGGCAGCTGCCAGAACGCGACCGCGAAAGCGAGGGCGGTGAAGCCAAGCGTGAACCTGGCATCTCGCTTGACTCTGATCATGAGCGCGCGGAGTGTAACGGGGCCAAATTAGGTCAATCCCCGCTGGCGCCGGCGCCCCCGTGGCCCTCCGGGATGGCTCAGGATGCCTTGAAATCCCGGGGATCGAGGCCGTGAGCGCGGGCCAGCGCCAGCCGCGCGCCGGCGAGATCGTGGCGGGCGAATTGGATCCGGACGATCGTCAGCCAGGCGTCGAGATTCTGCGGCTCGCGACTGGTCACCGAGCGGGCGATGCGCAGCGCGTTGAGAAGGTTGGTCCTGCCCCCGCGGACCTGGTAGGCCCCGGCGATGTCGAGATCGGTCGCGGTGTCCGGATTGAGGAAGCGGCCCCGGCGCAGGAGGTCGATCCGGCGGTCGAACTCCGACCGCGGCCCCTTCAACGCCGCCTCCACGGCCACGATCGTGCCGTGAGACGCCGCGGCCTCGTTGACCCGGTGCACGTCAACCAGCAGGACGGCGAACCAGGCCACGGCCACGGCCGCCACAGCGGCGAGTGCGAGGCGTACGACCACGCGCACATGATGACGACCGGTGGGCCGAGACGGCCGCAGAGGCTCAGGTGACGGCCTCGCGCGGCGCCGGGCTCGGGGCGGCGGCCGGGGAGCGGCGCCGCGCGCCGATCCAGCGCACCGCGGCCGCCTCGAGCGCCACCGCGGCCAGAACGATCAACGCCGGCTCGGCGCCGACCCGGAAGCGCGTGAAGCCATAACCGGTGATCGAGACGAAGACGACCAGGACCAGCGGCGACAGCAGGATTCCCCACGGCCCGCGCCGGCGCACCAGCACCACGGTGCCGGCGATCGCCAGCAGCGCGACCGCGTAGTACACGAATACCCCCACCCGCTCCACGTCGAGGTCGCGCCCCTCCAAAAAGGACTCAAAGGCCCAGTCCTGCTGGGGTCGAAAGACGTCGAAGGAGCGCCCCAGGCGGGCCGCGATCACCTCCGGCAGCCGGCCTGAGTGACGACGGGCGTAGCGCAGGCCGAGGTCGCGCAGGCGATCGGACTCCCGGGCCTGGTTGGCGTAGCGAGCCCGGGGCAGGCAGAACAGGTCCCACTGCCCCAGCAGCGATCCGGAATAGGTCGGTCCGCAGTTGGCGCCGGCCAGCAGTCCCCCGACGTTGTTGGAGATCAGCACCGGCTGGCCGAACGCGATCCAGGATCGCACCAGCCAGGGGGAGAGAACCAGGACGCAAGTCGCGACACTGATCAGCCCTCGCCGCAACCCGGCCAGCCCGAACGGCAACAGCACAACCAGCAGCAGCGCCTCGGCGCGGGTCAGCGCGGCCAGCCCGATCACCGCCCCCAGGACGGCGGCGCGGCCCGTCGACGGCGCCTCGCGCAGCCGCAGCGCGGCCAGCAGCGACAGCGTCACCAGCAACGCGAACACCGGCTCGCTGCGCAGCGAGCCGTCGGCGGCGATCAGCAGCGGGTAGGCCGCGGCCACGCCGGCGGCGAGCAGCCCGACCCAGTGGCCGCCCACCCGCCGGCCCACCAGCCCGGTCACCCACACCGTGGCGGTCCCGGCCACCAGGTCGACGATGTCGTGCCAGGCCCAGGTGCGGCCGCCCAGCAGCGAGATCGCCGCCTCCAGGAATGGATACACCGGCGGCTTGTCGGCGCTGGGACGGGCGATGTGATGCCCGTACCAGAGCGTCGGCTGGATCAATCCGTGTCCGGAAGCCAGCAGGTTGGCCTGCTGCTGGAACTCCAGCGCGTCGCCCAGCAGCGGCCGGCTCTTGACGATCACGTAGGCGTAGACCAGACGCAGCGCCAGACCGACGAGCGCGATCACGATCAGCGCCCGGCGAAATCGGGCTGCGGTCATACCGCGGGCTGGCGGGAGCCGGCGGCGAAGCGCTTCGGCACACGACGCGACGTGGCCAGCCGCTGCCCGACGGCCAGCGCTCCGGCCGCCACCAGGACCGGGAGCGCCACGTCGAAGGAGTCACGCAGCCGGGGCACGCCGTAGCCGATGACCGTGGCCACGCACACCACCACCGCGGGCGCCAGCAGGACCAGCAGCGCCGAGCGCCGCCGTCGCCACAGCGCCACCACGCCAGCGATCCCGACCAGGGCGAAGACCCAGAACACGACCACGCCGGCCTCGGCGACTCCGATCTGCTGGCCCTCGGCGAAGGTGCGCGCCTGGCGACGCGGCTGCCACAGGTCCCAGGTTCGCGCCAGCCGGATGGCGAGCACCGCCGGCAGCCTCGAGAGGTGATGGGTGGCGTAGTCGATGCCCTGGTGCTGCCAGATCGCCGCCTGGGCGGCCTCGTTGGTCCTGGTGCGCGGCGCGATGCAGGTGACGTCCCAGCTGCCCATGTTGACCCCGTAGTAGGTCTTGGGACAGTTGGCCCCGGCGAGCACGGTCTGGTCGTTGGTCGAGATCAGGACAAAGCGTCCGAACGTCGACTCGTTGCGGATCAACCAGGGGCCGATCACCACCACGCAGGTCAGGATCGCCGCTGCCGCCAAGCCGGCTCGGCCGCGCCAGCTCGAGCGCGCCCGCCACGCCACCGGCACCACCAGGAACGGGAGGAACAGCAGCGCCTCGGTTCGCGTCAGGGCGGCCAGCCCGATCAGCGCCCCGAGCAGCGCCGCCCGGCGCAGGTTGGGACGGTCGATCACCGCGAGGGCGCTGAGCAGCATGCCGGCGATCAGCGGGCCGTACAGGACCTCGCTCATCAGGTCGCCGTCGACGGCGATCATCACCGGGTAGACGGCGTACAGCCCCGCCGACAGCAGCCCCATCCGGTCGCCGCCGACCCGGCGCCCCAGCAGCCCCACCAGCACCAGGGTGATGGTCCCCAGCAGCAGTCCCAGCGAGCGCTGGTCCAGCTGGCTGTGGCCCCCGATCAGGTAGAGGCCGGAGAGCAGCAGCGGATACAGCGGCGGGTGCATCGCCGAGGCTCGGTAGTGGTGGGTGCCCAACAGCAGCCACGGATCGGTGAATCCGTGGCCGTTGGCGATCAGGCCGGCCTGCCAGTGATAGAACCACCAGTCGCCGATCCCGACCACCTTGCGGGCCAGGCCGTAGAGGTACGCGGCCCGGAGCACCAAGCCCAGCGCTGCGACAGCGGCAAGACGCCCGGCGAACGTCCGAGGCACCAGCTTCACCGACCGCAGGATAAGCGAAGCCCGACCCGGCTCCCCTCACTGTGGGCGGGCTCGGTCCGGCGCGCAACCGGCCACAATGAGGCGGTGAACGTCCGCGCCGGCAAGCTGCCGTTGGTCGACTCGCTGCGCGCGATCGCCGCGCTGTCGGTGCTGCTGACCCACACCGCCGTCGCGGCCGGGATCTCAGGCAATCCGTCGAGCGCGCTCAGTCCCTACGCCCAGCGGCTGGACGTGGGGGTGGCGATCTTCTTTTTGATCTCAGGGCTGTTGCTGTATCGCCCGTTCGTGCTGGCGCGGCTGACCGATCGGGGCGCCCCGGCCACGGGACCGTATGCGTGGCGTCGCTTTCTGCGCATCGCGCCCGCCTACTGGCTGGCGCTGACGATCACGGTGATCTGGGTCGGGACCTCAGCCAACGCGCTGGGGGTGTTCACGCCGAGCGGGTTTCCGACCTACTACCTGATGATGCAGACCTACCGCGGCCAGACGCTGTCCGGCGGCCTGGTGCAGGGTTGGACGCTGACGATCGAGATCACCTTCTACGCGTTCCTGCCGCTGTACGCCTGGGTCCAGCGCCGGATACCCGCCCGCACGACCCGGGACGTGTTGCGCTGGGAGGTGATCGGGCTGCTGGCGCTGGTGGGGATCTCGGAGCTCTGGAAAGCGCTGCTGCTGGCCCACGGCAACGCCCATCAGGTGGTCATCACCCCGGCGCTGGACTCGCTGCCGGCGTTCCTCGATCAGTTCGCCCTGGGAATGGGGCTGGCGGTGCTCAGCGCCTGGATCCAGCTGCGCGGCAGCTCGCCGCGATGGGTGGTCCGCTTTGACCGAGCGCCGATCGTGTCCTGGATCTTCGCCGCCCTGGCCTTCTACCTGGTCAGCAAACGGATCGGGATCAGCCCGCGCTTCTTCGCGCCGATGGGTGTCTGGCAGTACCTGGGGCGCCAGTGGCTCTACGCCGCGGTGGCCTTGGGGCTGCTGCTGCCGGCGGTGATCGGCGATCAGACCCGCGGGCTTCCGCGCCGCATCCTGTCTTGGCGCGTTCTGGGCTGGCTGGGGCTGATCTCCTACGGGATCTATCTGTGGCAGACCACCGTGCTGGCCCAGCTCTCGCGCTGGAACTTCGGCGCGGACTCGGTGATCCACCCCTACCTTTGGTGGTCGGCCGGCACGCTGGTCATGACCGTGGCGATCGCCGCCGCCAGCTACTACCTGCTCGAGCGCCCGGTGCTGTCGCTGAAGAACCTGTTCGGGCGCCAGCGAACCGCGCCCGGGGAGTCGCTGGCCGAGCTGGCGCCCGCGGTCCCTGCCCCGCCTACTGCGTCGGCCACCCCAACCGCGCGGGCCACCAGCCACAGCGCCGACAGTCCTCGGTGAGCGGAAATCCGACACGACCCGGCGCCTTGAGCGGGGTGTGTCGACTGCCGCTCACCCCCCGCGGCCCTCAGCGCCCACCTCCTCGAACGCCACCGGTCGGGCGCTGATCACCACGGCCGGACGAAACGGCTGCACAGGATCTACACCGCAGCTCGCGCCCTAGCGGCTGCCCAACAGGGCGCGATCGAGCTCGGCCAGCCAGCTGGAGAGCTTGTGCTCGTAGAGCTGGTCGAACAGCCGCCGCCGGAAATGGGCGCGGCCGCGCGGCCAGATCGAGGCGTCGACCCAGACCCGTCCATCCTCGTCGGATCCGAACGAGATGCGCGCCCGCACGGGCAGCCAGTCCAATGCCCGCGCCCGCTTGCCCACCGCCAGCGCCGAGCCGGCCTTGAGCTCGATCACGCCGGGCCGGCGGCTGGTGATCTTCATGATCCGGCGGGCGGCGAAGTCGGTGAGCACCTCCTCGATCGGCTGCTCGCAGTCGCGCAGGCTCCAGTGCCGGTGCTGCTCACGCGCGGTCGCCGCGGTGATGCGGGGAACGGGATCGACCAGGGGCGGACGCTCGGCGTCCACGGGGTTGGCCTCGGTCCCGAGGCCCTGGGGCGCGGGTGGGACGCCGCCACCGCCGCCACCGCCACCGGCGAGCGCCGGGACCGGGACCGGCGAGTGCGTGACCCCGGCGTGGGCCCGCAGCACGCGGAGGTTCTCGGCCGCGGTGCGCTCCCAGGTGAAGGTCAGGGCACGACGGCGGGCGCCCTCTCCGAGCCGCTCCAGCGAGGCGCGGTCCTCGATCAGCGACCGAACGCGCCGCGTCAGCTCGTCCATGTCCCGGGCCAGGATGCCGGTCTTGCCATCGACGATCGACTCCCGCAGCCCGCCGACGGCCAGCGCGGCGCTCGGCGTTCCGCACAGCGCGGCTTCGATCACGGTCAGGCCCCAGCCCTCCGACGAGGAGCCGGTGAGCAGGATCCAGGACCGCCCGTACAGCTCCGACCGGGTCCGGTCGTCGACGTGCCCGTGCATCTGCACCCGCTCGTCGAGGCCGCGGCGCTCGACCTCCGCCTCCAGGGCTTCACGGTGATCGCCCTCGCCGACGATGTCCAGGGTGGTTCCGGGGATCGCTTCCAGGACGTCGAGCACATGCTCGATCCGCTTGTAGGCTTTCAGCCGTCCCAGGTACAGCAGCCGCGGATTGGGATCGCGCTGCGACGGCGCGAACAGACCGGGCTCGACGCCGCAGTAGGCGACCGAGATGTGGTCGCGCCGCAGCCCGTCGATCTGCACCAGATCGTCGCGCGCGGACTCCGAGATCGTCAGGAACGCGGCCCGCCGGTACAGCAGCCGCAGCGGCAGCTCCTCGGCCAGCGCGGCCAGCACGCGGCCGCGCTGGGGGCCGAACTCGCCCACGTAGAGCTCTCGGTGGGGGTGGCAGACCAGGGCCACCCGGGGCTTTCGGAGCCACAGCGGCGTCAGGAAGGTGATCCCATTGATGATCTCCAGGACCACGTCGGCATCTCGGCCCAGTCCCCGCATGACCGCCCAGATGGCGCGCGGGAAAACCGTGGCCCGACCACCCATGCGGTGCACGGTCAGGTTTTCGCCCAGATGCTCCAGACGCTCGGCGCCCGGGTAGTCGCCCGCGATCACGATGATCCGATGGCCGGCCTGCGCCCAGCGTCGGACCTGGGCGTACAGGTTGGCGCCGGACCCGCCGGCCTGGGGGTGAGACCAGCAGCGGTCGGCGAGGACCAGGATCTTCAGCCGATCGCCGGACTCCCCGGCTTGGCCCACGGCGGGTCCTCCCGCCCCGGGGGCATCGGACCACTGCGGACCCGCTCCGCGTTCAGACGTCCCGGTAGCCATGGAGGACGGGAACGCTAGCGAACGTCACGCCGCGCGTCGGCAGCGCCGGCTCCTCGGAAACGACCCCGCGATCGGCGGCTGCGGAGGCCGGCGCGGCCCACGGATCGGCAAGCGCCAGCAGCGCTCCCGCCAGCACCAGCGCGACGAGGGTGAGGGCCGGCATCTGCCAGTCCCAATCCAGGGGGGCGTGCGCCACATAGACCACGAACCCGGCGATCGGCCCGGCGGCCAGCAGCGGTCTTCGCCGGTGGGCGGCCCGGGCGGCCAGCGCCACCCCGACCAGGAAGGCGATCAGGAGGACCAATCCCACCAGCCCCAGCTCGGCCGCCGTCTGCAACGGCAGCGAGTGGGCGTCCTTGGCCGCTTCGGCGACCGTGCGGTCCCGCAGCCAGTACACCAACCACCCGCCGGCCCCAACCCCTCGCAGCGGCTCGGCGTCGAAGGCCCGCAGCGCGACCCGCCAGTACGCGTAGCGGTTGCTCTGCAAGGTCGCCAGCCGCGACGCGCCGGTCGGCAGAGCGCGACTCTGCCGGCTGCTCTCCTGATTGCCGACGGCGATCGCCAGCGCAAGCCCGGCCAGCAGGACCACCAAGGCCAGCAGCGGGGCCCGCCGAGGTAGGCGCAGCTCGCCCGGCTGCTCGCGACGGCACAGCAGCGATTGGGCCAATCCGGCGGCGATCACGATCACCACCAGGGCGCCCAGCATGATCGCCCCCTGCTGTTCGCGCCCGCTCCGAGACCCGGCCAGCGAGGTGATGCCCCGCATCTGCGAGCTGACCGCGGCGGCCAGCGCGCCGGCGCAGATGGCGAGCCCGATCGCGCGCAGTTGCTCGCGTCGCGCAGCGGCCACGATCAGAGCCACCAGCCCCGCAAAACAGGCAAACAGCGCCCCGCGCGAGAAGCTGATGTACAGGCCCAGGCCCAGCGGTGCCGTGACCGCGACGGCGGCCACGCGCTGCAACGTGCTGCGCGTCGCGTCGCCGGCGATCCGGGCGCAGAGCACGAAGCCGATCGCGGCCAGCTCGCCCATGGCGTTCCAGTAGGTGAGCGGTTGCTCGAGGCGACCCTCGGCACTGACCGAGCGGGCGAAGTGCAGCAGCCCGGGCAGCAGCCGCTCGGACAGTCCGTATCCGATGACCACCACCGTCCCGGCGGCCAGCGCTGGCTCCACCGCCCGCATCGCCCCGGTGGACCTCAGCAGCAGCGCCCCGGCGACGAGCACGCCGGCGTAGAGGACGACCTCCTGTCCGGCCTGATAGGCATCGCCCTTGATCGGCGCCCAGGCGGTCGACAGCAGCGTCCAGGCCGCCAGCGCCGCCAGGCCCCCGATGGACAGCCATACCGGGGCTCCGCGCGGCAACCGGCCCGGGGCGGCGATCGACCCGACCAGGACCAGCAGCCAGGCCCCCAGCCCGGCCCACAGGGCGGGCTCTTCGAAGTAGCCGCCGGCAAAGAACGCGAGCGCCGTCGGTCCGGCCAGCAGCGCGATCCGCGCCGCGTTGACGAGCGCAGGGCGCAGCGGGATGCCGGAGGCCATTACCGGTGCGCGTCCCGCACCGCTCGCCGCACCAGTCGTGTCGTCGCCAGTGGCTGGCGATCGCCGACGGACGGGCGGATCCCGGCCTCGCGGGCCTCCTCGACCTGCTCGAGCATCCCCTCGCGGAAGGCCTGGCGGTCGAAGCGGCGGGCGTTCCGGGTGCAGGCACGGGGATCGATCGCGCCATCGTCGAACTCGAGCACCGCGCGGGCCAGATCCTCCGGCCCGCCTGACCACCAGCACCCGGTGACGCCGTCGATCACGGTCTCGAGCGCTCCGCCGCCGCGCCTGGCGATCACCGGACGCCCCGCGGCCTGGCTCTCGACGGCGGCGATCCCAAACTCTTCGATCGCCGTCACCACGAGCGCGCGGGCGCCCTGCAGGATCGCGGCCACAGTGGCGTCGGGCAGGCGGCCGGTGAAGCGGACGGTGGGGCCGGCGGCCCGCCGCAGGCGCCGGGCGTCGGGGCCGTCGCCGACCACGATCAGCGGCAGGCGCAGCGCGTTGAAGGCGGCGATGGCCACGTCGATCTGCTTGTGGGGCATGAGCTCGGAGACCACCACGTAGTGATCGCCGACCGGCCCGGGCGAGAAGCGCGCGGTGTTGACGGGCGGGTACACGACCGAGGCCTCGCGCCCGAAATAAGCGCGGATCCGGGCCTGGGTGGCGTGGGAGTTGGCCACGTAGCGGTCGGTCCGCTGGGCCGCGATCCAGTCCCACTGGCGCCAGCGGCGAAACGCCCCGCGCAGGAACGTCCGCGAGATGGGATCGCGCAGCCGCGCCAATGTCTTGTCGCGATCGTTCCAGGCGTAGCGAAACGGGTTGTGGCAGTAGCTGACATGGACGGTGTGCGGGTCGCACAGCACGGCGTGGGCCCAGGCCGACGAGCTCGACACGACCAGGTCGTACTGAGACAGGTCGAACGATTCGATCGCCGCCGGGTAGAGCGGCAGCAGCGCCCGGAAGGTGCGCGCCGAGGGGCGCAGCCGGTTGACGAACGAGCTGTGCACCGCGCGCTGCGCGAACCGGCCCTCGGTTCCCTTCTCGTCGTAGACCGCGGTGTAGATCGGGGCCTCGGGCCACATCTCGCACAGCTCGATGAACACCCGCTCGGCACCGCGGACATCGAGCAGGAAGTCGTGGACCAGCGCCACACGCGGCTGTGGCGACGAACGCTCAGGTCGACCCGGCACGGTGGCCAGTCTAATTGCAGGCACCCGGCCCGGCGCCCCCAAGCCGAGCTCTCGCGGCGCTGCCGGCGGATAATCTGCCGCAATCGTGGCCGTCTTGCGGTTCGTCCGTAACCCGGCCCGTCCGCCCCGCCGTCCGGGCGGGCAGGGTCCGGCGTGAACGCCGATCAGCTGGCGCTGGTGACGGTGACGCACAACTCCGAGCGCGAGCTCGAGGCGCTGCTGTCGTCGGTGGAGCGCTTTCTGCCCGCTGCGGCGGTGGTGGTGGTCGATTGCGGGTCTTCAGATCGCAGCGTCGCGGTGGCGCGGGCGCGAGCCGCGGTCAAGGTGATCGAGCTGGGCGGGAACCTCGGCTTCGGGCGCGGCTGCAACCGCGGCGTGGCTGCGGTGGCGACGCCGGTCACGGTGCTGGTCAACCCGGACGTCGAGCTGCTCGACGACTCGCTGCTGGAGCTCGGGGCCGAGGCCATCAGTGCGCCGGAGCGACTGCTCGCTCCACTCGTGCTGTCGCCCGACGGCTCGCGTCAGGAGACGGTCCATCCAGCGCCCTGCTCAGTCGCCGACCTGATCCGGGCGGTGGTCCCGCCCGCGGCGGTTCCCGGGGTGCTCGGCCTGCCGGTGGCTCCGTGGCGCAGCGACGCGCCGCGGCGGGTCGGCTGGGCGGTGGGGTGCGCGCTGGCGGCTCGGACCGAGACGCTGCGTCGCTTGGGCCCGTTCGACGAGCAGATCTTCATGTACAGCGAGGATCTGGAGCTGGGGCTGCGGGCTCGCCAGGCCGGCGTGGAGACGTGGTTCTGGCCCTCGGCGCGGGTGTTGCACCACGGCGGACACGCAACGTTTGCCGCGTTTGGGGGCGAGCCCTTCGAGCGTCAGGCCCGGGCCCGCCACGACGTGGTCCGGCGCCGGCTGGGCCGCCGGGCGGCGGCCGTCGACGACGCCCAGCAGGCGGTGACGTTCGCCTCCCGGATCGCCTACAAGCGGGTGCTGGGGCGGCCGTGGGCGCGCGAGCGGCGCCAGCTGCAGGCGCTGCGGCACGGCCGCGAGGGACTTCGGTAGAGATCGTCAGTTGTGCGGCGCGTCGCTGTCCTGATCGTGGTGCTGGTGGGCGTCATGCCCGCGGCCTGCGGCTCGGGTTCCAAGCCTCGGCGAACCTCGAGCAGCGCGACCACGCCGACCACGGCTTCGACGAGCACCGCCACGACCAGCACCACAACGACCAGCACCACGACCGCCCCACCGCCAGTGGGCCCCCCGGCCCAGGCCGCGCCCGCCACCGAGAGCTTCGGGACCAGCGTCAACCGTCTCTTCAACGACGGCACTTTCAGCGCCGAGCAGATCGACGCGCAGCTGCGGGCGCTGCAGCGGACCGGCGCCGGTGTCGCTCGCAGCGACGCAATCTGGGGATCGAGCGAGCCGGCGGCCCCCGCCGATGGCGTCCACCACTACGACTGGTCGTTTGACGACTCGATCGCCGGGGCCCTGGCCGCGCACGACCTCCTCTGGCTGCCGATCATCGACTACAGCGCCCCCTGGGACGAGTCGATTCCCGGCCAGGACCACTCTCCGCCGGCCTCGGTGGGCGACTACGCCCAGTTCGCGGGCGCCTTCGCCGCCCGCTACGGCCCCGGGGGCTCGTTCTGGAGCGAGCATCCGAACCTGACCGCCCGGCCGGTGACGACATATGAGATCTGGAACGAGCCCGACGGTCCGGGGTTCTGGCTCCCGGCCCCGGATCCCGGCCGCTACTCCGATCTGTATCTGACCGCACGCGCCGCCATCACCGCGGTGCAGCCCGGCGCCCGGGTGATCGTCGGCGGCCTCACCCACCCCGCCGGCTTCCTGCCTGAGATGCTCGCCGCCCGGCCGCAGCTGGCCGGCCACATCGACGGCGTGGCGATCCATCCCTACGGCAACCCCCTGACGGTGCTGGCCAAGGTCCGCGACGCCCGGCGCACCCTGGTCTCCCTGGGGCTGGGCAGCGTCCCGCTGTACGTGACCGAGTTCGGGTGGACCACCGAGCCGGTGGGGGCGCTGGACTATGCGCCGGCCGACGTGCGCCCGGGCTACGTCCGCAGCTCGATGACCGCGCTCGGCCACCTCGACTGCGGCCTGGCCGCGGCGATTCTCTACACGTGGGTCACGCCGGAGAGCGACCCGGGCAACCTCGAGGACTGGTACGGCATCCACCCGCCGCGCGGGGGCAGCGATCCCTCGACGGCGGCGTTCGCGGCCGGGGTGCGCGCCG
The DNA here is from genome assembly GCA_036502145.1 of Solirubrobacteraceae bacterium. Classification (GTDB taxonomy): domain Bacteria; phylum Actinomycetota; class Thermoleophilia; order Solirubrobacterales; family Solirubrobacteraceae; genus Palsa-465. Next base: position 15,570 of record DASXZB010000079.1, on the reverse strand, counting down.
CGTCGGCCCCGGGACGGCGAGTCAGGCTGTGCTCAGCGGGGACGTGATGAGACCAACCGGCGCATGCGGTCACTGAGGCTCGTCACGTCCTCGCGGGACTAGTCAGCACGGCGGGCGCGGCGGGTCAGCGCGGCGGGCGCGACGGCGCAGCAGGAGTCCGCCGGAGAGCAGCGCAAATCCCAGGGCGGCGGCGGCGGCGCTGTTGTAGCCGGTGAACGGCAGCTGGTGCGGGGCGCCGGTGCCACTGCCGCTCGACGCCGTGGTGGCGGTGGGGTCGCTGCTCGACCCGCTCGAGGAAGCGCCGGACGCGCTGCTCGACGACGCGCTCGGCGCGGCCGGTGTGGTCGCCGGGGACGAACTCGGCGGCGCCGAACTGCTGGACGAGCCGCTGCCGCTCGAGCTCGACCCAGAGCCCGAGCTCGAGCTAGAGCTCGAACCGGATCCCGAGCCTGAGCCGGAACCGCCCTGGGAGCCGCCGGAGGCGGATGGCGGCTGGGTGTACTGGTTGTCGCCCGCGGACCCTCCGCCGTCGGCCAGCGTCACCGCCGGAGCGGCCAGCGCGAGCAGGCCAAGCAGGCCGAGCAGGATCGTCAACTGGCGCCTCGCAGTCATGGCCTGAGTATGGCAAGCAATCCGGGCTGCCGCGTCCCGTGGCCGTTCGCCAGGCGCACGGCTGAGACCCAGACGCCGCCGTCCGGCAAACGACGACTTCCGTCCCAAACCCGGGTTTTGCAGGATTTATTGCAGGAACAGGAGGTACTGTCGTCGGCGCGACGGGGCGTGTTAGGGTGCGCAGCGCTGCGCGGCCTCGCCCCCGGCAAGCGCAGCCGGAAGACCTGTTTCCGCCGCCTTAAAAACCCCAGATCGGCGCTGTCTACGACCGCGCCCGAACGCCCCTACCCCCAGCACCCCGACACCGGATGTCAAACGCTGACCGCAACCCCTGGAACCCCCTGCGCCTGCTCGCGCTGCTGGCCGTGGTCGCAGCGCTGCTCGGCACCAGCCTGACCGCCTCCAGCGGCGCCGATCTGCAGGGCCAGATCTCGGCCGCGCAGTCGGCGGCCGGACAGCTCAAGGCGCAGATCGCGGCCGAGTCGAACAAGATCGCCGCCACCTCCGGAGGGCTGCAGGCCGCCCGCGACCGGCTCTCGCAGATCCAGTCCGATCTCGACCGACGGGTGGACAGGCTGCGCTCCGTGCAGACCCAGCTGCTCGACGCGCGCGACCGGCTGGTCGACCTCGAGAACCGGCTTCACATCGCCACCACCTCGCTGGCCGCCAACCTCGTCGCCGGCTACGAGGGCGACCAGCCCGACCTGATGACGGTGATCCTCAACTCTCGCGGGTTCGGCGACCTGCTCAACCAGATGAGCTTCCTGGCCCGGGTGGCCCATCAGGACAGCAGGGTCGTCGGGCTCACACGCACGGCTCGCGCCGAGGTCTCCCGGGAGGCCAACCACCTGGCGTCGCTGGAGGACAAGGACCGCCAGCTGGCCAACCAGGTCCTGGCCCAGCGAAACCAGGCCGCGGCACTGCAGTCGGCGCTGCTCAACGAGCAGATCCGGGAGTTGCGGGCGCGCTCGCGGGCGAGCGCCAGCTACGACACCGTCAACGGCCGGCTGAAATCGCTTCAGAAGCGCGCCGCCGAGCAGGCCGCGCGCGCCGCCGAGGCGGCGACCCGGGCCGCCGCCACCGGCAATGCCAACGTCGGCGGAATCGCCGTCAACACCGGGGGGATGGTCAAGCCCCCGGCCGGCGCGCCGGGTGCCGTGGCTCAGGTGATCGCCGCCGGCAACGCGATCGCCACCCTCCCCTACATCTACGGCGGCGGCCACGCCTCCTTCCACGCCAACGGCTACGACTGCTCAGGCTCGGTCAGCTACGCGCTGGCGGCGGCCGGGCTGGTCAGCTCGCCGATGGTCTCCGGAGGCTTCGAGAACTGGGGCGACGCGGGACCCGGTCGCTGGATCACGATCTATGCCAACGCCGGTCACGTCTGGATGAATGTCGCCGGTTGGCGCTTTGACACCGTGGCCCTGGCCGAGAGCGGCACGCGCTGGGCGCAGGGCGGGGGAGAATTTTCAGGGATGGTCGTCCGCCACCCGCCGGGCCTGTAGCGAGAGGCGCGGCGCCAGCCGCACGGCGAGCAGGGTCAGCGCCGGCACGGCGACGATCGCCGCCATGGCCTCAAACCAGAGCTGACCGGCGTCGGTTCCCTCGCCCAGCGAGTGGACCAGCCCGGCGATCCAGGCCAGCGCCGTCAGGCGGTGAAGCGCTCGCCACCGCGACGTGCCGATCCGGCGCCGGGCGTAGTAGGAGAGGCCGAGCAGCGCCAGGCTCCAGCCGGCGACGATGCCCAGCGTCGTCCAGCCGGTGCGGTACCCGCTCAGGAACGGCACCGCGATGTCGGCCAGCGAGGGGTGCAGGAACTGATCGCCGAGCAGCGCCAGGCCGTGGACGGCGATCGCCACGATCGTCGAGAGCGACAGGATCTCATGGACCGCCAGCAGGTCAGGGCCGCGCTTCCGTAGTAGCTTGGTGCTCATCAGCAGCCCCAGCGAGACGGCCAGGCTGGCCAGCACCAGCGCCACGATTCCCGCGGCCCGGCTGGTGATCCAGAAGAGATGGGGTGAGGCGCTGGTCATGGCGGCTCACCCCCCGCCGCGCGCCGGGCGCACCAGCGGCACGGTGCGCACGTTGGAGCGGCTGACCGAGGTGCTCGAGGCCACGAGCGGAGTCGAGCTCTGGTAGGTGACGGTGAACGCGCCGCCGCGTGAGGTGAGCGAGGAGGGCAGCGCCGAGACCGTCGGAGCGCCACCCTGAGCGATGAAGCGATGGCCACCGGAAGCCAGCGTGATCTTGCTGGTGCTCCAGGACCGGTCGGAGATCGGTCCCACGGCGCCGCGGGTGGTGCTGGCGCTGGCTCCGGTGATCGTCGCCGTGCCGAAGTCGGCCAGCGGCAGCACCTGGCAGACAAAGCCCTTGCCCGAGCAGACCGAAGGAGTCTCGAGGATCCATTCCGCCGAGGAGACGTCGACGGTCGAGACGTGGATGTTGCGGGTGAACGTGTGGTGCTTGGTTAGGTCGCGCAGCTGCAGCCCGACCTCGTGCCCGACGATGGTGACCGTCGCCTTCAGCTGGTCGCCCGGTCGGACCTGCATCCTGATCGTCCGCGAGGGCGCGGGCACCAGCTCGTACCAGGCGCTGGAGACGACCTTGCCGCGCGCGTTGCAGTCGACCTCTGCGCCGATCTGCTCCAGCGCCTTGGAGCTCTCGTTGTAGCCGCCGAGACCGACCCACACCGAGGAGTAGGTGGCTCTCCCCGGCGTGCAGGTCGCCGTCGGCTGGCGCCAGGTGCCGGTGACGCGCTTGAACTTCACGCCGCCGCGGTGGACGGCGTAGCCGGCCCAGTTCGAGCTCTGGACGCTGTCGGCCAGCGCCGCCGGAGCGCCGATCAGCGCCAGTGCGAACCCGGCCACGGCCGCCGCCGCGGGCAGGCCGCGCCGCCGCGAGCGTGGTGGGCGGAACGCGATCACGACTTCGCCGCCGCTTGGATCGCCGCCGCGCGGCCCTGACAGTCGTACATCTTGATGGTGTTGCTCGAGGACTTGATGGTGACCGCCTTACACGTTTTGGCGACGATGGCCATCGCCGCCTGGCTGCCCTGACGGGTGTCGCCGGGCCCGCGCAACCCGCCTCCCTGATTGTCGACGATCACCCACCGCAGGTGCCCCGATCGAACCTCCTGGGCCAGCCACGATCCGGTGACCGAGCTCTCCCGGCCCGAGAATCCGCCCAGGCCGGCGATATTGGCGTCCGAGGACAGGATCGCCGCGGCGGCGCTGCTCTGACTCGAGACGCCGATGGTGCCGCCGCCGTGGGCTTTGGCGTAGCGGATGGCCGTGTTGAGGCCGCCGCTGTCGCCGCCGAAGCCGCCCGGGCCGCCGGCTCCGAAGGCGCCCGGGGCACCGGCTCCGAAGCCGCCCGGGGCACCGGCTCCGAAGCCGCCGGGGGCGCCACCACCGAAGCCGGCGCCGAACAGGCTCCGCACCCCGGATGAACCGGAGGCCGATGCCGCCGATCCGCCCGGGGGCGCCGGGAAGCCGAGCGCACCAGCGCCCGCTGCGGACCCGAAGCCCCGTCCACTTCGAAGTCCCGGCCGATGGCCGCCGAACCCGGGCGGTCCGCCGCCAAAGCCGCCGGCCGTGGCGTCGGCAGGTCCGCCGGCCGGGAAGGTGCTGCTGGTGGCGTCGCCGAGCGTCTGAGCCGCCCACGTGGCCGGGGCGGCGAACAGCGCCGCCATCGCCACCGCCAAGGCGATCCACCGCAGGCGCGGAGCCAGCTGCAGCGCCAGCACCACAGCGCACACTGCGCACACCGCGACGACCAGCGGCTTGGCCCAGGACAGCTGGTCGCCGAGGGTCCCCAGCACGACCAGCTCGGTCACCGCGCCGGCCGCGATCGCCAGCGGCCCCACGATCCGAGCGGTCCGGCCGTCGGAGAGCGCCATGCCCACACCGGCTCCGAGCAGCGCCGCCGTGAACGGGGCCAGCAGCGAGACGTAGTAGGGATGGAAGATCCCCGAGGCGAAGCTGAACACCACCGCGGTGGTCAAGAAGGCGCCGCCCACGGCGATCAGCCAGCCGGTGCGCGGGTCACTGCGGCGCAGCCGCGAGGACACGAGCACCGCCAGACCCGCCACCAGCGCGAAGCCGAGCAGCCAGCCGGCCTGATCGCCGAGGCTGGTCTGCAGCAGCCGGAAGATCCCGGTGCCGCCGCCGAAGGCCCCGCCCGCGCCGCCGCCCCCGGCCGCGCCCGGTCCACCGGACTGACCGGCGATGCGGCCGACCCCGTTGTAGTTGAAGATCAGCGACCAGATCGAGTTGTCCGAGGTTCCGGAGATCCAGGGCCGGTCGGCGGCCGGCGTCAGCGCGACCAGAAGCGGCCAGGCGAGGCCGACCGCGGCCAACGCCGCCCCGCCGGCCAGCAGCTGGCGAAGCGCGGCGAGGCGACCCCGTGGCGCCAGCCACATGTAGGCGGCGGCGATCCCGGGGACCACCATCAGCGCCACGGCCATCTTGGTCTCGAAGCCGAGGCCGATCATCACGCCGGTCAGCACCAGCCACCTGGTGCGCCCGGTGTCGATCGCCCGCAGCGCGCACCACAGGGCCGCCACGCAGCACAGAACCAGCAGCTCGTCGGGGTTATTGTGGCGGGAGACCGCGACCACGACCGGCGTGGTGGCCAGCGCAAACCCGGCGACGAAGCCCCCGGGCCGTCCGAAGCGCCGCCGGGTGAGGTCGTAGACCAGCGCCGTCGCGGCGACGCCCATCAGCGCCTGGGGGATCAGGAGGCTGAGCGGATGAAAGCCGAACACGCGCGCCGACAGCGCCTGCACCCACAGGCTCAGGGGCGGCTTGTCGACGGTCATCAGACCGCTCTTGTCCAGCGAAGCGAACAGGAAGTCGTGCCAGCTGGTGGTCATCGAGCGCACGGCGGCCGAGTAGTAGGTGTTGGCCCAGCCGTTGATGCTCAGCCCCCACAGGTTGAGGACTCCGGCGATCCCGATCAGCGCGACCAGCTCGGGGCGGGCCCGCAGCCGCTGCCAGGCGGCGGGCACCGAGCGCGCGAACCGCGGGGCGCGCAAGGGCTCGCGATAGGAGACGGAATCCGAGCTCATGGCCACAGGATGCGGGGCGGAGGTGAGAGATGGCTAAGACGCACGGTCAGGGCTGATCCGGGGCGTGATGGAGCTCGGCGTAGGCGCCGGCGGCGGCCAGCGCGCCGAGGGCGCCTAGCGCCACGCCGGCGACGATGCGGGTGAGGATGGTCATGGCGGGCTCCTGGGAGTGGTCAATCGGACTGAAGGCCAGACTCGCTGACCGATCGAAGCCGGGGCGAAGACGTCCCTAAGACGCGCGTAGGATCGGACCCCAAACCCATACGATGCGGCGCAAATGTGGAATCGGCCGATGCTGCGCGTCCCCGGATGGCCCGCCGGCGCGTGCTGATCACCGGGATCTCGGGCCAGGACGGCTCGTATCTGGCCGAGCAGCTGCTCGAGCACGACTACCAGGTACACGGACTCACACGGCGGGCGCCGGGTGAGCGGCTGCCCAACATCGAGCACCTGCGCGACAGCCTCGAGCTGTCGATCGGCGACGTCCGCAACCCCGCCGACCTGGCGGCGGTCCTGGACCGCTGCCGGCCCGAGGAGATCTACCACCTGGCCAGCCCCAGCTTCGTCCCCGAGCTGTGGCAGCGGCCCACCGAGACCTTCGACGCGGTGGCCGGCGCCACCGCGCAGCTTCTGGAGCTGGTCCGTGAGCGGTGGCCGGGCGCGCGGGTGATGCTGGCCGGCTCGCGCGAGATGTTCGGGGACTCCGGCGAGAGCCCGCAGCGCGAGACCAGCCCCTGCCGGCCGACCAACCCGTACGGGATCGCCAAGCTGGCCGGCTTTCTGCTCGCCAAGGCGTTGCGCGAGCGCGACGGTCTGTTCGTCTGCTCGGCGATCCTCTACAACCACGAATCGCCGCGGCGGCCCGAGCGGTTCGTGACCCGTAAGGTGACCCGGGCGGCGGCGGCGATCAAGCTGGGCCTGGAGCGGGAGCTGGTGCTCGGTGACCTGAGCGCGGTGCGCGATTGGTGCTTTGCCGGCGATGCGATGCGGGCCGCCCGGCTGATGCTCGCCCACCCCGAGCCCGGCGATTACGTGATCGCCAGCGGCCGGGCCCGGAGCGTGCGCGAGCTGGTGCAGACCGCGTTTGAATCGGTCGGGCTGGACTGCGCCGACTATGTCCGCGTCGATCCGGGGCTGGTCCGCTCCGCGGAGGCGACCGCTCAGGTCGGCGACCCCGGGAGGGCCCGGCGTGCGCTGGGCTGGGAGGCCGAGACGAGCTTCCAGGATCTGATCGCGTCGATGGTGGACGCGGACCTGCGCGCGCTCACGGCGAGCGTCTGACGCGCCGGCCGCGAGATCGGCTAGATCAGCCGCTCCGCGCCCGCGGCCGGCGAGCGCTCGCCACGGCTGAGCAGCCGGTAGTCGGCGTCGACCATGGAGGTGATCATCTGCTCGAAGGTGGTCTCGGGCTCCCAGCCGAGGATCCGTCGCGCCTTGGAGTAATCGCCGACCAGGTGCTCGACCTCGGCCGGGCGCAGGAACGAGGGGTCGATCTCGACCTTGTCCTCGACGCTCAGACCCGCGTGCTCGAAGGCCACCTCGACGCACTCGCGGACCGAGTGCGAGATCCCGGTGGCGACCACGTAATCGTCGGCCTGGTCCTGCTGGAGCATCCGCCACATCGCCTCGACGTAGTCAGGCGCGTAGCCCCAGTCGCGCTGAGCATCGAGGTTGCCCAGCTGCAGCTTGTCGATCAGCCTCAGCTTGAGCGCCGCCGCGTGCCAGGTGATCTTGCGGGTCACGAACTCCAGCCCGCGGCGCTCTGACTCGTGGTTGAACAGGATTCCGCTGGAGGCGTGCAGCCCGTAGCTCTCGCGGTAGTTGACGGTGATGAAGTGCCCGTAGGCCTTGGCGACGCCGTACGGCGAGCGGGGATAGAACGGCGTCGACTCGTTCTGGGGGGCCTCCCGGACCTTGCCGAACATCTCGCTGGAGGAGGCCTGGTAGAAGCGGGCCTCGGGACACACCTCGCGCATCGCCTCGAGCATCCGGGTGACCGCGACGCCGGTGAACTCAGCGGTGAGCGTGGGCTGGACCCAGGAGACCGCGACGTAGGACATCGCCGCCAGGTTGTAGATCTCGTCGGGCTGGGAGGCCCGCAGAGCATCGACCAGCGACCGCTGGTCGAGCAGGTCGCCCTGGTGCAGCGTGAGCTGGTCGCGGATGGGGTCGATCCGGTCGAACTTCTCGGTCGAGGAGCGTCGCACCAGTCCGTGGACGTCGTAGCCCTTGTCGAGCAGCAGTTCGGCGAGGTAGGAGCCGTCCTGGCCGGTGACCCCGGTGATCAACGCCGATCTGCCGATGCTCATCGGCTCAGAGCGTAGTCGACCGGGTATCGGGCCTAAAGTGGAGGTCACCGACTCTGAAACCAGGAGCCCGATACATGCCAGCCAACAGCTTTGATGCCCAGTCGACACTCAAGGTCGGCGACCGGTCCTACGAGATCTTCCGCCTCGACGCCCTGCAGGAGAAGTTCGACGTCGCCCGGCTGCCGTTCTCGCTCAAGGTCCTGCTCGAGAACCTGCTCCGCAACGAGGACGGCGAGTCGATCACCGCCTCCGACGTGGAGGCGCTGGCCAGCTGGAACGCCAAGGACGAGCCCGCGGACGAGATCGCGTTCACGCCCGCGCGCGTGGTGATGCAGGACTTCACCGGCGTCCCGGCGATCGTCGACCTGGCGGCGATGCGCGATGCCATGGGCGAGCTGGGCGGCGACCAGGAGAAGATCAACCCGCTGGTCCCCGCCGAGCTGGTGATCGATCACTCCGTCCAGGTCGACGCGTTCGGCTCGCGTAACGCCTTCCAGCGCAACGCCGAGCTCGAGTTCGAGCGCAACCAGGAGCGCTACGCGTTCCTGCGCTGGGGCCAGGAGGCGTTTCACAACTTCAGCGTGGTCCCGCCCGACACCGGGATCGTGCACCAGGTCAACCTCGAGTACCTGGCCCGGGTGGTGTTCGTAGACGAGGAGCGCAAGCTCGCCTACCCCGACACCCTGGTCGGGACCGACTCGCACACCACGATGATCAACGGGCTCGGCGTGCTGGGCTGGGGCGTGGGCGGAATCGAGGCCGAGGCGGCGATGCTCGGCCAGCCCATGTCGATGCTGATCCCGCAGGTCCTCGGCTTCGAGCTCACCGGCGAGCTGCACGAAGGGGCCACCGCCACGGATCTCGTGCTGACCGTGACCGAGAAGCTGCGCGAGCGCGGCGTGGTGGGGAAGTTCGTCGAGTTCTACGGCCCGGGCCTGGCCAACCTGCCGCTGGCCGACCGGGCGACGATCGGCAACATGTCGCCGGAGTTCGGGTCGACGTGCGCGATCTTCCCGATCGACGCCGAGACGCTGCGCTACCTGGAGTTCTCCGGCCGCGACAAGGAGCACATCGAGCTGGTCGAGGCGTACGCCAAGGAGCAGGGACTGTGGCACGACGAGAACTCCGAGGAACCGACCTTCAGCGACAAGATCGAGCTCGACCTGTCCGACGTGGTGGCGAGCATCGCCGGCCCCAAGCGCCCTCAGGACCGTGTCTCGCTGACCGAGTCAAAGCCCGCCTTCCGGATGGCGCTGGAGGGAATGCTCCCTGACGACGACGGCGAGGACGACTCGATCGCCGATTCCTTCCCGGCCAGCGATCCGGTCTCCACCCACGTCCCCAATGGCGACGGCCACGGACCCTACGGCGGCACCGGTGGCGCGCAGGTGGCCGAGCGCACCGAGGCCAGGACCCCGGTCACGCTCGCCGACGGCACCGAGACCGAGCTCGACCACGGTCACGTGGTGATCGCCGCGATCACCAGCTGCACCAACACCTCCAACCCGTCGGTGATGCTCGGCGCCGGGATCCTCGCTCGCAACGCGGCCGAGAAGGGGCTGCACGTCAAGCCGTGGGTCAAGACCTCTCTGGCACCCGGCTCCAAGGTGGTGACCGAGTATTTGGACCGCGCCGGCCTGACCGAGTACCTCGACCAGCTGGGCTTCAACCTCGTCGGCTACGGGTGCACGACCTGCATCGGCAACAGCGGGCCGCTGCCGGAGGAGATCTCCGACGTGGTCGGCGCCGAGGACCTGGCGGTGGTCTCCGTGCTGTCGGGCAACCGCAACTTCGAGGGCCGGATCAACCCCGACGTACGGATGAACTACCTGGCCTCGCCCCCGCTGTGCGTCGCCTACGCGCTGGCGGGGACCATGGACATCGACCTGTTCGACGAGCCGCTGGGCGAGGACTCTGACGGCAACGACGTCTACCTCAAGGACATCTGGCCCGAGGAGCGCGAGGTGGCGCAGATGATCGAGGACGCGGTGCGCTCGGAGATGTTCACCAAGAGCTACGGCGAGGTGTTCGACGGAGACGAGCGCTGGAACTCGCTCCAGATCCCCGAGGGCGAGACCTTCGACTGGGGGGAGGACTCGACCTACGTCCGCAAGCCCCCGTTCTTTGAGGGCATGCCGACCGAGCCCGAGCCGCTGACCGACATCGAGGACGCCCGCGTGCTGGCGATTCTCGGCGACAGCGTCACCACCGATCACATCTCGCCCGCCGGCGCGATCAAGCGCGACAGCCCGGCCGGCAAGTACCTGACCGAGCACGACGTCGCGCCCAAGGACTTCAACTCCTACGGCTCGCGTCGCGGCAATCACGAGGTGATGATGCGCGGCACGTTCGCCAACATCCGCCTGCGCAACCAGCTCGAGGGTGGGCGGGGGCCACTTCCTGAGGGCGGGGTGACGCTGTATCTCGGAGACGACGGCGAGGAAGAGATGCCGATCTACGACGCGGCGATGCGCTACCTCGAGCAGGACATCCCGCTGGTGGTCCTGGCCGGCAAGGAGTACGGCTCGGGGTCGTCGCGCGACTGGGCCGCCAAGGGGACCAAGCTGCTCGGCGTGCGGGCGGTGATCGCCGAGAGCTTCGAGCGCATCCACCGCTCCAACCTGGTGGGGATGGGGGTGCTGCCGCTGCAGTTCTCAGACGGCGACTCGGTCGAGTCGCTGGGGCTGAGCGGCAAGGAGAAGTTCACCGTCACCGGGATCGCCGACGCCGACGAGGTCCCGCGCAGGCTGACCGTCAAGGCCGACGAGACGGAGTTCGAGGTCACCGTCCGGATCGACACCCCCAAGGAGCAGCAGTACTTCCACCACGGCGGCATCCTCCAGTTCGTGCTGCGAGAGCTGCTGTAGCGACCGCAGCCGGGAGCTCGAGCACCTTGAGCTAGCCTTCGCGGCCGTGCCGATCCCCGAGCTGCTTCAGAACCTGATCGCCGCGGCCGGGCCATCGGGCCATGAGACCGACCCCGCGCGGGTCTGGCGCGAGTGGTGCGCCGGCTTTGCCGACGAGGTCGGCGCCGACAACGTGGGGTCCTCGTTCGCGCGCGTGAAGGGCACCGGCGCCGGCCCCACCCTGGCGGTGATCGGCCACGTCGACGAGATCGGTGTCCACGTCTCCCACATCGACGACGACGGGTATCTGAAGTTCGGCGAGGTCGGCGGTTGGGACAGCGTCGTGCTGGTCGGACAGCGGGTCCGGATCGCCACCCGGGGCGGCCCGGTGGTCGGCGTCATCGGCCGCAAGCCGATTCATCTGATCCGGGGCTCGGATCGCGAAAAGGCGCCGCCGGTCAAGGACCTGCACATCGACATCGGGGCTCAGGACGGCGACGAGGCGCGCGAGCTGGTACGGATCGGCGACGCCGCCGTGATCGACGCCGCGCCGGTCGAGCTGCCCAACGGGCGGCTCGTCTCCCGGGCGCTGGACAACCGCATCGGCTGCTACGTGGCCGCCGAGGCGGCCCGCCTGGTGGCTGCGGACGGCGGCGCAGCGGGCGATCTCCTCGCCCTGGCGGTGGCCCAGGAGGAGACCACGTTTGCGGGGGCGCGGACCAGCGCCTTCGGGCTGGCGCCGGACCTGGCGATCGTCGTCGACGTGACCCACGCCACCGATCAGCCGGGAGTCGAGCTCGGCCCGATCACCAAGCACAAGCTCGGATCGGGGCCGGTCATCGCCCGCGGCACCTCGCTGCACCCGTTCGTCAGCGAGCTGCTCTACGACATCGCCTCCGAGCACGACCTGGCCTTCACGGTCGAGTCGCTGGGCCGGGGTACCGGCACCGATGCCGACGCTGTTCACGCCAGCCGCGCCGGGGTCCCCACCGGCCTGGTCTCGGTTCCGCTGCGCTACATGCACTCGCCGGTGGAGCTGGTGGCGCTGGCCGATATCGAGGTCGCGGCCGAGCTGATCGCGGCGTTCGCCCGCCGGCTCGAGCCGGGCATGTCGTTCGAGCGCTGACCGCGCCCGGGCGATGATGCTGCTGCTGTTCGACATCGACGGAACGCTCCTGGGGCGCGCCGGTGAGGCTCACCGTGACGCGCTCTACGCCGCGCTGCTGAAGGTCCACGGGATCGAAACCCCGCAGGCTCGCGGTCCGCTCTTCCCCGCTGGGCGAACCGACGGCGAGATCGCCAGGACCCTGCTGCTGCAAGCCGGCGTCTCGGCCCGCCAGATCGACGAGCGGGCCCGCGACGTGCAGCTGGAGTGCTCGCAGGCCTACGCGCGGCTGTGCCCGGCCGATCTGTCGGACAAGGTGCTGCCCGGGATCGCCGAGCTGCTGGAGTGGCTCGGCGACCGCGACGACGTCAAGCTGGCGCTGGTGACCGGCAACTACGAGGCGGTGGGCCGGCTGAAGCTGGCGCGCGCCGGGATCGGGCACTACTTCGCTTCCGGGCAGGGAGCGTTCGGATCGGACTCCGAGGATCGGGCCGCGCTGCCGCCGCTGGCCCGTCGGCGAGCCGGAACGCCCGGCTCGCCCTACCCGCGCGAGCGCACGATCGTGATCGGCGACACGCCGCGCGACATCGCCTGCGCCCAGGCGGACGGTCTGCGGTCGTTTGCGGTCGCCAGCGGGCCCTACAAGGCCGAGGAGCTGACCACCGCCGACGCGGTCGCGCCGGCGGCCGGGCAGCTGCGGCCGCTGCTGGAGCAGGCGCTGGCCGTCACCTGAACGAGGCCAGCGTGATCTGAGCCGTCGCGGTGGGGCTGCCGGCAGTGGCTCCGCCGAGGGCCGTCCCGCCGCCGCTGGCGCTCGGCGATCCGCCGCCGGCGGTGCTGCCCCCGGCACCGAGGGTGGTGATCGTCAGCGTGGCCGGCAGCTGGTTGCCGCGTTTGCGCAGCAGCATGCGATGGCCACCCGGCGTCAGCGTGAAGTGCAGGTAGCCGAGCTCGTTGACGCCGAGGAACTCCTGACCGGTGCGAGCGATGGTCCTGCCCCCCGAACGGATGGTCGCGCTCGAGATGCACGGACTCGACGACGTGCAGGCGGCCAGGATGCCGCCCGACCAGCCGTTGGAGACGAACTCGGTCGCCCCGACGAACCGCAGCGCGGCGGACGGTTGCTGGCCGTGGGCCGGGCTCGAGCCGAAGGTCTTGAACTGGATCAGGTTGAGCGTACGGGTGGCGCTCTTGCCCGAGGCGTCGCGCACAGTGATCGTCACCGCCAGCCGGTTGTGGAAGGCCCGTTTGAGCATCGCCTGACCGGGCCGCGACAGCTTGAAGTAGGCCAGGCCACCGCCGACGGGGATCGTCTCCCGTCCGGTCCTGGCCACCCGTGACTTGCCAACCGAGACGGTGGTACTCACCTGGCAGGCGGCGGGGTTGAAACATCCAACCGGCAGGCCGCCCTTGCCGCGGGCGAGCACGAACGCGCTCTGACCGAAGATCGCCACGTGTGCGGGTGTGGCGACCGCCGACGAGGTGGCGAGCACCTGCCCACCCGATCCCAGCGCCTGAACCGCGAAGTACGAGAAGGCGCTGCGGACCACGATCCTGTGCGCGCTGGCCCGGACCGGGTTGGCGGCCGGGGCGAGCGAGGACGGGCTGGAGCCGGCGATGACCTGCCAGCGGTTCACCCCGGAGGCGCCGGTCCAGCTCGGGAACACGTCGATGGAGCCGTCGGGGGCCGTCGACAGCGACAGGCTGGGGGCGGCCGCGACGGAGGGAGTGGACACGACGCCGCCGCCGTTGCCGGCGGTGGCGCCGTCGACGTAGTCGCCGTCGATGTCGAGCCTGACGCCGCCGTAGGTCTCGTTGTGATCGCCGTCGTACTGATGCACTCGCTGGTGGTTTGACCAGCTGGTGCTCGGCACGTTGGGGTCGGCGGTGCTCTGGGCGTTGTTCCACCTGGCGATCCAGATGTCGTCGGGCTCGGTGTAGCCGGTGCCGTTGCGGTTGGCGAGATCCACGATCCCGGAGTCGGCGCTGCTGTAGACCCCGGAGAGGTATCCCTCGGCGTGCAGCTGCGCGGTCCAGGAGGCCAGGAATGCCATCACCGACGAGGTGTTGGTGCTGGTCGTCGAGTAGCCCTCCATGTCGTCGTAGATCGGGCTGCCGGGACCGATCCCGAACGCCTGGGCCTGGGCCACGGCATCCTGGGCGGCGGCCGTGCCCTGGCCGGAGGCGGTGCCCGCCGAGGAGGACATCGAGGAGCAGCCGCAGGAGTCCACCGGCGCCTGCAGGCCGACGTAGATCGGGATCAGGTGCCAGCCCGCCGCCGTCTCCTGGCCCACCCAGGTCGAGCTCAGGTTGGGCTGCGAGCAGCCCATGTTGGTGCCGCCGATGTAGACCCCGATGACGCGGTAGGGCGACGCGCCCCAAGCCGACATCGCAGACAAGCTTGGCGCCGAGCAGGCATCGAAGCCGAGCCCGGTGAACACGCCGCCGCCGGCCTGGGCGGCCCTGGCTGTGGCGTGCGTGGTCGCGTTCGAGCGGGCTCGGAGCGCCGCGGCGACTGTCGGCGACGGTCGCGGAGCACGGGAAGACGCTGCCGCCACTGCGGCCAGTGACCGGACCCGCAGCGCGCGCCGGATGACCGCCGGGTGATGGCTCCAGGTGGCGACCACGGTCACCCCGTGGGCGGCGTCGTCGATCCGCGCCGCCGACTGGTGAGCCCCCGTCCGGCTCGGCAGCGGCAGCACCTGGCCGCCGGCGCCGGTGCCACCGCCGGCCTGCGCCTGGCGCGGCTCCACCAGCACGGCCTCGGTGCGGCCGAGCGACACGGCCGGGCAGCGCTGAGCGGCGCTGGGCGTGCCGAGGTAGACCGCGTGGCGGTCAAAGCGCACGCAGGCGGTCCGATTCGTGGCCAGCCGGTAGACCGGCCAGCTCGCCGGGACGGTCAGCTTGTACCCGCGGTAGCTGACCGCCTTGGCGGCGGAACCGGCGGCGCGGGCGCCGACCGCGTATCCAGCCATGGCGACGAGGGCAGCCAGCGCCACCAGCCCACAGTGCACGGCGAGGACGAGCGTGCGGCGGCGCGCTGGAGGACAGGCGGCGGTATCTGATCCGGACATGCGGCGCTCCCGGTGGTGTGAGAGGCAATATCGGCGCCTGACGCCTGCGGAGTTAGCTGACGGGCTCGCGCTTGCACAAACGCGCTACTGACGGATCACCGCCGGATTCGCCCCAAAGACTCGGGCTCCCCGCTCCCCGAGTTGGCAGCTCGGGGACTCGGCACGACGTACAACATACGGCAGTGGCGAAGGTTGCGCCAATTAGTAACGACCCGGGTTAATCCGGCCGATGCAGGCGGTTTCCATAACACGGCCCAAACCGCTCAGCTCGACAGGCGCTCGAGGGCGTCCGCCGCCTCCCGGTGAGCACCCGCCCGGGCCTCCGCCTCGGCCCGGGCGGTAGCCAGCTCCTGTTCGGCCTTGTCCAGGCCCTGCGCTGCCCGCTCCCGGCGCTCCTCGGCCAGCTTCACGGCTCTTTCGGCGCGCTCTGCGGCGCGCCGGGTCTCGGACTCGGTGATGCGGGCGGCCCTGACGGCGGCAGCGCGCTCGCGCTCGGCGCGCTCGTGTTCGCGGCGCTCCTGCTTGCGCCGCTCCCGGGCGCCGGGGTCGGGCTCCG
>DASXZB010000078.1:0-36267 GCA_036502145.1 Solirubrobacteraceae bacterium | reverse complement strand
TCTCGTGCTCCCAACCGATTGACTCGTCAGTCAACCGGGTAATATTCCCGTCGAACCGGCTGCCAGCATCAACCGGCCGCGGAGTGGGACGCTCCGCGCAGGACACCCCGATAGGAGGCCACACTTGAAGATTTGCGTCCTCGTCAAAGAGGTCCCGGACGCCGCCGTCGAGAAGCGCATCGACCCCTCGACGGGGCGCATGGACCGATCCGGGGAGAGAAACCTCAACCCCTACGACACGCACGCGATCGAGGCCGCGATGCAGATCCGCGAAGGCGGCTCGGCCGACGTCGACGAGATCGTCGCCGTCACGATGGGCCCCGAGACCGCGGTGCGCGCGCTGCACAAGGCGGTCTCGCTGGGCGCCGACCGCTCGGTTCACCTGTCCGACGACGCCCTGGCCGGCTCCGATGTCGCCGCCACCGGCTACGCGCTGTCCAAGGCGCTGGAGTCCGAGTCGCCTGACCTGGTCCTGCTCGGTCAGCAGTCCGACGACGGCGAGTGCTACACGATCGGCGCCGTCGTCGCCGACCACCTCAAGATGCCGTCGCTGACCCAGGTGATCAAGATGGATCTCGCCGACGGCTCGCTGCGCTGCGAGCGTCAGGCCGAGTACGGCTACGACACCGTCGAGGTTCAGCTGCCGGCCGTGATCTCGGTCGGCGACGCCATCAACGAGCCCCGCTATCCATCGCTGAAGGCGATCATGGGCGCCAAGAAGAAGCCGCTGCAGGCCGTGGCCGCCGGCGACGTCGGCATCGACAGCTCGCTGGTCGGCGAGGACGGCTCGCGCGTCAAGTGCGGCGATTTCCACGATCCGGCGGCCAAGGCGGCCGGCCAGATCATCGAGGACGAGGACACCAACGAGACGGTCGAGAAGATCGTCGCGTGGCTCGATGAAAGGAAGCTGATCTAGGCATGGCTGACGTACTGACCTATGTTCTGCACTACGAGGGCGAGTTCAACAAGAACTCGCTCGGCGCGGTGTCCGAGGGCGCAGCCCGCGCCGGCGAGATCGGCGGCGAGTGCCATGCCGTCGTGGTCGGCAGCGAGGAAGGGCTGTCTCAGGAGCTCTGCCAGTCGCTGGGCGCCTACGGGGCCAAGAAGGTGTTCCGCGCGAAGGGACCCGAGGGCCTGGCCCAGCCGGTGGTGGATGTGATGGCCAAGGTCATCGACGACGGCGACTACGGGTATGCGCTGTTCGGCGGCGGCCTGCTGGGATTCGAGATCGGCGCCGGCCTGGCCGCCCGCAAGCAGGCCGGAGTGACCATGGAGGTGACCGCCGTGCGAGCCGAGGACGGCAAACTGGTGGCCGAGCGGCCGATCCTGCAGGACTCCAAGATCTCGGTCTCCCGCTACCAGGGCGACCTGGGGATCATCATCGGGCGGATCAACGCCTTCGAGCTGGGGCAGCCAGGCGAGGGCTCGGCCGAAGTGGTCGACGTCGACGTCGACTACTCGGAGTTCTCAAACCGGGCCAAGATGGTCCAGCGCGGCGAGCAGCGCGGCGCTGACGTCGACATCGAGGGCGCCGACATCCTGGTCGCCGGCGGCCGGGGGCTGGGCAAGGCCGAGGGGTTCGAGCTCGCCGAGGCGCTGGCCAAGGCATTCGGCGGCAACACCGCCGTCGCCGCCACCCGCGCGGTGGTTGACGCCGGCTGGTACCCCTACGCCGCCCAGATCGGTCAGACCGGCAAGACGGTCTCGCCGAAGCTGTACCTGGCGGCCGGGATCTCGGGGGCGATCCAGCACAAGGTCGGGATGCAGTCCTCGGAGAACATCATCGCCATCAACAAGGACGCCAACGCGCCGATCTTCGAGTTCTCGGACCTCGGGGTCGTCGGCGACCTCAACAAGATCATGCCCAAGCTCACCGACGCGATCAAAGCCAAGAAGGGGAGCTGAGCCATGGCCGGGAGCAACGGTCATCACGCGCACGCACCTAGTGAATTTCCGCCGCCGGTCAACCCGGTCCAGGAATTCATCAAGCACGAGCTCGACGCCGAGGACGAGCGGATCGACGTCGGCGTGGCGATCGTCGGCGGCGGCACCGCCGGTCTGGCCTGCGCGAACCGTCTGCTCCAGCTGCTGGGTGACGACGAGGCGATGATGGAGCGCCTCGGTGAAGTGCCGGTGGCGGTGATCGAGAAGGCCAAGACCTGCGGTGGCCACAACTTGTCCGGCGCGGTGATGCGGCCGGGTCCGCTGCAGGAGCTGTTCCCCGAGCTTTCCCGCGAGGACTGGCGCAAGGAGCGGTTCGCCTTCGGCGAGGTCAAGAAGGAGTCGATCTACGTCCTGCCCAACCGCAGGATGAAGCTCCCGGTGCCGATCTTCGCGGTGCCGAACTTCAAGAACCACGGCAACGAGGTGGTCTCGGTCTCCGCGCTGGCGCGCTATCAGCAGGCCCAAGCCGAGGAGGGCGGGGCCTATGTGCTGACCGAGACCTCGGCCTCGCAGCTGATCGTGCAGGACGGCCGCGTGGTGGGGATCCGCTCCGGCGACAAGGGTCGCGGCAAGGACGGCGAGCCACTGGGCAACTTCGAGCCCGGGACGGACATCAAGGCCGAGGTCACGGTCCTCGCCGAAGGCTGCTGGGGGCACCTCACCGGCGCCGCGATCAAGGAGTTCAAGCTCGGCGACGGCCGCGAGCCCCAGGTCTGGGAGCTCGGGGTCAAGGAGCTGTGGAAGGTCCCCAAGCCGCTTGACCGCGTGATCCACACGCTCGGTCCCTGGCCGCTGAAGGTGCCGGCCAAGTACGGGCACGTCGGCGGCACCTGGCTGTATCCGATGAAGGACGCCAAGAGCGGCGACGACCTGGTCTCGATCGGATTCGTGGTCGACCTCGACTACGCCGACGCCACCACCTCGGCCCACGACCTGCTGCAGCAGTTCAAGCACCACCCGCTGGTCAAGGGGATCCTGGAGGGGGGCGAGCGGATCGGCTGGGGCGCCAAGGCGCTCCCCGGCGGCGGCTACTGGTCGATGCCCAAGCTGACCATGCCCGGGGCGCTGCTGGTCGGCGACTCCGGCGGGATGGTCGACGCGGCGGCGCTGAAGGGCGTGCACCACTGCATCAAGTCAGGGATCCTGGCCGCCGAGACGATCTACCGGTCGCTGAAGAACGGCGAGTCGCTGGATAGCTACGAGCAGGCCGTCGAGGACTCATCGATCGGCAAGGAGCTCTACCAGGTCCGCAACACCCGCCAGCCGTTCCAGAAGGGCTTTCTCAAGGGCGCGCCGCTCAGCGGCGCGGCGATCATGAGCAAGGGAAAGGTGCCGCGGGGACGGCTGGCCTGGCACCGGGGCGACACCGTCCCGCTGTTTCTCGGCGACACCGCCAAGGGCTATCCCAAGCCCGACGGCAAGTACACCTTCGACAAGCTCTCGAGCGTCTACATCAGCGGCAACGCGACCCGCGACGACGCCCCCAACCACATCCGCGTGCACCGCAACGTCCCCCGGGAGATCGCCGAGGGATGGCGCTGGATGTGCCCCGCCGGGGTCTACGAGATCCCCGACGACGCGCCGGAGACGGGCTTCGTCGACGTGACGGTGAACTACACCAACTGCGTGCAGTGCGGCGCGATCACCGCCAAGGGCGGACGGCTCACGGTGCCCGAGGGCGGCGACGGGCCGCTGTACCAGATCACTTAGTCCGAGTTTGCTGAAGATCGGGTAAGTCGGAAACTTTTCGGCCCTCCCGACTGTTAAAGAGGGCCATGAGACGGTGGTTGGGTTTGGTTGCGGGGCTCGCCGTCGGGGTTGCCGCGGTCGGGTCGGCCGGGGCGAGCTTCGCTGCCGGCGATCAGCCGCGGTCGCAGCTGTCGAGCTTCGACTGCCACAACGCGCTCGATCCCCCTGACCGGACGGTCTCGGTCAAGGCGGTGATGCGACCGCTGGACGGCACCCAGAAGCTGCAGCTCAAGTTCGACCTGCTGGTGGGCCAGGACGGCTCTCAGTCCACGTCGGCGGTGCGCGCCGGCAACCTCGGCACCTGGCTGGCGCCCCGGAGCGCGACGCTGGGACGGCTGGCCGGCGACGTGTGGAAGTTCGAGAAATCCGTGGTGGAGCTCGATGCCCCCGACACCTACCAGTTCCGGGTCAGCTTCCGCTGGGTCGGCGCCCATGGCCACGTGCTCGGCACCGTGGTCCGCTACAGCCGGCGCTGTCACCAGCGCGAGCTGCGTCCCGACCTGCAGGTGAGCCCGATCACTGTGAGCTCCGTCGCGGGCATGCCTACTCACGATCGCTATAGCGCCGTGATCCGCAACGGCGGGGCCACTGCGGCAGGGCCGTTCGTGGTCCAGTTCGTCCCCGGCGCCGGCTCCAGCGCCCAGCCCCAGCAGCGGACGATCCAGCGCCTGGACCGGTACACGAACCGGACGGTGAGCTTCGTCGGGCCGCTGTGCTCGGCGGCGGGGCCGCCCACGATCACCGCCGATTCGACGCTCCAGGTCGACGATGTCGATCGCTCCAACAACTCCTCGGCCGCGGTCTGCCCGGCCGCCGGGAGCTCGTGAGGAGGGTTCGCGCCCCGCTAGACTCTTTAACAGCGATGAAGACCGAAATTCACCCCAACTACGTCGAAGCCCACGTGCGCTGCACCTGCGGCAACGAGTTCACAACCCGTTCCACTCAGTCCGAGATCCACGTCGAGATCTGCTCGGCGTGCCATCCCTTCTACACCGGTCGCCAGAAGCTGGTTGACACCGGCGGACGCGTCGAGCGCTTCCAGCGCCGCGTGGCCAAGGGCCGGCGCAACGCTCGCGCCAGCTCGGCGAGCTGATCGGCCCGGGCGCCTAGATGGCCCGGGGCGGTGCCGACGACGGGCGGCTGACTGCCCAGCGCGACGCCCCGGTCGGCGGCCAGGCGGTGCTGGAGGGCGTGATGATGCGCGGCGTGGCCCACTGGGCCGTGGCCGTGCGAAAGCCCGTCGAGGAGGGCAGTGAGCCCGATGCGGTCGGGGAGATCGCCATCAACAGGTTTGACCTGACCTCGTGGTCTCGGCGCCGGCGCATCTACCGACTGCCGGTGATCCGGGGCGTGGTGGCGCTGATCGAGTCGCTGGGGATCGGCCTGAAGGCATTGGGAATATCCGCCAATGCGCAGCTGCCCGAGGCCGACCAGGAGATCTCCGGACGCGCCTGGATCGGCACGGTGGCCGTCTCCGTGATCTTCGCGGTCGGGCTGTTCTTCGTGGTCCCGGTCGGGCTGACCAGCCTGATCAAGCACCAGCTCGGCTCCTCGGTCCTGTTCTGGCTGGTGGAAGGGGTGCTGCGCACCACGATCTTCCTCGGCTACCTGGTGCTGCTGTCCCGGATCCCCGACTTGCGGCGGGTGTTCGAATACCACGGCGCCGAGCACAAGGTGATCTCCTGCTATGAGGCCGGCGACGAGCTGAAGCCCGAGCGCGCCAAGCTGTACTCGCGGCTGCACCCGCGCTGCGGCACCAGCTTCCTGCTGATCGTGATGATCATGGCGATCTTCGTGTTCGCCCCAATCGGCCTGCCGGCGTGGTGGATCCTGGTCCTGACACGGATTCTGGGCGTGCCGCTGATCGCGGGGCTGTCCTTCGAGGTCATCAAATGGGCCGGCAAGAACCGGCGCCGCCGATGGGTCCAGGCGGTCATGTATCCGGGCCTGCAGCTGCAGCGGCTGACCACGAGCGAGCCCGATCTCGACCAGCTGGCGGTGTCGATCGCCGCGCTCGATGCGGTGCTGGCGGTGGAGACGCCCGGGGCGGTCACGGCGGCCGATCTGGTCGGTGTCGAGGTCGTGGCCTAGCGATCTGGCGACGGAGTGAGTGAACGTCTGAGAAGACGTCCGGTGGTGGGCGGGCTCCTAGACTCGCCTCAATGATCGATGAGCTGGTAGCCCAGGTGGAGAGCCGCTTCGGCGAGCTCGAAGCCGAGTTGTCCGACCCGAAGGTGATCGGCGATCGGACGCGGTTCGAGGCGGCCAGCCGCGCCTACCGCGAGCTCGAGCCGGCAGCCCGGCTGGCCGGCGAGTACCGCCGCGTCGCCGACGACCTTGAGGGCGCCCGGGAGCTGCTGGCCGAGGACGGGGACGATCCCGAGCTGCGGGCGCTGCTGGAGAGCTCGCGTGAGCGACTGCAGTTGCTGGAGGAGGAGATCCGCCTGGCCATGGTCGAGCGCGATCCCAACGACGACAAGAACGTGATCGTCGAGATCCGTCCCGGGGCCGGCGGCGATGAGGCGGCGCTGTGGGCGGGAGATCTGTACCGGATGCTCACCCGCTACGCCGAGCGCCGCGGCTTCAAGGTCGAGCCGCTGTCGGTCGGCGACGGCAGCTACACGTTCGCAGTCAAGGGCGACGGCGCCTACTCGGTGTTCAAGTTCGAGGGCGGGACCCATCGAGTCCAGCGCGTTCCCGAGACCGAGTCGCAGGGCCGGGTCCACACCTCCACGGCGACCGTCGCGGTGCTGCCCGAGGCCGACGATGTGGAGGTGCAGATCGAGCCCGGAGAGCTCCAGATCGACGTCTACCGCAGCTCCGGCCCGGGCGGTCAGTCGGTCAACACGACCGATTCGGCGGTGCGGATAACCCACAAGCCGACCGGGATCGTGGTCTCGATGCAGGACGAGAAGTCCCAGCTGCAGAACCGCGAGCGCGCCATGCGGGTACTGCGGGCGCGACTCTACGAACGCGCCCTGGCCGAGCAGCAGGCCTCGATCGACGCCAGCCGCCTGGCCCAGGTCGGAACCGGCGAGCGGGCCGAGAAGATCCGCACCTACAACTACGGCGAGAAGCGGGTCAACGATCACCGCATCAACCTTCGAGTTCACAATCTCGACGCGATCCTGATGGGTGAGCTCGATCAGCTCACCGACGCCCTCCAGGACGACGAGAAGCGCCGCCGCCTGGAAGCGAAGGCCGGTGGCTGAGGCGGCGCTGGCCGCGGAGACGATCGGCGCGGCGCTGGCCTGGGGCCGCTCGCGGCTGGAGGTTGCGGGGTGCGAGACGCCGCGGCTGGACGCCGAGCTGCTGCTGGCCTTTGTGCTGGGGGTGGGGCGCGAGCGGCTGGTGCTCGACCGCGATCTTGGCTTGGGTGCACTCGAGCGCGCGCGATTTGCCTCGATGGTGGAGCGGCGCGAGGGCCGGGAGCCCGTGGCCTACATCCTGGGCCGCAAGGAGTTTCGCCGGCTGACGCTTTGTGTGGACCGGCGGGTGCTGATCCCGCGTCCGGAGACCGAGCTGCTGGTGGAAGTTGGGTTGGGGCTGGCGGGCGGCGCTCGCGTGGCCGACGTGGGGACCGGGAGCGGGGCGGTGGCCCTGGCGCTGGCCGACGAGCGGCCGGACCTGATGGTGCGGGGGCTGGAGATCGATTCCGCGGCGCTCTCGGTGGCGGTGGCCAATCGCGATCGGCTGGGGCTGGCGGTGGGGTTCGCCGCGGCCGACCTCCTGGACGATGGCGTCTATGACGCCGTGCTGGCCAACCTGCCCTACGTGCCGGTGGGCGCCGCGTTGGCGCCCGAGATCGCTCGCTTCGAGCCCCCGGGAGCGCTGTTTGCCGGCGGCGACGGGCTCGACGTGGTGAGGCGCCTGGTCTCGGTCGTGGTCCGGCGCCGGCCGCTGCCGCTGCTGGCGCTCGAGATCGGGTCAGAGCAGGCGCGGGCGGTGAAGGAGCTGTTGTCTGCGGCCGGCTTCGGGCGGGTCGAGGCGCTTCGCGATCTAGCCGGGCTGGACCGGGTGGTGGTGGGATCGCCGTGAGCGCGGCTCCGGCCGAGACGTTTGAGCGCTGCATGTCGGTTGGCGGAGTGGCCGTCTTCCCGGCCGACACCGTCTATGGGCTGGCCTGTGACGTCCACAACCGGGTCGCCGTGGAGCGGCTGTACGCCCTCAAGCGCCGCCGCATGGACAAGCCCTCGGCGGTGATGTTCTTCGATCTGGAGCTGGCGCTGGCGGCGCTGCCGGAGCTGGGGGAGCGCACCCGGAGCGCGCTGGAGCGGCTGCTGCCGGCGGCGGTGACGTTGCTGCTGCCCAACCCGGCGGGGCGCTTCCCGCTGGCCTGCGGGGCGGACGGCTCGACGTTGGGGGTCCGTGTGCCCGTGCTCGCTGGGGTTGCCGGGGTGGCCGGGCCGGGCGGGGTGGCCGGGGTGGCCGGGGCGGGCGGGCTGGCCGGGCTGGCCGGGGCGGGCGGGGTGGCCGGGCTGGCCGGGCTGGCCGGGGTCAAGTGGCCGGTATTGCAGTCGAGCGCCAACCTGGCCGGGGGGCCCGACGCGGTCAGGCTGGCCGACGTGCCGGAGGCGATCCGGCGGCGGGCCGACATGGTGATCGACGGCGGCGAGCTTCCAGGGGTGGCCTCGACGGTGGTCGACCTGCGGAGGTATGAGGAGTCCGGCGAGTGGGAGATCGTCCGGGAGGGCGCGGTCGGAGCCGATCAGGTGTCGGCGGCTCTGGAGTGGCAGTTTCACTTCGATCCCGATACGTACCCGGGGATGATCCGCGCCGACATCGCGGACTACGACCGTTTCCAGGACGAGCTCGCTCAGGCCAGCGGGAACGGGGCCCGGCGGGTGCTGGAGCTGGGCACGGGGACCGGCGAGACCGCCCGGCGCCTGCTGGAGCGCCACCCTTCGGCCGAGCTGGTGGGCATCGACGAGAACGGCGCGATGCTCGACGCCGCGCGGGCCCACCTGCCGTCGGACCGCGTGACGCTTCGGGTCTCCCGGCTCGAGGATGCCCTGCCCGCCGGGCCGTTCGATCTCGTCGCCACCGCGCTGTGCGTGCACCACCTGCGCGGCGCTCTGAAACCCGATCTGTTCAGGCGGGTTCGCGCGGCGCTGGCGCCGGGAGGGCGGTTCGTGCTCGCCGACCTGGTGGTACCGGTCGATCCCGGCAACGCGGTGATCTCGGTGTCGCCCGGCTTCGACCATCCCAGCTCCCTGGCCGACCAGCTGCGGTGGCTGGGAGAGGCGGGGTTTGACGCTCGTGTGGCCTGGGAGCACCGGGACCTGGCGGTGGTGGTGGCCGACGCGCCCGGTTGAGCGGGTGCGGTTGAGAAGGCCGGGCGCGCCGGTACTATTCGCGGCCTCGTGAGCGTCGAGCTGCCGCCGAACTTCTTCAACCGCCCCCTTGCCGATGTCGATCCCGAGATCGCCGAGGTTCTGGCGCTCGAGCTCGAGCGCCAGCAGCGGACGCTCGAGATGATCGCGTCGGAGAACTTCGCCCCGGCGGCGGTGCTCGAGTGCCAGGGCTCGGTGCTGACCAACAAGTACGCCGAGGGCTATCCCGGCCGCCGGTACTACGGCGGCTGTGAGCATGTCGACGTCGCCGAGCAGCTGGCCATCGACCGCGCGCTGGCGCTGTTCGGCGCCGAGCATGCCAACGTCCAGCCGCACGCCGGGGCCCAGGCCAACACGGCCGTGTACCACGCGCTGCTGGATCCCGGCGACGTGGTGATGGGGCTGGAGCTGTCCCACGGCGGCCACCTCTCGCACGGCATGAAGATCAACGTGTCGGGCCGGCTGTACGAGATCGTCGCGTACCACGTCGACCGCCAGACCAGCCTGATCGACATGGACGAGGTGCAGCGCCTGGCCGAGGAGCGCCGCCCGAAGATGATCATCGCCGGCTGGTCGGCCTACCCGCGCCAGCTGGACTTCCCACGCTTCAGGGAGATAGCCGATTCGGTCGGCGCCTTCCTGCTGGTCGACATGGCCCACTTCGCCGGGCTGGTGGCCGCCGGCCTGCATCCTTCGCCGGTGCCGTACGCCGACGTGGTCACGACCACGATCCACAAGACGATCGGCGGCGGCCGCGGCGGGCTGATCCTCTGCAAGGAGGAGCACGCCAAGAAGATCGACTCGGCGGTGTTCCCCGGCCAGCAGGGCGGCCCGCTCGAGCACATCATCGCCGGCAAGGCGGTGGCGCTGCGGATCGCGGCCTCCGAGCCGTTCCGGGAGCGCCAGGAGCGGACGTTGGCCGGCGCCCGGGCGGTGGGCGCCGAGCTGCTCGATGCCGGCGGCGGCGTGTCGGTGCTGACCGGCGGCACGGACGTGCACCTTGTCCTCTGCGACCTGCGCGAATCCGAGCTGGACGGCAAGCAGGCCGAGGATCGGCTGCACTCGATCGGGATCACCGTCAACCGCAACGCGGTCCCGTTCGACCCCCGCCCGCCGTCTGTCTCGTCCGGGCTGCGGATCGGTTCGCCGGCGTTGGCGACGCGGGGACTCCAGGTTGACGACTTCGTCGAGGTCGGGAAGATCATCGCCGCCACGCTGAACCCGGACGGCCCGTTCGAGGGCCGGCGGGCCGAGCTGGCCGAGCGAGTCTCGGCGGTCGCCGACCGCTATCCGCTGTACGCGCAGGTGGGCGCGGCGGCTGTGGCGTAGGGCCGGGGCGCGCCTGGAGGTCGTAGGCCGGGGGCGCGGGGGCCGGGGCGCGCCTGGAGACCGTTGGCCCTGGACGCGGGACGGCCCGGGCGCGGGGGCCGGGGCGCGCCTGGAGATCGTAGGCCTGGGCGCGGGGGCCGGGGCGCGCCTGGAGACCGTGGCCCCTGGCGCACGGGGCGGCTCGCGCCCGGAGATGTAACGCCGCGCAACAAATTCGCCACGCCTCGGTGACAAAGTGCCCCGCTCGTGCGGGGCGCGCCCGCGCACCCTCGATCCTTCCCGGAAGTGGCCTCCGCGCGCGCATCTGGCGACAAATCCAATCTTCGGGCTCAGGTTTGGCGCATCCGTGCCGCCACAGCGACGTCTGGTGACAAATCCAAGCGGCCGGTCCGGATTTGTCACGTCCTGGAGGTCGTGGGGGCCGGGGACCGCGGGTTGTCCCGCGTTGCTTCGGCCCAGCGCAGCATCGTGCACCGCCGGCAACTCGACGCGCTGGGCATCCGGCGCTCAGCGATCGCCCGGCGCGTCGCAATCGGCTCACTGCATCCCCTCTTCGGCGCGATCTTCGCGGTTGGTCATCCGGTGCTGGAGCCGATGGCACTCGAGGTCGCGGCGCTCTTGCATGCCGGTGAGAATTGCGTGCTGAGCCACCTCAGCGCGGCGATCCTGTGGCAGCTGTTGCCGGGTCCCGGTGACCTCGTCGAGGTGACGATCGCGGGGCGCCACGTCCGCGATGCGCAGCAACTGCGGGTACACCGAACACGAGAGTTCGATGGCCGGGATGTCGCGCTCCAGCGGGGGTTTCCCGTCACCGCCCCGGCCCGCACCGTGCTCGACCTGGCCGCCAGCAGCTCCGATGAGACGGTGGCCGCCGCGATCGCCCAGGCCCGCGTGATGGGACTGGTGGGAGATCACGATCTGCGGGGCGCCATCGAGCGCTCCCCGACGCGAGCCGGCGCGGCCCGGCTGCGCCGGGTGCTCCGGGCCGAGCACGAACCCGCTCTCACGCGCTCTGAGCCGGAACGACGGGTGCTGGCGCTGATCGCCGGCGCGCGGCTGCCGGCCCCGGCAGTCAACGCCCGGCTGCACGGCTACGAGGTCGACCTGTTGTGGCGGCGGGAGAGGCTGGTGGTGGAGATCGACGGTCACGCCTTCCACGGCCATCGTGCGGCGTTCGAGCGCGACCGGCGGCGCGATCAGGTGCTCGCGGCGGCCGGGTTCCGGGTGATCCGGATCACGTGGCTTCAACTCGAGCGTGAGCCGCTGGCGGTGATCGCGCGGATCGCGCAGGCGCTGGCCACCGCAGTCGTCACGTAGCGCGCAGGCGCTGGCCACCGTGGCCGCCGCGGATCGCGCAGGCGCTGGCCACCGCGGTCGTCACGTAGGGCGCAGGCGCTGGCCACGGCGGTCGCCGCATAGCCCCGCAGGCGCTGGCCACCGCGGTCGTCACGTAGCGCGCAGGCGCTGGCCACCGCGGTCGTCGCGTAGCCCTCCGGCCCGGCGGGCGCATGCGATCGGGCCCGGCTGGCATGCTTTCCCCGGAATGTCCTATTCGGACGCCGTTCTCTCGTTCGTGGTCGCGATGGCGGTCTCGGCTGTACTGACTCCGATCGCCGCCCGCCTGGCCGTGCGGATCGGTGCCGTCGACATCCCCCGTGAGCGAGGGCTCTCCTACCGGGAGACGCCGCTGTTGGGGGGGCTGGCGATCCTGGCCGGCGTGCTGGTGGCGGCGTTGATCTGGCTGCCGGCGGAGATCAAGCTCCCGCACACGGTCCACGGCCCCCGGGGTGCCGGCGGCACCGTGCACACCGCGACGATCCTGGCTGGAGCGTGCCTGATCGCGCTGGTCGGCGCGCTCGACGACGCCCGGGAGCTGCGGCCGCAGTGGAAGCTCGCGGGCCAGATCGCGGCGGCGGTGATCGCGGTAGAGGGCGGGGCGGTGGTCACCGACGTGACGGTGCCGTTCCTGGGCGCGCTGCAGTTCCCCAACACCGGCGGGGTGCTGACCGTGATCTGGCTGGTCGGGTTGATGAACGTGGTGAACTTCTCCGACGGGGTGGACGGGCTGGCGGCGGGGGTCTGCACGATCGACGGAATCGCGTTTGCGGTGATCGCGTTCGACCTCGACGTCAACGGCGCGGCCGTGCTGGCGGCGCTGACGGCCGGCGCGGCGCTGGGCTTCCTGTTTCACAACTTCCATCCGGCATCGGTGTTCATGGGCGACTCCGGGGCGAACCTGCTGGGGTACCTGCTGGGGGTGGCCGCGGTGGCCGGCTCGCTGAAGACCAACGTGGTCGTCGCCCTGGTGGTGCCGCTGGTGATCCTGGCGATCCCGTTCCTCGACACCGGGTTCGTGATCGCCAAGCGGCTGAAGTACCGGCGCAAGCCGTGGTTGGCCGACAGCGACCACTTCCACCACCGGATGGCCCGGATCGGGTTCTCGCAGCGCCGGACCGTCGCCTACCTGTACGTGTGGACGATCCTGCTGGCGGGGCTGGCGGTGGCGCTGCGACTGGTGCCCTACCATCGCCACAACCACTACTCGGCGGGGTGGATCGCGGTCCTGGTGGGGCTGGCGCTGGTGGCGCTCAGCGCCAGCATCTACCTGA
Organism: Solirubrobacteraceae bacterium; assembly: GCA_036502145.1. GTDB lineage: Bacteria > Actinomycetota > Thermoleophilia > Solirubrobacterales > Solirubrobacteraceae > Palsa-465. The sequence goes on along the minus strand of DASXZB010000078.1, from coordinate 23,303 downwards.
TCTATGTGCTGGAGATCTTCAAGTTCAAGGGGTTGCGCGCCAGCGAGCTGCGCAGCACCGATCCGGCCACCACCGAGCACGAGATCGACGACCAGGTTCGCCGCGACATCGAGACCGGCGACTTCGAGCGAGTGCGATAGTCCGGCGATGGACAAGGCAAACCTCGAGCAGCTGAAATCGTTCATCACCGCGGACGGGTCGGCGATCCGGGAGCTGGCGGGACCGGCCTGGACGCGCGTGCGCAACCAGAGCCTGGCCGAGGCGAGGGTGCAACCTGGCGGCGAGACCGCCGAGCACTATCACCCCCAGGCCGAGGAGCTGTACTACTTCATCGCCGGACAGGGCCGGATGCGGCTCGGCGAGGAGGAGGCGGACGTGGCCGTGGGCGACTGCGTGGTGATCGTGCCCGGCACCCCGCACAAGCTCTTTAACAGCGGCTCGGACCCGCTCGTGCTGCTGTGCTGCTGCTCGCCCGCCTACTCCGACGACGACACGGTGATGACCGGCGGGTAGCGGCCTATCCGCGGTCTCACAGCAATCGAGCGGGCGGGTCTTGCCGCGGTCGCCGTCCTGACCGTGCTGGCGGGCGTGGCGCACTATGTCAGCAGCGTCCCGCACATAGTGACGTTCGTGCTGGCCGGACTGGCGCTCGCCGGGGGAGCGTGGATCGTGTCGTTCGCCACCGAGCAGGTGGGTCAGCGGTTCGGGGCGGCGGGGACGGGGTTGCTGCAGGCCACGCTGGGAAACCTGCCGGAGTTCTTTGTGGTGATCTTCGCGCTGAACGCCGGTCAGCGGATCGTGGCCCAGACCGCGATTCTCGGCTCGATCCTCGTCAACGCGCTGGTGGTCCTGGGACTGGTGTTCGTGGTCGGGGCCAGCCGGGAGCCCGACAAGACGATGCGTTTCAGCCCTCGGTTGCCCAACGACACGGCGACCCTGCTGCTGGTCACGAGCTTCATCATCGTCCTGGTCGGACTGGCCGACTCGGCTCACGATCCCGCCAGCCACCACGTCAAGACGATCTCGATCATCAGCGCGGTGGCGATCCTCGCCGTCTACAGCTTCTGGGTGCGCCAGTACCTGAGCGGCGAGAAGAGCGGACCCGTCGCGGGGGGCACCCCCCGCCTGGCCACCGCGGCCAGCTTGTGGCTGTTGGTGGTGTCCGGAGCGGCGGCAGCGTTCGCGTCAGACTGGTTCGTGAACGCGCTGGAGCCGACCATCCACTCGCTGGGCATCTCCCAGGGGTTCGCCGGGCTGGTGATCGTGGCCACGGCGGGCAACGCCGTCGAGCATGCGGTGGGGGTCGTGCTGGCCGCCAAGGGCCAGGCCGAGCTGGCGATCTCGGTGGTCAAGAACTCGGTAGCCCAGGTGGCCGCGTTCCTGTTCCCGGTCCTGGTGCTGGCGTCGCTGCTGACCACCACGACGCTGACGTTTGCGCTGGCGCCCGTCTACGCCGGCGCCCTGGTCGGCACCGCGATCATCATGTGGCAGATCACCACCGACGGGGAGGCGACGCCGTTTGAGGGGATGGCGCTGATCGCGGTGTTCGTGATCCTCGCCACGGTGGCGTGGTTCGAGCCATAATCGCCGAGAGGTAATCGACCGCGATCAGGAGGTGGGTCCGGGATGGTGGACGCGGGGCAGCGCCGGCACAGAGCGCGCGCGAGATGGTGATCGGACCCGGCCGGCTGGCCAGTCTGGTCGCTGCGCTGACCGCGGTGGCGTTGCTGGTGGCCAGCGCCGGCGCAGGGGCCAAGTCGCATTGCGCCGCCAGGCCCAGCTCCGATCCCCTGGCGCCGCAGCTCATGTTCCCGTGCACCGCGACGCGCCTGAGGGCCGGCCATAGCTTCGTCTGGCAGGTCAAGGACACAGACCCGATGGCCGCCCAGCCGCTCTATCGCCCCTGGCTGGACCTGACGCGCAAGCGGGGCCGGCACGGGATCCTGCCCCGCGACGAAACCGGATATGGGATCTACGCGCCGCTCAAGCCGGTCAAAAACCGGGCCGGGCGCTTCAGCTACAAGGCCCCGGTGTACCACTTCGGCGGCTACTGGCTGGTCAGCAGGGGCACCTGGTACGCGCAGGTACAGCAGATCGACGGCACCGGCGGCGGAGCCATCCACTACAGCCGGGTCGTGAGGCTGGTTATCCGCTGACGGCCGCAAGTGGGCGTGGATCACGACCTGCTATCCTGACGTTTACGTAAGAATCAGATTCGTCAGAGAGGACGGTGGTCGCCTTGTCAGCAGTCCAGGCTCCGCCGGCGAACCAACCCCCAAGGGCCCGCCGGGTCGGCGTCAACGCCGAACATGACTCCTACAAGTGGTGGGCGCTGTCGTGCACCAGCCTCGGGATGCTGCTGGCGACCATCAACTCGGGCACGCTGATCATCGCGCTGCCCGATCTGGAGCGCAGCCTGCACACCAGCCTGCTGGAGCTGGTGTGGGTGATCCTCGTCTACATGATCGCCTCCACGGTCCTGGTGCTGAGCGCCGGCCGCCTCTCTGACCAGTTCGGCCGCAAGAAGGCGTACGTGGGGGGCTTTGTCCTGTTCGCGCTGGCCTCGCTGGGCGCGGGCTTTGCCGCCAACGGCACCCAGCTGATCCTGTGGCGGATCCTGCAGGGGGTCGGCGGCGCGTTCCTGTTCGCCAACGCCGCCGCGATCGTCACCGACGCCTTCCCCCGTGAGCAGCTCGGCGTGGCGATGGGCACCAACACGATGGTCGCCGCGGTCGGGCTGGTGATCGGTCCGGTCCTCGGCGGCGCCCTGGTGGCCATCAACTGGCCCTGGGTGTTCTGGTTCAACGTCCCGCTGGGACTGGCTGGAGCGGCCTGGGGGGCGGGGGTCCTGCACGAGATAACCGGACGCTCCGAGGACCGCAGCTTCGATTTCCTGGGCACCGTCACCTTCCTGATCGGCCTCACCGGGCTGGTGTACGGGATCTCCAAGGGCGGGATCTCGGGCTGGGGCTCGCCGCTGGTGATCGGCGCGCTGATCCTGGCCGCGATCCTGCTGCCGGCGTTCGTGCTGATCGAGAGCCGGGTCAAGGCACCGATGCTCGACCTGTCGATCTTCCGCAACCGGCTGTTCTCGACCGCGTCGGGCGCCGCGTTTGCCAACGGGCTGTCGCGGTTTGCGCTGATGTTCGTGTTCGTCTTCTACTTCCAGGGCGTGCAGGGCAACTCGCCGATCCTGGCCGGCGTGAAGCTCGCGCCGCTGGCGGTGGGGATGTTGATCTCCTCGCCGCTGGCCGGGATGTGGGCCGACCGGCGCGGCTCGCGGATGCTGGCCGTGGCCGGGATGCTCGTCACTGCGGCCGGCCTGGCTCTGATGACCACCCTGCAGCGCGATACCAGCTACCTCTGGCCCGGCATCTACATGTTCATCGTCGGCATCGGCTCGGGGATGTTCAACTCGCCCAACACGGCCGCGATGATGGGCACCGTCGCTCCGCACCGCCGCGGTATCGCGGCCGGCGCGCGAGTGCTGGTGCAGAACACCGGCGCGGTCATCTCGATCGCGTTCGTGCTGGCGATCGTCACCTCGGCGGTGCCCAAGCACGTACTGTTCAGCGTGTTCTCGGGCCTCGCCAACCACATCTCGACCGCCCAGCTGACGCCGTTCATCGCCAACATGCACACCGCGTTGTGGTGCCTGACGGCGGTCTCCCTGGTCGGAGCGGCGATCTCCGCGGCCCGGCCTAAGGAGGGCGGCGTGCGCACCCAGCAGGCAGGCGAGCCCCAGGCGGCGATGCCATGAGCGCCACAGCCACCGACCCGGCAAGCGCCTCGCGCACCCTGCGGATCGGCGAGCTCGCCGAGCTGAGCGGCACCACTCCGCGGACGATCCGCTACTACGAGGAGATCGGGCTGCTCGGGGGCGGCAGCGAACGGACGCAGGGCAAGCACCGCACCTACAGCGAGGCCGACCTCGAGCGGGTCAAGGAGATCATCCGTCTACGGGATCTGCTGGGGCTGACGCTGGAGCAGCTCTCGAAGCTGCTCGAGGCCGAGAGCGCGCGGGCCCATCTGCGCCGGGAGTACCACGAGACCGAGGCGCCGGCGGAGCGGCGGCGGATCCTCGAGCAGCTCCAGCAGCACATCGGCACACAGCTCGACCTGGTACGGAGCCGGTTGAACGAGCTCACCGACCTGGCGCAGGAGCTCGAGGCCAAGCAGGCGCTGGTCGAGCAGCGGATCCGCGAAAACTCCGAATGACCGCAACCGCCAGCGCCAGCGCCGCGCGGAGCGGGGTGGACCGGCGCGCGATGGCCGTGTTGTCGGCCGGCCACCTGTTCACCGACGTCAGCCAGGGCGCGATTCCGGCGCTGCTGCCGTTCCTGATCGCCCGCCACAACCTCAACTACGCCAGCGCCTCGGCGCTGATCCTGGCGGCGACGATCGCGAGCTCGGTGATCCAGCCCCTGTTCGGTCACCTCTCCGACCGCCGCTCGCTGCCGTGGCTGATGCCGATCGGACCGGTGCTCGGCGGGATCGGCGTCGCGCTGATCGGGATCGCCCCCAGCTACGGGCTGACCTTCGCCGCGGTAGTCCTGAGCGGGGTCGGTGTGGCCGCCTACCATCCCGAGGGCTCGCGGTTTGCCAACTACGTCTCCGGCGCCCGCCGCTCCAGCGGGATGAGCTTCTTCAGCGTAGGGGGGAACATCGGGTTCGCGCTCGGTCCGGTGCTAGTGACGCCGCTGGTGCTGGTCTTCGGCCTGGCCGGGACGCTGCTGGTGGTGATCCCGACGTCGCTGATGGGGCTGGTGCTGATCCATGAGCTGCCCCGGCTCAAGGGCTTTCGCGAAGACCTGGTCGGCGGCCGGGTGCAGCGCTCGGACGCCACCGACCACTGGGGGCCGTTCACGATCCTGGGCATCGTGATCGCGCTGCGCTCGTTCGTCTACTTCGGCTTCGTGACCTTCATCCCGCTGTACTACATCCACGTCCTCGGAACGAGCAAGGCGACCGGCAGCGCGGCGCTGTCGGTGATGCTGGTGGGCGGCGCGATCGGGACGCTGGTCGGCGGCCGGCTGGCCGACAGGTTCGGGCGCCGCGCGGTGCTGCGCGGCTCGATGCTCGTGCTGCCGCCGCTGATCGTCGGCTTTCTGGTCTCCGGTCCGGCGCTGGGGATGGTGTTCGGAGCGCTGGCGGGCGCTGCCACGATCGCCACCTTCGCGGTCACGATCGTGATGGGCCAGGAGTACCTGCCGGGGCGGATCGGCGTCGCCTCAGGCGTCACGATCGGCCTTTCGATCGGGCTCGGCGGCGTCGGGGCGCCGCTGCTGGGGCTCCTGGCCGACGCCCAGGGCCTGCGGTCGGTGTTCGAGCTGACGGCGGTCTTTCCCCTGCTCGCACTGGCATTGGCCCAGCTGCTGCCCGCCGCGGCGCCGTCGACCAGCACCCCACCTGAGACGCGGCGCGCCCAAGCCGATGGTCACCCGCGGGCCCCAGAACGTCTCCCGGAGCGGGTCCCGGCGACGTAACCTGTCAGCCGGCTCGCTGTAGATAGCCTCGACACGCCGGTTCGCGGTACCCATGCCAGGCATGCCGCCGGCTACCCCCAACGCCGACGCTCTGCCTCGTGACCGATCTCGACCGACGCCCATCACGCTGGACGCCTCGCCTCGCCGCACTGGCCGCCGCGCTGGTGGGGCTGATCAACGTCGCCTCGGCGTTGACGCCGAACATCCGCTGGCGAGGCCACCTCCTGCTGGAGCTGGAGCCGGTCGAGGCGGTGAGGCTGTTTCACGCCTTCGCGCTGCCGGCGGGAGCCGCGCTGCTGCTGGTCTCGCCGTATCTGCTCAAGCGCCGGCGGCGCGCCTGGCAGACGGCGCTCGCTCTGATGCTGGCGCTGGGGTTGCTCGACCTGCTCAAGGGCCTGGACTTCGAGGAGGCGCTGGTCACCTGGATCGCCGCCGCGGTGCTGGTCTGGTCTCGTCCGGCGTTCCGGGTCCGCCACGACGCTCTCACCCTGCGCTCCGCCGTCTGGCGGGTGCCGCTGCTCGGCGCCGTGGGCCTGTCGATCGCGGCGGTCGCGGCCTGGGCGTCCGAGGGCCGGCCCTCCTGGACCTCGGTGGTGCACGGGACCGGCGATCTGCTGCTGTGGCGAAGCGCTCCCGCGCCGCCTCACCACCACCTGATCTGGCTGGCCCTCAGTATCCATTTGCTGGAGATCGGAACGCTGCTGGCCATGGCCTACGTGGTCTTCCGGCCGCTGGCGGCTCCGACTGCGCTGCCGGGGCCGGAGCTGCGAAGCGCCGCCGCCGACCTGGTGCGCGCGCACGGAACCGACACGCTCTCGTTCTTCAAGCTGCGAGCCGACAAGCAGTACTTCTTCGCCGGCGACGGGCTGGCGTTCGTGGGCTACCGGATCGAAAACGGGGTGTTGCTGCTGTCCGGTGACCCGGTCGGGCCCGACGAATGCCTGCCGGCGCTGCTGGCCGAGCTGCGCGCGTTCGCCCAGGTCCGGGGCCTGAAGCTGGGGGCGGTCGGCGCCAGCGAGCGGCTGTGCCCGATGTACGAGCAGCTCGGCCTGCGCACCATCTACCTGGGCGACGAGGCGATCCTCGAGCTCGATCGCTTCTCGTTGCAGGGCCGCCCGATCCGCAAGGTCCGCCAATCGGTCACCCGGCTGGCCAAGGCCGGCTTCACCGCCGAGCTGCAGGAGGTAGCGGCGCTGGACCCGGCCACGGCGCGGGAGGCGGAGCTGGTGCTCGAGCGCGGCCGGGAGGGCGCGCCCGAGCGAGGCTTCTCGATGGCCATGGACTCGCTGCGCACCGAGCGCGACCACGACCACGACATGCTCGTGGTCCTGGCTCGCGACGAGCACGGGGCGGTGCGGGGCGTCCTGCATTTCGTGCCCTGCTACGGCCGGCCGGCGATGTCGCTGTCGTTCATGCGCCGCGACCCCGACACGCCCAACGGGCTGACCGAGTTCCTGGTCGCCAGTGCGGCCGAGCTCCTGCGCGAGCGCGGGGTGGCTGAGATGTCACTGAACTTCGCCGCGTTTGCGAAGTGGATCCACAGCCCCGAGAAGCGCTCCGAGCGGGCGCTGGGCAAGCTGGTGACGCTCGGCAACCGGTTCTTTCAGATCGAGAGCCTGTACCGGTTCAACGCCAAGTTCTTTCCGCGGTGGGAGCCCCGCTACCTGGTCTACGAGGGCACGTTCGGGCTGCCCCGGGCCGGGATCGCCGCGATGTGGGCCGAGGGCCAGCTGTGGAAACCGGCGCTGCCGCCGCGCGGTTAGCGCCCCCGGGCCAGAGCCTCGATCGAGACACCGGAGCGGGCCGCCCCGCAGCGCCCGAGCACGCTAACCTGGGGTTAACGTAGTTGGTTCTCCACTACCCTCATGGGTGGTGGTGCGCTGCTAGTGCCGGCGCTGATTTCAAGCGACGCCCGCGCTGCTGCGCCGGTAGCCTACGCGGCCCCCGAACCCCATTACTCAGCTTGCCAAGCTTCAGTTACCAACATGACGAGCCGTCGTCCCCCGAGCGCCGCAAGAGCGGGCGATCCGGGGCGGTTTCGGGGTATCTACCTTGTCGGTGAACACCTCGACCGTCTCTGAGCATCCGGTGACCGTGCTCCGTTACTTGGACGTCGTCCTGGTGGTGCTGGCGGCCCCGATCATGCTGCTGATCGGCGTCTCGCCGGCCGGCTATCTGATCGGAGCCGGGGCCTGGGTGGCGCTGCGCGCCGTCGGGGTCGCCGTGGAGGGGTACGCCAGCTCGGTCAGCGATGTCAACCGTGTCCTGGGAGCCCGACTCGGCTTCATGCTGGGGCGCCTGTTCGCGCTGGCAATAGTGGTGATCCTGGTCCGCAAGTCAGACGGCCAGGACGCCGGATTGGCGGCGCTGGTCGTAATCGTGTTCGCGTTCACGGTCCAGCTGGCGACCTCGGCGATCAGCCGCCCGAGGACGCGATGAGCAACACGCGCAAGCTGCTGCTCGGCATCGCCGGCTTCTACGTGCTGGGCATCGTGCTGCTGGTGATCATCTTCGGCTTCGGGCACAAGAACAACACGTTCCAGATCCAGAACGAGTTCAAGCTCACCAACTGGGTCAACCTCGGGCTCCTCAGCATCAACCGCGCGGTGCTGTACCTGTTCCTCTCCGCGGTGCTCACGGTGGTGACGATGGTCTGGATCGCGCGGCGGATGCACCAGCGCCCCAACCGGGTCCAGACCGCGGTGGAGGTCATCTACTCGCTGATGCGCGACAACATCACGCGCGGAAACATGCCTGACAGGCTGGCCCGGAAGTGGTTCCCGTTCCTGGGAGCGCTGTTTCTGTTCATCTGGTTCTGCAACCTGATCGGGTATCTGCCGCTGCCCACCAACACCGAGCAGACCTTCAACGTCTTCGGCGCCAAGATCCCGTCGTTCGCCCTCTACGCCGCGACCGCCAACATCTCGGTGCCGCTGGTGCTGGCGCTGGTGGTGTTCATCGCCTTCAACGTCGAGGGAGTCCGCGCCCAGGGCCCGATCGGCTACCTCAAGAGCCTGATCCCGGCCGGCGTGCACGGCCCGATGGCGATCTTCATCGGTGGCCTGGAGATCGTCTCCACCTTCATGCGGCTGATCTCGCTGACCATCCGACTGTTCGCCAACATCCTCGCCGGCCACCTGATCATCCTGTTCATGGCCGGCGGGCTGGCGGTCATCCTGGGGCTGTCGTTCCTGGGGTGGTTCACGCTGCCGGTGGGAGTCGCCGTGTACCTGTTCGAGCTGGGACTGGTGGCGACCCTGCAGGCCTTCATCTTCGCGACGCTTTCCGCCATCTACCTCGGTGGGGCGGTCACTCATCACTAAACAAAGAAGGAGCTGAGCTTCAAGTGCTTACACATATCCTCTCGTTCGCCGCGTCCTCGTCCGGGGTGGGCGCCGGGCTCGGGATCGGGATCGGCGGTGGGCTGGGCGCCGTCGGGGCCGGCGTCGGCATCGGGATCATCTTCGGCAAGGTCATCGAGTCGGTGACCCGCCAGCCCGAGATGCGCGATGAGATCACCAGCATCCAGTGGCTCGGCTTCGCGTTGACCGAGGCGTGCTTCTTCTACGGCTTGGTGGCCGGCCTGATCTCCTACGTGCTCAAGTAGATGGGTCCCGCTCTTTTCATCGCCGCCGCGCACGCCTCGAAGGGCGGCGGCTCCTCGGGAGGCTCGTCCGGTGGATCGTCTTCGAGCAGCGGCTCGTTCCTGATCACGCCCAACGTGGGCCTGATGATCTGGACGCTGCTGCTGTTCGGCATCTCGATGTACGTCCTCGCCAAGCTGGCCTTCCCGCGCATCACCGAGGCCCTGGATCGCCGGCAGAAGGCGATCGAGGAATCGATCGATCACGCGGAGCAGACCCGCGAGCAGGCCGACGAGCTGCTGGCCGACTATCGGGAGCGGCTGAAGGAGGCCCGCGGTCAGGCTGACGGGATCGTTGAGCGCGCCCGCAAGGCCGCCGAGGTCCACGAGCGCGAGGCCGAGGACGAGGCCAAGGCCAAGCGCGAGCAGATGCTGGAGCAGACGCGCCGCGACATCGAGACCGAAACCCGCCGGGCGATCCAGGAGATCCGCAGCGAGGTCGCTGACCTGACGGTGATGGCGACCGAGAAGGTGACCCGCAAGACGCTCGACGAGGACGACCAGCGCCGGCTCGTCGAAGACGCGCTCAGCGAGCTGGACTTCAGCGCGCTGAGCCCGGAGGGACAGCACTAAGTGGAGGAGATCGCCCAGGTCTATGCGCGGGCTCTGTTCGAGGTCGCCACAGAGCGCGACGAGCTCGATGTGATCCACGACGAGCTCGACGCGTTCGCCGACGCCATGCACGAGAACCGGCAGCTGTCGGTGTTCTTCTTCTCGCCCTACTTCTCGGCCGACGAGAAGAAGGAGGGTCTGAGCAAGGCCGTCCAGGATGCCCACCCCGCCTTCTTCAACTTCCTCGAGGCGCTGATCGAGCGCCACCGGATGCCCGCGATCTTCCGGATCCGATCGGAGTTCGACACGCTGTGGGCACAGGAGCGAAAGCTGCTGCCGGTCCACCTGACCAGCGCCGTGGACCTCGACAGGTCGCTGGTTCAGAGCCTCGGCGAGCGGATCGGCTCAGAGGTCGACCGTGAGGTCGAGATCTCCAGCGACGTCGACCCCGACATCCTGGGCGGCGTGGTGCTGCGGGTCGGCAACGTGGTTCTGGACGCGTCGATCAAGAACCGACTGGAACAACTCAGAAAGCAAGTTGCGCAGGCGTAAGAAGCCGCGCCTGTCAAGGGAGCCATCAGACATGCAAATCAAGCCCGACGAGATCACTTCGATCCTCAAAAGCAGGATCGAGGGACTTGACACCTCGAGCGCCGAGCTGACCGAGGTGGGGACAGTGCTATCGGTGGCCGACGGGATCTGCCGGATCCACGGCCTCGAGAGCTGCATGTCGCTCGAGATGCTGGAGCTGCCCCATGATGTCACCGGGCTGGCGCTGAACCTGGAATCCGACAACGTCGGCGCGGTGCTGTTCGGCGAGTGGGAGGAGATCGTGGAAGGCGACACGGTCAAGCGCACCGGGCACCTGCTCGATGTCCCCGTCGGCGAGGCGCTGCTGGGCCGGATCGTCGACCCCCTCGGCAACCCGCTCGACGGCAAGGGCGAGATCGACACCACCGAGACTCGCCCGGCCGAGCACAAGGCCCCCGGCGTAGTCCAGCGCCAGCCGGTCACCGAGCCGATGCTGACCGGGCTGAAGGCGATCGACTCGATGATCCCGATCGGACGCGGCCAGCGCGAGCTGATCATCGGCGATCGCCAGACCGGAAAGACGTCGATCGGGATCGACACGATCATCAACAACCAGGACCGCGACCTGATCTGCGTCTACGTGGCCATCGGACAGCGCAAGGCGACTGTGGTGCAGCTGGCGAACACGCTCGAGGAAGCGGGCGCGCTCGAGAACACCATCATCGTGATGGCCGCCGCCGACGAAGCGGCGCCGATCAAGTTCCTGGCCCCGTACGCAGGGTGCGCGATGGGCGAGCACTTCCTCTACAACGGAAAAGCCGCCCTCGTGATCTACGACGACTTGACGAAGCACGCCTACGCCTATCGCCAGATGTCGCTGCTGCTGCGCCGGCCCCCTGGCCGCGAGGCGTATCCGGGCGACGTCTTCTACCTGCACTCGCGGCTGCTGGAGCGCGCGGTCAAGCTCAACGACGACCTCGGTGGCGGCTCCCTGACCGCGCTGCCGATAATCGAGACCCAGGCCGGAGACGTGTCGGCCTACATCCCGACCAACGTGATCTCGATCACCGACGGCCAGATCTTCCTGGAGCCGAAGCTGTTCTACTCGGGTGTCCGTCCCGCGATCAACGTCGGTATCTCGGTGTCCCGGGTCGGCGGAAACGCTCAGATCACGCCGATGCGCAAGGTCGCCGGCACGCTCAAGCTCGACCTCTCGCAGTACCGCGACCTGGAGGCGTTCTCGCAGTTCGGCTCCGATCTCGACGCCGACACCAAGGCCACGCTGGCCCGCGGGGAGCGTCTGGTGTCGACGCTCAACCAGTCCGAGCGCCATCCGATGCCGATCGAGCGCCAGGTGGTGCAGATCTTCGCCGCCACCAAGGGCTATCTGGACCGGATCAACGTCGACCGGGTGAGCAAGTTCCTCGACGACCTGGCGGAATCGGTCAGCGGCAACGAGCCCGAGCTGCTCAAGACGATCGCCGAGGGCGATTGGAGCGATTCGACCCAATCCTCGCTGGAGGAGGCGGTCGCCCAGTTCGCGGAGGACTTCGGCTATGACCTCGACGAGGAGGGCCTCCCGCTCGAAGGCGACGAGCCGCCCGAGCGCCGCTCGCGCGACTCGGGCTCGGACTCGGAGTCGGGCTCGGAGTCCGAGTCGAGCCAGGACAGCGACGACAAGGACAGCGAGGACGAGGCCAAGGCGGCCTAGGAAGACGGCATGGCGACCTCGCAGCGAGACGTTCGCAACCGCATCAGCGCGGTCAAGAACATCCAGAAGATCACCCGGGCGATGGAGATGGTGGCCGCCGCGCGGCTGCGTCGTGCCGAGCAGCGCATCGAGGCGCTCCGGCCCTACGCCGACGCGATCCGGCGGATGACGCGGCAGGCGGCGCAGGCCGCCGGCGACGTCCCGCAGCTGCCGATCCTGATCGAGCACGAGCGGGTCAAGACGGTGGGACTACTGGTGGTGGCCGGCGACCGCGGGCTGGCGGGCGCCTTCAACTCCAACGCGGTCCGGGCGGGCATAGCTTCCTCGCGTGAGCACGCCGCCGACGGCGCGGAGTCCGTGTTCTTCGCCTCCGGGCGCCGGCCGGCCTCGTCGCTGGCCTTCCGCGGCATGGAGGTCGCCGACAGCTTCACCGGGTTCACCGATCGCCCGTCCTACGCCGACGCGCGCAAGATCGCCGAGCGGCTGATGGCCGCCTACATCGATGACGAGGTCGACCAGGTCGAGATCTTCTACAACGGCTACATCTCACCGCTCTCGCAGGTCATCCGGCGCGAGACGCTGCTGCCGCTGCAGCGCGCGACGGTGCTCGACGAGGACGAGAGCGACAGCGACGGCGACGGCTCAGATGGCGAGTCGGGATCCGAAAAGCACGCCCTCGTCGAATACGAGCCCGGCCCCGAGGAGATCCTCAAGCGACTGGTCCCCGACTACGTCGAGATCTCCATCTACCGTGCGCTGCTGGAGTCAACGGCGTCCGAGCACGGAGCCCGGATGACCGCGATGCGCAACGCATCCGATAACGCCAGCAGCCTGATCGAGGACTACACGCTCGAGATGAACCGGGCCCGCCAGGCCGAGATCACCCAAGAGATCATGGAAGTCGTCGCCGGCGCCGAGGGGCTCGGCTAGCCCTCGGCGACGCGAACTAGGAGAAGAACAGACATGGCTGCCACCACTGACGAAACCACACCAGAGACCACCGAGACCAAGCAGAACACCGGCCGGATCGAGGAGATCCAGGGCGTTGTGATCGAGGCGGTGTTCCCGGACAAGCTGCCCGAGATCAACCACGCGATCACCGTCAAGCGCCCCGAGGCGGCGCGGGCCGAGGAGGACGAGGACATCGCTGCCGCCAACGACGACTTCCTGGTCTGCGAGGTCCAGCAGCACCTCGGCGACGACCGGGTGCGGGCGGTGGCGATGGACAGCACCGACGGCCTTTCGCGTGGCGCCGAGGTGGTCGACACCGGGGGGCCGATCACGGTTCCGGTCGGTCAGGAGACCCTGGGAAGGATCTTCAACCTGCTCGGCCAGCCGATCGACTTCGGTGACGAGCTCAGCGACGACGTCGAGCGCTGGCCGATCCATCGCGAGGCGCCAACGGTCGAGGCGCTGACCCCGACCACCGAGATGTTCGAGACCGGGATCAAGGTGATCGACCTACTGGCACCCTACGCCCGCGGCGGAAAGGTCGGCCTGTTCGGCGGTGCCGGAGTCGGCAAGACGGTGATCATCCAGGAGCTGATCCACAACCTGGCCCAGGAGCATGGCGGTCTGTCGGCGTTCTGCGGGGTCGGCGAGCGCTCCCGTGAGGGCAACGACCTGTGGCTGGAGATGAAGGAATCAGGCGTGCTCGACAAGACCATGCTGGTGTTCGGCCAGATGAACGAGCCGCCCGGCGCCCGCATGCGGGTGGCGCTGTCGGGGTTGACGATGGCGGAGTACTTCCGCGATCAGGAGGGCCAGGACGTGCTCCTGTTCATCGACAACATCTTCCGCTTCGTCCAGGCCGGCTCCGAGGTCTCGGCGCTGCTGGGGCGGATGCCGTCCCAGGTCGGCTACCAGCCGACGCTCGAATCCGAGATGGGGCAGCTGCAGGAGCGGATCACCTCGACCCGCAAGGGCTCGGTCACCTCGATTCAGGCCATCTACGTGCCGGCCGACGACCTGACTGACCCGGCGCCGGCGTCGGCGTTCGCGCACCTCAACTCCACCACCTCGCTGTCGCGATCGATCTCCGAGAAGGGCATCTATCCGGCCGTCGACCCGCTGGACTCGACCTCGACGATCCTCAAGGCCGAGATCCTCGGCGATGAGCACTTCAGGGTCGCCAACCAGGTCAAGGAGGTCCTGCAGCGCTACAAGGAGCTCCAGGACATCATCGCGATCCTCGGCATCGACGAGCTCTCCGACGAGGACAAGGTGACGGTCAACCGGGCCCGCAAGATGGAGCGCTTCTTGTCGCAGCCGTTCCACGTCGCCGAGCAGTTCACCGGCGTTCCGGGCGTGTTCGTGCCGATCTCGGAGTCGATCCGCGGGTTCAAGGAGATTCTCGAGGGCAAGCACGACGACCTGCCCGAGCGGGCCTTCTTCATGAAGGGGACGATCGACCAGGTGGTCAAGGACGCCGGCGGGAAGTCCGACTCCAAGGAGGGCGCCGGCGGCGACGAGAGCGAGGGCGAGACCGAGGACTCGGGCCCTGAGAGTCGCTCGGAGGGCAGCGACGACGAGCACCGGGAGTCAGAGCAGTCCGACTCCGACTCGGACTCGGATTCCGACGCCGACTCGGACGGGGACGAGGGGTAGGCGGTGGCCCGCAACAAGTTCCCGGTCGAGGTCCTGACTCCGGAGGGCGAGGCGTTCGCCGCCGAGGTCGAGATGATCTCGACCAAGACCGCGGTCGGCTCGATCGGCGTGCTGGCCAACCATCAGCCGCTGCTGGCGATGCTCGACCCCACCGAGCTGCGGCTGTACAAGTCCGACTCGGACGTGGTCCGCTTCGCGCAGGCCGAGGGCTACCTGCAGATGGCTGGAAACCACGCTCTGATCCTGGTGGAGGAGGCTCACGAGGCCGACTCGCTCGACGCCGGCGACCTGCGCGACCGCCTGCAGCAGGCCGAGCGGGAGGTCGACGAGGCCGGCGAGGACTCGGAGCGCCGCCGCGTCGCCGAGCGCGACCGCAACCGCTGGGAGACGTTCCTGAAGATCGCCGAGGGTGGCTGATCGGCTGCCTTAATCCGGCCGTCATCGAGGCCGCCTAATCTGCTCCAGATCAATGACTGACGAGCACGTTCTCGCCGAACGCCTGATCAGCTATGAGACCTCGCGGGCTGACGATCTCGTGGCGGCCGCAGGATTCGTGAAGGGTTGGATCGAATCTCGCGATATCGAGGTTCAGGATCGCGATCACAACGGGCTGCCCGTGCTGGTGGCCGAGGTCGGAGCGCGCCGCGACGACGCGCCGTGTGTGGTGCTGCACGGACACCTCGACGTGGTTCCCGGACGCCCCCAGCAGTTCGAGCCCCGGCTCGAGGGCGACCGCCTGATCGGGCGCGGCGCCTACGACATGAAGGGCGGCCTGGCAGCGATGATGTGCGCGCTCAAGGACGCGGAGTCCCAGGACCGCGTCAAGGTGAGGCTGGTCTGCGTGTCCGACGAGGAGTCCGAGGAGCTCGACAAGCGCTCCACCGACGCCGTGGTCGAGGACGGCCTGGGAGGGAACTTCGCGATCACCGGGGAGCCGACGAACATGCACATCGGCGTGCAGGCCAAGGGCGTGCTGGTGATGCGGATCGTGGTCCACGGCCGGGCTACGCACGGCTCGACGCCGTGGCTGGGCGACAACGCGGTGCTCAAGGCGATCGACGTCTTCAGAGCGATCGAGACGCTGCCGTTCAGCCGTGAGTCCAGCGAGATGTTCGACCGCCCGTCGATCAACCTGGGGCGGATCAAGGGCGGCGACGCGATCAACAAGGTACCCGACCGCTGCGAGATGGCCGTTGACATCCGCTACCTGCCCGGCCAGGACCCCGGGGAAATACTGGCCCAGGTCCGGGCGATCCCGGGGATCGACGTGGAGCGGACCTTCATCCATCCTCCGGTCACCGTCTCGCGCACCGACCCCTACGTGCGCGCGCTGCGCGAAGCCGTCTCGCGCTCGCTGCCCGAGATGGAG
This sequence comes from Solirubrobacteraceae bacterium, assembly GCA_036502145.1. Classification (GTDB taxonomy): domain Bacteria; phylum Actinomycetota; class Thermoleophilia; order Solirubrobacterales; family Solirubrobacteraceae; genus Palsa-465. Next base: position 7,404 of record DASXZB010000078.1, on the reverse strand, counting down.
ACCCTGAGTGTCGGGCGCGATGGCGCCTCGGACGCCGCCTCGTTCATCGAGGCGGGGATCCCGGCGGTGGAGTTCGGCCCCACCGGCGGCGGTCATCACGGCCCCGACGAGTGGGTCTCGCTGTCCTCGCTGGCGCGCTACCGGCGCGCGCTCGGTGACTTCGTGCGAAAGCTTCCGATGTGGCTCGAGCAGCCGGTCCCGGCGAGCCGGCTGAAGGCGATCGAGGGCGGGGTGCCGTGAGGCTGATCCCGCGAACGCGCGGAGGCGCGCTGTGGCGATTCTTCCTGGCCGCGGTGGTGGTGATCGGCGCCACCGCCGCCACCACCGCGGTGGCCGGGCTGCTGCAGTTCCACCAGCTGTCCATCGATCTCAGCGTCGGACAGTCGATCCCGCACGCCGAGATCAAGGTGGCCAATCCCGGGGAGCCCCAGAACATCCTGGTCGTGGGCTCCGACCACCGAATCGGTGAGCCGTTCACATCGGCCAACACCGACACCATGCTCCTGGTGCGACTGAACCCGAACTCGTCGACGATCAACGTGATGTCGATTCCGCGTGATCTCCAGGTCAACGTCCCGGGCTTCGGCAACGCCAAGATCAACAGCGCGTATCAGGACGGCGGCACCAACCTGCTGATCAAGACGATCCACCAGAACGTGTTCCCAACCCTGAAGATCAACCACATCGTGGACGTGAACTTCAGCGGCTTCATCTCCCTGGTCAACGCGATTCACTGCGTCTACAGCGACGTCGACCACCGCTACTACAACAACACCCAGCTGACCGGGTACTCGAGCATCAACATCCAGCCCGGCTACCAGCGCCTGTGCGGCTTCCGGGCGCTGCAGTTCGTGCGCTTCCGCCACACCGACTCCGACCTCGTCCGCAACGCTCGCCAGCAGGACTTCATCCGCTGGGCCAAGGACCAGTACGGGGTCTCGAACCTGATCGCCAACCGCGACGCGCTGCTGAGGATCTTCGGTGCCCACACCCAGACCGACCACAACCTGCACACTCTGGATGGGCTGATCAACCTGTTCAACCTGGTGGCCTTCTCGGCCGGTCACACGATCAAGCAGATCAAGTTCCCGGCGCAGGAGGCGCCGTGCGGGGGGACCGGTATCGGGGGCGCGGTGACCCCGTGCTTCCTCACGGCGAGCTCGAGCGCCGAGGCCCGCGTCTACCGGGCATTCATGCGCCCCACCACCGCGGCCGCCGCCGCGAGCGCCAAGAAGGCCGCGGGCAAGCGAACATCGAAGATCCAAGCCGCCGGACTGACTGCCGACGTCAGCGATGGACGCGCCCAGGCCGCGGCGCTGTCGCACGCCGGGCTCCCGGTCTACTACCCGCGGCTGATCGTCAACGGGGCGCAGTACTGCTCGGGTGCGACCGGCAACTGCCCGGTCGGCGGCGTATCGGCCGTCGGCTCCTACCCGCGTGCCTACACGATCCGCGACCAGAAGGGCGCCGGGCACCCCTCGTACCGGATGACGGTGATGATCAATCCAGACCTGGGGCAGTACTTCGGGATTCAGGGAACGACCTGGCAGAACTCGCCGCTGCTGGCGAGCCCCAGCGAGACCCGCATCGTGGCCGGCAAGAAGCTCGAGCTGTTCGTCAACGGCGGCAAGCTGACCAACGTCGCCTGGCACACGCCGCAGGCGATGTACTGGATCTCCAACACCCTGACCACCGACATCCCCAACCGGGAGATGATCGCGATCGCGGCGTCGCTGACCAAGGCCGGCTGAAGCCGCACCGCCCGGGCCTGAAGTCACCTGCCGACCCCGCTAGGCTCGTTGCGCTCGATGGCCTCCGAACGCGAACCCATCGCCGTGATCGGCACCGGCTACGTAGGCCTGGTCACCGCCGCCGGCTTCGCCGAGCTCGGCAACGAGGTCTGGTGCGTCGACGTCGACGAGCACAAGATCGCCCGGCTGCTGCGCGGCGAGATCCCGATCTACGAGCCGGGGCTGGCGGAATGCGTGGCCCGCCACCGCGAGCGGATGCACTTCTCCACCGAGCTGTCGACGGCGCTGGACCACGCCCGGCTGCTGTTCGTGGCCGTCGGCACGCCGCCGACCTACTCCGGCGACGCCGACCTGTCGTCGGTCAACGCGGTGGTCGCGTCGATGCCGCCCTCAAACGGCCACGCCCTGGTGATGAAGTCGACGGTGCCGGTGGGAACCGGGAGCGCGATCAAGCGTCTGTTCGCCGATGCCGGCAAGGGGTTCGCCTACGTCTCCTGCCCCGAGTTCCTCAAGGAGGGCTCGGCGCTCGAGGACTTCCTGCACCCCGACCGGGTGGTGGTCGGCGACGACGGCAACTGGGCCGGGGACGCCGTGGTCGACCTCTACGCGCCGCTCGAAGCTCCGCTGGTGCGCACCGACGTCGCCAGCGCCGAGATGGTCAAGCTGGCCGCCAACGCGTTTCTGGCCACCAAGATCTCGTTCATCAACGAGATCGCCAACGTCTGCGAGGAGACCGGCGCCGACGTGCTCGAGGTGGCGCACGGGATGGGCCTGGACCAGCGGATCGGCAAGCACTTCCTCAAGCCCGGGATCGGATTCGGCGGTTCCTGCTTTCCGAAGGATGTCTCGGCGCTCAAGCAGCTGGCCGGCAACTCCGGCTACCACTTCCAGCTGCTGACCGCCGTGATCGAAGTCAACGAGCTGCAGAAGCGGCGCGTGGTCGGCAAGCTCCAGAAGCACCTGGGATCGCTGGTCGGCAAGACGATCGCGTTGCTGGGGCTGGCCTTCAAGGCCAACACCGACGACATGCGTGAAGCCGCCTCGCTGGTGCTGGCGGGCCGGCTGCAGGCCGACGGCGCGCGGGTCCGCGCCTATGACCCGATCGCCGAAAAGGAGGCGCGCAAGCTGATGACCGGGGTCGAGTTCGCCGACTCCACGCTGGAAGCCGTCCAAGGCGCCGACGCCTGCATCATCGTCACCGAGTGGCCGGAGTTCGGGGAGCTGGACTGGAACGAGCTGCGCGGGCGCATGGCCGGTCAGCTGGTCGTGGACGGACGCAACTTCGCCGATCCGGAGGCGGTCCGGGCCGCGGGCTTCATCTACGAGGGGATCGGGCGCTGACGCGGGCACCGCTCGATCCGCGCCGGGGCCGCGCTGCGCGGATCCCGGGAGGGCGCGCATGCAGGCGCTGATCCTGGCCGGTGGCGAGGGCACGCGTCTGCGACCGCTGACCTCGACGATCCCCAAGCCGGTGGTGCCGCTGGTGGACCGGCCGTTCATCGGCTACATGCTGGAATGGTTGCGCGGCCACGGCGTGGAGGAGGCGATCCTGTCCTGCGGTTTCATGGCCGAGGGCGTCCGGGCGGTGCTCGGCGACGGCTCCTCGCTGGGAGTCCGCCTGCGCTACCTCGAGGAGCCGCGTCCGCTGGGGACCGGCGGGGCGCTGAAATTCGCCGAGGACCTGCTGGATGAGCGCTTCTTCATGCTCAACGGCGACATCCTGACCGACATCGACCTCAGCGAGCAGCTGCGCCAGCACGAGCGGACCGGGGCCCGCGCGACGCTGGCTCTGATCGCGGTGGACGATCCTTCGGCCTACGGGCTGGTACGGCGACGATCCGACCTGGCCGTCTCCGAGTTCGTCGAGAAGCCGAGCTCCGACGAGATCGACACCGATCTGGTCAATGCCGGGGCCTACGTCATCGAGCGCGAGGTCCTGGATGAGATGGGGCCGGCCGGGTCTCGAATCTCGATCGAGCGCGATGTGTTTCCCGCGCTCGTAGACCGCGGGCTGTTCGGATACCGGGCCGGCGGGTACTGGCTCGACATCGGGACTCCGGAGCGCTACCTGCAGGCGACGTTCGACATCCTCGAGGGCGAGGTCCGCACCGAGGTGGGGCGGCGGCTGGCCGCCGCCGGCGGGGCCTTGCGCAATGGGGGCGAGGCCGAGCCGGCCGGGATCGTGCACGCCCCGACGCTGGTGGGAGCTGGGTGCGCGGTCGCGCCCGACGCGATCCTCGGCGGCCGGGCCGTCCTGGGGCGCGGGGTGACCGTCGGTGCCGGCGCCCACGTCAACGACTCGGTGCTGCTCGACGGGTGCCGGGTCGGCGAGGGCACCCGGATCAATTCGGCGATCGTGGGGCCCGGCGCCTCGATCGCCGAGCACTGCCGGCTGGAGGGCGGCGTGGTCCTCGGCGAGAACGTGACCGTGGGAGCGGGCAACGTCCTAGCCCACGGTATGCGTATCTTCCCCGGGGTGGAGCTACCGGCGGAAGCGATCGCGTTTTGACCGCGACGACCGAATTGACGCGCGTCGCACTGGCGGCGAACGACCCGACCGGTCAGGTCGACGACGTCCTCGGGCTGCCCGACCATCTCCGCGACGGACTGTGGCGCGTGGAATCGGCCAACCTGACGCCGCACGACGCCGCCGGCGGGCTGGTCATCGCGGGGATGGGCGGCTCGGCTGTCGGCGGTTCGCTGGCCCGCGCGGCGCTCGGCGACCGGTGCTCGCGGCCGATCGCGATCGCGCGCGACTACGCGCTGCCGCCGTGGACCACGCCGGACACCACAGTGCTCTGCATGAGCTACTCCGGCGACACCGAGGAGACGCTGGCCTGCTACGACGCCGCTCTGGCACTGGGCGCTCGGCGGATCGTCTGCACCACCGGCGGCCGGCTGGCCGAGAGCGCCCGCAGCGACGGAGTGCCGGTGATCCCGCTGCCGGGCGGGTTTCAGCCCCGGGCCGCGGTGGGCTACTCGCTGGTGGTGGCGCTCGAGGTCGCCGCGGTGGCCGGCGTCGCCGAGCAGCTGCGCTCCGAGATCGACGTCGCCGCCGCCCACGCCGAGGACCTGGTGAGGCGGTGGGGCCCCGATGCGCCCGAGGAGTCGCTGGCCAAGGCGCTGGCCCGGGGGATGCACGGCACCGTGGCCCAGATCGCGGGCGCCGGATTGACGGCTTCGATCGCCTACCGCTGGAAGACCCAGGTCAACGAGAACGCCAAGGTCCCCGCGTTCGCGGTCGAGCTGCCGGAGCTGGCCCACAACGAGATCGTGGGCTGGGAGGGAGCGGCGGACCTGGGCCGGTTCAGCGCCGTGTTCCTGGACGACTGCGATCTGCATCCCCGCGCCCGCGCTCGGATGGAGCTTGCTCGCGAGCTCGTGGCCGAGCACGCGGCGTTCACCGAGCGCGTCGAGACGGTTGGCCAGACCCGCGTGGAACGGCTGGTCTCGCTGCTGTTGCTCGGCGATCTGGTCTCGCTTTACCTGGCGGCGCTGCGTGGCGCCGATCCGGCGTCGGTCGAGGCGATAGCGCGGTTGAAGGCCGCGCTGGCCGGCACCGAGTAGCCGCAAGACCGCCGAACCCGCGCCGTCGGTCCCGGCAAAGACGCGCCCGAACCCGCGCCGTCGGTCCCGGCAAAGACGCGACCGAACCCGCGCCGTCGTCCCGGCAAAGACGCGCCCGAACCTTAACACGTTCGTGGTAGGGTTAAGGACGATGGAGGCGTTGACGATCCACGAAGCCGCGAGCACCACGGGGTGGTCGCCCCGGATGCTGCGCTACGTGGAGCAGGCGGGGCTCGTGGCCCCGGCCCGTTCGGCCTCCGGCTACCGCCTCTACGGAGCCGCTGCGCTGCAGCGGCTGCGGACGCTCAAGGAGCTGCTGGGCCAGTTCGACGTGTCGCTGTCCGACGTGGCGTTCGCAGCGCGGATGGCGAGCGATCCGGCGCTGCGGGATGCCGTCCAGGGCTGGCTGGCGGCCGAGGCGAGCCGGCCCGAGCACGTCAACGCGGAGGACTGGCTGAGCTTCGAGCAGGACAAGCACGAGAAGTTGCTCGCGGCCGTCGCCTGAGGCTCGCCGCCGGCGGTTGCCGGCGCGCGGATCGCCTTCGACACGCCCGAAACAGAAATTCAAGGAGAGACGCGAGAGAACATGAGCACGACCGCCGCCAAGACTGACTTCAAAGTCGCCGACCTGCAGCTCGCGGCCTTCGGCCGCAAGGAGATCCAGCTCGCCGAGCACGAGATGCCCGGGCTGATGGCGACCCGCCGCGAGTACGCCGACCGCCAGCCGCTGAAGGGCGCCCGGATCACGGGCAGCCTGCACATGACGGTCCAGACGGCGGTCCTGATCGAGACCCTGGCCGCGCTCGGCGCCGAGGTGCGGTGGGCCAGCTGCAACATCTTCTCGACCCAGGACCACGCCGCGGCGGCGGTGGCGGTCGGACCCGACGGGACCCCCGACGACCCCCGGGGCATCCCGGTGTTCGCCTGGAAGGGAGAGTCGCTCGAGGAGTACTGGTGGTGCGCCGAGCAGGCGCTGACGTGGCCGGACGTCGACGGCCCGAACATGATCCTCGACGATGGCGGCGATGCCACGCTGCTGGTCCACAAGGGCGCCGAGTACGAGCGCGCCGGCGCGGTACCCGATCCGTCGACCGCGGAGTCCGACGAGGAGAAGGTCATCCTCGATGTGCTGACCCGGTCGCTGGAGGAGGACGGCCAGCGGTTCACCAAGATGGCGGCCTCGATCCAGGGCGTCACCGAGGAGACCACCACCGGCGTGCACCGGCTCTACCAGTTCGCCGAGCAGGGCAAGCTGCTGTTCCCGGCCATCAACGTCAACGACTCGGTGACCAAGTCCAAGTTCGACAACAAGTACGGTTGCCGTCACTCGCTGATCGACGGGATCAACCGGGCCACCGACGTGCTGATCGGAGGCAAGGTGGCGGTGGTCTGCGGCTACGGGGACGTCGGCAAGGGGTGCGCGGAGTCGCTCCGTGGCCAGGGCGCGCGCGTGATCATCACCGAGATCGACCCGATCTGCGCGCTGCAGGCGGCGATGGACGGCTACCAGGTCGCGCGCTTGGAGGACGTGGTCTCGAGCGCCGACATCTTCGTCACCGCGACCGGCAACAAGGACGTGATCACCGCCGAGCACATGTCGCAGATGAAGCACCAGGCGATCGTCGGCAACATCGGCCACTTCGACAACGAGATCGACATGGCCGGGCTGGGCCGGATCGACGGGATCGAGCGGATCAACATCAAGCCGCAGGTCGACGAGTGGGTGTTCCCGGGTGGACGGACACTGATCATCCTGTCCGAGGGACGGCTGCTGAACCTCGGCAACGCGACCGGCCATCCGAGCTTCGTGATGTCGAACTCGTTCACCAACCAGGTGATCGCCCAGATCGAGCTGTTCGGCCACAACGACAGCTACGACAAGAAGGTCTACACGCTGGCCAAGCACCTCGACGAGAAGGTCGCGCGGCTGCACCTCGATGCCCTTGGCGTCAGGCTCACCGAGCTCACCCCGGGCCAGGCCAGCTACCTCGGCGTGCCGCTCGGGGGCCCGTACAAGTCCGAGAACTACCGCTACTGATCGACCCGGCCGTCCGGGGACATGGCGCGAGCGTCGGTTGCACCGTAT
>DASXZB010000077.1:0-15185 GCA_036502145.1 Solirubrobacteraceae bacterium | reverse complement strand
CGAGATTCGATCAGGTTCGGTCGGCGCCCGTCAAGTCACCAGCCGCACGATCGCGACGATGCCCACGACCACGATCACGGCCTTCAGCGCCACCGGCGGCAGCCGACGCCCGGCGTGCGCCCCCACCAGGCCGCCGATCAGCGACCCCCCGGCGATCAGCCCCGCCGCACCCCAGGCGACGTGCGCCGCGAATACGAACACGATCCCGGAGACCAGATTCACCAGACCGGCCAGCACCACCTTCAGCGCGTTGATCCGCTGCAGATGGTCGTCGAGCGCCAGCGTCAGGATGGCCAGCAGCAGGATCCCCTGGGCGGCGCCGAAGTAGCCGCCGTAGACGCCGCTGGCGTACACCCCCACGGTCGCTGCCGCTCCCGCCCGGTGGCGAGACGGCGGGCGCAGCCTGGCCAACAGCTTCGCCAGCTGCGGCTGGGCCACGATCAGGATCAGCGCGATCGCGATGAACACCGGGACGATCGCCTTGAACGCCGACGCCGGCAGGCTCAGCAGCAGCACCGCGCCGGTGATCCCGCCGGCCAGCGACGCGCCGGCCAGGGGCAGCGTGCGGCTGCCCAGGCCGGCCAGCTCACGCCGGTACCCGACGGCGCCGGTAACCGAGCCGGGCACCAGGCCGACGGTGTTCGAGACGTTGGCGGTGACGGGCGCGTAGCCGAACCCCAGCAGGACCGGAAACGTGAACAGCGTGCCGCTTCCGACGACGGTGTTGATCGTGCCGGCGACGATCCCGGCGGCGAAGATCGCCACCGCGTGCAGCGGGCTCATCCCAGTTCGTTTCCGCAGCGCATCCCCCTAACCCAACCACACGGCGGCGCAAGCACGACGCAACACCCTCGGGACGGACGTGATGTCAATCTGGTTCCGTCTACCACAACCCAGATGACCCACGTCGGCCGAAACGCCCTACGCCGGCGCCGCAGCGCCCGCCACAACCGAGCCCGACGCCCGCTCAGTCAGGGACCCGCACCGCTCGCAGCGCCGCCTGCAGGCTCATCAGCTCGCTGAGCATGTCGGCGGCCGCCTGGTGCATGATGTCGTTGCCGTTGATGACGCCGTCCTGCAGAAACTGCGCCACGAACGGGATGTTGACCGACGCGCCGGTGGGCATCATCCGCAGCGCGGTGACAACCTGCTTGAGTTGCTGGACGGCCCGGGTCCCGGCCCCCACGCCCCCGTAGGAGACGAACCCCACCGGCTTGTAGTGCCACTCGTGGTGCAGGTAGTCGATCGCGTTCTTGAGCGCCGCCGGATAGCCGTAGTTGTACTCGGAGGTGACGAACACGAACGCGTCCGCGGCGTCGACGATCGCGCTCCAGGCGTGGGTGTGGTCCTTGGTGTACTGGCGCAGCCGCGGGTGGTTGGGCTCATCGAGCAGCGGCAGCGCGAGCTCGGCCAGGTCGACCACCTCGAACTCGAAGGCGCCGTACTCGGTGACCCGCTCCACGAACCAGTTGGCGACCGGCAGCCCGACCCGGCCCGGGCGCGTGCTCGCGATCACGATCAGAAGCTTCGGCATCGGGCGTGCGGGGTGCGGAGCGAGCGCCGGCTAGTCGAGCCGCGGCGGCAGCCCGAACGCCTCGAACAGCTCGGTGTTGAGGTAGTTGTGGACGCCGGCGATGCGCCCGTCCTCGATCTCCAGGATGACCAGCGCCCACGGTGACCGTCCCCCGGCGGGATCGATCTTGTACTGGCCGAAGGCGGGACAGCCGTTAGCCCGGATCGGGAGCAACCGCGAGCCCTCGCAGGCGAAGCCCGGCCCGCGCATCCAGCGGGCGACCTCTTGCGGTCCGCGCAGCCACAGCGGGTGCGGAGGCATGCAGAAGGTGGCGTCCTCACGCAGCAGCCCGACCAGTGACTCGATGTCGTAGGCCTCGAAGGCGCTGGCGTAGCGGTCGACGAGGGCCTCCTCGTCTGAGTCCAGCGGCCGCCCGCCCTCATCGCCGACTGCACTGTCGAGCGTGGCCCGGGCGCGCTGCAGCGCGCTGTTGACCGATGCGGTCGTGGTCTCCAGCAGCTCGGCGACCTCGCTGGCCTGCCAGTGCAGGACCTCGCGGAGGATCAGCACCGCGCGTTGGCGCGGGGGCAGGTGCTGCAGCGCCGCCACGAAGGCCAGCCGGATCGACTCCCGCATCGCCGCCGCCTCGGCGGGATCCCCGTCATCGGGGAGCACCCGGGCATCGGCGATCGGCTGCACCCAGGTGTGGTTGGGCAGCTCGCCGAGCACGGCGGTCTCGGTGGTCGAGGCGCCCACCAGGTCCATCGGTCGCGCCCGCCGCTGCGGGCGGCCCGGCATGTCGAGACAGACATTGGTGGCGATCCGGTACAGCCAGGCCCGCAGCGTGGCCCGCCGCTCGAAGCTGTCCCTGCTGCGCCACGCGCGCAGGAAGGTCTCCTGGACCGCGTCCTCGGCCTCCGAGCCGGCGCCCAGCATCCGGTAGCAGTAGCCGGTCAGCTCGCGGCGGTGCACCTCCATCTCATCCGCGAACCGCTCCGAGATCGTGAACTCATGCGCATCGGCGGCAGCTCCCATGAGCGACATCGTAGCTGCCATCGGGGCCGCCGCCATCCCGTCCACTATCGTCGCCGCCGTGGCTACATCCGCGCCCTCGCCGACCGCCGAGACGCTCAGGCAGCGCCTGGTCGGCCGGCTGGTGATCGTCGAGCCCCTCGCCGCCGAGCACGAGCCGGGGTTGATCGAGGCCGCCTCAGAGCCCGCGCTGTTTCGCTGGATGCCCGTGGACATGGCGTCCTCACCCGACGCGGTGCGCCGCTGGCTGGAGGCCGCGCTCGAGGGCGCTGGCACCGGGCGCGAGGTGCCGTTCGCGATCCTCGACGCCGGTTCGGGGCGAGTGCTCGGCTCGACCCGGTTTCTGGAGCTGCGCTTCGAGCACCGGCGGGTCGAGATCGGCTGGAGCTGGCTGGCGAGATCCGCCTGGTCGACCGGCGCCAACGTCGAGACCAAGCTGCTGCTGATCGGCCACGCTCTGGAGCAGGCGGGCTGCCGGCGCGTCGAGTTCAAGACCGACGCCCGCAACGAGCGCTCACGCGGGGCGCTGCTGGCGCTGGGGGCGCAGTTCGAGGGCATCCTGCGCAAGCACATGGTGGTCCGCGGGGGCGGCGCGCGCGACTCGGCCTACTACTCGGTGATCGACGACGACTGGCCGGCGCTCAAGCCCCGGCTGGAGCGCCGCCGCGACGAGCACCTGGCCCGGCGCCTTGATCCCGAGCGAGCGGTTTTGCCCGCGGACCAGCGCCACTGAGTAAGGTCTCGCCGCATGGCAGACCGCTTCGACGTCGCGATCCTCGGCGCCGGCCCGGCGGGCGAGCACGCCGCCTACGCTCTGTCGGCCGAGGGGCGGAAGGTACTGCTCATCGAGCGCGAGTTGATCGGCGGCGAGTGCACCAACTGGGCCTGCATCCCGACCAAGACGCTGCTGCGCCCGTCCGAGGTCCGCGAGGAGTCCGAGCGCACCGCCGGCGTGCACGCCGCCGCCCTGGCCTGGCCGGATCTGGCCCGCTACCGCGACTTCATGACCTCCGCCGGAGACGACTCGGCCCGCGTCAAGCGCTATGACGAGATGGGCGTCACGGTGGTCAAGGGCCAGGGGCGGCTGGACGGCCCCGGGCGCTTGGCCGTGGACGGAGCGCAGTTCGTGGCCGACTCGATCCTGATCACCACCGGCTCTGACCCCGTGGTGCCGCCGGTGGAGGGCCTGCAGGAGGCGGGCTACTGGACCAACCGCGAGGCATCCGCGACTTACGAGATCCCGGCCAGCACGATCGTGCTCGGCGGCGGTCCGGTGGGGATCGAGCTGGCTCAGTTCCTGCGCCGGTTCGGCAGCGAGGTGTCGGTCGTCCAGGGCTCTCCGCGGCTTGCCGAGCGCGAGGATGAACGCGTCTCGGAGCTGCTGGCGGAGACGCTCCGCACCGAGGGGGTCGACGTGCGGACCGGCATCCACGGCCAGCGGGTGCGCTTGGACGGAGACCAGCGCGTGCTCAGCCTGGACGACGGCTCCGAGCTGCGCGGCGAGCGGCTCCTGGTGGCGGTGGGACGTCGCCCCCGCAGCCACGACATCGGCCTGGAGACGATCGGCGTCGAGCCGGGGCGGGGCGGCATCCCGATCGACGAGCACTGCCGCGTCGCCGACGGAGTCTGGGCGGCCGGCGACTGCACCGGCGTGATGCTGTTCACGCACTTCGCCAAGTACCAGGCGCGGGTGGCGATGGCCGACATGCGGGGGCGCCCCGTCAAGGCCGACTACCGCGCGATCCCGCGCGTGATCTTCACCGACCCCGAGGTGGCCGCGGTCGGCATGAGCGAGGCGCAGGCCCGTGAGGCCGGGATCGACGTGGCGGTGTCGCGGATCGAGCTGCCGACCACGATCGCCCGCCCCTACACCTACGAGCAGGATCCCCGCGGTGAGCTGAGTGTGGTGTTCGACCGCGCCCGCCGGGTGATGGTGGGCGCCTGGGCGGTGTCGCCGCTGGCCAGCGAGTGGATCCACCAGGCGGTGCTGGCGATCAAAGCCGAGATCGAACTCGACGTGCTGCTCGATACCGTGGCGCAGTTCCCGTCCTACTCCGAGGCCTTCCTCTCCGCGCTGCAGCAGCTCCCGCTCTGAGCGCGCCCCACTCTTGCCGGTGTAACCGCCCTCGCTCCCGCTCCGAGCGACCGCGCGGCCGCGCGACCGAGCGGCCGCGGGACCGAGCGACGCTCGCCGGGGCTGCCTGACGGTAGCCTGCGTGCTCGCATGACGGGCTCAAAGCGGACACCGCTCCGGGTCGCGCTCGCGGCACTCCTGGCGTCCGCGCTCAGCTTCGGGCCGGCGACCCTGGCGCGCGCCGGCACGCTCGCGCCCGGCCAGCGGCTGCACGTGACGGTGACGCTGCGCCCTCGCAGCCCGTCGGCGCTGGCCGCCTACGCACGCGCGGTTTCGACTCCCAGCTCCGCCTCCTACCGTCAGTTCCTCACTCCCGTTGAGTTCGCCCGGCGCTTCGGCCCCACGCCGGCCCAGATCGCGCTGGTGCGCGGATCGCTGCGCGCTCGCGGCCTGCGTCCCGGTCCGGCCGCCGCGGGTGGCCTCTCGATTCCGCTCCAGGCCACGGCCGGAGAGCTCGAGCACGGACTCTCGATCGCCCTGAACACGCGCTCGCTGCCGGGCCGGCGGACCGCGATCGCCGCCAGCGCCGCGCCGTCGCTGGGACCACGCGCCGGGCGCCTGGTGCAGTCGGTTCTCGGCCTGAACACCGTCTCCTCTCCCCACCCGCTGCTGGTCCGCTCAGCCCCCCTCGCCCACCCCGCCGCGGTGCGCTCGCCGCACGTGGTCACCGGCGGTCCTCAGGCCTGTCCGGAGGCGCAGTCGGTGGCGAGCAGCCAGAACGCCAACACCGCCGATCAGATCGCGTCGGCCTACGATTTCTCCGGCCTCTACGGCGCCGGCGATCTGGGGGCCGGGGTGACGGTGGCGATCTACGAGCTCGAGCCCAGCAGCCCCAGCGACCTCGCCGCCTACCAGGCGTGCTATGGCATCCACGTGCCGATCAGCTACGTGTCGGTCGACGGCGGTGTCGGCAGCGGCCCCGGCTCCGGCGAGTCGGCGCTGGACATCGAGAACCTGATCGGACTCGTGCCGGGCGCCAACGTGATCGTGTACCAGGGCCCCAACTCGAGTTCGGGCGGCCCGGGCTCCGGGCCGTATGACACCTTCGCCGCGATCGTCAACCAGGATCGCGCGCGCGTGGTCAGCATCTCCTGGGGCGAGTGCGAGACCGCGCTCGGCCAGGGCGCCGCCGCCTCGGAGGGGACGCTGTTCCAGCAGGCCGCGGTGCAGGGCCAGACGATCGTCGCGGCCTCGGGCGACAACGGCTCGGAGGACTGCGGAAGCGGGGACCCCCTGTCCCAGAACGAGCTCGCGGTCGATGACCCCTCCAGCCAGCCGTTCGTGACCGGCGTCGGAGGGACCACGTTCGAGGCGCGAGGGCCCCGGCCCACCGAGGCGGTCTGGAACAGCGGCGGGACCGTCGCCAGCGGCCTGCTCCAGCCCGGCGCTGGCGGAGGCGGCATCTCGAACCTGTGGCCGATGCCGCGATATCAGCTCGACGCGGCGCCGGGGATAAACGTCCTCGCCGCCGGCCGGACCGGCTCGCAGTGCGAAGACCCCGGCGGATACTGCCGCCAGGTTCCCGACGTCGCCGGCGACGCCGACCCGGCCACCGGCTACGTCATCTACTGGAGCGGAGGGGGCTTCGGACAGCCCGCGGGCTGGCAGTCGATTGGGGGAACCAGCGCCGCCGCCCCGGTGTGGGCGGCGCTGCTGACGCTGGCCGACGCGTCCCGGGCCTGCGCCGGAAACCCGATCGGGTTCGCCAACCCGGCGCTGTACCGCGCAGCCAGCGGCGGTTATGCCGGCAACTTCAACGACGTGCTGACCGGCAACAACGACTTCACCTCCACCAACGGGGGCCGGTTCGCGGCCGGGCCCAGATACGACGAGGCCAGCGGACTGGGCACCCCGAACGGCGCCCCGCTGGCCGCCGGACTCTGCGCCGACACGCTCAAGCTGATCAGCCCCGGCGCTCCGCGGCTCACCGTCCGCGCCAGCGTCTCGATGCGGCTGCGGGCCGTCGATCCCCACGGCTTGTTGATCAACTACACCGTTCGCGGCCTGCCGAGCCACCTGTCACTCGGTCAGACGACCGGTCGGATCACCGGCCGGGCCCGGCGGACGGGCACGTTCGCCGTCCACGTCAGCGGCCAGGACTCGGAGGGGTCGACCTCTTCGACTGATTTCAGCCTTACGGTCGGTGGCGCGCCGCACATCTCCCGGGCGTCGGTTTTCGGGCTTGGCGGCAAGCGACCGAGGGTTTCGTTCACGGTGACCGCCGGGCGTAGTGCCCCTGCCTTCCAGCGCCTCAGCGTGTCGCTTCCCAGCGGGCTCAAGCTGGCCTCGACGCGCGGGGTGACGCTGAAGGCACGCGGGGTTCGCCACCCTCGCTTCAGCCTTCACCTCTCGGGCGGGACGCTGCAGATCGGGCTGCGCCACTCGCTGTCCGAGCTCTCGCTCACGCTGTCGCGTCCGGCGGTCCAGGCGGTTTCCGGGCGGCGGGCGCACGCTCGCGCCCGCGGCGCCTCGAAGCTGACCCTGTCGCTCGTCGACACCGGCTCGGGCACCAGCCGTCTGCAGACCAGGCTGGCCCACGCCGGCTAGTGGGTGAGGCTGGGCGGACCGCGTCGTGACCGTTCTGACCGGATCCTGCACCGCCGAGGTCGACGCCGACATCCAGCGTTGCTGGGCAGTGGTGGAGGACGTGGCCCGAGCACCGGAGTGGCAGCGCACGCTGGAGCGCCTCGAGGTCGTCGAGCGCGATGACCAGGGACGGCCCTCGATCTGCGACACGGTCAGCAACGCCCATCTGACCAAAGTCGAGTGCCTTGTGAGGATGCACTACGAGCCGCCGCACCGGCTCTCTTGGAGCCGGGTCGAGTCAGAGGATCTCGACGCGATCGATGGCTCCTGGGAGCTCGAGGACCTGGGCGAGGGCCGGACCCGCGCCACCTACTCGCTCGCCGTCGACCCGGGACCGATCGGCTTTTTGGCCCGTCCCATCGAGCGCTTGCTCCGTCCGCTGGTGATCGGCCATCAGGCCGAGGAGCTGGCCGAGGAGCTCGCCCGCGCCGGCTGATCCGGGATTCGCGCCACCTCTCTGAGCACCGCGATCATCGCCTTGGCGGCGGGTGCCACGCCCGGGGCGGTCATGGTGGCCGCGGTCACCTTCCGGGCGGGGCTGCGCGGCGCCAGCGCCCGGACCACGATCCCCGAGTGCACCCGGGTGAGCGCCAAGCGCGGGATCAGCGCGACCCCAACCCCCGCCGCCACCAGACCTTGGATCGTCTCGTAGTCGTCGCTTTCGAAGGCCACGTACGGCTCGAAGCCGGCGGTCAGACAGGAGCGGACCACGTGCCGGGCGCACGGACTCGATTCCGAGGTCTGCACCCACTGCTCGGAGCGCAGGTCGGCGAGCGCGAGCGCGCGCTTGGAGGCCAGCGGATGATCGGCCGGCAGCGCCACGTCCATCGGATCCTCCAACAGCGTGGTCGACCGCAGCCCGGATCCGAGGCGCTCGCGCACGCCCGGGAACTCGAACAGGAGCGCCAGGTCAAATTCCCCCGCGCGCAGGCGCGGCGCGATCTCCTCCGGCTCGCCCTCGGCCAGAGTCAGCGCCACATCGGGGTGCGACTGGCGAAAGCGGGCCACCGCAAGCGGCATCAGCGTGGCGCCGGCCGACGGAAACGATGCCACGCGCAGCCGCCCGCCACGGACGCCGAGCACCGCGGCCAGCTCGGCCTCGGCGGCCTCGACCCGGACGAAGATCGCCTCGGCGTGAGCGACCAGCGTGGACCCGGCGGCCGTCGGTCGCACACCGCGGCGGTCGCGGACGACGAGCGTCGTGCCGGTCTCGGCCTCGAGCCGGGCGATCGACTGCGACACCGCCGACTGGGTGTAGGAGAGGGCCTCGGCGGCGGCCGAGAACGAGCCCCGGGTCACCACCTCGCATAGCACCTGGAGCCGGCCAAGGTTCAGCATTAGTGAATCTTATCTTGCGAATGATCAACGTCACTAGCCCTTATAGGAGGCAGGTGCGATCCTCGCGCCGAACCCAGGCCAAGACCTCAAGGCTCGGACAGAAACGGAGCGCCGATGGCACCGCACGCGATCATCTCCTACGACGACACCCAGAACGATCACGACGCGCTGATGCTCGGCCGGATGTTCCAGGAGGTCGGCGCCCGGCTGACGCTGGCCTACGTACGCCACACCGCCCAGCTCCGGCGCGACCGCGAGCAGCTCGAGGTCCACGAAGCCGAGGCGCTGCTCGACCGTGGCGCCCGCCTGCTCGGCGAGTCCTACACCGAGCGCCGCGTCGTTCTCAGCGCCTCGACAGCCGAAGGCCTTGGCTGGCTGGCCACCGAGGAGGAGGCCGACCTGATCGTGTTCGGCGCCGAGTACCGGACCGGCGCCGGCCACGTTTCGCTGTGCCGCTCAGCGCAGACGCTGCTGGAACGCGGGCCGGCCGCGCTGGCCATCGCCCCCGCCGGCTATCAGGACACGTCCGAGCAGCGGATCGACACGATCGGCGTGCTCCCGGGCTCGGCCGACGAAGCGGCGATCGAGACCGCGTTCTCGCTCGCCGCCCGTTTCGACGCTGAGGTGGTCGACCGCGAGCGCGGCGTCGACCTGCTGGTGGTCGGCTCGCGCGCCGAGGCTCCGCAGGGCCGCGTGATGATCAGCGCCCGGTCGCAGAACGCGATCGAGGAGGCCACCTCGCCGGTGATCGTCGCCGCCCGCGGCGTTGCGCTTCACTTCGAGACGCTGGTCACCGCCTAGCCCGGCTGGGGACTGCCACCGGAGCTCACTGTCCACCACGGGCTGGCTGGGCAGGCGGTGGTTCGTCGGTCCGGGGGATGCCGAGGCGGCGGCGGATCTCTTCGAGCAACTCGGGCTCGATGACCGTGCGGGCCTGGGCCAGCTCCAGGAGCTCGCGCTCCTGGTCACGCAATGCGGCCGCACGCTCGAAATCTTGGGCCTCGAGCGCATGCTCCTTTCCGGCGCGCACCTCGCTGATCTGCTGGGTGAGCTGTTCGCGAGCGCGCGCGGCGCGCTGCCGGATGCGCTCGATAGTCCCCCACAACGCGTCGAGGTCCACTCCCAGCTCTCCCAGCGCCTGGGCGGGCAGCGTGTCGGGCGCGCAGGCCAGCGCCAGAAGGAGATCGCCGGCGTCGGGCTCGCGCGCCAGCTGACCCCGAATCTCCAGCGCCAGCCGGTCCAGGGCCGCTCCGAGACCATCCAGCCAAGCCACGTCCAGAGGACGCCGGGTCGGCCGCCCGCTCGACATCGTGACCTGCCTCGACCCCGGGGGCTCAGGACCCGGCACCATCCGAATCACCTCGTTGCGAATCCGCTCCGCATCGGCGTCGAAGTCGAGCAGGATCCGAGCCGCCACGCCCTCGTTCTCGCGCACCAGACCCAGCAAGATGTGTTCGGTGCCGATGTAGTTGTGGCCGAGAATCAGCGATTCCCGCAGCGCCAGCTCGAGCACCTTTTTAGCCCTAGGGGTGAACGGGACCTGCCCCTCGGTGAGCTCCTCGCCGGGACCGACCATCCGGACCACGCTGGCGCGGACTCGCTCCACGGTGATCTCAAGTGACTGCAGCACGCGAGCTGCCACTCCGTCCTCCTCACGCAGCAAGCCGAGCAACAGGTGCTCGGTGCCGATGTAGTTGTGCTTGAGGGCCCGCGCCTCCTCCTGGGCCAGCACCACCACCTGCCGGGCGCGCTCGGTGAACTTCTCAAACACCCCTGAAGCATCCCACCCCAGAGACGGCTTACAAGGCGGGCCCCTCCCGGGCGATCCGGAGGGCCGCGGCCCGTGCCGGATATCGTGGCGCCGGCTTGCGAACCCTGGTCATCTCAGATCTGCACCTCGGCAACCGCGCCGGAAACGACGTGCTGCGCCGCCCCGCACCGCTGGACAGCCTGCTGGATGCGCTCGACGGCATAGACCGCCTGGTCCTGCTCGGCGACCTGGCCGAGCTGATGACCCGCAACCGGCGCCGGCCGCTCGCCGCGGCCGAGCCGGTGCTGCGGGCGATCGGCCGGCGCGTGGGCGCCGATCGCGAGCTGCTGATCGTGCCCGGCAACCACGACGCGCCGCTGATCCGGGCTTGGGCCCGCGACCAGGGCCGAGCCCTCGACATCGACAGCGTGGTACCGCCGGACGCCTCTCCGGCGCTGGCCCGGGTGGTGTCGTGGCTGGCCCCGGCCAGGGTCACGGTGCGCTACCCCGGGGTCTGGTTGGAGGACCGGATCTGGGCGACCCACGGCCATTACCTGGACACTCACCTGATCCCGGAGTCCTCGTTCGGGATGCTCCGGGGCGATGCTGGGCGCGGCGACGGTGCCCGGCCGGTGGACTACGAGCGGATTCGGCGCCGCCGTCGTCCCAGCGGCGATTCGTTTGCCGCTCGGTTGGTCCAGCGCCCGGTCCCCGCCCTCCTGGGCGGCGGCTCCTGGGTGGTGCGGACCAAGGTGATCGCGGCCGTTCCCAGGTTCCTCATGAACGCGCGCCTCGCTCCCCTGACCGCCTCGCTGGTCGACCTGCAGATGCAGCGCGCCGGGATCCCCGCGCTGGGCCGCGTGGTCCGGCGGCTCGGCGTGGACGCCGACTGGGTGGTCTTCGGCCACCTGCACCGCGCCGGTCCGCTTGCCGGCGAGCCCGACGACCGCTGGCATGCCAACGGCGGCTCGCCGCGCTACGTCAACGCGGGCTCGTGGCTGTACGAGCCGCTGCTCGTTGACCGTTCCGCGCCGCCGCACCCCTACTGGCCCGGCGGCGCGGTGGTGATGGAGCCGGGCAGCGAGCCGAAGGTGGTGGGGCTGCTCAACGGGCTCACGGTCCGAGACCTCGGTCCCCGCCGCCCCCACTAGACGCGGCCGGCTCGGCTGACCGCTGGGTCGGCTAGCGGCGGAGGATCAGGTGACTGTCGCCGAACTCGTGCCACAGGTAACCGTGGCTCAGCGCGGCGTCGTAGGAGCGCTCCATAAGCTCATCGCCGGCGATCGCTGCCAGCATCTGCAGATGCGAGGCCTCCGGCTCGTGCCAGCCGGTGATCATGCCGTCCACGGACCGAACGGCGCGTTCGGGCCCGATCACCAGGCCCGTCCAGCCGGCCTGCGGCGCGACCGTCCCGTCGGGACGGACCGCGGTCTCCAGCGCCCGCACCACGGTGGTCCCGACCGCGATCACCCGCCCGCCGGACTCCCGCGCCAGCGAGATCTGGCGGGCGGTGCCGGCCGGGACCTCGTACTGCTCGGGGAACGGCGGCTCGTGGCGCTCAGGTGAGGAGACGCCGGTGTGGAGCGTGATCGGAGCCACCGCCACGCCGCGAGCCACCAGCTCGGTGATCAGGCGTCCGGTGAAAGGACGGCCGGCGCTGGGCATCTCCGCGCTGCCGGGCGTGATCGCGTAGACGTTCTGGTAGGCCCGCAGCGGCCAGGGATCAGGCACGTAGCCGTATCGGATCGGCTCACCTTCGACCGCGAGCAGGTCCTCGACCGGCATGTCGCCGGCCAGGCGCGCCAGCAGCAGCCGAGACCCCGAGGCGTAGGACGCCACCAGCTCCAGCTCGGTCTCCCCGCGGCCCAGGGCGATCGTCTCTCCGGCCCGGCCGCGCGCCGGGCGCGATCCGTCCGGCCCGCGCAGCTCCACCACTCGCCAGCGCTCGTCGAGCTCGGGCGCCCGGGTGGCGAAGTGCACCCGCACCGGGCTGCCGTCCCGGCGGCGCCCGGGCACCGCCGCGGCAAGCGTCGCCGACACATTGATCACGATCAGATCACTCGGTCCCAGGAAATCAGGGAGGTCGCTGAAGCGAGCGTGTGAGATCCGGCCGCCAGCGCGCTGCGCGACCAAGAGCTTGACCCCGTCGCGGTCGATCCCGCGGGCCTCAGGCGGCGCCGTCGCCTCCAGCGCGCGGGGCAGATCGAAAGCGAGCGCGCTCATCCTCGGCCACCGCCCACCAGCACCTCGCGGGCCTGGTAGCGCCCGCTTGGCAGGCCACCCTCGATCAGCTCCAGCAGGCCCGGGACACTGTCCTCCGGCGGCGGGCGATCGGAGATGTCCTCATCCGGAAACGCCGCCTGATGCATCGCGGTCCGCATGTCGCCGGGGTCGACGGCGTAGACCCGCAGGTCAGGCCGCTCGGCGCCCAGGATCGCGGTCAGCTGCTCGAGCGCCGCCTTGGAGGACCCGTATCCGCCCCACCCCTCGTAGGGCTCGACAGCGGCGTCGGAGGTGATGTTGATGATTGCCGCGTTCGCGGGCATCTGGGGCAGCGCCAGCTGGACCAGCGCCAGCGGCGCCAGCACGTTGACGCGGTAGACGCGCTCGAGCGCGGACAGCGGATACTTCGCCAGCTCTGGCTGCGGGCTCGGTCCCAGGTCGCTGGCGTTGTTGACGAGCAGGTCGATCCGGCCGTCGGCGGCGGCCAGCAGTGCGCCACGATGCCAGTCGTCGGTGATGTCGCCGGGGATCGCGGTGACCCGGGTGCGGCGAGCGAGCTCGTCGGCCGCGGTTACCAGGGCCTCGCCGCCGCGGGCGTCGATTACCAGTGCCCAGCCACGCTGGGCGAGCTCCCGGGCCAGCGCCAGCCCCAGCCCTCGGGAAGCTCCTGTGATGATGGCTGTGTTTGACATGACCGTCACGCTAGGCGCGCGGCGGTCCCGGTTTCCAGCGGTAATTAGTCCTAGGACCTGGGTCGCGGGGGTGCCGTGGGGGGCGGCGCGGCCGCCTAGCGGCCGCTCACCAAACCCCGCTGGACGGCGAGCACCGCCGCCTGCGTGCGGTCGGCGACCCCCAGCTTCGCCAGCACGTGGCCGACATGGGTCTTGACCGTCTTCTCGGCGATCCCCAGCTCGAGCGCGATTCGCTTGTTGGAGCGCCCGGCCGCGATCAGCTCCAGCACCTCGTGCTCGCGACGGGTGAGCTGGTCGCCGTCGCCGGCTTGGGCCGGGCGCGGGCCGGCCAGCGTATTGAGCAGCCGCCCGGCGACCGTGGGATCGATCATCGCCTCGCCGGCCTGCGCAGTGCGCACGGCGCGCGCCAGCTCCGACGGCTCCACGTCCTTGAGCAGGTAACCGGCCGCCCCGGCCTCGATCGCCGGCAGCAGCCGCTCATCGTCGAGAAAGCTCGTCAGTACGATCACCCGGGTCTGGGGGGCGCGCTCGTGCAGCGCCCGCATCGCCCGCACCCCGTCCAGCCGTGGCATCACCAGGTCCATCAGGATGACGTCGGGCGCCAGCGCCGCGGCCTGCTGCACCGCCTCCACCCCATCGGCCGCCTCGCCGACGACGTCGATTCCGTCCTGGAGGCCCAGGAACGTCCGCAGGCCCTCGCGCACCACGGCGTGGTCGTCGACGATCAGCACGCGAATCGGCTCAACGGGAATTGCGGGCTACCTCCAGACTGACCGTGGTCCCGGAACCGGGCGCTGAGCGCAGCTCCAGCCTGCCGCCCAGCTCACGGGCCCGCTCCTCCATCGAAGTGAGTCCGAGATGGCGCGAGCGCAGCTCGGGGTCGGCGGGGTCAAAGCCGATCCCGTCGTCTGAGACCTCCAGCCTCAGCCGCTGCTCGCCGCCGTCGAGGTGGACGGTTACCCGTTTGGCCGCGGCGTGGCGCACCGCGTTGTGAAGCGCTTCATGGGCGATCCGCAAGATCTCGATGTCGCCCGGATCGGGCTCGCCACCGTTCTCGGCCCGCAGCTCGACCTCGATCCCGTGCACGCGGCGGAGCATCTCGACCTCCTTGCGCAGCGCCTCCTCGAGGCCGTCGTGGGCGAGGTCCGCCGGACGCAGCCCCAGGATCAGCGAGCGCAGCTCGCCCAGCGCCTCCCGGGCCAGTTCGCGGACCCGGGCCAGCTGGAGCCGGGCGGCGGCGGGGTCGCGCTCCAGCAGCGTGGTCGCCGAATCGGCGCTCAGGTTGAGGCTGAACAGCTTCTGGCTGACCACGTCGTGCAGCTCCAGGGCGAGCCGGTTGCGCTCGGACAGGATCGAGAGCTCGCGGCTGCGTTCGTAGAGCTGGGCGTTGGTGATCGCGATCGCGGCGTGGGCGGCGAGCAGCTCGATGAGCTCCTGATCGCCCTCGTCGAAGCTGGCGCCGCCCTCTTTCTCGGTTAGGTAGAACGCCCCGATCACCCGGTCGCGGGCGACGATCGGGACACCCAGGAACGACCGCATGTCCGGGTGCTGGCGCGGCCACCAGCCACGGAACCTGGGATCCCGGTGGATATCGCTGATCATGTAGGCGCCGCTGGCCTCGAGCATCGCGCCCAACATGCCGTGGGTGCGCGGCAGCGGGCCCATCGACGCCACCAGCTCGTCACTCATCCCGGCCACCAGGAAGCGGCTGAAGCCGCCGGAGCCGTCGGGGATCCCGAGCGCCGCGTAGCGGGCGCCGGCGAGCTCCCGGGCGGAGTCGACCAAGCGCTGCAGAACCTCGTCCACCGACAGTTGCGAGGCCACGGCCAGGACGGCGTCGCTGACTGCCTTCAGGGCCGGGCTCAGCCGTTCGGGCATGCCCGAGACGATAGCTTTGCTCTCGATGCCCAAGCTGTT
>DASXZB010000076.1:0-7263 GCA_036502145.1 Solirubrobacteraceae bacterium | reverse complement strand
GGCTGGAGGATGTCGCCCACCATCGGAGACTCTTAATGTACCCCTGCGGAGGGGTCATCTCCGAGGATCAGCTGTCCGGGGAGCTGCCCGGCCCCAGAGTGCCGTTGGCTCCGGTAGCGGGTTGGCCGCTCGAGCTCGCTGACCCGCCGCCCGAACTTCCGCCGGCGGACGCGCTCTCGCCGCTCGCCGTGGCGGCCGCGGAGGCAGTCGGAGAGGGGTCCGCGCCGGCGCCGGCGGAGGACGCTGTCACGCCGGAGCTGGCGCTGATATCGGACGCGGTTCCGACTGTGGCCGGAGGCCGAGGCGTCGCGTAGCGGACGGGCTGCAGGCCGGCGGCGGCCTTTCGCGCCGGGTGCCTGGTCTGGCTCCGGTGCCGTGCCCGCCGGACGTGTGGGCGATGCCGTCGCCGGCTCCTGGCTCGGCGAACTCGGGTGCGCGGCGCACTCTGGGCCGCGCGGGCTTGGCGCTCCAGGGCGTCAACCGCCGGACCCGGAGTGCCGGTCTGGGTCTTGGCCGACCCGGCGGCCGACGGGTTGTTCGACGCTCCGGAGCCCGCGCCGGTCAGCCGCCCTGACGGCGGGGACTCGCGCGTGCCGGCACCGACGAGCAAGCCGGCCACCAGAAGCGCGACCACTGCGGCCCCGGCGATCAGGCCCTGTTTGGCTCGCCTGGGGTCCGCGATGCCTCCGGCAAGGCTCGGCCACGGCCGCAGGCGGAGCGGACTCGCCGCCGCTGCGAGGCGCCACCGGCGGCGGCCGGGACGGCCGGGCTCGTGAAAGCCGGCGTCGACCACGTTCGAGTCATCACCGCCCCAGAAGTCGTGTGCGCTTCGCGGAACGTCTGAATTCCCGGCCTGGAACTTCTCGGACTCCGTCTCGGCCGGCGGGCCAAACGGCACCAGCTCCTCGCGAGGGCCTAGCCAATCACGGGGCAGGCGGACGACATTGTCGTCGCGGGCCTTTCCGCCGTCCTGCTGCGTACTTTCCTTCTTGGTCCAATCCACGAGGTTTGCAGACCTTTTCTCGAGATTCGAGTCGAATCTGTCGGCCAGGGGCGGTACTATACGCCTGAATTAGTGCCAGTTTGTCTCAATTAGAAAGCGTGCGTGTTGAGCGATACCGACCCTGAAGAGGAGTACCTGACGGTTGCCGAGGTGGCGGAGACGCTCAAGCTCAACCAGCAAACGGTCCGCAACTGGATCGATCAGGGCTCGCTGCCGGCGCTCCGAGTGGGGCGACGCGTGCGGATCAAGCGGTCTGACTTTCAGCAGATCCTCGACGAGAGCTACAGCGGGCGCAAGCCCCCAGCAGCGATGCAGGGCGGTCCCAGCGCCGATGACTTCTGGGGCGGCGAGCCGCTGGAGCTCGCAGAGCCTGACCCTTCACCCTGATTGCCCATGGTCACCTCTTGGCACGGCTTGAGCCCACCCTTCACTCGAGCACACCTCGTTCACTTGACCGCAGGAGCACCTGGATGAGCTTCAGCGAAGATCTCGACCGCCAGCGCGCCCACGTCATGCGCGCGGTGCGCCGCGCCGGCGACGGGTGGGCCGAGGCGATGCGCGCCCACAAGCTGGCGCCCCCCGACGCGGGGTTCGCCGCACGACTCGACACGCTCGCGAAGGCCGCCGCCGCCGAGCAGGTGGCGTGGGAGCACGCCAATGCCGCCGGTCTGCGCTGGCGGCCGATCCCCGGGGCCGAACAGGCGTCGCCACCCTACGAGCTGCGGCCCGGCACCGGTCGGCGTGGCCAGCCAGAGCTCTGGGATCCGTTTGACCGGGCGGTGGCGATGCTCAACCGCGCGATCGCGGGGTCGGACGCGGCACGGGTCGCGGACGCGTTCGGTGAGATGGCCGAGTCCGCGGCCGCGCTCGCTGAGGCGGTCGCGCGCGAGGACGAGGCGGCCGTCCGCGGCGCCGCCTAGGAGCACCGAGAGCGGGTCCAAACCTGGTTAAGGCGGAGCAAAGGAGATCGCCACGAGATGTTTACCCGGGCTGAAGCTGGGAGTGTCAGCCTGCGCAGCGTGCCGATGTCAAAGGAGGGGACATATGCCGCAGATCATCGTGACGGCTGACGAGCCAGTCGATGGCGACGATCGCCCGATGATGTTCACCGAGCGGGTGAGCGTGCAGGATTTCGAGTCCGATCATTTCCGGGCGCAGCTGGTCGAGCGCCTGGGGTGGGCGGTCGGCGACGCCGATGAGGTGGCCCGGCGGCCAGCAGATCCGGCGCGCCTACAGACTCGCTGACCGTCGATCGAAGCTCAGCGCGACCGGTTGCGCTGACCGGCGACCGAGGCACAGCGCAACCGGCTATCGCCCTCGCTGCTCGGCGAGGGTTGTGACCACCGCTTCGTACACGCCCGCGCCGTAGCTCTCGCTGGCCACGCGAATCCCGGCGCGGCCGGCCAGGTCCGTCTCGAGCGTCAGGTCGCGCTCGAGCGCGTTCGCGACCAGCCAGAAGGTTTCGACGGCGGCGGCGGCCTCAACGTCCTCACGTGAGTCGCCGACGGCGATGCAGTCCTCGGCAGCGTAGCCGCGCGCCTGCATGTGCCGGGCCACGCCCCGCGCCTTGGAGGCCCCCGCCGGAACCAGGTGGTAGGCGTGGACCACCGGGAGCCCGGCCATCTGCTCCGCAGCCGCGCGCACCACGCCGTTGTCGACCAGTCGCAGCCAGCCGAGGCCGGCGGCGTCGAGCGCCTGGCGGGCCTGATCGAGGTCGACCTTGCCGCGGAACAGGTGCGACACGTTCCGCCGCGTCGACCACGGCGTGTGGTACTCGATCTGGCCGGCGAACCGCTCCAGCAGCAGCGCCGGCGCTCCGGAGGCCTCGATCTGGTCGTAGATCGTGCCGTGCTCCGTCGACGGCTCCAGCCCGTCGGTCAGCCACTCGAGCTCGCCGTCGATCACCACCCCGCATCCCAGCTCGAAGATGTAGGACGACGATCCGATGATCCGGGAGGCTTCGAAAACGCTGGACTGGTTGCGGCCTGAGTAGATCACCACCTCTGCGCCGACCCGCGCGCACGCCTCCAGGGCTCTCACCCCGAGCAGGCTGAAGCCGCCGTCGGCGCCCATTAGGAGGGAGGCATTCGGGCCCAGCAGGGTCCCGTCGAGATCGACGTACAGGCAGCGCATGGCGGCGCGACCGTAGCAGCGAGCGCCGCCCCTGGGCGCGCGGGCACGGCCGCCATACTGAAAAGCGCAAGTGGCCGCGATCAGAGAAACCGAGCCCTGGGAGGCGCTGCTCAGCAGCGGACGCGACGACGAGCGCCTCGTCCATGACGACGTCTACGAGTCAAAGCCGGCGCGCACCGTCGCGGTCCCCCCAGAGCTCAGCTGGCCGGTCGCCGAGGCGCTGGAGCGGACGGGCATCGAGCGGCTCTACGAGCACCAGGCCGAGGCGCTGCTCAAGGCGTTTGACGGACCCACGGTGATCACCACCGGGACGGCGTCGGGGAAGTCGCTGTGCTTTCAGCTGCCGACCCTCGAGGTGCTGAGCTCGGACCCGACCGCGCGGGCCCTGTACCTGTACCCCACCAAGGCACTGGCCCAGGACCAGGCTCGCTCATTGCAGCGCTTCGGCCTCCACAAGGCGATCCGACCGGCGATCTACGACGGCGACACGCCGCGCGCCGACCGGGCCGCGATCCGCAAGCGCAGCAACCTGGTCCTCACCAACCCGGACATGCTCCACGTGGGGATCCTTCCCCACCACCCGGCTTGGGGGGATCTGCTGTCCAACCTCGCGTTCGTGGTCGTCGACGAGGCCCACGTGTACCGCGGGGTGTTCGGCTCGCACGTCGGAAACGTGCTGCGTCGGCTGCGCCGTGCGGCGGCGATCCACGGGACCGAGCCGCGGTTCCTGCTGGCGAGCGCGACGATCGCCAACCCGGTCGACCTGGCCGAGCGGCTGACCGGTCTGACCGACTTCAACCTCGTCGACCGCGACGCCGCGCCGAGGGCGACGCGGCGGGTGGCGATGTGGAACCCGCCGCTGCTCGACGAGCAGCTCGGGGTCCGCGCGTCGGCGCTGTACGAGGCGGCCGAAGTGTTCTCCGAGCTGATCTCCAGCGGGGCGCGCACGATCTGCTTCATGAAGTCCCGCAAGGGCGTGGAGCTGATCCTCCGCCATGCCCAGGATCGCCTCGCCCCAGAGCTCGCGGAGCGGGTCGCGCCCTATCGGGCCGGGTACACCCCGGGCCAGCGCCAGGAGATCCAGCGCCGGCTGACCGCCGGCGAGCTGCTGGGAGTGGTGGCCACCGATGCCCTGGAGCTGGGCATCGACATCGGCGAGCTCGACGCCGCGGTGTGTGTGACGTTCCCGGGAACGGTGGCCAGCCTCAGGCAGATGTGGGGGCGAGCCGGCCGGCGGGGCCGCGGGCTGGCGGTCTATATCGCCGGCGAGGATGCGCTGGACCAGTTCTTCTGCCGCCACCCGGACAACTTCCTGGGTCGACCGGTGGAAGCGGCCATCCTCGATCCTTACAGCAGCGAGATCTATGCCGAGCACCTGCTGTGCGCCGCCCACGAGGCCCCGCTCAGCGGGCAGGACGAGCCGATTCTCGGCCCGGGCTGGCGCGAGCACGCGCAGGCTCTGGCCCAGGCCGGCCTGCTGCGCGAGCGAGCCACCGGCTTCGTGCCCAGGCGCGCCGATGACTACCCGGCCGCCCGGGTGGCGCTGCGCTCGGCGTCGGCCGACAGCTTCATTCTGATCGACGCCGGCTCAGGCGAGGTGCTCGGCACGATCGAGGCCGGCCGCGCCTACTCGACCGTGCACGAGGGCGCCGTCTACCTCCACATGGGCCGGTCCTATCGAGTGCTGGAGCTCGATCTCGGCTCGCGCCGGGCGCTGCTGGAGCCGTTCGACGGCGACTACTTCACGCAGACCAAGCGCGAGAGCATGACCTACATCGAGCGGCTGATTGAGCGCCGCCAGGCCAACGGGGTGACGCTCTCCTTCGGTTCGGTCATCTACTCCGAGATCGTCCTCGGCTACCAGCGCAAGGCGCTTCAGGACCACTCGGTTATCGACTTTCAGACCCTCGAGCTGCCGACCGTCGAGTTCTCCACCCAGGCGCTGTGGTACGAGCTGGACGAGCTGATCGCAGCCGAGCAGTTTCCGCCCGCGGCGCTGCTCGGTGGGCTGCACGCGCTCGAGCACGGGCAGATCGCGGTGCTGCCGCTGATCGCGATGTGCGATCGCTGGGACATCGGAGGGCTGTCGACCAACGCCCATTCCCAGACCGGCGGTCCGACCATCTTCATCCACGAGGGCCACGCCGGGGGGGTCGGCATCACACGCCGCGGCTATGCCCAGTTCGAGCGGCTGGTCGGCGACGCTCAACGGCTGATCGGGGAGTGTCCCTGCGATAACGGGTGTCCCTCGTGCGTGCAATCGCCCAAGTGCGGCAACCTCAACGAGCCGCTCTCCAAGCGCGGCGCGCTCGAGCTGCTGCGGCGAATGACGGTCACAACTTCTAAACGGGCTGCGCGGCCTCTGCCCTGAGAATTGGTCATCGCTTCGAGCTCGAATCCTCCGTCCGCCGCGCTCAAAACCGACTGGATCGCTCCGCTGCCCGCTCTGGGCCGGGTGCACGACGGCCCGAGCGCCCACGAGCAGTTGACCAGGACTCATCCGCCGGTTTCAAGTCCGTGGCCGCTCCCGAACCCGACCGGCCCGGCGCCCTACCGGCTGCGCCTGTCCGACGTCCTGCCGGGCGGCGAGATCGAGGACATCCAGCGGGCCGGCAGGTTGCGCTTCCAATCCGTGGGGGACACCGGCGGACTGCGAAATCCAGGTCCTCAGCGGGCGGTGGCCGCAGCGATGGCGGCCGAGCTCAGCGGCGAGGAGCCGGTGCGGTTCTTCTACCACCTCGGGGACATCGTCTACCTCCACGGTGAGGAGACCCACTACCGCTCGCAGTTCTCCGAACCGTACGCCGGCTACTCAGCACCGATCTTTGCGGTGGCCGGAAACCACGACGGGGAGCGGGCACCCGGAACCGACAGCAGGTCGCTTGACGCTTTCGTGCGGCACTTCTGCGCCCCGGCGAGCCGCCTCAACGGGCAGCGGGCGGTACCCCAACCAAACGTCTACTGGACGCTCGAGCACGACTGGGTGACGATCGTTGGCCTGTACACAAACGTTCCCGAGGGCGGGCTGCTCGATGCCGAGCAGAAGCGCTGGCTGGTCGGCGAGCTCTCGGCGGCGCGCCCCGGGGTGACGCTGATCCTCGCCATGCACCATCCGGTCTACTCGGCCGACCTGGCACACGGCTCGAACCTCGCTCTCGGGGCCACGCTGGACGAGTGCTTCGCGCATGCCGGGCGCGCTCCGGACGCGGTGTTCAGCGCGCACGCCCACAACTACCAGCGGTTCAGCCGCCACGATCAGGGGCGAGAGACGGCGTACATCGTCGCCGGGAGCGGCGGCTTTCCGGAGCTGCACCGGCTGGGCTACGGGATCCCCGACACGCCGGCCGCGTTCGCCGGGCTGCCCGGGCTTACGCTGGAGGCCCATCAGCATGCGGCATTCGGTTTCTTGACGGTGACCGCCGGGCCGGACGGGGCGTGGGTCGATTACAGCATCGTGGTCCGTCGCCGGCCGGTGTCCTTTGACCGGTTCTGGATCGGTCCTGCGGGCGCTACTTGATCGCCAGCGTGGCGCTGCCGGTCAGCGCGCTCGGTGCGGCGGTCACCGTGCCTCGGAAGTCGCCCAGCAGACCGAGGATCTGGCGCCCCAGCGGCGTTGCCGTCTGCGCACCTGCCGTCAACGACAGCAGCTGGGCGAGCGAGATGCGGAACGAGAGCGCTCCGCTGGCTCCGGGGAGCGGAGCTCCGGGGGCGGCGGCGAAGGACCGCAACGTCGAGGCCTTCATCTGAGCGCCGGCAGGCGCCAGCCCGAACACGAGCTGGTTGCCGCTGACGGTGAACAGCGCCCGGCGACCGGGCGGTTGGAAGGTGTAGAGCCCGCCTCCCAGCGACTGGAGCGCCGAGCCTCCGCTGAAGCCACTCTTGGCTGCCGCGAGCTTGGCCAAGAGCCTGCTCACGGTGGCGGGATCTCTCAGCCCGGCTCGTCCCAGCGTGGTGTGGGTATCGCTGTCGACTACCAGGTCGCCCTGGAACTGGCTGATCAGCGTGTTGATGTCGACCCCGGTCCGGCGCCGCACCACGGCTTGCCGATTGAGGAACCTGGCGTAGCTCTGCGGAGAGGCGGCCTGCTCGGCGCTCTCGACGAAGCTGAAGATCCGCGACGGATCGAC
>DASXZB010000075.1:0-1742 GCA_036502145.1 Solirubrobacteraceae bacterium | reverse complement strand
GCTGGCCTGCAACGCCTGATCACTGATGCGCTCGGGGCCGAGGACGTCGACGTTGTAGAAGTTGTCGAAGAAGCTCTTGAAGAAGGCGTAGCGGTCGTTCGCAATGCCCGCCTTGATGCCCTCGAAGACCTCACGATCGACCCCCTCGGGGTTGTCGTCGGTCTTGAGCACGAACGGCGGAATCACACCCAGGAGGACGGCTTTGCTCACCCGCGCGGAGCCGTACGTGCCGATGTAGCGCACGACCTCGCCGGTGCCCATCGAGAAGCCGCACAGGACGACGTCGCGCAGGTCGAGGTGCTCGAGCACGGCGTTGAGGTCGGCCGCGAACGTGTCGTAGTCGTAGCCCACGATCGGCTGGCTCGAGCGGCCGAAGCCGCGGCGGTCATAGCTGACGCAGCGGTAGCCGGCGGCGAGTAGCGCGCGCTCCTGGCGCTCCCAGGAGTTGCCGTTGAGCGGGTACCCGTGGATCAACACGACGGGCTGGGCGCTGCCGTGGTCCTCGTAGTGAATCTCGATCGGGGCGCCGTTCTCCGTTCCGATAGTGATGCGCGGCATCTCGTGCTCCTGGGTCGCTGGAAGTTGCGATAAGCGTCACGCTTCGAGCGTCCAGTCGCGTCCGTGCACCCCCCCGGTCGGCCCCCGGGTCGAGTCCCGTGAGCGTCCCGCCCCGGGGGCTTCAATGCGTGCTGCCGACCTTCCCGCGCTGCGGGAGCAGGCGACGTGGGTCCCGGCGCAGGATCCGCATCGCGAGACGATCGGCGCCCTGGCGGTCGCGTGAAATCCGGCGCCGTTCGGCCCGCTCCGGTTATCAGTACGTCGGCGTTCGTCGAACGGGCGGTGGCGGGCTCTGCGTTGTTGTGCGGGCGAGGCTGCGGGTGCGCCGCCATCCGGTGAGCGCCAGCACGATGCCGCCGGCGTAGGCACCCGCAGTGGCGACGAACGCGGCGTGCAGCGCGATGTAGCCGCTGCCGCTGGTCAGGAGGGCGCCGAGGACGGCGACGCCGAGGGCGCCGCCGGTCTGTCGGGCGGCGTTGAAGACACCCGACGCCAGGCCAAGGCGCTCGCGCGGCGCGTGGCCCATCGCCACCGCGGTCATGGCCGGCATCGCCAGAGCGGTGACACCGACCGGCAGGCTCGACACGATCAGCGCCGTCACCCCGCGTGTCGGGGTGAGGGAGATCAGCAGCGCCCCGCCGGCGCCGGCGCTCAGGCCGACGACGATCGCGGGCCATTCACCGATCCGACCGACGAGGCGGCCGCTGAGGAACGCCATCGCCCCGGTGACGATTGTCATGGGAAGCAGGGCCAGGCCGGTGTCCAGGGGGTCGAGGCCGCGGGCTCGGTGTAGGTCGATGGCCAGGCAGAAGATCGAGCCGTAGAGGCAGAAGTTGAAAATCACCCCAAGCGCGACCGTAACCGAAAACGTGCGCTCGCGAAACAGGACGGGATCGACCATCGGGTCCTTGACCGCACGCTCGACGAGGGCGAACGCGGCCGCGCTCGCGACGCCTGCGGCCAGCAACGCCAGCGTCAGACGCCCATCCCATCCCCGGCTACCGGCGACGATGAAGCCGCCGGTCAGCGCCGCCAAGCCGGCAGTCGCAATGACCTGGCCGGGGAGGTCCAGTGGCTGACGGTGCCGCGGCGTTTGTTCGACGTGGCGGCGCAGGAGGACGGCCGCGGTGGCGGCGATCGGGACGTTGACCAGGAAGATCGCGCGCCAGCCTAGGCTGGCGGTG
>DASXZB010000074.1:0-26080 GCA_036502145.1 Solirubrobacteraceae bacterium | reverse complement strand
GCGCACGAAGCGGCCCTCGACCTTCTCGGCGTGACCGCGGATCGTCTCCCGATAGGAGACCTGCGGCCGGCCGACGTTGGCGTCGACCTTGAATTCCCTCAGCATGCGGTCGACCAGCACCTCGAGGTGCAGCTCGCCCATCCCCGAGATCTCCGTCTGGCCGGTCTCCTCGTTGGTCTGGACCTGGAAGGTGGGGTCCTCCTCGGCCAGGCGGCCCAGCGCCACCGACATCTTCTCCTGGTCGGCCTTGGTCTTGGGCTCGATCGCCACCTTGATCACCGGCTCCGGGAACTCGATCGTCTCGAGCTTGATCGGGCGGTCGGGCGCGGCCAGGGTGTCGCCGGTCACGACCTGCTTGATCCCCACCCCGGCGGCGATGTCGCCGGCGTAGACCTCCTGGAGCTCCTCGCGCTCATTGGCGTGCATCATCAGGATCCGCCCGATCCGCTCGGTGCGACCGGTGGTCACGTTGAGCACGCGCGAGCCAGCGGACAGCTTGCCGGAGTAGACGCGGAAGTAGGTCAGCTTGCCGACATAGGGGTCGGCCATGATCTTGAACGCCAGCGCCGCGAACGGCTCGTCGTCGGAAGCCTCCCGTAGCGCCGGGGCGCCACCGTTGTCCGAGCCCTTCTGGGGCTCCAGGCCTTCCACCGGCGGGACGTCGCGGGGGCTGGGCAGATAGTCGACGACGGCATCCAGCAGCGGCTGCACGCCCTTGTTCTTGAAGCTCGAGCCGCACAGGACCGGGGTCATCTTGATCCCCAGCGTGGCCGCCCGGATCGCCTGCTTGAGCCGCGCCACCGGGATCTCCTGGTCCTCGAGGATCATCTCCAGCAGCTCGTCGTCGTACTGGGAGACCTCTTCGAGCAGGTGCTCTCGCGCGGCGGCCGCCTGGTCGGCGAACTCCGCCGGGATCTCGGTGATCTCCTGCTCCTTGCCGAGCTCGTCCTTGTACATGATCGCCACGTTCTCGACCAGATCGATGATTCCGCGGAACTCCGATTCGGCGCCGACCGGCAGCTGGATCGGAACCGGATGGGCTGCCAACCGGTCGATCATGGTCTGCACGCCGCGGGTGAAGTCGGCCCCGATGCGGTCCATCTTGTTGATGTAGGCGATCCGCGGCACGTGGTACTTGTCGGCCTGGCGCCAGACGGTCTCGGACTGCGGCTCGACGCCGGCGACCGAGTCGAACAGCGCGATGGCGCCGTCCAGGACGCGCAGCGAGCGCTCCACCTCGACGGTGAAGTCGACGTGGCCGGGCGTATCGAGGATGTTGATCCGGGTGCCGTTCCAGTCACAGGTTGTGGCCGCGGAGGTGATCGTGATCCCGCGCTCCTGCTCCTGCTCCATCCAGTCCATGACCGCCGCGCCCTCGTGAACCTCCCCCATCTTGTAGGTCCGCCCTGTGTAATAGAGGATGCGCTCAGTCGTCGTCGTCTTACCGGCGTCGATGTGGGCCATGATCCCGATGTTGCGAGTTCTGTCGAGCGTAAATTTCCTGGGCATGAATCTGAAGTCTGTGAAGCGGTTTTTTGGGCGGGTCCGAGTTTCCGGCCGCGGTCATGAAAAAGGGCCCAGCGGGCCCGTTCACGACGTAGCTGTCGGCTTCGGGCTGTTGTCTAGTGGGTCGGCGTCTCCATCGCTTGGATCCTCCGCGCCCGAGTGCGGGCACCGATGACCATGACCCGACCCGAGGCGGACACCGAATATAGCAGAGCACCGAGGCCCTCAAACGGCCCTCCGGCCCGGCCCGGCGGGGCTCCGCGGCCCCCGGAACGGGTACTGCGGATGGCACTGTTGATCGGTGGCCTGGCCGGGGCCGCGCTGCTCCTGGTGGCCGAATTCACGCCCCTGCTGAAGGTTCATTCCAGCGCCGGCAACCACGTGATCAAGACGGTCGCCACCGGCGCTCACCACTCTTACGCGCTGGTGCCGGTGGCCCTGCTGGCGGCGGGGCTCGCCTACGGGGTCTGGGAAACCCGCAGCCGGCTGGCGCTGCTGGCGACCGGCCTGCTCGGGCTGCTGGCGCTGCTGATCGCGCTGCTCGGCGACCTGCCCGACGCCCAGGCCACCGGACTAGTCGGCAGCGCCACGACTCGGTTTGCCGCCGCCAGCTCGAGCCCCAGCATCGGTCTTTACCTGGAGACCCTGGGGGCGATCGTGCTGCTGATCACCGCCGCGTCAGGCCTGCTCCTGCTCGAGCCGCCGCCGGCGCGGCGCAAGCCTCCCCGGAGGGCAAGTGCATCACGCACACGGTCCGCTTCCTGACGCTCCCGGGAAACCCAACCGTTTGCCAACATAGGCCACGTTACATTTACAAAACGCGAGGGTTGTCCTGCCGCAGCCCCCGGTCCCGTGCGGTAGGCAGCCCTCGCGTTTCTCTTTATGCCGGGGCGGTATTGAGGGCCGCGGAGCCGCTCGATGCAACACGGTCGCGCGCGACAAACCCAAGATGCCGGTCTGGATTTGTCACCAGACGTGGCTCCACGGTGCTGATGGCGACGAATCCGGCGATCCGATCCGGTTTTGTCGCAAGAATCCGCGGCCGGCGCCTCACCCGGAGCGCGAAGGCGCCCCCCGACAGCACGGCAGCACGCCCGGAGCGCGACGGCGCCCCCCGACAGCCTCTACCAGCGGTAGTGGGCGAAGGCCTTGTTGGCCTGCGCCATGCGGTAGATGTCGTCCTTGCGCTTGAAGGCGTTGCCCTGCTGCTGCTGGGCGTCGAGCAGCTCGTTGGCGAGGCACTGGGACATCGCCTTCTCACGCCGGGCGCGGGCGAACTGGACCAGCCACCGCACCGCGAGCGTGCGGGCGCGGCGGGACGGCACCTCGACGGGCACCTGGTAGGTGGCGCCGCCGACGCGACGAGGACGAACCTCGAGCACCGGGGTCAGGGCCTTGACGCCCGCCTCCAGCTGCTCGACGGCGTTCTTGCCACTGCGCTCGCCGAGAATCGCGAGCGCGTCGTAGACGATCTTCTCGGCCACCGACTTCTTGCCGTCCAGCATCACCTTGTTGATGACCTGCTGGACCAGTCGGTTGCGGTAGACGGGATCGGCCTCGATCGGCCGAACCTGAGCTGCGGCGCGGCGCGGCAAGCTACTTGGCCTTCACGCCGTACTGCGAGCGGGCCTTCTTGCGGTCGCTGACGCCGGCGGCGTCGAGCGTCCCGCGGATCACCTTGTAGCGGTAGCCCGGGAGGTCCTTGACGCGCCCACCGCGCACCAGGACGACCGAGTGCTCCTGGAGGTTGTGGCCCTCGCCCGGAATGTAGGCGTTGACCTCCATGCCGTTGGTCAGCCTGACCCGCGCCACCTTGCGAAGCGCCGAGTTGGGCTTCTTGGGGGTGGTCGTGAACACGCGCGTGCAGACACCGCGGCGCTGTGGGGCGGCGACCTTCTTCTTGCGCCCCTTGCCGGTCTTCAGGCCCGGGGTGGCGAGCTTCTTCTTCGGCGCGGTACGCCCCTTGCGGATCAGCTGGCTGGTGGTCGGCATGCGGTGGGAGAGGGTAGCAGGGGGCGCCCGGACAGCAGTCGCAAACCCGCGGTGTCTATGCGGGCACCGTGGCCAGCGCCTGGTCGACGTCGACGTGGGCCATCCCCACTGCGTCGGCGACCGGTGCGTAGGTGACCTCGCCGGCGGCCACGTTGACTCCCAGCTTGAGACCCGGGTTGTCGGCCACGGCGCCGTGCACGCCCGCTGAGGCGAGGTCGAGCACGTAGGGCAGGGTGGCGTTGGTGAGCGCGTGGGTTGAGGTGATCGGCACCGCTCCAGGCATGTTGGTCACGCAATAGTGGGTGATCCCGTCGACCTCGTAGGTGGGGTTGGTGTGGGTGGTGGGCCGGGAGGTCTCAAAGCAGCCGCCCTGGTCGATCGAGACGTCGACCAGCACGGCCTGTCGCTTCATCAGCCCCAGCTGCTGGCGGGTGATCACCCGCGGCGCCCGGGCCCCGTGCACCAGCACTGCTCCGATCACCAGGTCGGCGCTGGGCAGTCGCTCCTCGATCGTCAGGGTGGTCGCAAAGCAGGTGTCGGCGCGGCCGTTGAACGCGATGTCGAGCTCGCGCAGGCGGTCGAGATTGCGGTCGAACACGTACACGGTGGCTTCCATCCCCAGCGCGATGAACGCGGCGTTCATCCCGACCACGCCGCCGCCGATCACCAGCACATTGGCCGCCGCCACTCCGGGCACGCCGCCGAGCAGGATCCCCCGCCCGCCGAGCGGCTTCTCGAGCATGAACGCGCCGGCCTGGGTGGCGATCTTTCCGGCGACCTCGGACATCGGCGCCAGCAGCGGCAGCCTCCCCCGCGCGTCCTCGATGGTCTCATAGGCGATGCAGGTGGCGCCGGATTGCACCAGCCCGCGGGTCAGCTCGGCGTCGGCCGCCAGGTGCAGGTAGGTGAACAGGGTGTGACGTGGAGACAGGCGCGCCACCTCGGCGGGCTGTGGCTCCTTGACCTTGACGATCAGCGTGGCCTCGTCGAACAGCGCGTCGGCGTCGGGGACGATCGCCGCGCCCTGGGCGGCGTAGGCCTCATCGGAAATCGAGGAGCCGTCGCCGGCTCCGCTCTGCACGAATATCTCGTGGCCGGCGTCGGCCAGCTCGCGGACTCCCGCGGGAGTCAGCGCTACCCGGTACTCGTCGGTCTTGACCTCGGTTGGGACTCCGACCCTCATGGCACCAGCTCCCGGCCGCGGAGGGCCAGCCAGAACTCGATCCGATCACGGGCGGTGGACAGCGAGCGCCCGGTCAGGTCCTCGACGCGCTTGATCCGGTAGCGCAGCGTGTGCCGATGGCAGTACAGCCGGCGCGCCGCCCGCTCCCACTGGCCGTTCTCTTCGATGAACGCTTCGAGTGATCGCATCAGCTCACCTCCGTAGTGACCCTCGCTGGCCTCGATCGGCCCAAGGATCGAGTCGCAGAACAGTTTCAGAGCTTCGTCCTCCTGCAGCGACAGCAGCAGCTGGAACGATCCCAGATCCTTGTAGGTGGCCAGACGCGGGGAATCGTCGCCGCCGCCGCCATTCTGCTCGTCGCCGATCCCCAGCGCCAGCGCTTCCAGCGCGCATCTGGCCTCGTGAAAGCTCCGGCGAGCGTCGCCCCCGGCCACCGGCCGGCCGACTCCCACCCGCAGCCCGGCGTCGAGGCCGCCGCAGACCCGCCGCGAGACCCGAGCGGCGAGCGCGAACAGCTCCTCCTCCTCCCCGTCGCCGGCGATCAGCGCGCAGGTCAGCGAGCCGGTGGTGGCCACCAGCCCGGGCACAGCCTCCTCGCGTAGCGCTGCCGTCAGCTCATCCTCGACCGGGGCCGGCGAGCCGCGTCCGTCCTCGGGCCGCTGCACCGCGATCGCGGCCACCCCGCCGGAGAGCCCGAACGGCTCCAGTCGCCGGGCCAGCTCGAGGCCGCGCAGCTCGCCATCGACCATCGCCGCCAGCACATCTCCGGCCAGCCGCCGCTCGGTGTCCCCGGCCACCCGCCCCCGCAGCAGCTCCAGCGCGACGATCGTCACCGCCTGGTGGAGCGTCAACCGATCGAAGTCCGACAGCGGCTCTGAGTCCTTGATCGCGACCAGCCACGCCTCGGCGATCCGCTCGTTGCCCGGAGCCCCGGACCCCGGGGCGCCGTCGGCGGAGACCGGGAGCGCCAGGCTCCGGTTGGCGTGCTCGGCGTGCGAGGGCAGGAACGCCCGTGCCTCGCGTCGGCGAAGACGTTCGGCGAGGTCGGCCTGCAGCCCGGCGACCGTTTCGGGCTCGACCGCGCGGCGAAAGGCCCGCTGGACGAGCGGCTCGCCGCGGGCGTCGAAGACCAGCACCGCGGCGCCGATCAGCGCCGCCAGCGTCCCAGCCAGGGCATCGAGGCCGCGCTCGGACAGGACGATCCGCTCTAGCCGCTCGTGGGCCGCGATCGCCCGGCGCAGAACCGCGTACTGCTCGTTGACGAGTTGCGTGAACGCGGCCTCGGTGACGGCGATGAACGGGACCTCGTAGGGCACCTCGAAGACCGGGAACTCCACCTCCGCGGCCGCCTCCACGAGCTGGGGCGGGACGTGCTGGTGGCCGAACCCGACCCCGAACCCGAGTCCGGCCAGCTGGTGGTCGGCCAGCCGGGCCACGAACTCGCGCTGCTGGGGCACCGACCGCAGCTGCAGCCCGGTCGTCAGCAGCAGCTCCCCGCCCGAAAGCCATGGCGTGGGGTCTTCGAGCTCTGAGATGTGCACCCAGCGCACGGGCAGGTCGATCGCGGCCTCGCCCGTGAGCAGGTGGACGTCTAGCCCATTGAGCAGCTCACGAACCGTCAGCACCGTGGCGTGTGCTCCCGTGCCCGAGTGGCCGACTCGAGCTCGCCCCCACGGCGTGCGCGTGCATCCGGTCGCCGGCCTCGGTGAGCACCGGACGCAGCACCGCCTCCATCTCCTCGAACTGCTTGGTCCCCGCGATCAGCGGCGGCGAGAGCTGGATCACCGGGTCCCCGCGATCGTCGGCGCGGCAGATCAGGCCCCGCCGGTAGAGCTCGCCGGAGAGGAAGCCGCGCAGCAGGGTCTCGGACTCCTCGTCTGACCACTGCTCGTCGCTGTCCTGGTCCTTGACCAGCTCGATCGCGTGGAAGTAGCCGGCCCCTCGGACGTCGCCGACGATCGGGATGTCGCGCAGCGAATCGAGCATGTCGCGGAACTGGCCCTCGTTGGCGCGTACGTTCTCGATCACGCCCTCGCGCTCCATCGCCTCCAGGTTGGCTAGGGCCACCGCTGAGCAGATCGGATGCCCCGCGAACGTGAACCCGTGCGTGAAGGTGTGGTTGCCTTCCATGAACGGCTCGGCCACCCGGTCGGAGGCGATCACTGCCCCCATCGGCGCGTAGGCGCTGGTCAGCCCCTTGGCGGTGGTGATGAGGTCCGGCACGTAGTCGTAGCGGTGGCCGCCGAACCACTCGCCCAGGCGCCCCCAGGCGCAGATCACCTCGTCGGAGATCATCAGCACGTCGTACTCGTCGCAGATCTCGCGCACCCGCTGGAAATAGCCCTCCGGCGGGGTGAAGCAGCCGCCGGAGTTCTGAACCGGCTCCAGGATCACTGCCGAGACGGTGTCGGGACCCTCGAACTCGATCCGGGTGGCGATCGTGTCGGCGAGCTCGGAGGCATCCAGCCCGTGCGGCATCCGGAAGGTGTTGGTGTTGGGCACGTGACAGCCGCCGGGGGTCAAGGGCTCGAACGGCTCACGCAGGCTGGTGATCCCGGTCGCCGACAGCGCGCCCAGGCTGGTGCCGTGGTAGGCGATGTCGCGCGCGATCACCTTGGTCTTGGTCGGCTTGCCGGTGAGCTTGTGGTACTGACGGCTGAGCTTGAGCGCTGACTCCACGGCCTCGCTGCCGCCGCTGGTGAAGAAGACGCGGTTCAGGTCCCCGGGAGCGAGGCCGGCGATGCGGGCTGCAAGCTCGATCGAACGGGGGTGCGCGTAGGACCAGTTGGTGAAGAAGCCGAGCTCCTTGGCCTGATCGGCGCCGGCCTGGGCGATGTCGGCGCGGCCGTGGCCGATGTTGACGCAGAACAGGGCCGACAGGCCATCCAGGTACCGGTTGCCGTGCTCGTCGTACACGTAGCAGCCCTCGCCGCGCACGATGATCGGGACCTCCTGGTCCTGGTAGGCCGACATCCGCGTGAAGTGCATCCAGAGATGGCGACGCGCCTGCTCCTGAAGAGCACCCTGTTCGGTCGCTACTGCCTCTTGGGTGCTTGCCATACCTATCTCTCCTCTGAAGACCGTGTGCCGTTTTGTACAACGGTAGCTGCGGCACTGGGATAACTCAATTGTCCCGGTTGTCCAACCATCGCGGAACGTTTGTACATGGGCTTCGGTCCTGTGGCGATCGAATAGATTCGTCGCGACGTGCGGCTCAACCACTACCGTCGCGGCCATGGCGAGCCGCTGGTGCTGATCCACGGGATTGGCAGCCGGTGGCAGATGTGGGAGCCCGTGATCGACGACCTCGTCGCCCACCGCGACGTGATCGCGCTCGACCTGCCCGGTTTCGGCGCCTCGCCGATGCCACCCCCCGGGACGGCGCCCGGCATCGACAGCCTGGCCACGCTGGTCGCCGACTTCCTGACCGAGCTGGGCGTGCAGCGCCCGCACTCCGCCGGCAACTCGCTGGGCGGCCTGGTCGTGCTGGAGCTCGCAAAGCGCGGTCTGGTCCGGTCGGCCAATGGCGTCTCGCCGGCCGGGTTC
Source organism: Solirubrobacteraceae bacterium (assembly GCA_036502145.1). Classification (GTDB taxonomy): domain Bacteria; phylum Actinomycetota; class Thermoleophilia; order Solirubrobacterales; family Solirubrobacteraceae; genus Palsa-465. The sequence continues at coordinate 17,853 of DASXZB010000074.1, read as the reverse complement.
GCCAACCGGCCGGAGACCGCTCTGGCCCGCTCGCTGCTGCGGGCGACCGCCGCGACGACCCGCGGGCTGGCGCCGCGGGCCGGGTCGCTGACCAAGTCTCCGCTGCGGCGCAAGCTTCTGTTCTCCACGTTCGCGGCCCGCCCCGATCGGATCCCGGCCCGCGATGCCGCCGAATCGGTGCGGGCGTTCGCCAACGCGCCGTGGTTCGACGCGACGCTGCCCACGATCCGCCCGTCGGAGTTCCAGGGCGGCGAGCGGATCGAGGTGCCGGTGACGATCTCCTGGGGCGACAAGGACCATCTGCTGCTGCCCCGCCAGGCCAAGCGCGCCGCCCGGGCCATCCCCGGCGCCCGGATCGTGACGCTGCACGGTTGCGGGCACCTCCCCACCTACGACGATCCCGGACAGGTCACGCGGGTGCTGCTAGAGGCCAGCTCGGGCGGCTGACTGGTTCTCCGGAGGTGACCGCCGGCTCGCCGACCGCCTGCCCGGGGTTCAGGGTCCGGTGGCCACCGGCCGGCTGGGGTCGGCGATCCACTCGCTCCACGAGCCGGGGTACAGAGCCGCCCGGTAGCCGGCCAGCTCGAGCGCCAGGACCTGGTGGGACGCGGTGATGCCCGATCCGCAGTAGGCGCCAACCTCGAGATCGGCGGTCACGCCGGCCGCCTCGAACCCCTCGCGCAGGGCGCCTGGGTCAGAGAACCGGCCCGACGGCTGCACGTTGAGCGCGGTGGGCCGGCTTCGCGCGCCGGGGATGTGCCCGGCCACCGGGTCGACCGGCTCGGCCTCACCGCGAAACCGCTCGGCGGCGCGCGCGTCGAGCAGCGCGCCCTGCTGGGCCAGGGCGGCCGCGCCCGCCGCGTCCACGACCGCCATGCCGCCAGGGCGGGCACAGAAGTCGCCGGCCGCGGGGGGCGGGCTCTCGCCGGCTTCGAGCGGCAGGCGGGCATCGACCCACGCGGCCAGCCCGCCGTCGAGCACCGCCACCTGAGGGTGGCCGAAGTAGCGCAGCAGCCACCAGGCCCGAGCCGCCGCCATCGAGTTCGCGGCGTCGTAGACGACAACGGCGCGCCGATCGCCCACGCCGGCGGCCTGCATTGCGCCCTGAAAGGCGACTCGGTCGGGGAGCGGATGGCGTCCACCCGGGCCCGGCGTCCCGGCCAGCTCCGCGTCGAGATCGACGAACCTCGCGTCCGGGATGTGGCCCGCGAGGTAGCGGTCGCGCTGGGCACCGCCGGCGAGCTCCCAGCGAACGTCGAGGACCGTCGGCCCGCCGGCACGGCCGCGCAGCAGTCCGTCCAGCTCGGCCACCGAGATCAACGGCCTGGACCCCATCCGGGGGTTCTACTACTACGTGGGCGCGAGCAACTACCCGGTGGCGGGCACGGCGGTCCCGGCCCGCACCGGTGCCGGGGTCAGCCAGGCGGCGAACACCACCAGCGCAAAGGCCAGGCACTCGGTCAGCAGCGCCAGCGGATGGCCCGAGAGCGGATCGCCGAAGACGATGATCCCGCCGACGATCCCGGCGACGTTGGCGGCGGTCCCGGTGACGGCGATGACCGGCACCGCTTCGCCGTCCTGGAGCCCCTTGGCCGAAGCGTAGAAAGCGGCGACCGAGGCGACCACCGTGACCAGGCTCCAGGGGCTCAGCAGCCCCTCCAGGCCGTGCGAGCCGACCATCCCGGAAATCGCCTTGATCGCGATGTCAGAGACGCCGAACAGGATTCCGGCCGCGGCGCCGAGCATGAAGCCGTGATGCTCCTTGGGAGCGCCGATCCGCGGCCCCATGATCAGCAACGTTCCCACCAGCAGCAGGCCCGTCTCGAAGACGATCATGCCGGGCACCGAGAAGCGCGAGTGGGCGCCGTGGACCGCCGGCAGGCTGATGCCGAGCAGGATCAGACCGACCGCCGTGAGGCCGATGCCGGACCACTGGCGCCGCGAGATCCGCAGTCCGAACATCCGCTCGGCCATGATCGCAAGCAGGACTACACCGCCCGCCAGGACCGCCTGGACGACCGACAGCGGGGCCATCGCCATGGCGCCGACGTGGAAGACCCAGGCGCCCGTGGCGACCGCCATCCCGATCGCAAACAGGCGCGAGCCGAACAGACATCGCGCCGTCCGCACCGGCCGGCGGATATCGACGGCCGGGGCCGCACAGGCGCCACGATGCTTGAACAGGAAGCCGACATTGGTGGCCAGAGCGCAGGCCAATGCCAGCAGAATGCCGAGGGTTAGGGTCAAATTAGTTGGGTTCGGCGGAAACCTGAGAGGCGGCCCTACCGCCTTCTCGCAGCGTCTCCGTTACACGGCTGATTCGGATCGACTGCCGCTACGCCTGGTCCAGCAGACTCTGGACAGCGTTTTGGGGCGCGGCACCTGCACTGGGAACATACCCTGACTAACCCACATAAATGCAACCTATGTGCCGCAACTGGCTTCTGTTATGTGCCAACCGACACTACTGATCGACATCGACGGCGTGATCTCGCTGTTCGGTTTCGAGCCGCGGCGCCGGCCGGCCGGACGGTTCGTAACCGTCGACGGCGTCCTTCATTTCCTCTCTGAAACGGCTGGCGGCCTACTGCTCGGGCTGATGGGCCAGTTCGAGCTGGTCTGGTGCAGCGGCTGGGAGGAGAAGGCCGACGAGTACCTGCCCCACGCGCTCGGGCTGCCGCCGGGCCTGCCCCACCTGAGCTTCCCGCCCGCTGCGGCGGGTGACCGCCGTCACTGGAAGCTGGCCGCGATCGACCGCTACGCCGGTCCCGAGCGGCCGCTGGCCTGGGTCGACGACGCCCACGACGACACCTGCCACACCTGGGCCGCGGAGCGCTCGGGCCCCACGCTGCTGGTGAGGACCGAGCCCGCGGTGGGGCTGACCGCCCGCCACGCCGACGAGCTGCGCGCCTGGGCGCTGGCCCTGCAGCCTCGGCCCGCTCTCGGCTGATTGCGGAGAGGGGCCCCTTCCGGGCGGCGCCGCAGCGCCGCCCGGAGGCGCAATTGTCAGCCGGTCGTGGTCCCCTGTCCGATGAACACGCAACCCGTCCCCAGCTGGAACTGGCCGGACGTCTGCGCGGTCGCGATGTGGTTGCTGCCGTTGTTGAAGCCGATCTGCCAGGTGACGCTCTGCGGCGTCGCGTTGGCATTGGCCTCCGTGAAGGTGCCGCCGGCCGGCTCGGCATTCGTCGTGTGGATGTTCGCGGTTCCTCCGGAGTTCGTGAACCAGTCGACGATGTTCGTCCCGCTGAAAAACGGGGTGAAGCCAAGCTGCGGCACGTTCGTGCTCGAGCAGGACCCGACGATCCGTCCAAAGCCGAGGTCGAGCAGCTGGGCGACGTTGCCCGCGGTCACCACGATCCGCCCGGAGGCCAGGCTACCCACGCCGCCAACGAACGTGTTCGGTGCGATGTTCGAGGCGGTCACGCTGTTCGGCGCGATATCCGCGCCGGTCAGAGTGCCGTCCTTGACCTTGTCGGTCGTGACGGCGTCATTGCCCAGCTTTGAGTTGGTCACCGAGTTGTTCTGCAGCTTCGTGGTCGACACGGAGTTGTCGGCCAGCTTCGAGTTGGTCACGGAGTTGTTCTGCAGCTTGCTGGTCGAGACCGAGTTGTCGGCGAGCTTGGAGTTGGTGACCGAGGCGTTGCCGAGGATGTTCGTCAGCACCGCGCCCACGGCCAGGTTGGTCGTGCCGACGGCGCCGGCGGCCAGGTTGGCCGTGCCCACCGAGCCGGCGCCCAGGCTGGCGCCAGAGACCGCTCCGGGGGCGAGCTTGGAGGCCGACACCGAGCCATTGCGCAGCTTCGCGTTCGAGACCGAGTTGTTGGCCAGCTTCCGGTTGCCCACTGCGCCGTTGGCCAGCTTGTGATTGCCGACGGCGCCGTTGGCAATCTTGTGGTTGGTCACAGCGCCGTTCTTGATCTGACCGGTGCCGATCTGACCGCTCACCGCAACCGCGGTTCCGCCGAGCGCGACAAATAGCGCCACCGCCGACAATGCCAGCGACAGGCTGGAGCTGTTGATTCTGCGCATCCTTCCCCCTCTGTAGGTTGAGTCCGGGAGTCCTCCCGGGCGTACGGGCGGCGCTAATCAAAACGCCCGTGGCGCCCCTCGCCGGCCCGGAACCGTGCCAGGCCGACCTGCACATCCTGAAGTGATTGCCGCCCGTGCGCAAGCTCGTTGGCCATCGCGGCCGGCTCGTCCATGCCCTCCTGCTCGACCAGGGAGAGCCGATCGTGCCGCAGGCAGGTCTGCGGAAAGCGGGCCAGCTCGGCGGCCAGTGCCTGCGCGGCGACAAGGCTCTGGCCAGGCGGGACGACGCGGTTCACGAGCCCCATCCGCTCCGCCTCGGCCGCCCCCACCGGCCGCCCCGTGAGAATCAGATCCATCGCCCGGCTGGTCCCGATCAGCCGCGGCAGCCGCACCGTTCCCCCATCGATCAGCGGCACCCCCCAGCGCCGGCAGAAGACGCCCAGGACGGCATCCTCCTCGGCCACACGCAGGTCGCACCACAGCGCGAGCTCGAGCCCGCCGGCCACCGCGTGGCCGGCGATGGCCGCGATCGCGGGCTTTGACAACCGCATCCGGGTCGGGCCCATGGGCCCGTCGCCGTCACGCTCCACCCGGTTGCCCGCGGCGCTGCCGGCCGCCTTCAGGTCCGCGCCCGCGCAGAACACTCCGCCCTCACCGTGGAGTACGGCGACCGCGGCCTCGGGATCGGCATCGAAGTCTCGAAACGCCTCGGTGAGCGCCGCCGCGGTTGGCCCGTCGACCGCGTTTCGCCGCTCCGGGCGCGACAGCAGGATCGTCGTGACCGGGCCGTCGCGCAGCGTCCGGACGGCGCTCATCGCGCGCTCACCCTCACCGGGCGCCCACCCTCACCGCGGGCCCACCCTGACCGCGCGCCCACTCTCACCGCGCGCCCACTCCCACCGCCCGCTCACCCTCACCGCGCGCCCACCGCCCGGCGAACGAAGATCCGCAGCGCCTCGATGATCTCCTCGGCCCCTGGGTCCCGTCCGGCCAGCGGCGACAGCGGCCCGACCAGTGCCTCCCCGCAGCCACCGACCAGCGCTGCCGCGGTCAGCTCGACGTTCTGCTCAGGCAGCTCGCCGGCCGCGATCCCCTCCCGCAGGCTCTCCGCGATCAGCGCCGCGTAGCGTTCCCGGTAGGCCAGTCGCTCGGCATCGACGCGCGGATCGACCGGCTCGGCGATCAGCGCCCAGGCCAGCCGCGGATTGCGAAGCGCCCGCTCCGCGAACCGCGTCAGCACCGTCTCCAGCCGCGTCGCGGCCGCGGCGTCGGGCAGCTCGGCCGCGGCGGCGCGCATCGCGCGCTCCTCGCGGGCGCAGACCGCGCGAAACACCTCGACGAACAGCTCCTCCTTGGACGCGAAGTGGCGGTACAGGGTGCCGGCCGCGACTCCGGCTCGCTCGGCGATCGCAATCACCGACGCCGCTCCGTAGCCGCCCTGCTCGATCAGCTCCTGGGCGGCTCGCAGCAGACGCCGCCGGGTGCTTACGGTTGTCGCTTCCACAGCTCGTTCAACCCTTGAAGGTGGACCGACCGACGTCGCCGAAGGACTCGTCGCGGCTGCGGACCGCGGCGCGGAAGCCCTCGCGCGCCGCGAGGCCCTGGAACGCGTAGCCCTCCGGGGTGTGGCGGGCGATGCCGTCGAACACCGTGCCCAGCGCCTGGGTGGCATGCAGCCCCTGGGAGTACAGGCTCTGGTTGACGAGCAGCTTCATCATCTGGAGCTGGTTCAGCGGTACCTGCGCGATCCGCGCCACCAGCCCCTCGGTGCGATCGTCGAGCTCTGACGCTGGGGGGGCCTCGATCGCCAGCCCCCACTCGAGCGCCTCGGCGCCCGACAGCGAGTCGCCGGTGAACAGCAGCCGCTTGGCTCGCTGGGGGCCCAGCCGGTAGGCCCACATCGACGTCGTCGGCGAGCCCCACACCCGGGCCGGGGGGTAGCCGATCTTGGCGTCGGCGGCGATCACGAGCAGGTCGGAGCACAGCGCCATGTCGGTCCCGCCCGCGACGCAGAAGCCGTGCACTTTGCAGACCACGGGCTTGCTGCAGTGAAACAGCGACATGAAAGCTCGGACGTTGCGGCTCATCATCGCGTAATCGACCATCGGATCCCAGGTCGACGAGGGGTCGTGGTTGGCCATCGTCACCATCGGGTCCAGCGGCGACCCGGCCGGCGGACGATCGGCTTCGGCGCACTCGTGCGTGTCGCCGAGGCCCCCCCGCTCCTCGGTGTGCGCGTCGCCGAGGCGGCCCTGCCCCTCGGCGCTCTCCACCAGGTCATAGCCGCCGCAGAACCCCTTGCCGTTGCCGGCCAGCAACAGCACCCTGATCTCCGGATCGAGATCGGCCCGCTCGACGCAGCGCTCGAGCTCGGTCACCAGCGCGCGGTTGATCCCGTTGCCCCGCTGGGGGCGATTCAGGGTGATCCTGGCTACGCGCCCTGTCGCCTCATAGGCGATCGCGGTCATGCCGGAACCGCGCGGTCGACGATCGATCTGGCGTCGACCCCGGCGGGCAGCGTCCCGTAGACCCTGCCGCCCTCGCCCCCCAGCCGAGCGGCGCAGAAGGCGTCGGCCACCGCGGGCGGCGAGTGGCGGACCAGCAGCGACGCCTGGAGACCGAGCGCCAGCTCCTCGACCATCCGCCGCGCGCCGAACTGGCTCTGGTAGAGCCGCTGCTCCGGGCTCTCGCCGTCGGTGCCGGCGAACAGCGCGTTCACACGCGCGCGCGTGGCGTTGAGGTGGGCATCGAGCCGGCGATCGCCGCCGGCCGCCAGCTCGCACTCGGCCAGGAAGGCCGGCAGCCCCTCGGGCTCCTTGACGATCGCGCGCAGCACGTCGAGCGCGGCGACGTTGCCCGAGCCCTCCCAGATCGAGTTCAGCGGCGCGTCGCGGTAGATCAACGGCAGTCCCGATTCCTCGACAAACCCGTTGCCGCCCAGGCACTCCAGTGCTTCGGCGGCGTGGGCCGCGGCGCGCTTGGAGACCCAGTACTTCATCACCGCGGTGGCGAACCGGCGGAACGTCAACTCTCCGGGTTCGTCATAGCTGCGGGCCACGCGCATCGCCGTGAGCGTGGCTGCCTCGGACTCGATCGCCAGGTCGGCGAGCACGTTGCCCATCGCCGGCTGGTCGACCAGCAGCGTCCCAAAGGCCGAGCGGTGGCGGGCGTGGTGGATCGCCTCGAGGGTCCCCCGGCGCAGGCTCGTGACCGACCCCAGTAGGCAGTCCAGCCGGGTGTGATTGACCATCCGGATGATCGCCGGGACACCGCGGCCCTCCTCGCCGATCAGGCGACCCTCGATCCCGCGGAACTCGACCTCCGAGGAGGGCAGCGACCGCGTCCCGAGCTTGTCCTTGAGCCGCTGGAACTCCATCCCCGGCCCGCGCTTGACCAGGAAGCAGGACAGTCCGCCGGGCGCCTGGGCCAGCACCAGGAAGATGTCGCAGGGCGGATACGAGCAGAACCACTTGTGGCCGTGGATCTCGTAGGCGCCGTCGCCGACCGGCTCGGCGCGAGTGATGTTGGCGCGGACGTCGGAGCCGCCCTGGCGTTCGGTCATCGCCATCCCGGCCAGCGCGCCACGCTGGTAGTCGGTGCTGGTCAGCCGCGGCTCCCAATCGGCCGCGAGCTCCGGCGCGCCGTCGCGCAGCGCCGGGACAGCCGCGTAGGTCATCGAGACCGGGCACATCACGCCATCGTTGGCGTTGCTCCAGAGCGTGAACATGGCGGCGCGCACCACGTGGGCTCCGGGCCGGGGATCGCCCCAGGGCAGGCTGTGGATGCCACGGTTCACGGCCCCCGCGAGCAGCCAGTGCCAGGACGGATCCAGATCGACCTCGTCGATCCGGTTGCCGTAGCGGTCGTGGGTGGTCAGCCGCGGCAGGTTTCGCTCGGCCCGCAGCCCGTGCTCGAGCGCCTCGACGCCTCCCGCCACGATGCCGGCCTCGCGGACCGCGTCGGCGCCCCAGCCGCCGCCCTCGCGCTCGAGCGCCTCCTGCAGCACCGAGTCGGTTCCGAACAGATCGATCGGCTGCAGCCGCGGAGCCTGGTTGAGCACCTCACGGGCCGGGTCGGTGGTCTCGACGGTCGTGGTCATCGTGATTGTCTCCCTCCGCGCGCCATCCCGCGCGCCGCCAGTGAATCGTGATTCACAATCGTAGTGAACCGAGATTCACGACGCAAGAGGGGGGAGCGGTCCCGGCCCGGAGCAGGGACGTGATGCCAATCTGGTTCCGCATAGCCCAACCCAGACGACACACGTCCACCGTCGGCCCCGGGCACCGGAGCACTAAGCGCGACGACCAAGCACGGCGTGGTGGGTGACGCCGTCGTTGCCGGTCAGCGCGCGCCGGGCCAAGCTGCGCAACAGCCACCGCGGCGCTCGCGGCGGCGCGGGGTGCGCCGGTCCGTAGGGGATCGAATACAGCCCCGCCTCGCGCTCGATGGCAAAGCCCGCCGCCCGCAGCATCTGGCGGTGCCCGGCGGCATTGGGCACCCACCACTGGGTGATTCCGCTGGTGCCGTCGAGCCGAACCAGGGGGACATGCCGGGCCCACAGCGACCGTCCCAGATCGACCTGATTGATCGACAGGAAGCGGTCGCGGCACACCGAGCGGACTGCCGCCAGGGCCCGCAGCGGATCGCGAAGGTGCAACAGGAGGCTGCCGCACACCACCACCTCGAACTCGCCCACTGCGTCAGGCGTCAGCTCGTAGACGCTCAGCTGGTCGAGCCGCACCGAAGAGGCCAGCAGCTCGCGCGCGACCCGAAAGCCGACTCCCGGCTCGGCCCCACCGACGTGGCGAAGGTACTGCGGGCCAAGCTCGCCGATGTGGGACTCCCAATCCCAGTCCTCGTGCACCGCCAGGTCGAGGGCCACGACCTCGGCGGCACCGCGCCGCTCGAGCTCGAAGGCCAAGAATCCGTCGGCGGTGCCGACGTCCAGACAGCGCTTGCCGCGGACATCGGGCCACGGGAGGCGAGCCGCGATCCGACGGAGATCGAACAGCCCCGGGGTGACCACTCCGGGCGCGACCTCGATCGAGTGATACCAGCGCTTTACGCGCGCGATCGCCGCGCGGACCTCCGCCTCGCTGCGGACCGCTGCCGCTGCGGTGGGAGCCGGCGAAGCGCTCGCCACCGGGGCTACGCGGCCGCCGCGGCGCTGATGGTCCGCTCGGCGACCCGATCGGTGGCGTCGTGCGTGCCCGCCAGCAGCCGGCGCGACAGCTGCGACCGGCGGAAGAACAACGGCGCGTCATGCTCCCAGGTGGCGCCGATCCCGCCGTGAACGTTGATCATGGCGCGGGCCGCGAAGTCAAGTGCGCCCCCGGCCGCCGACCGCGCCGCGCTGGCCGCGAGCGGGAACTCCTCCGGCGCCGATTCCCGGGCCCAACCGGCGTAGTACTGCAGGCCGCGCGCGTTCTCCAGCCGCCGCAGGACCTCGGTCAGCTCGTGCTTGACGGCCTGATAGGAGCCGATCGCGCGGCCAAAGGTGAACCGCTCCTTGGCGTAGGTCACGCTGACGTCGAGGCACGTCTGCACGGCTCCGATCGATTCGGCCGCGATCAGCGCCTGGGCCAGATACCAGGCCCCGGCCAGCACGTCCTCGCCGACGTCGAGCCGGCGTCCGCGGGCGCCCGAGAACTTCACGTGCGCCAGCGGCTGCGTGGCGTCATAGCGGATCAGGGGGTCCACCGAAACGCCCTCGCCGCCGGGATCGATCGCCGCCGCCACCGCCCCGCCGTCGCCGTCGATGCCGATCGCCACCAGCAGGTCGGCGCCGGGAGCGTCGGGGACGAAGGCCACGGTGCCCACAAGCGTCACAGCATCGTCGTCCACCTTCGCCGTCGGCGCCGCCGAGCGGGCAAACCCCGAGCGCGAGTCCACCGTCCAGCGCTTCTCCACGTCATCGGGCGGGCGGGCGGCAACGAATGCGGGGCGCAGATCGCCGGACGCAACGCCCGGGAGCGACTCGTCGCCGGCGGCGTCGAGGATCGCGCTCGCCGGGATCAGCCCCAGCAGCGGCACCGAGGCCAGCACCCGCCCGCACTCCTCGGCCACCAGCAGCGCGTCGAACGCACCCAACCCCGCGCCGCCGTGCTGCTCGCCTACCAGCAGACCGGGCCAGCCGGCCTCGACCGCGGTGGGCCACAGGTCGGGCAGAGCGGACGGGTCCTCGAGTGCCGCCCGGGCCGCCTCCACGGTCTTGAAGCGAGACAGCGAGCCGCGCGCGGCCTCGCGCAGCAGGACCTGCTCGTCGGAGAGAGCGAAGTTCATCGCGCCACCTCCTTGGCCCGCAGCTCGCTGAACGGGATCCCCTTGTCGAGCCGCGGCTCTGGCGGAAGCCCCAGTACCCGCTCGCCGATCGTGTTGCGCAGGATCGACTCGGTTCCGCCGGCGGACTTCAGCCCGGGCAGAAACGAGATCAGGTAGCTCCACTCGTTGTCGGGCTCGAGCGCGTCGGGTCCGACGACGTCGGCGCCGAGGTCGGTGGCGGCGACAGCCGCGTTGACCATCGTGACCTTGGCCAGGCCGGCCTCGGGCCCGGGGATCTGCCCGCGAGCCAGCGCCGTCAGCGCCCGGTATCCGTTGAAGCGCACCGCCAGCAGCTCGGTGATGACCTCGCCGAGCCGCCGCCGGGCGTCGGAGTCCACCCGCGCTGCGGGGTCGCCGGCCAGCGTCTCGGCCAGCCGGGCCGGCGAGCCGAAGTTCTCCGAGCCGAAGCCGATCGTCAGCCGCTCGTACATGAGGACCGTGAGCGCAGTCCCCCAGCCGTTGCCGACGCCGCCGACGACGGCGTCCTCGTCCAGGCGCAAGTCGTCGAAGAAGACCTCGTTGAACTCGGCCTCGCCGGAGATCTGGCGCAGGCCGCGGACGGTTACCCCCTCGGCGTCCATCGGCACGATGAACATCGTCAGGCCCTTGTGCTTGGGGACGTCGGCGTCGGTGCGCGCCAGCAGCAGCCCGAAGGAGGCGAACTGGGCGTTGGTGGTCCAGACCTTCTGGCCCCGCAGCGTCCAGCCGCCGCCATCAGTCTCACGCGCGCGGGTCTGAACGGCCGCCAGGTCAGATCCGGCAGCCGGCTCTGAGAACAGCTGGCACCAGACCTCGTCCCCGTGCAGCATCGGGCCGAGATAGCGGTTCTTCTGCTCCTCGGTCCCGTGGGCGATCAGGCACGGGCCCAGCATCCCGATCCCGATCACATCCAGGATCCCCGGAACCTGAGCCCGGGAGATCTCCTGGTTGACGGTGACCTGCTCGATCGGGCCCAGCCCCCGGCCGCCCACCTCGCGCGGCCAGGTGACCGCCGCCAGCCCCGCCTCGGCCAAGCGGCCCTGCCAGGCTCGCCGCGCGTTGATGTAAGCGGTGTCCTCGTAGGAGCCTGAGCGAGGCGGCGCCTCGGCCTTGTTTTCCTCCAGCCAGGCTCGCGCCTCGGCGCGGTAGGAGGCCTGCTCGGGCGAGTCAGTCAGGTCCACATCGTCTCCTCAGCTCAGGCGTGAATCGAGATTCACCAGTCTACTGGAGGGCCGCCCGGTTCGCCGCCGCCACCGCGATCAGCGCAGCCGCCGCCGCTGGCCGCGCCGCCTGTCCGGACGCACGGGCCGAAGCCTCCGTGCACCTGCGGGCCGCGGCGAGCGACGAACCTGACGCTGGCGCTCCCGGGCCCGCGCCCGGTCACGGTCCCGGTCCTCGCTGAGCCCGATCTCCAGGAACGCCAGGCTGACCAGCCCAACCAGGCCCACTCCGATGAGCACCATGGCCAGGACCGCCCCGGTGCCGCCCGAGATCACGACGGCACACACCGCACCGATCAGCACCAGCGCGACCGCGGTCCCGTAGGCGGTGATCCGGGAGCGCCGGGTCACGGCGAGCTACCCGGCCGCGTACGGATCACCGGTGCCAAACGACCGCTCAGGCGTGCGCCCGGCGGGCGGCGCGCGCTGCTCCAGCGGCCGAGCTCGTGCTCGTGCTGGGTCAGACGCGCGTCCCGCCCACCGGTGCAAGCCAAATGCCTACTCCTCGGTGGAGTCTCCGCTGTCCGAGGGGAGGTCGAGATCGGCCAGCTCCTCGGCGAACCCGAGCGTGGAGTTGCCACCCGAGATGTTCTCGAGGTCACTGAGATCGGGCTCGAGCCCGCCTCCGAATCCCGTCAGGCTCTCGCCGTCGGTCAGCCCCAGCTCGGCCGCCAGGTCGTCGTGGTCGAGCAGCCCGACCTCGTCGATCCCGCGGGGGAGCGGCTCGGAGGGCTCGATCTCAATCCGGCGGTAGCGCTTGAGCCCGGTCGCGGCCGGGATCAGCTTGCCGATGATCACGTTCTCCTTGAGCCCGTTGAGGCGATCGATCTTGCCCTCGAGCGCCGCATCGGTCAGCACCTTGGTGGTCTCCTGGAAGGAGGCCGCCGAGAGGAACGAATCGGTGTTCAGCGACGCCTTGGTGATCCCGAGGATGATCTCCTCGGCCTGGGCGGCCTCGCCGCCCGCGTCGATCACGGCGTTGTTGATCTTGGCGTACTCGTTGCGATCGACGAACTGACCCGGCAGCAGGTCGGTGTCGCCCTTCTGGTCGACCCGGACCTTCTTCATCATCTGGCGCACGATCAACTCGATGTGCTTGTCGTTGATGTCGACGCCCTGGGACTTGTAGACCTCCTGCACCTCGCGCACGAGATACAGCTCGGTCACGGTCCGTCCCCGGATCGCCAGCAGCTCGTGCGGGTACAGCGACCCCTCGTTGAGCTGCGTGCCGGGCTCGATCTTCTGGCCCTCCTCGACGTACAGCAGCGTCCGGCGCGGGAACGTGGAACGATGCTCCTCGCCGCCTTCGTCGGTGACCACCACGGTGATCGCCCGGTCGCCGTCCTCGATCGACACCTTGCCGCCGACCTCGGAGATCTTGGCCAGACCCTTGGGCTTGCGGGCCTCGAACAGCTCCACCACCCGCGGCAGACCGTGGGTGATGTCGGCGCCCGCGACGCCGCCGGTGTGGAACGTACGCATGGTCAGCTGCGTCCCGGGCTCACCGATCGACTGGGCGGCGATGATCCCCACCGCGTCGCCGATCTGGGCCAGGTTGCCGGACGCCATCGAGCGGCCGTAGCAGGCCTGGCAGACCCCGGTCGGCGCCTCGCACTTCAGCACCGAGCGGACCTGGACGGTGATCACGTTGCCCTTCTCGGAGTCGTCCTGCCACGCCTCGACCAGGTCGGCCAGTTCGGCGCGGTCGATCTCCTGGCCCTGCTCCACGATCACCCGTCCCCGCTTGGTGGTCAGCTCACGTGCCGCGATCCGGCCGATCAGGTCGGTGTTGACCTCTCTCGTCGGACGCAGCTTGCGGGTCTCGGGATCGATCTCGAGCTGGAACACGGGACTCTCGATGAACTGCTCGGTACCGCAGTCCTCGCCGCGGATGATCACGTCCTGGGAGACGTCCACCAACCGGCGGGTCAGGTAGCCGGAGTCTGCGGTGCGCAGCGCCGTGTCGGCGAGGCCCTTGCGGGCGCCGTGGGTCGAGATGAAGTACTCGAGCACGGTCAGGCCCTCCATGAAGTTGGCCTTGATCGGCCGCTCGATGATCTCCCCCTTCGGGTTGGCCATCAATCCGCGCATGCCGGCCAGCTGACGGATCTGCGAGAACGAGCCTCGCGCACCCGAGTTGGCCATCATGAAGATCGGGTTCATCTCATCGAGGTGGGTGTACAGCGCGTCGCCGACCTCGTTGGTGGCCCGATCCCACAGCCCGGTGACCGCCTCGTGGCGCTCCTCCTGGGTTATCTCGCCGTCCTCATACTGTCCCTCGATGGTGGTCAGCTGGTCCTCGTACTGAGCCAGGATCTCGGACTTGTCGGGCGGCGTCTGGACGTCGTTCTTGGAGATCGTCACCCCGGCGCGTGTGGCGTACTCGAAGCCGACGTCCTTGAAGGCGTCGAGCACCTGCGAGATCGACGGGGCACCGTAGCGCTGGACGAGATCGTCGACCAGCTTGGTGGTGTCCTTCTTGCGCATCGAGCGATTGATGAACTCGTAGGAGTTGGGGTCGAACTCGGCCCCCAGTGCCTCCTCGAGCGCCCGCTCGATCTTGTCGTTGTAGATGATCCGCCCGACCGTGGTCAGCAGGTGGCCGCCCTCCAGTCCGAGGGGCCGGTACTCGGCCAGGTCGTGGAGCTTGACCACCCGGTGCTCGTAGGACCACTCCGCCTCCTGGGCGGTGCGGAACACGTGCGGGCGCGGATCCTGGGTGGAGGGATCGATCTCATCGATCGCCTTGCCCTCGGGCCCGTAGGTCAGGTAGTAGGCACCCAGCACCATGTCCTGGGCGGGCGTCGCCAGCGGCGCGCCGTGAGCCGGCGAGAGGATGTTGTTGGCCGACAGCATCAGGATCCGAGCCTCGGCCTGAGCCTCCGCCGACAGCGGCAGGTGGACCGCCATCTGGTCGCCGTCGAAGTCGGCGTTGAAGGCGTGGCAGACCAGTGGATGGACCTGGATCGCCTTGCCCTCGACCAGCACCGGCTCGAACGCCTGGATGCCCAGACGGTGCAGCGTCGGCGCACGGTTGAGGAGCACCGGGTGCTCGTGGATGACCTCCTCGAGCACGTCCCACACTTCGGGGATCATCGAGTCGACCATCTTCTTGGCGGCCTTGATGTTCTGGGCCGACTTGCGCTCGACCAGGCGGGCCATGATGAACGGCTTGAACAGCTCCAGCGCCATCAGCTTGGGCAGACCGCACTGGTGCAGCCGCAGCGACGGCCCGGACACGATCACCGACCGGCCCGAGTAGTCCACGCGCTTGCCGAGCAGGTTCTGCCGGAAGCGGCCCTGCTTGCCCTTGAGCATGTCGCTGAGCGACTTCAGCGGCCGGTTGCCGGGGCCCGTGACCGGGCGCCCGCGACGGCCGTTGTCGAACAGCGCGTCGACCGACTCCTGCAGCATCCGCTTCTCGTTGTTGACGATGATCTCGGGAGCGCCGAGATCGAGCAGTCGCTTGAGCCGGTTGTTGCGGTTGATGACGCGGCGGTAGAGGTCGTTGAGGTCCGAGGTGGCAAAGCGGCCACCGTCGAGCTGGACCATCGGCCGCAGCTCCGGCGGGATCACCGGGACAGCCTCCAGCACCATCATCTCTGGCTTGTTGCCTGAGGACAGGAAGGCCGAGACGACCTTCAGGCGCTTGACCGCGCGAGCCTGCTTCTGGCCCTTGGCGGTCTTGACCTGCTCCTGGAGGTCCGCCGACTCGGCGTCGAGGTCGACCTGCTGGAGCAGGTCGCGCACCGACTCGGCACCCATGCCGCCGCGGAAGTACTCGCCGAAGCCGTACGGCGAGCCGAACCGGTCGCGCAGCTCACGGAACGTGGTCTCGTCGTTGATGACGTCCTTGGCCTTCATCGTCTTGAACAGGTCCCACACCTGACGCATGCGCTCGGCAGCGTCCTCGATGTAGGCCTCGGTGTCGTCGATGTCGGCCTGGAAGCTCTTGCGCAGCTCCTTGAGCATCTTCTCGCGCTCGTCGTCGGAGAGCTTGGCGACGTTGACGTCGAGCGTCTCCGCCCACAGGTGGTCCTCGTCGGAGAAGTCACGGCCGGTCTTGGCCGAGTTGAGGTACTCCTCGCGGCGGGCCAGCGACTCCTTGAGCTCGAGGACCCGCTCCTCCTTCTCGGCGGCGTAGGCGTCGAGCACCTTGTTCACTTCGCCCTCGAGCGACTCGACGTCGCGCTCGCGCGCCTCGTCGTCGACCCACGTCACCATCGAGGCGGCGAAGTAGAGGACCTTCTCGAGCTCCTTGGGAGCCATGTCGAGCAGGTAGCCGATCCGGCTCGGGACGCCCTTGAAGAACCAGATGTGCGAGACCGGCGCGGCCAGGTCGATGTGGCCCATGCGCTCGCGGCGGACCTTGGAGCGCGTGACCTCGACCCCGCAGCGCTCGCACACGATGCCCTTGTAGCGGACGCGCTTGTACTTGCCGCAGTAGCACTCCCAGTCCTTGGTCGGGCCGAAGATGCGCTCGCAGAACAGCCCGTCCTTCTCGGGCTTCAGCGTCCGGTAGTTGATCGTTTCCGGCTTCGTTACCTCTCCGGAGCTCCAGGAGCGAATCTGCTTGGAGGAAGCGAGCCCGATCTCGATTGCGTCGAAATTATTGATGTCGATCAAAGTGAGTCCTTAAGTGCTTGAAATCTTGTGGCAGGGCTGTGCTTACGCTTCGTCTTCCTCGAGGACGCCCTCAGCGTCCCCGGCCGGAACCTCGGCATCGAGCATCGGGTCGTCGCCGTCAGGTGCGGCGAAGTCCTCTTCTGCGAGCTCTTCGGTGCTCTCGAGATCCGGATCCTCGGACTCGGTCTCGGTCTCCTCGTCCTCCTTGGAGGCATCGGCGGCGTCTTCGGTATCGGCTGCTTCGTCAGCGGCTTGGCCATCGGTGGCTCGCACTCCTGAGAGGTCGATGCCGAGCTCCTCGGCGGCCCGCAGGAGGTCGTCGTCCTCCTCGCGCATCTCGGCGCGCTCGCCCTCCTCGGAGACCACGTTGACGTCGAGCGCCAGCGACTGCATCTCCTTGAGCAGGACCTTGAACGACTCCGGGATCGACGGCTCGGCGATGTTCTCGCCCTTGACGATCGCCTCGTAGGCCTTGACCCGCCCGACCGTGTCGTCGGACTTGATCGTGAGCATCTCCTGGAGGGTGTAGGCGGCGCCGTAAGCCTCCAGGGCCCAGACCTCCATCTCGCCGAACCGCTGGCCGCCGAACTGCGCCTTGCCGCCCAGCGGCTGCTGGGTGACCAGCGAGTACGGGCCGGTGGAGCGAGCGTGGATCTTGTCGTCGACCAGGTGCAGCAGCTTGAGGATGTACATGTAGCCGACCGTCACCTGCTCCTCGAACGGCTCGCCGGTGCGGCCGTTGAACAGCGTGGTCTTGCCGGATGCCTGCTCGCCCTCACGCCGGGACTTGTCGACGTCCATCTTGATCAGGCCGTTTGACTGGTTGTGCTCCTCCTGCCACTGGACCAGCGCCGTGTCGACGTCCGCCACGGTGGCGCCGTCGAACACCGGCGTGGCCACGTAGACCTTGCCGGCCGAGCCGTTGGAGCGCGAGCCGCCGTTGGTGGCGTGCTTGCGAGCATCGGAGCCGTCCTCGTACCAGCCGTTGGCGGCCACCCATCCCAGGTGGGTCTCGAGGATCTGCCCGACGTTCATCCGGCTCGGCACGCCGAGCGGGTTCAGGATCACGTCGACCGGAGTGCCGTCCTCGAGGAACGGCATGTCCTGGACGTCGACGATCTTGGAGATCACGCCCTTGTTGCCGTGGCGCCCGGCGAGCTTGTCGCCCTCGGCGATCTTGCGCTTCTTGGCCACGAACACGCGGACCAGATCGTTGACACCCGGCGGCAGGTCGTCGCCCTCGTCACGGCTGAAGGTCTTGACGTCGATCACGACGCCGCCCTCACCGTGCGGGACCTTGAGCGAGGTGTCGCGGACCTCGCGCGCCTTCTCCTTGAAGATCGCGCGGATCAGCTTCTCCTCGGCAGTCAGCTCGGTCTCGCCCTTGGGCGTGACCTTGCCGACGAGCAGGTCGCCGGAAGCGACCTCGGCGCCGATGCGGACGATTCCGCGGTCGTCGAGGTTTCGCAGCGACTCCTCGGAGCGGTTGGGGATGTCACGGGTGATCTCCTCGTCGCCCAGCTTGGTGGTGCGGGCGTCGATCTCGTACTCCTCGATGTGGATCGACGTCAGCTCGTCGTCGGCGACCAGGCGCTTGGACAGGATGATCGCGTCCTCGAAGTTGTAGCCCTCCCAGGACATGAAGGCGACCAGCAGGTTCTTGCCGAGCGCCATC
>DASXZB010000073.1:0-126485 GCA_036502145.1 Solirubrobacteraceae bacterium | reverse complement strand
TTGGGCCCCATCAGCGCGTGGATCTCGCCCTTGCCCACGGCCAGGTCGAGCCCGCGCAGGATCTCCTTGTCACCGGCGCGGACGTGAAGGTTTCGGATCTCGAGGTCTGGCATGTTCAGCTTTCGTTTCGTTTCCTGGGGGGCCACGCGCGGACTCAGGTCGCCGGCGTCGGCTCGGGCGCGGTGCTCGCCGCCGTGACCGCCGTGACCGCCGTGACCGCCGGGCTGGCGGGCTCGTGGCGATCCGAGAACTTGACCAGCTCGGCCAGCGTGGTGGTCTGCAGAGAGCGGATGATCCCGCCCTGCACGCGCGTCCACAGCAGCTTGGTCGCGCAGCCGCGACCGCCGTCGGGCTCGTGGGAGCAGAGCACGCGCTCGGTGTGGTCGTGGACGAAGCACTCCATCGGCGCGATCGAGCCCTCCAGCGCCTGAACCACCTCGTCCATCGCGATCTGGTCCGCCGGCCGCGACAGCCAGTAGCCGCCGTGAGCGCCCCGGGCGCTCATCACCAGGCCCGCTTTGCGCAGCCGGGCCACCACCTGCTCGAGGTAGGCCAGGGGCAGTCCCTCGGCGTCGGCGATCGCCTTGAGGCTGGTGGGGTGCAGCGGTGACTGACGACCGAGCTCGATCATCAGGCGCACGCCGTATTCAGCCTTGGAGGAGAAGATCATCTGGCTAAATCCTACCAGGAGGGTCGGTTTAACCCAGCGCGGTGCGCGGGAGCCCTGTACTGTCCGCCCATGGACGATGGGGGGCTGGCTACATCAGCTGATATCGCCGAGGCCGCCGCGACCGCTCGCGCGTCGGGGCGGCTCGGCATCGACACCGAGTTCATGTCCGAGGGCCGCTACCGGGCGCTGCTGTGCCTGGTCCAGGTCGCGATCGACAACCCCCAGCACAGCGGCGCGCCGCTGATCTATCTGATCGACACGCTGGCCGATGTCGATGCCACGCCGATCGCCGAGCTCCTCGCCGACCCCTCGTTCGAGGTCGTTCTCCACGCCGGGCGCCAGGACGTGGCGATTCTCCGCCGCGTCTGGAAGACCGAGCTCAACAACCTGTTCGACACCCAGATCGCAGCCGGCTTCAGCGGCGCCAGCGCGCAGGCCGGGTACGGCAACCTGCTCGGCTCGATGCTCGGGCTGCGGGTCGGCAAGACTGCCTCCTACACCCGCTGGGACGCGCGCCCGTTGACCAACGAACAGCTGGGCTACGCCGCCGAGGACGTCGCCCACCTGCTCCAGCTGGCCGACGAGATCGAGGGGCGGCTGAGCGCCCGGGGCCGCCTCGGCTGGGCCCGCGAGGAGTGCCGCCGGCTCGAGTCGGCCACCGATGAGCGCGACCCCAACACGGCCTGGGAGCGGCTTCCCCGCGTCGGCCAGCTCGATCCCCGAGCCCGCGCCGTGGCGCGCGAGCTGGCGGCGTGGCGCGAGCGCACTGCCTCCGAGCAGGACCGCCCCGTGGGATCGATCCTGGCCGATCCCGCGCTCGTCGAGCTGGCCAAGCGGCGGCCCGGCAGCCTGCAGGGCCTGGAGCAGATACGCGGGATCCATCCGCCGACGATCAAACGCCGGGGCGAGGCGATCCTCGACGCGATCGCCACCGGCCTCCGGGCGCCGCCGATCGCCCGCGATCAGGCCCGGGCCCGCTCGGAGCCCGGTGACGCGCCGCTGATCGCGCTGGCCGAAGCCGTGCTGCGGGCCCGCGCGCTCGAGGCCGGGCTGGCCTACGAGCTGATCGCCTCCCGGGCCGAGCTGGAGCTGATCGTGGGCGCGGCCCGGCGCTCGGAGCCCGAGCCCGACGTGCGGACGCTCAACGGCTGGCGGCGCGAGCTCGTCGGCGACGACCTCCGGGATCTGCTGGCCGGCCAGGGATCGGTCTGCGTCGGCGCCAACCGGCGCCTCGAGCTCAAGACGACCCGGTCTCCAGCATCAGCGACAGCGCCGGCGCCCGGGCGAACATGACCTGCGAGAGGGCCATGGTGATCCGCCGCGAGCGCTTGATCCACCCCAGGTCGACGCCCTTGAGGTCGTCGGACGCTGTGGCGTAGGTCAGCCGCAGCTTGTGCCCTGGGGAGTCGGCGGCGGACTCGTCGCCGGCGTCGCCGTCGGTCTGGGTCCAGCCGAGCGACGCCAGGTGGTTCTGCTCCTCGGTGAGCAGCCGCATCGACGTGTGGTAGCGCCCGCCGACCACTACCAGCTGGACGGCGCAGTAGGGGTTGGCGCCGCGGTCACAGCGGCGGTTGCGCGCCACGACCTTGGCGCCCCGCGCCAGGGGAATGCTCGAGACCTGCGGGGCGCTGCGGCTCGACAATTGCCCGCATCCGGCGAGGGCGAGCGCGGCGCCGCCGAGCAGCGCCAGCCAGCAGGTCTTGGAAAGGGACACTAGATCCGAAAATGTAACCGAGCGTCCCACGGCGCCAGCGCAGTCCCGATCCCGGCTCGGTCAAGGCCCGAACCCAGACAGCACAGCAGCACCATCCTGGCCGCCGCCGCTGACAGGAACGGCGCGCAGACCGCGCCGCTGGCCCGCACGTCGGGCTCGGCGCCCTCGAAGCCGTAGGTCTCAAACAGCATCGATGCCCGCTGCACCCGGCAGGTCACGACGACCGGCACGCGCGCCAACGCCTCGCGCAGCGCCGGCAGCATCCCGGGCGTCACGTGCCCGGCGCCCAAGGCCTCGACCACCACCCCATCGGCGCTCTGGGCGGCCGCCCGCAGCAGCTCACCCTCGTCGCCCAGCGCCGCGGTGACGATCGCCACCCGGTGCGACAGCGACCGCGGCGCCAGCGGCGCCGGGCCCAGCGGACGGGCGTGCAGCCACACCCGCCCTTCCACGATCCTCCCCAGCGGACCGGCGGCCGGGGAGCCGAACGCCGCCGGGCCGGTGCTGTCGACCTTGCGCGCGCTCATCGCGGCGTGTATCTCGCCGCCGAACACCACCACCACGCCGAGCCCGCTCGCGGCCTCGCAGCCGGCCAGCGCCACCGCGTCGAGCAGGTTGGCCGGCCCGTCGGCACCGGGGCGGCTGGCCGGGCGGTTGGCGCCGGTGAGCACGATCGGAGCCTGCCCGTCGTAGAGCATCGCGCACAGCACGCCGAGCTCCTCGAGCGTGTCGGTCCCGGTCGTGAGCACCACGCCCTCGCCTGCGTCGGCCACCTGGCAGGCCCGCCGCGCCAGCTCGAGCGCCTGTGGCAGCGCGATCTGGGCCCCCGGCAGCGCGAGCACCGTCTCAGCGCTGAGCGCCGGGACCGCGGCCAGCTCCGGCACCACCTGCACCAGCGCCTCCCCGTCGAGCGATGGGACCGCACGCTCGCCCTGCATCGAGATCGTCCCGCCGGCGGCCAGCAGGCGCACCGGGCGGTCCAGCGATGCCAGCGGTTGCGACACGACCGGCGAGCCTACTCAATCCTCAACCGGGGTTCCGCTTCTGCTGGCTAACCTCTCAACCCGATGTCGACCACCGCCGAGCACCTCTCCGATCCTGAACTGCTCGAGACCGCCTGGGACCTCCGCCCGCTGGTCGACGGCGACGAGGACCACGGAGTCCAGCGCCAGCTCGACGAAGCCGCCGCCCGCGCGAACGCGTTCGCGGAGACCCACGCGGGCCGGGTGGCGGAGCTCGACGCGGACGGCCTGGCCGCGGCCATGCACGAGCTGGCGGCGATCAGCGAGCTGATCGGGCGCGCCGGCTCGTTCGCCTCGCTGCGGTTCGCCACCGACACCGCAGATCAGACGCGCGGGGCTCTCCTGCAGCTCGTCCAGGAGCGGATGACCGCGATCGAGACCCGGCTTTTGTTCTTCGAGCTCGAGTGGGCGGCACTCGAGGACGACCAGGCCGAGCGGCTGCTTGCCGCGGACTCGCTGGCCTTCTGCGCCCACTATCTGCGCAGCGCTCGGCGCTACCGCCCCCACCTGCTCTCGGAGCCCGAGGAGAAGATCCTGGCCGAGAAGTCGATCGCCAGCCAGAGCGCCTGGAGCCGCCTGTTCGGCGAGCAGGTGGCGGCGCTTCGGGTCAAGCCCGGCGACGGCGAGGAGCTGGCGCTGGACGTGGCGCTCAGCCGGCTTCAGTCGCCGGACCGCGAGGCCCGCCGGACGATCGCCGCGGCGGTCAGCGCGACACTCGAGCCGGAGCTTCGGACCCGAGCCTTCATCTACAACACGCTTCTGCACGACAAGGCCGTCGAGGATCGGCTGCGCTCCTACCCGCACTGGCTGGCGACCCGCAACCTGGCCAACGAGGCCTCCGACGAGTCGGTGATGGCGCTGATCGAGGCCGTGCGGGGGCGGTTCGACATCCCCCAGCGCTGGTACCGGGTCAAGGCCAAGCTGCTCGGCGTTCCCAAGCTCGCCGACTACGACCGCTCGGCGCCGGTGCTGCCTGAGGACTTCACGATCTCATTCGCCGACGCCCGCGAACTGGTGCTCGAGACCTACGCCGCATTCTCGGACGAGGCGGGGCGGCTGGCGCGGCGCTTCTTCGAAGAGCACTGGATCGACGCGCCGGTGCGTCCGCACAAGCGCGGCGGAGCGTTCTGCGCCTACACCGTGCCCGGCGTGCACCCCTACGTGATGCTGAACTTCACGGCTCGCCGCCGCGACGTGCTGACGATGGCCCACGAGCTCGGTCACGGGCTCCACGCCGCGCTGGCCGCGCCCCAGGGCATCTTCCAGCAGTCGACTCCGCTGACCCTGGCCGAGACGGCATCGGTCTTCGGCGAGGCGCTGGTGTTCGGCAGGCTGCTCGACTCCGCGCCTGACGACGAGGCCCGCCTCAGCCTGCTCGCCGAGCGGATCGACGGCGCCGTGGCCACGGTGTTTCGCCAGATGGCGATGAACCGCTTCGAGCACCTGGTGCACACGCGCCGGCGCAACGAGGGCGAGCTGTCGCTGGAGCGCTTCGCGGAGTCCTGGGTGGAGTCCCAGGCCGAGCTGTTCGGTGACTCGGTGCAGATCACCGAGGGCTACCGCAACTGGTGGTCCTACGTCCCGCACTTCATCAACACCCCGGGGTACGTCTACGCCTACGCCTACGGGCAGCTGCTGGCGCTGTCGGTCTACGGCCGCTACGTCGAGGAGGGGCCGTCGTTCGCGCCGCGGTACCTGGAGCTGCTGTCGGCCGGGGGTTCGCGCAGTCCCGAGGAGCTCGGAGAGATGGTGGGCATCGACCTGGCCGATCCCGGGTTCTGGGACGCCGGGCTGGCGCTAGTCGAAAGGCAGCTGGAGGCCGCCGAGGAGCTCGCCGAGCGGCGCTGAGCTCAGCTGCGGGCCCGGCGGGTGGTGGGGGTGCGGTCGCGCTCCTGCTGGCGCGCCACCACGTTGGCGATCAACTTCAGCACCTGTTCGATCCCGGTGGCCTTGGCGTCCCCCTTGGCGAACGCCTCCTCCCAGTCGCGCACCCGCCCCTTGGTAGCCAGCTCGTTGAAGTGCGAGCGAGGGATCGCCAGCCGCACCTTGGCGTCAGCGGCGATGTCCTTGGTGACGCGCGGCCCGGGCATCTCCACCCGGTAGAGCTGGACGTCACCCCGGCCGCGCAGCTCCAGCCCGGCCACGAGCTTCAGGTTGGCCAGCGCGGGCACCTCGTCGAGGAACCGCTTGACCGCGGTCTCGATCAGCGACTTGGTGTCGGAGGGCGAGGCCAGAGCGGTGAGTGTAGTGTTGCGGCGCCGGTGGGCGTTGCGGCGAGGTTCGGCGCCAGCGGGGCGGCGCTACGGCGACTTCGGGGCCGACGATTGTGGCGCCGGTCGGCGCTACGGCGACTTCGGGGCCAGCGGGGCGCCGCCGTCGTATCCGCTCACCACGGTCGTGCCGTCCTTGGCCAGGTGGGTGTGGACGATCGTCTGGTGGGCCGAGGTCGCCGTCGCGGTGGCGAACACCGCCACGGCGATCAGCGCCAGCACGGCGAGCGCCACCAGGACGCGCTTGGAGATGAAGTTGATCGGGGCTGCGGCTGCGGACATGGTCAGCTCCTGCCTAGCTTGACTTACCCACACCGTAGCGCGTCCCCTCCCGGCGGCCCGCGGAACTTGCCCGGCGGCCCGCGGGGACTTGCCCGGCGGCCCGCGGGATCTGCCTGGCGGCCCCGGCCGCCCGGACCCGGAGCCCCGGGCCCCGGCCTAGATCTTGTGACGGGCCAGCAGCTTGCGCCCGATCACCATCCGCTGGATCTCCGAGGTGCCCTCGCCGATCAGCAGCAGCGGCGCGTCGCGATAGATCCGCTCGATCTCATACTCCTTGGAGTAGCCGTAGCCGCCGTGGATGCGCAGGCATTCCTCGGCGCAGAAACGGCCCGTCTCGGAAGCGAACAGCTTCGCCATGCCGGCCTCGATGTCGGAGCGCTCGCCGGCGTCCTTCAGACGGGCCGCGCGGTGGGTGAGCAGGCGAGCCGCCTCGACCTGGGTCGCCATGTCGGCGAGCTTGAACTGGATCGCCTGGTGCTGGGCGATCTCCTTGCCGAACGCCCGGCGCTGCTGGGAGTAGGTCAGGGCCAGCTCCAGAGCTCTTTGTGCGAGGCCGACTCCGCGGGCGGCCACGTTGACCCGTCCCAGCTCGAGCGCGTCCATCATCTGGGGAAATCCCTTGTTGAGACCGGCCTCCTCGCCGCCGAGGATGTTCTCGGCGGGAACCTTGTAGCCGTCGAACACCAGCTCGGTTGACTCGACGCCCTTGTAGCCCATCTTCTTGATCTTCGGAGGGACGTTGAAGCCCTTGTACTCGCCGGTGTTCTCGCTGACCCCGGGCTCCTTCTCGGCGATGAAGCAGGTCAGCCCGCGGTGCTTGGGCTCGGCGCTGGGGTCGGTGCGGACCAGCACGAAGACCAGGCTCGAGAGCAGGCCGTTGGTGACCCACATCTTGGTGCCGTTGATCTCGTAGACGTCTTGGTCTGGGAGCTTCTTGGCGCTGGTCTTGATCGCGGCGACGTCGGAGCCCAGCTCCGGCTCGGACAGACTGAAAGCGGCCCTGATCTCCCCGGCGGCCATCCGCGGCAGGTACTTCTGCTTCTGCTCCTCGGTGCCGAACTTCATCAGCAGGTAGGAGCCGATGAAATGGGTGTTGACGATTCCGGAGATCGAGATCCAGCCTCTCGACAGCTCCTCGACGATCATCGCGTAGGTCGTGAGGTCGAGCCCCATACCCCCGTACTCCTCGGGGATGGTGACGCCGAACAGGCCGAGCTCCTTCATCTGCTCGACGATCGGCTCGGGGAAGCTGTCCTCGTGGTCGTAGTGCTCGGCGTTGGGAATGATCTGCTCGTCGGCGAACTGGTGGACCATCTCGCAGATCGCCTTCTGCTCGTCGGTCCGGTCGGAGTATGCGGTCGTGACGGCCATGGCCGCGAGCATACGGGGTGTCAAATCTCTGTGCCGTTTCGGGCAAAAGCCACCATCGAGGGAGGGCCCGATGGGAGCCTTGACCGGTTTTATGCGAGAGAGACAGAAAATCGGTCAAGGCCCCTGGCGTGGCGGCGTCGGTTGACCGGGCGATCGCTGCGCTGGCGCGTCGCCAGCAGGGCAACATCACCCGCCAACAGCTGTTGCGCCTCGGCCTGCGCCCCGACGCGATCACCCATCGATGCCAAACCGGCTGGCTGCACCGCGAACATCAAGGCGTCTACGGCGTCGGCCGCAAGCCCGCAACTTCCCTCGAACGCGCTTCCGCCGCCGTGTTGGCCTGCGGCCAGGGCGCCGCGCTGTGCGGCCCATCCGCGTTCACGCTCTGGGGCTTTGACAAGCAATGGCGATTCCCCGTGCACGTGTGCGCCCCGACCAACCATAAGCACCCCGGGATCGCCACGCATCGCTTCCCTTCCCTGGCCAAACAAGACGTACGCACCCACCTGGGGATCAGGGTCACCAGCCCCGCCCGCACCTTCCTCGACAACGCCCCCCACCTAACCCGCCAGCAGCTCCGCCGCACGCTCTCCGACGCCCGCCGCTCAGGAAACCTCAAACCCGCCGCCCTACACGACGTCCTGGACCGCAACCCCAAGCACCCCGGCCGGGCGCCCCTGACAGCTGCCATCAAGGCCTACCAGCCCACTCGCTCGGAGTTCGAAGACGCCTTCGTGCGCTTTTGCGCGCAGTACCGCCTTCCCACCCCGCAGATCAACACCATCGTCCGCGGTCACGAGGTCGACGCGCTGTTTCCGGATGAGCGGCTGATCGTGGAGCTCGACGGCTGGGACTTTCACCGCGACCGCCACGCCTTCGAGGACGACCGCGACCGGGACGCCGACGCCCTGGCCGCGGGACTCCCCACCGTCAGAATCACCTGGGAGCGTATGAACCGGACCCCCAGCAAGGAGGCCACCCGCCTGCAGACGATCCTCGCCGCCCGAAGACGGAGCTAGCCGCGCGTCTGCGCCGGCTCGGCGTTCTGGGCCGGCTCCTCGGACTTCACCGGGCGGCTCCAAGGCGAGACCGGCCGCTCCTGCAGCTCGCCGTCGAGCTCGACGTCGACGCGCTCGTTGAAGAAGCACAGCCGCCCCACGATCCGCGCGGACTCGGGCAGCGGATCGTCGTAGTACCAGACCACGTCTTTCCCGGCCTCGGGCTCATCCCCGGCCAGCTTGACCGAGTGATAGCTGGCCGCGCCCTTGTACGGGCAGTGGGTCACGGTCTCTGAGGCCTCGAGCTCGGCGACGACGTCCTCACGCGGGATGTACCAGCGAGGCGGAAGGTTTGTCTCGAACAGCGCCATCGCCCGCGAGGTCTCGGCCAGCAGCTCGCCGTGGAGGGAGATGCGGACCTGGCGGTCGCTGGCGACGACGTCGACGCGGTGGTACGGGTCCCGAGGGTGCACGCCGATCTCCTCGCCCTCCTCCAGCCAGCGATCCATGCGGTTGAAGTAGAACGCGATCAGGTCCTTCAGCTGCCCCGGAGCGTCGGGCAGCGGCTCTGGGTAGTACCAGGCCCCGGCCTCGACCTCCGAGCCCCCGGCGCGGATCGTGTAGTAGGAGGCGTCGCCCTTCTTGGGACAGTGCGTCTGGCGATCCGAGGCCTCGAGGAACTCCGAGCGCACATCCTCAGGCGGGAAGTAGTAGATCGGCTGGTGGCCGCCCTCGTGCAGCAGGAACGCGCGCCGGCTGTCGGCGATCACCTCGCCTCCCACCTCGACCCGGATCCGCTTCGGGCTCGGGTCCAGGTACAGGGCGCGGCCCGGAGGCGGGGGCTCGAAGTTGAACTCTCCGGCGGGCGCCTTGCCCAGTGGCCCGGTTCCGGTCATCAATCCCATGCCACTCAGCCTACCAACGCCGACCCTTCGGCCTGGCAGACTCGCCGCGATGAACTTCTCCCGCGACGTCGTCGATGCCGCCCCGGCCGACGCGAGAGCCCTGGTCGAGCTCACCCGCGAGGGCGCCCGTCGGGAATGGTCGTTCGGTGAGATCGCGGACCGCTCGGCCCGCCTCGCCGGCGTCCTGCGACAGCGCAACGTCAACGCCGGCGACGTCGTCATGACGCTGATCGGCAATCGCCCCGAGTGGGTGCTGACGATGGTGGCGTGCTTCAGGATCGGCGCTGTGGTCCTGCCCTGCAACGAGCAGCTGCGCGCCAAGGACCTGAGGCTGCGACTGGCCACCGCACAACCCAAGCTGGTCGTCGCCGACGAGCGCAACCGCAGCGAGCTGGCCGCGGCGCGGCCGGACTGCGAGGTGCTGCTGGTCCCCGACGACGCACTGTTCGAGCACCAGCCCGCGCCGGCAGCCGAGCTCCAGCCCACCGACCCGTGCCTGATCACCTTCACCAGCGGCACCACCGGCGAGGCCAAGGGCGTGGTCCACGGCCAGCGCTATCTCCCCGGTCAGCACCTGCAGGCGAGCCAGTGGCTCGACGCCCGCAGAGGCGATCTGGTGTGGTGCACGGCGGCCAGCGGCTGGTCCAAGTCGGCGCGCAACGTGTTCATCGCGCCGTGGCTGAACGGCGCCGCCGCGCTGCTGCACGACGCCCGGTTTGACCCCCACGAACGGCTGACGGTCCTCGCCGCCGAGCAGGTCAACGTGCTGTGCATGGCGCCGACGGAGTACCGGGTGATCGCCAAGCGCGCCGATCCCCGGCCGTTGCCCCACCTCCGCGGGCTGGTGGCCGCCGGCGAGGCGCTGAACCCCGAGGTGCTGCGCGCCTTCAAGGACGGCACCGGGCTGGAGATCCGCGACGGCTACGGCCAGACCGAGACCGGCCAGCTGACCGGGATGCCGGCCGGCGGTGCCGTTCGCCCGGGCTCGATGGGCAGGCCGCTCCCGGGGGTCAGCCTGGAGGTCCGAGACGACGAGCTGGTGCTGGTCGATCCTGCGACGGACCCCACCTTCTTCGTCGGCTACCTCGACGGCCGCCCCGCGCCCGAGCACGAGCCCTGGCGGACCGGCGACCGGGTGCGTCGGGATCAGGACGGCTACCTGTACTTCGAGGGCCGCACCGACGACTTGATCATCTCCGCCGGCTACCGGATCGGCCCGTTCGAGGTCGAGTCGGCGCTGGTCTCCCATCGGGCCGTGGCCGAGGCGGCCGTCGTCTCGGCGCCCGACGACGAGCGCGGCGCGGTGGTCCGCGCGGTGGTCGTGCTGCGCGACGGCTTCTCTCCCAGCGACTCCCTGGTCGTCGAGCTCCAGGACCACGTCAAGGCCGAGACCGCCCCGTACAAGTACCCGCGGATCGTCGACTTCGCCCCGGACCTGCCCAAGACGGCCAGCGGCAAGGTCCAGCGCGCCGTGCTGCGGGCGGGCTGAAGGCCCCGCCCCTGCGGGCTACCGGACCGCGCGCGGCTCGGCGTAGCCGGCTTCGCGGACCGCGCGGGTGACCTGCTCGGCGTGGGCCGGACCGCGCGTCTCGAGTACCAGCTGCACGGCGCTCTCGCGCACGTGGAGATCGAACCCCTCGCGGATGTGCTCGACGTCGAGCAGGTTGGCGCCGAGCTCGCCGACCAGCGACAGCAGCAGCGCCAGCGATCCGGGGCGATCAGGCAGCCGGGCCAGCAGCACCGACCGGCGGCCGGCCTGACTCTCGTGGCGGCGGGCGATCTGAGCCAGCAGGCCCGGATCGACGTTGCCGCCCGACAGGATCACCGCGGTGGTCCCCGGCCCGGGTCCGGTCACCCGGGCGCTGAGCAGCGCGGCCACGCCGACGGCGCCCGCTCCCTCCACCACCAGCTTGGCGCGCTCCATCAGGAACACCATCGCCTCGGCCACGTCGTCCTCGCCCACCACCGCGATCTCGTCGACCCAGCGCTCGATCAGCGACAGGGTCAGAGCGCCCGGCCGCTTGACCGCGATCCCGTCGGCGATCGTCAGCGCCGAATCGGCTGCCACCGGCTCGCCCGCCTCAAGCGAGTCCGGAAACGGCGCGCAGGTGTCGACCTGGATCCCGATCACCTCGACCTCGGGACGCTCGCTCTTGACCGCCACCGCCACGCCGCTGACCAGGCCCCCGCCGCCCACTGGCGCGATCACGCGCGCCAGGTCCGGGACCTGGGCCAGCAGCTCGAGGCCGACTCCGCCCTGGCCCGCCACCACGACCGGATCGTCGAATGGATGCACGAACGCCAGCCCGGCGACGCCGGCCCGGTCCCGGGCCGCGCTGAGTGACTCGTCGACCGTCGGACCGACCAACCGCACGCTTGCCCCCAGGGCCGCCGCGGCCTCCGCCTTGGCGATCGGCGCCACCGTCGGCATCAGCACCTCGCAAGGCACCCCGCGGGCCCGCGCCGCGTAGGCCAGCGCCTGGCCGTGGTTGCCGGCGCTGGCGGTGATCACCCCGCGCGAGCACTCGGCATCTGACAGCGAGGCGATCTTGGCCAGCGCGCCGCGCAGCTTGAACGAGCCCGTGCGCTGGAGGTTCTCGGCCTTCAGCGCCACCGTGGCGCCGGTCCGCTCCAGCAGCGTCCGCGAGCTCACCACCGGCGTCTCGCGGATCACCCCGGCCCCCGCCGCGGCGGCGCGGCGAACGTCGTCCGCCGTGACCGGCGAGCGGGCGGAGCCGACTGAGGCCGGCTTAGCCAGGGAGCGCCACCACCGCGTCGATCTCGACCTGGGCCCCCCGCGGGAGCGCGGCCACGCCAACCGCCAGGCGGGCCGGCGGATCGGACTCGAAGAACGAGCCGTACACCTCGTTGACCGACGAGAACGCATTCATGTCGGTCAGGTAGATCGTCACCTTCACGGCGTCGCCCAGGGTCGCCCCGGCGGCTTGGCAAACGGCGGCCAGGTTCTCCAGGCAGCGGCCCGCCTGATCGGCCGCGGTGGCGCCGACCAGGTCGCCGGTGCGCGGGTCGAGCGGGATCTGACCAGAGCAGAACAGGAAACCACTGGCGGCGACCGCATGAACGTAGGGACCGATCGCCGCTGGGGCGTCGGGAGCTGTGACCGCCTCGCGATGACCTGGCAAACCGACTCCTTCCTCTCTAGAAGCAATGGCCAAAGCCTATTGGGCCAGTCGCGTCGGGGTAGCCTGAAACCGATGCCCAACCGGCTGGCTTCAGAAACCTCTCCCTACCTGCGCCAGCACATGGACAACCCCGTGGATTGGTACCCGTGGGGAGAGGAAGCGCTAGGGCTCGCCCGGGCCGAGGATCGTCCGCTGCTGGTCTCGGTCGGCTATTCGGCCTGCCACTGGTGCCATGTGATGGAGCGCGAGTCCTTCGAGGATCCCGAGGTGGCGGCGTTGATGAACGACCACTTCGTCTGCATCAAGGTCGACCGCGAGGAGCGCCCCGACGTCGATGCCGCCCTGATGGAGGCCTGCCAGGCGATGACCGGCCAGGGCGGCTGGCCGCTGAACGCGTTCCTGACCCCCGACCGCCAGCCCTTCTACGTCGGCACCTACTACCCGCCTGAGCCCCGTCACGGAATGCCTGACTGGCGCACGGTCCTGGAGGCGATCTCGGTGGCCTGGCGCGACCGGCGCGACGAGATCACCGGGCAGGGGGCCCGGGTGGCGCAGTCACTCGGCGCCACTGCCCGCCTGGCCGCCTCCGAGGATCCGATCACCGAGCCGATGCTGGTCGAGGCGGTCCAGGGTCTGCGGGGCTCGTTCGACTCGGTCAACGGCGGCTTTGCCCGCGCCCCCAAGTTCCCGATGGCCTCGGCGCTCGAATTCCTGCTGGTTCGCGGCGAGCGAACGATGTCGCTGCAGACGTTGCGCTCGATGGCGGCCGGTGGGATCTACGACCAGGTCGGCGGCGGGTTCTCGCGCTACGCCGTCGACGCCACCTGGACGGTGCCCCACTTCGAGAAGATGCTCTACGACAACGCACTGCTGGCGCGAGCCTATCTCCACGGCTGGCAGGTCTCAGGTGAGGAGCGGTTGCGGCAGGTGTGCTGCGAGACGCTGGACTGGGCGCTGCGGGAGATGCGCGGTGAGGAGGGCGGCTTCTGCTCGGCGCTGGATGCCGACTCCGAGGGCGTGGAAGGCAAGTTCTACGTGTGGACGGTGGCGCAGCTGCGTGACGTGCTCGGCCCGCTGGCCGACGAGGCGATCGCCTACTTCGGCGCCACCGAGAGCGGCAACTTCGAGGGGGCCACGAATGTGCTCGAAGGGCGCGGGCCGGAGCCCGCGGAGCTGCCCGAGATCCGCTGCAAGCTGTTTGGCGCCCGCGGGCAGCGGGTCCGCCCCGGGCTGGACGACAAGCGGCTGTGCTCATGGAACGCGCTGATGATCTCGGCGCTGGCCGAGGCCGGGTCGGCGCTGGGGCGAGATGACTACGTGGCGGCGGCGGTCGACTGCGCCGGGTTCTTGCTCGGTTCGCTGCGCTCCGCGGACGGTCGCCTGCTCCGAACCTGGAAGGACGGCCGCGCCCACATCGACGCCTACCTCGAGGATCACGCCTTCCTGCTCGAGGCGCTGCTGACCCTGTACGAGGCGACCTTCGATCCCCGCTGGTACCGCGAGGCGGTCGCCCTTGCGGACACGCTCCTCGACCAGTTCGCCGACTCCGAGCACGGCGGCTTCTTCACCACCGCGGCCGACCGGGCGCCGGACTTCCCGCGGCGCAAGGACCTCGAGGACTCACCGATTCCCGCCGGCAGCTCGTCGGCGGCGTTCGGGCTGTTGCGGCTGGCGCTGCTGTCCGGCGAGTCTCGCTACGAGGAAGCGGCGCTGGGCGGGCTGCGGCTGCTGGTGGGCATCGCGGGGCGCCACCCGCTGGCCTTCGGCCACGCGCTGCGCGCGTTTGACTTCTACCTGGCCCAGGTGCGAGAGGTGGCCGTGGTGGGCTCGGGGCCCGAGGCGGAGGCGCTGGCGGCGGTGGTCCGCCACAGCTTTCACCCCTACGTGGTCATGGCCGGCGGTTCTGCCGACGGCGTGCCGTTGCTGCAGGATCGTCCCCAGGTCGACGGCCTCGCCGCGGCCTACGTGTGCGAGCGCTTCGCATGCCAGGCGCCGGTCACGACTCCCGGGGAGCTCGCGGCCTCGTTATGACGTTCCGGGGCGTGCATGCACGCCCCGGCCGGCGGCGCACGCGGCCTGACCTCCTACAACACCGGCAGGTACCGCTCCAGCTCCCAGGGCGTGACCTGGACACGGTAGTCGTCCCACTCCTGGCGCTTGATCTCGATGTAGCGGTTGAACATGTGCTCGCCCAGCGCGCGGAGCACCAGCTCGGACTGGGCGGTCAGCTCGATCGCCTCCCCCAGCGTCTCGGGCAGCTGGTCGATTCCCAGCCGCCGGCGCTCGTCGGGAGACAGGTGGTAGAGGTTCTTCTCCATCGGATCGGGCAGCTCGTAGCCGTGCTCGATCCCCTCCAGGCCGGCCTGGAGCAGCACCGCAAACGTTAGATATGGATTGCATGCCGGGTCCGGGCAGCGCAGCTCCATCCGGGTGGTCCGCTCGCGCCCGGGGTGATACAGCGGCACCCGGACCAACGCCGAGCGGTTGCGCCGTGACCAGGCCACGTAGACCGGAGCCTCGTAGCCGGGGACCAGGCGCTTGTAGGAGTTGACCCACTGCGCGAAGATCGAGCAGATCTCGCGCGCGTGGCGCAGCTGTCCGGCGATGAACGCCTTGCCCACATCGGACAGGAAATAGGGATCGTCGGGGTCGTAGAACGCGTTCTCGGTACCGCGAAACAGCGACTGGTGGGTGTGCATCCCGGAGCCGTTCTTGCCGAACATCGGCTTGGGCATGAAGGTGGCGTGGAGTCCGTACTTCATCGCGTACTCCTTGACCGTGATCCGGTAGGTCATGCAGTCGTCGGCCATCTTCAGGGCGTCGGCGTAGCGCATGTCGATCTCGTGCTGGCTGGGGCCCACCTCGTGGTGGGTGTACTCGGTGTGGATCCCCAGCTGCTCGAGCGCCAGCACCGTCTCGCGGCGCAGGTCCGAGCCCGCGTCCAGCGTGGTCAGGTCGAAGTAGCCGCCCTCGTCGAGGACCTCGGTGGACTTGGCGTCGCGGAAGTAGAAGTACTCCAGCTCGGGCCCCACGTAGAAGTGGTCAAAGCCCATCCGCTCGGCCCGGGCCACGGCGCGGCGCAGCACGTGGCGGGGGTCGCCCTCGTACGGGGTCTGCTCGGGCGTCTGGATGTCGCAGAACATCCGCGCCACGCCGGCCTCGTCGGGGCGCCAGGGAAGCACCGTGAAGGTGGTGGGATCGGGCATCGCGATCATGTCGGACTCTTCGATCGCGTTGAAGCCGGTGATCGAGGACCCGTCGAACCCCATCCCGCCTTCGAAGGCGTCGGGCAGCTCGGTGACGTTGATCGAGAACGCCTTGAGCTGGCCGAGGATGTCGGTGAACCACAGCCGGATGAACCGGATGTCGTGCTCGGCGACGTGGTCGATGATCTCCTGGGCGGTTCTGGGCGAGTCGGTCATGGTCATGGGCGCGGAACCTTACTGGCGACCGAAGACCGTCTGTCCGATTGGCGTCATGGGGCGGCTGGCGCCGGAGCGCCCGCCCCGGATAGCGCGCCGGCCTCAGAGCTTGGTTGCCGAGCGCCCGGCGATGCCGGCGCCGGCCGGTGCGGCGGCGTCAGAGCTTGGCGGCCGAGCGCCCGGCGGTGCCGACGCCGGGCGGTGCGGCGGCCTCAGAGCTTGGCGGCCGAGCGCCCGCCCAGCCAGCGCCGCGCCCAGCTCTGGATCTCGGCCAGCGCCGGCTCCAGCTCGTGGCCCATCCTCGAGAGCTCGTAGCGGACCCGCAGCGGCGGACCGGCGATCACCGTCCGCTCCACGATCCCGCGCGATTCGAGCTCCTTCATTCGCTCGGAGAGCAGTCGGTCCGACAGCTCCGGGATCGCCTGCGCGATCTCGGAGAACCGCAGCGGTCCGTCCATCAGCACCCGCAGGATGGCCCCCGTCCACCGCCGGCCGACCAACTCGACGGCCTCGTGGTAGAGGGGGCAGCAGGGACTGCTCGGCGACGTCTCACCCGTGGCGGTCTGCTGTTCAGCGGCCATGAGGTGGTTGAGAGCTTACGGGGCTAGGCGGCTTCCAGCGCTCTCGAAGCCTCCGAGGAGCCGTCGACGGGCACCTCACCGGCCACGTTGACCATCGCCGCAAAGCCCTCCAGCGTCACCGCCGCGATCGCCTCGAGGATCTGCTCGTCGTCCCAACCCGCCTCGCGCGCCTCCTCGTGGAGGTGCATCGGGGGCCGGCCGCCATCTTCCAGGAGAGCCTGCAGGTAGCGGAGCAGGGCCGCCTCGCGCTCGTCCCGGGAGCTGAACTGGCGCGCCAGCGCCACCTCGTCGAGCGCCAGTCCGGCCCCCCGGGCGGCGCGGGAGTGCATCGCGATCCCGGGCTCGGAGTGATAGTGCTCGGCGACCGCCAGCGCGATCCGTTCCAGCGTGGGCAGCGTCAGCTTGCCGTGGCGCAGCTCCGAGCGGAACCGGGCGTAGGCCCGCAGCGCAGCCGGCGACCCGGCGAGCACCCCGAGGAAGTTCGGAAGCTGACCGCCCGAGGCGAGGGCGCCGCGCAGCACGGCTACCGATCCCTCGGGCGCCGTGAGGTCGTCGTGGATTTGGAACCTGCTCATCGGTGTCTTCATGTGACCACCAGGGGCTCTCTCAGACTTGGCAAAGTTGGTCAACCCTGCCCTTTATTTTCGCCATTTACTTACGGTTCATAAGTCTATCTCTAGTGCGGCTTTCGCACAAGGGCGAATTGGACCCATATCTCCTTATACGTTGGGGAATAAAGAGGAGATCACCGGCCGTCCAGAAATGGCTAATGACCCCGGCGCACGGGGGCATTGCGAGTATCTCCTGCCAGTTACGACGCCGCGAGCGCCGCGATCATTCCGCGGTTGATCGGTGTCCGCGTCCTTCGGTCTAAGACACCTGCTGCCGGCGTCCGGGATCGTGGCTCAGCGCGGTGGAATCAGTCAGCGCGGGGCGGCGACTCAGCGCGAGCCGGCGCCCGCAAGCGTCGCCGCGTGATGGGCGACGAGCACCGCGGCATGCGAGCTGGCGGCGGCGCCGAGCATCAGCATCACGCCCAGGAGCACCGCCCACATGGCGACCCGGTCAGGACGGAAGCCGGGACGCTCGTAGCGCTTGAGCTGCGTGTGGCGCGCGGCGGCCGACGGACGGGTGCCGTTGCGGGATTGGTAGCCCTCGACGCCGTGACCGGTGATCGTGACCGTGTAGCGGCCGGGGACGCCGTCCACCGACGGCGGCGGGCTTGCCGCTGGCGGTGGCGGCCTTCCCCCTGGCGGCCGGCTTCCCGATGGCGGTGGCGGGCTTCCTCCCGACGGCGGCCGGCTCCCCGACGGCGGCCGGCTTGCCGATGGCGGCCTGCTTCCCGACGGCGGCGACGGCCTGGGCCCACCCGCGGCCCCTGACCGCGACCGGCGCTCGCCTGCGGCGGAATCGGTGGCAGATCCGCCGGGCTCGGGCCAAGCATCGTCGTGCAGGAGGGCACTCCGCATTGCGGCGCGGCGATCGTAACAACGCCCGAGGACGGAAGGTTCGTGCGAGACCGCACGTTCCCGGAATTTGCGCTAAGTCGGTTATTCCTTGCCGGCGACGCGCGCGACGAAGTTCGCCACGTCCTGGGCCTGCTCGCCCTGTACCACGTCGGCGGGCATCACGCCCTGGCCGAGGCAGGTGGTGGCCGAACCCGAGGGAGCATTCGGCAGGCAGCCATTGTTGATCGTGTGCAGGACCAGCGACGCCGGGGGCTTGAGCGTGTCGAGGTTCGGGCCCACCTTCCCGTTCGCGTTGGCCGCGGCCAGGGTGTGGCAGACGGCGCAGTGCTCGCCGAACAGCTGGCGTCCGGACCGCTCGGCGGAGGTGAGCTTGATCCCGCCGACCTGGCCACTTGCGTTGTTGTTGTCCCCGACCAGCAGCGCCAGTGGCAAGGCGATCCCAAACACGATCGTGATGAAGGTGAACGAGACCAGGGCGAATCGGTTGGCGCCCCGCGACTGCCGCTGGAGCGTCGCTCGAGCCCCACCCAGGCCGCCCCGGGCAGCGACGAAGAACAGCCCGAATGCGAGGACAACCCAGAAGGCGATGAAGCCGGCGACCGCAAGCACGCGAGCGGCACCTTATCGCGCAAGCCGCCGGGATGGGCTTTCAACGTCGCCTCCCCGAGGCAAAGCTCATCACCGGCGGAGCCACGGCGCGGAAGTCCTCGGCCTCGGACCCTCCGGCCGCCGCCGCCGCCCGGAAGTCCTCGCCCTCGGACCCGGCGGCAGCAGCAGCCGCCTTCTGCTCGGCCAGCCCGCGCCTGACCTGTTCGTCGAGCATCGAGAAGTCCTTGACGTCGGCCAGCAGCTGGTCGGGCGCCTCGACCGAGCCGACCTTGTCGACCAGCACGTTGATCGCGCCGCCGGCAGCGGCGAAGCGCTCGAGCTTGCCCTCGATCAGCATCAGCGGCTCGGTCCTGACCGTCAGGCGGTGGCGCTCGTAGACCGGCGGGGGGACGATCAGGTTGATCGTCCCGTACTCGTCCTCGAGCAGGATGAACACCACCCCGCTGGCAGTGCCCGGGCGCTGGCGCGCTACCACCAGGCCACCCATCCGGACCCGCATCCCGTGCCCGAGCGTCTCGATGTCGCGGCTGGAGACCGCGTCCCCAGGCAGCCGCCGGCTTTGACGCAGCAGCGCCAGAGGGTGCGTTGAGACCGTGAGGCCGGTGGTGCCGTAGTCGGCCAGCATCGCCTCCCAGGCCGAGAGCTCACGCAGCGCGGGCGGAGCCGGCAGATCGAGCGGGAGCGCCAGCTGGGTGCCGCCCGGCACGCGGCGGCCAGGCGTCACCACCCCCAGCTGCCAGAGCGCGATCCGGCGGGCGGAGCCCGCCCGCGACCGGCCGGAGTGCTCCGCCTGCGACCGGCCGGAGCGCTCCCCCTGCGACCGGCCGGAGTGCTCCCCCTGCGACCGGCCGGTGCGCTCCCCGGGTGCGAAGGCCAGCGAATCGCACGCTCCCGACCAAGCCAGCAGCTCGAGCGAGGACCCTCCCGAGCCGGCTCGCGAAGCGAGGTCCGACAGGCTCTTGAAGCGACCGCCGCGCTCGCGGGCGTCGACGAGCGCGGAAACCTCGTCGGAGCGCACCCCGCGGACATAGCCGAGGCCGATCCGCACCCGCTGGGGCGGCCCGGCCCTCGCTGACCGATCAGCCGCACCGTCGGCGGGCACCCCATTCGCCGACCCGGCTGCGTCCTCCACGGCCGCGACGTCGCACTCCACCCCGCTCTCGTTGACGTCCGGCGCCAGCACCTCGAGCCCCCCACGCTGCGCCTCGTGGACCAGCGCGTCTGGCGGGTAGAAGCCCATCGGCTGCTCGTTGAGCAGCGAGCAGAGCAGCTCCGGCGTGTAGTGGACGCGCAGCCACGTCGACTGGTAGGCGAGCAGGCCGAACGCCGCGCCGTGGGCCTTGGGGAATCCGAAGCCGGAGAACCCCTTGACCATCGCGAACACCCGCTCTCCGGTTTCCCGGTCGACCCCGTGCTTGCGCTGGGCGCCGGCCACGAAGCGCTCGTGGTAGGCCTGGATCGCGGCGTCGGAGCGCTTGCGGCTCATCGCCCGCCGCAGCCCCTCGGCCTCGCCGGGGCTAAAGCCGGCGAAGGCGATTGCCACCTCCAGCACCTGATCCTGGAAGATGATCGTGCCGAGCGTCTCCTCGAGCACCGACTTCAGCGCCGGGTGGTCGTAGGGAACCTCGTAGTCGGGATCGACCCGCAGACGCTGGCGGCGCTCGATGTAGGGATTGACCGCTCCGCCCTGGATCGGACCGGGACGGACGATCGCCACCTGGACAGTGAGATCCTTGAGGTTCGCGGGCCGGGTGCGACGCAGCGACGCCATCTGAGCGCGACTCTCGATCTGGAACACGCCGGTGGTGTCGGCATTCTGGATGCACTCGTAGGTGGCGGGATCGTCGTAGGGGATCCGCGACAAGTCGATGCGCTTGCCACGGGTCCGCGCGACCAGCTCGACCGTCCGCTCCACCGCCGACAGCATCCCCAGCCCGAGCAGGTCGATCTTCAAAAAGCCCGCGTCCGAGCAGGAGTCCTTGTCCCACTGCACGATCTGGCGGCCCTCCATCGCCGCCGGCACGATCGGACAGCAGTCGATCAGCGGCCGAGTGGCGATGATCATCCCGCCCGAGTGCTGCGATAAGTGGCGCGGCAGGCCGTGAGCCTCGGCGGCCAGCCGGGCCAGCCATGCCCAGCGCCCAGTCGGTCCTCGGCGCCCTGTGCTCTCGATGTCCTTGCCCACCTCGCGCGCGTCCCACCCCTCGCTTCCGCGCGCCACGCGTTCGATCTCCCCCGGCGGGAGTCCGAGCGCCTTGCCGAGCTCACGGATGGCACCGCGCGCGCGGTAGGTGGGAAAGGCTGCCACGAGCGCCGAGCGGTCGTGGCCGTAGCGCTCGTGCACGCGAGGAATCAGCTTCTCGCGGATGTCACGGGGAAAGTCGAGGTCGATGTCGGGCAGCGATGTCAGCTCGTCGTTCAAAAAGCGCCCGATCAACAGCTCGTTGGCAATCGGATCGACGTGTGAGAGACCGGTCAGGTAACAGACGATCGAGGAGACGCTCGAGCCACGGCCCCGCCCCGGCGGCAGCAGCGCTCGAGCGCTGTCTGGCCCGCGCACCTCGACCGCAACCTCGCGGGCGAGCTCGAGCATGTCGTGGTGCAGAAGGAAGAAGCCCGGCAGCGCCAGTGACCCAATGATCCGCATCTCCTCTTCTAATCGCACCCCCGCGCGCTCGCGGACGGAGGCTGGGGCATCCCTGTAGCGCTCGAGCATCCGCGTGTCGCACAGCTCCGACAGCTTGCGCATCCCGTCGTCGTCCTCGGCCCCCGGATACCGGTATCCGAGGTCGCTGCCGAGATCGAACTGCAGGCGGTCCGCGATCCGGACGGTCTCGGCGATCGCCTCCGGGTACTCGGCGAAGCGCTCGGCCATCTCCTCCGGGGGCGCGAGCACGTGGCTGAAGTTCCCGCGCCGCTGCGGCTCGGAGGCATCGAGCGTGGTGTGCAGCCGCACCGCCACGAACGCATCCTGCAACGGCGCCCGCGCACGTGTATGGGCATGGACGTTGCCGGTCGCCACGCAGGGCACCCCGATCCGCCGCGCCAGCTCCGACAAGCGCCGGTTACGGGCCCGGTCGTCACGGTACATCGGCCGCTGGAGCTCGATCCGCAGCCGATCGGCGTCGAATGCGTCCAGCAACCGACGCAGCGTCGGCTCGTCGTGCACGCCACGGAGCGCGCAGCCGCTCAGGCACACCAGCCCCTCCGCGTGGTCGAGCACCGTCTCCAGCGCAGTCAACGGATCGGCCGGCGGCGCGCCCTCCCTCCCGTCTCGCGTGTGCGCGTGCGCGCGAGTCAAGATCCGGCACAGGTTCGACCAGCCCCGGGCGTCCTGGACCAGCAGCGTCAGATGACGGCCGTCGTCGAGATCGATCTCGGCGCCGTGAATTGGCCGCAGGCCCAGCGCCCGGGCCGAGACGGCGAACTCCATCGAGCCCGAGACCGAGTTGTGATCGGTCAGCGCGAGTGCTGCGTAGCCCAGCTCGAGCGCCGCCGGGACCAGCTCATCCGGCAGCGAGGCGCCATCGAGAAACGAGAACGCCGAGTGGCAGTGGAGCTCCACGTACATGACGAACGTATGTTCGCATCCGGGGAGGACGGACTCTCTACCGCGGCCCCAGGACCGTCGCCACCAATTCGGCGGCCTGGCCGGGATCGAATGGCTCACCCGTCATCAGCCGCCGGTAGAAGAGCGTCCCCAACAGCGCCGCGGTGGCGAGCTCCGGGTCGAGATCCGCGCGGAAGTCCCCCTCCGCGATCCCCTGAGAGACCAACTCGATCAGGACCTGGCGCCGCTGTGTCGAGTAGCGATGGTGAAACTCGCGCACCCGGCGATCGCGCTCGGCGCCCTCGATCATCGCCGGGATGCAGCGCGAAAACGTCGAGTCCACGACCACTTCGGCGACGTGACCGAGCAGCAGCTCGATGCACTCGCGGGCCGAGCGATCTCCCAGGTCGGGAACCATCTGCTCGTGAAAGGTCTCGAAGGCGTCCGCGATCAGGTCGAGCTTGTCCGGCCAGTGCCTGTAGATCGTCGACTTACCCACGCCGGCGCGAGCCGCCACTGACTCGACTGTGACGCCGCCGTAGCCGAGCTCGGCCAGCTCCTGCACGGCAGCCTCGAGGATCACCGCGCGCGAGCGCTCGATCCGGGGGTCTATCCGCTCACCTCGCTCGGGCATCGGGTCAGGATATCTATGCAACGTTGACGTATCGCTGCGAAACGCATACGTTTCGAACTTCACCACGACTGTCGAGGAGTGAGATGGCCACCGTCAGCGTCCGTTACATCGTCGACGACGTCGACGCCGCAATCGATTTCTATTGCCAGCAGCTTGGTTTTCACGAGGACATGCACCCCGCGCCGACCTTCGCAATGCTCTCGCGCGGGGATCTGAGACTGGTGCTGAGCGCCCCGGGCGGTGGTCCCGGCGGCGGTGCCTCGATGCCCGATGGGACCTCGCCGGCCCCGGGCGGCTGGAACCGCTTCCAGCTCGAGGTCGAGGATCTGGAGGCCAAGGTCGGTCAGCTGCGAGACAGCGGCGCCCGCTTTCGCAACGAGATCGTCGAAGGCGTCGGCGGCAAGCAGATTCTGGTCGAGGACCCGTCCGGCAATCCGATCGAACTGTTCGAGCCGGCGCGGCCCGAGGCCAGACTCGATCGCCCGTCCTGACGATCGTTCACACATCTCGCTTGACAAGTTATTAGTGGCTGCTAATCTACTCGCTTAGTTAGTAGTCACTAAGAACTTGAGAGGAAGTCATGACCCCGTTGACCGATTCGCGCCGCAGAGGCTGGACCCTGGCGATCGTCTCGCTGGGCCTGTTCATGGTTGTGCTCGACAACCTCGTCGTGAGCGTGGCGCTGCCGAGCATCCATCGCGACCTGGGAGCCTCGATCCAGGCGCTCGAATGGACCGTGAATGCGTACGTCCTCTCCTATGCGGTGCTGTTGCTGACCGGCGCGGCGCTCGGTGATCGCTACGGGCGCAAGCGGATGTTCATGGCCGGGATCGCCTTGTTCACAGTGTCTTCGGCGGCCGCCGCGCTGGCGCCGTCGATCGACCTGCTGATCGCCGCCAGGGCGATCCAGGGCGTCGGGGCCGCGATCGCCACGCCGCTGACGCTGACCCTTCTGGCGGACGCCTTCCCGCCCGCCCGGCGCGGAATGGCAATCGGCGTCTGGTCTGGGATCAGCGGGGTCGCGGTGGCCCTGGGGCCGCTGGTCGGCGGAGCGGTGGTCCAAGCCGCGTCGTGGCAGTGGATCTTCTGGATCAACGTGCCGATCGGGATCGCGCTGGTGCCGCTGGCTGCGCTGAGACTGGCTGAGAGCCACGGGCCGTCGCTGCGGCTCGACCTGCGCGGACTGGCGCTGGGCTCGACCGGGCTGTTCGGGATCGTCTTCGGGTTGATCCGCAGTCAGTCGCTCGGGTGGGGCAATACCCAGGTGCTGGCGTCGCTCGCGGCCGGCGTGCTGCTCACGGCGGCCTTCATCAGGCACGAGCAGCGGATCGAGTCGCCGATGCTGCCGATGCAGTTCTTTGCCCGTCGCGGCTTCGCGGTCACCAACGCGGTCTCGCTGGCGATGTACTTCGGGATGTTCGGCTCGATCTTCTTCCTCAGCCAGTTCCTGCAGAACGTGCTCGGAAACTCTCCCCTGCAGGCCGGGGTCAAGCTCCTGGTCTGGACCGGCGCGACGATGATCGTCTCGCCGCTCGCGGGCTTCTTCTCCGAGCGTTACGGCAGCCGGCTGTTCATGGCCGCCGGGCTCGGGCTGCAGGCGATTGCGCTGGGGTGGCTGGCCGCGCTGGCCAGCGTCGATCAGAGCTACGCGAGCATGATCGGGCCATTCGTGCTGGCCGGCTCGGGCATGGCGCTGGTGTTCGCTCCGGCCGCCAACGCGGTTCTGGCGTCAGTGCGCACCGACCAGGCCGGCCAGGCCTCCGGGGCCACGAACGCGGTCCGCGAGCTCGGCGGCGTCCTCGGTGTCTCGGTCCTGGCGACCGTGTTCACCAGCCACGGTGGCTATGGCTCGCCGCAGGCCTTCATCGACGGTCTCGTGCCGGCGATGTGGGTGGGCACCGCGGTGCTCGGCGTCGGTGCCCTGATCCCGCTCCTGCTGCCGTTCAGCACCCGGGCGACGGCTCGCGAGCAGGCGGCGGTCGAGGCCGCCGAGCAGGGGCGGTCAGGCGGGCGGGCTGGAGCGGACGAGCTGGAACTCGTCCCCGCTTCGGCCTAGGATCGATGACCCAGGTCAGCTGATGGCGACCGCATCGAAAAGCGATACCAAGACCTCGCGTCAGCGCGTCCCGGCCTCGGAGCGCCGGGATGCGCTGGTCGAGGCCGCGGTGCACGAGTTCGCCCAGGGTGGGCTGCACGGCACCCCGGTGGACCGGATCGCCCGGCGGGTCGGAGTCGCCCAGCCCTACGTATTCAGCCTCTTTGGCAGCAAGCGCGAGCTGTTCGTGGCGGCGGTGGAGCGCGGCTTCGAGCGCCTGGCCGAGTGTTTCACCCGCGGCGCGGCCGAGTTCGATCCGGCGATCGCGCTCCCCGACGCTGACGTGCTGACCGCGATGGGCAACGCCTACGCCGAGCTGCTGGAATCGAACCGCGACTACCTGATGCTCCAGCTGCAGGCCTACGCGGCCTGCGACGACGATCTGATCCGCGACCGGGTGCGTGGCTGCTACGCGCGGCTCATGGCCCACGTAGAGGAGCTATCCGACGCCGACAGCGAGCGGATCGACGAGTTCTTCCGCTATGGGATGTGGCTCAACGTCGCTGCAGCGATGGGGGTCGAGGACCTCTCGGTTGGGTGTGAGTGGGTCAAGGCCGAGCTCGATCAGCCCGACCAGCCCGAACAGGTGCAGTAGGGCCGCCGGGCGCCGCCGACCGTCCGTGGCGCGCTAGCGGCGCGGGGCGCGTTCGGGATAGCGGGGCAGGCCGTCGTCGGGAATCTCTTCCCAGCCGGCGGCGTAGGCGACGAACTGGTGCAGGCTCGGCTTGACTTCCGGGACCGTGTCCAGCGCGCCGAGCCGGACGCCGATCCTCTCCACCTCGCCGGGGGTCCGACTGTAGAGCGCCGATCCGCAGTCGCCGCAGAACCACTTCTCGGCGCCGCCCTCAGGCTTCCAGGCCCGCAGGCGATCCTCGCCCTGTACGACCCGTAGGGACCCGGGCTCGATGCGAGCGTTGGCCGAGGCGGCGGTGCCGGTCCGGCGCTGGCAGCGGGTGCAGTGGCAGTAGGAGGCCGATTGCAGCGGGGCGTCGATCTCGAAGCGCACCGCGCCGCATCCGCAGCCGCCGGTCAGCGGGAGGTCGCCGCCGGGCGTCATGCCGGCAGTCGCTTCGCGTGGGAGGTCATGCCGGCACCCGCTTGGCGAGGTCGCGGTCGGGCTCGATCTCCCAGCGGCGCGCCACCTGCTGGAGGCGGTCGTCGAGCCCCCAGCGGTCAGGCAGCTCGTCGCCGGCGTGCTCGGGGCTGGCCCCCTTCAGAGCCATGCATCCGGTGTTGTCGCCGAGCCTGCGGATGGCCTCGACATCGTCGGGGGTGAGCCGGATTTCCCCGTCAAGCGCTGCCAGCTCGGCGCGCTTGTCCTCGATCGGCCGGGCCGCCGGGCCGTTCTCCTGGATCAGCGTGGGAGCGACGCAGTGGACCTGCTCGTGGGCGAGGTTCCACTGGCAGGCGAGCTGAATCGTGGTCAGCCCGGTGCGTTCGGCGATCGGTCGCATCGCTTCGAGGCGGTCGCGACCGGCCTCGATCCAGCCCGCGGGACGAAAGCCGCGATGGTCGCCACGGGCCAGCTCCTGACCGGGGCGGAGGTCGTCGAACAGCAGGCCGCCGTAGTCGACCACGCGCGTGATCAGCTTGACGTCGGCGGCGCCGGCGGCGTCGAGCACCAGCTCCCCAGGCCACGGTTCGAGCGGGTTGAGGATGATCATTGCCCAGTCGAGCAGCGAGCCGAAGCGCTCCATGCAGTCGATGACGTCCAGCGTGAAGCCGTTGGCGGGACCCGGCGCGACGCCGATCATGCGCGTCAGTCCGGCGTCGCGCAGCGCCGCCATCCCGTTCCAGACCGCTTCGCTGGTGTAGCCGGTGCGGTCAGGATTGTGCAGCAGCAGCAGATCGAAGCCGTCGATCCCGC
The DNA here is from genome assembly GCA_036502145.1 of Solirubrobacteraceae bacterium. Lineage (GTDB taxonomy): Bacteria > Actinomycetota > Thermoleophilia > Solirubrobacterales > Solirubrobacteraceae > Palsa-465. The sequence goes on along the minus strand of DASXZB010000073.1, from coordinate 99,883 downwards.
AGCGCTCGAGGCTGCGCTCGGTGGCCATCCGCAGGTAGTCGCCGTACTCGCTCTCGCCGCGCAGCGCCGGGTCGGTGAAGCGGGGAAAGCCCTTGGGACCCTGGCGCTCGCCCTTGTAGAAGTCGTGGCCGACCGCGCCGACGACGCACGCCCGGTCACGCGGGTGGCCCGCCAGGGCACGGCCGAGCATCGCGTCGGCTTCGCCGGCGCCGTACACGTCCGCCGTGATCACCGTGCGGATCGTGTCATCCGGCGTGATCAGCGCCAGGAAGCGCTCGTCGTCGATCGGCACGCCGAAGTGCATGAACCGGCCGCCGCTCCAGGTCCCGACCGCGACCGGGCCGGGATCGATGTGGGCGTGACGCTCACTCATCGGTTTTTGAGTCTAGGCATCCTTCGCTCAGCGCTGGCGCCACCACCTCCCGCTCCGCAGATCGTTAAACACCACCTCGTCGCGGCCGCACTCCGTGACCACCTCCCAGTAGCGCCGACGCAATGGCTTCTCGGTCCACCACCGGTCCTCGATCAGCCACGACTCCCGGATCGCGTCGACGGTCCGGTCGTCGACCACCAGAGGACGTCCGTCCTCGGCGGCGCCGACCGCGACGCGTCGAGGGACCGAGAGCCGTCGCGGGCCGCTCATCGGAGATTCCCCATCGGGGACCGGGGTGGCGAACTGCATCGCCCACACATAGCCCTACCCCTCGAACGGAGCCAGGACCGCGCGCCGCTCCGGAAAGCGCGAGTCGGGATCGACCTCGAGGATGCGCAATGCCGCGTCAGGACCGGCAGCCGCGCGCGCTTGGCGGATCGCCTCACGCAGCCGGCCGGCTCGCGCCGCCGCGGGGTCGTCGAGCAGCGCCCGCTGGTCGCTGGCCAGCGGACCGAAGCGCTCCACCGCCAGCCTGAGCGCCTCCGCCGGTGCGGGCATCATCGCCAGCCGCGGCGACAGCGCCAGCCGCATCCGGACCGGATCGGCAAGCGCCTCTCGGAACACGACCTGCTCGCGCCATGTCCCTCCCTGCTCCACCAGCACGGCCGAGATCACGACGGCCCGAAGCGTCCTCCCGCGCCGCTCACGACGGGCGAGCAGGCGGTCGATCAGCAGACCGAGGCCCCGCTCGAGCTGGAGCCCGGAAGCCGCCTCGGGAAGCTCGAGCGTCTCACGTACGAATTCCCGCGCCGGGCGGGTGCTGAGTGCGCTGTCGCCTCCGTTGGCCAGCTGGTGTGCGAGCAGACCGGCCTTCCCGAACCGATCGGCCAGCGCCGCTGCCGGTTGCTCGGCGAGCTCCCCGAGCGTCTTCACCCCCAAACGCTCAAGCGCCTCGGGCAAATCCGCGAGAGCCGGCCGCGCACGCAGAAGAGAGATCGAAAGAGGCGCGAGATAGGCACGTGCCCGATCGCGATCCCTGGCGCTTGCCGCCGCGCCGGAGCCACCCCGTCTGAGCGATCCGGCCCGGCTCCCGGATCCTCCGGCCAGGCTTCCTGACCCCCCGGCCCGGCTCCCGGACCCACCAGCCAGGCTTCCTGACCCCCCGGTCAGGCTCCCGGGCCCACCAGCCACGATCTCGGGGCGGCGGACCCGAGCCCTTGTGGCCGCCGCAACCGCGGCAAAGCGCGAGGGCGCGACTCCGAACCGGGCCGGGAAGCGCAGCGCCCGGCGGGCGCTGGCCAGTACACCCTCGACCCCTCCGTGCAGCCTCAGCAGCCCCTGAGCGTCGAAGCACACCAGTCCGGGGCGCTCGGGTTCGACCGCCGCCCCGATCGACTCCAGACGCACGAGCAGCCGCTCCCAGGTGTCGGCCACCCCTGCCGGGTCCGGGGGGACGAGCGTCAGCTGCGGGCAGCGAGCGAGCGCCTCCCCCAGCCGCATGCCAGGATGCAGCCCGAACGCCTCCGCCGCGAGTGAGACCTCGCCCACCTGTTGCGCTCCACCCGGTTGTGGCGCCAGCGCGACCGGCGTCTGGAGGAGTTCGGCTCGATCGCCGACCGCGGTAGTCAGGGCGAAGCGCGGGATCAAGACACAGACGATCATCCGAACGTATGTTCGCACATGGTCCGGACGGCAACACGCCCAAGCCAATTGGACCCATCTCCCCTATTCCAGGCCGATTTGTGCTTACCCGCACCATCTTGCGAAGACGCCATTTCGTCCGACGCGTCCTTCACGATGGCCGACCCGTGCCCGTCTCCGCACCCCACACCGATCGCTGCACCCGCCCCCCGACCGCGGGCCCCACAAGTCGCTCCCCGCGACCCAAAAGCAACCGCTCCCCGCTCCGTTCCTGGCAACACGAAGCCCTGACCGCAATGTCGAAATGGAGCGATGGTCCGTTCCTGCTCTCGGCCGCACCGGGAGCTGGCAAGACCCGACCGGCGCTGGAGCTCGCGCGTGAGCAGTTGGCTGCTGGAGCCATCAGCGCGGTGGTGATCGCATGTCCGACCACGCCGCTCACCCGGCAGTGGGCGCACGCCGCCGACGGGCTCGGAGTCGACCTGGTCCCGGACAGCGATTCGCCCAAGCCACCGACCGGTTTCCACGGCGTCGCGGTGACCTACGCCAGGATCGCCAAGGCGCCGGGTCGCTGGAGTCGGACTCTGCCGCGGAGAACGCTGGTGATCGCCGACGAAGCCCACCATCTCGGCGAGGAGCTGACCTGGGGCGTGGGATTCGCGAAGGCGTTCGCGGCCAGCCCACGCTGGCTGCTGCTGTCCGGGACCCCGTTTCGCTCCGACGCCGCTCCGATCCCCGGCGTCAGCTACGACATCGAGGGGATGGCCGAGCCTGACGTCTCCTACAGCTACGCCGAGGCGGTGGCCGACGGCATCTGCAGGCCGGTCTGCTTCATCGCCTACGACGGCACCCTCGCCTGGCGCAGCGGCGACGAGGTGGTCGAATCGACGTTCGAGACAGTCCTCTCGACCCGCGAGGCGAGCCGCCGCTACCGGACCGCGATCTCGACCGAGCTGCCCGACGGGCTGCAGCGGATCCTCGGCGAAGCCGACGCCAAGCTGCGAGCGATCCGCTCGCAGGGACATCGTGACGCCGGCGCCCTGGTGGTGGCCGCCGACTCCGAGCACGCCCGCCGGATCGCGGCGCTGCTGAGGGAGGTCACCGGCCGGGTCCCGCTGGTGGTGCTGCACGCCGAGCCGCGGGCGGCCGCCAAGCTGGCGGCGTTCACCAACTCGGCCGACCCCTGGATCGTCGCCGTCAACATGGTCTCCGAGGGAGTCGACATCCCACGCCTGCGCGTCGGGGTGTACGCCACCGCGGCCAAGACCCCCCTGATCTTCCGCCAGATTGTGGGGCGATTCGTCCGCACCCTGCCGGGTCGCCCACCGGAGCCGAGCTGGCTCTACGTGCCCGCCGACCCCATCCTGCGTGACCAGGCCGCCACCATCGAACAGGAGCTGCGGCGAGCGCTCCGGCGCGGGGGCGACGAGGAGCCGATCGACGAGCGTGAGCGACCTGAGCGCGGCGAGTACGAGTTCAATGAGACACCGGAGTTCGTGCCGCTGAGCGCCGACGTGGCCCCTCAGATGACCCTGTTCGGCTCACCTGGGCCGGCGCCGGTGACGATCCCCGCCAGACAGCCGGCGGCCTGGGAGCGGTCCCCTCCGGACCAGGACGCCGCGGCGCCGGCGATTCCAGCTTTCGAGCGGCGGGCCAGGCTCAGGGATGAGCGCCACCGGCTCGTGTCCGAAGTAAGACGCAAAGACGGCACGAGCCACCGTGAGATCAACGCCTGGCTGAACCGCAAGCTGGGGATCACCAGCGTCGAGCAGGCGACGCTCGCAGATCTCGAGCGATCGGTCGAGCTGCTGGTCCGCAAGCTGAGCCGTATGCGCTGAGGTCGCGCAGAGAGCGTCAGGCCCTTTGGAGTCACATACCGGAAGCTGGAGATATATGCTCGCCTCGGTTTCACGAGAGGAGAGACAGGGAATGCCACAGCCAGTGCGTGTCGCCGCCCGCTTCAGCGCTGCGATGGCTGCCCTGGTCATGCTGGTCGCGGCGGCTCCCGCGGCGGCGGCCCCAGGCCCATACGTCTCGCTCGGAGATTCGTACACCGCCGGACCGCTGGTGCCCACCCCCACCGGCAACCCGATTCTATGCGGTCGCTCGACCCACAACTACCCGTCCGATGTCACTCGCTCGGTGCATCCTTCGGGCTTCACCGACGCGAGCTGCAGCAGTGCTACCACCGCCGATATGACGCAGTCCCAGAGCCTGGAGGGTGGTATCCAGACCGCGCCGCCGCAGTTCAACGCGCTGCAGGCATCCGACGCCCTGGTGACCGTCGGAATCGGCGGCAACGATGCCGGCCTGATCGGCGTCGCCGAGGAGTGCGCCAAGCTCGACGCCACCTCCCCGTTCGGCACCCGCTGCAAAGACCACTACAACTCCGGCGGCACCGACTCCAACGTCGCGGCGATCAACGCCACCGGCCCCAAGGTGGCAAACGTGATCGCCGGCATTCACAGCCGAGCCCCCACCGCCAAGGTGCTGGTGGTCGGCTACCCGGACGGCTTGCCCACCAACGGCACCAACTGCTGGCCCCTGGTTCCGATCTCCTCCGGGGACATCAAGTACTTCAACGGACTCGAGCAACAGCTCAATCAGGTGATACAGCAGGCCGCCCAGGCGAACAACGCCACCTACGTCGACACCTTCACCTCGAGCATCGGCCACGATGCCTGCAAGCCGCCCGGGACGGCGTGGGTCAACGGGATCATCCCCACCTCGCCGGCCTTCCCGCTGCATCCAAATCAGGCCGGGGAGCAGAACATGGCCAACCAGGTGCTGGGAGATCTGTAAGTGCTCCCCGCGGCAAAATACGGTCAGGAGCAGTAACCCATGACTCCCGACATCACCGAGGTGGCCGCCAGCGGCGTCCGGACGCTGCGCGCGTTCGGCAAGCGACTCCCAGGCGCCGGCGGGGTCTTCGCTCCATCGCTGGCGGGTGCGGTCAAGGGGCGCAACGTTCTGATCACCGGCGCCTCGTCGGGGATCGGACGCTCAACAGCGCTGAAGATCGGCGAAGCCGGCGGGACGGTCCTGCTGGTGGCGCGCACCAAGGAGAAGCTCGACGAAGTGGCCGGCGAGGTCGAGCGGGCGGGAGGGACGGCGCACGTCCACACGTGCGACCTCACCGATCCCGACGACATCGACCGGATGGCCAAGGAGGTGCTCGCCGAGCACAAGCGGGTCGAGCTCCTGATCAACAACGCCGGCAAGTCGATCCGCCGCTCGGTCAACCGCTCCTACGACCGCTTCCACGACTACCAGCGGACGATGCAGCTGAACTACTTCGCGCCCGTGAAGCTGATCCTGGTGCTGCTGCCGGTGATGCGCGAACGCGGAGCCGGCCACATCATCAACGTGTCGTCGATCGGGGTGCAGTTCAACACTCCCCGCTTCGCCGCCTATCTCGCCTCCAAGGCGGCCCTCGATGCCTTCTCGCGCTCGATCGGCCCGGAGGTCATCGGCGACGGGGTCCACGTCACCACGGTCTACATGCCGCTGGTCAAGACCCCGATGATCGCGCCGACCAAGATCTACGATCGCTTCCCCACGCTCACCCCCGAAGAGGCGGCGGACATGATCGGCGAAGCGATCCGCAAGCGGCCCAAGCGCATCGCCACGACGCTGGGCAATATCGGGCAGCTCACCTACGCGATCGCCCCGGGCGCCCAGGACCTGGTCGTCAACCGGGCCTATCAGCTGTTCCCGGAGGGCGAGTCCAAGCCCGACCGCCGCACGGAGGCCGAGCAGCGAGCGTTCGCCCAGGCCACCCGCGGCGTGCACTGGTAAACGGCTTCACCCGACCAGCGCCGCGAACGTCCTGGCATCGACGTTGCCGCCTGACAACACCACCCCGACTCGCTGACCGGACAGCGGCAGCGTCCCGGAGGTCAGCGCCGCCACCGCGCACGCTCCGCTGGGCTCGATGACCAGCTTGAGGCGCTCGAAGGCCAGCCGCATCGCCTCGACGATCTGCTCGTCTGACACCGTAACCACCCCATCGACGAGCGCGCGGATGATTGGCCAGGTCAGCTCGCCCGGCGCCGAGGTCTGCTGCCCGTCGGCGATCGTGCGGCCAACCTCGACTCGCTCGCGACGGCCGCTGGCCAGTGACCGGGCCACGTCGTCACTGGCCTCCGGCTCGACCCCGATCACGCGGGTCCCGGGCGACAGCGCGTGCACGGCGGTGGCGCAACCGGAGATCAGCCCTCCGCCGCCCACCGGCACCACCACGGCGTCGAGCTCGCCGGCCTGCTCGAGCAGCTCCAGCGCCACCGTCCCCTGGCCGGCCATCACGTGCGGGTCGTCGAACGGGTGCACCAGCGCCAGGCCACGCTCCGCCGCCAGCTCGCGGGCCAGCTGCTCGCGATCGTCGCGGTAGCGGTCGAAGGTGACGATCTCGGCGCCGTAACTCTCCGTCGCCGCTCGTTTCAGCGCCGCGGCGTCGCCGGGCATCAGGATCACCGCCCGTGCTCCGAGCAACCCGGCAGCGAGCGTGACCGCCTGGGCGTGATTGCCCGACGAGACGGCGCAGACCCCCCGGGCGAGGACGTCCCCAGCCAGCGAAGCAAGGGCGTTGTAGGCGCCCCGGAACTTGAACGCGCCCGAGCGCTGAAAGGTCTCGGCCTTGAGCGAAATCCGGGCGCCGACCAGCGCGTCGAGCGTCCTGGAGGTCAGCACCGGCGTCCGGTGCGCCACACCGTCGAGGCGCGCCGCAGCGCGGCGCACGTCCTCGACCGCGATCGCCAGTGGTGCCGGCTGAGAGCTCCGGGCGGTCAGACCGAGGTGCCGGCGTCGCGCATCAGGCGTCCCACCGGGACCGCGGAGAGATGGCGTATCTCGAGGCCGTAGATCAGCTTGCCGAGCACGTGCATCATCTGAGTCGGACTGGAGACCGAGACCTCGACCACCTCGCCCGGGCGCAGCTGGCCAACCGAATCGTCGCCGTCGTGCAGCCGCACCGCCCCGGCGACCAGCCGACCACCGGCTCCGTGGGCGACCAGCCACTGGCCGACGCTCGGTCCGCTCGATTCGTACAGGAAGTGGTTGCGATAGCCCATCGACGCCATCAGCGTCCGAAGCTGTCCGCGCGCTCCCATCCAGCGGACCAGCCCTCCGGTCGGCAGCCGGGGCAGCGCCTGGTCGCCATAGCTGAGCACGGTGGTCTCCACCGGCGACGAGGCCTGGTTCAGGGCAAACGAAGCGTGGATGCCGTAACTGGCGAGCACGTCGGCCAGCTGCGGGATCTGACCGCCCGGGGCGTCGACGAGCACTCCGACCTCCGGCCGGGCCACGGCGACCGCGGTCACTGGGCGGATCGGCGCGAAGTGCGAGACCAGCGAGTACGAGGCGCCGGCGGTCAGCGTCCAGCCGGCAATGGCGACGGTCACCGCCATCGCGGCCGCGGTGCGCACCGTGCGCAGGCGCCACACCGACCGGGTACGGACCCGGCGCTCGTCGCTGAGGATCAGCGAAGCGGTCGAGGGGCGGCGCGCGAAGCGTCCGTCGGGCTCAGGCCGGTGCTCGAGGGCGTGCTGGATCGCCGGACCGAGGTCGGTGGCGTTGCGCGCCACCTGGGCGAGCTTGAAGCGCTCAAGCGCCGCGTTGGAAGCGCGGACGTGGCCGTAGCCGAAGCCGTAGGAGACCACCGGACAGCCTCGAATGATCGCCTCGAGCACGGTCAGCCCGGCGCTCGAATGCACGAGCACGTCGGCGGCCGCCAGCACATCGCCCATGCGGTCGGTGAAGCCCATGATCTTCAGTCGCGGGTGGCCCGCGAAGCGCGCCGCCACCTTGGCCCGCAGCTTGTCGTTGCGCCCGCACAGGCAGAGCACCGTGGCGTCCTCGAACTCGAGTGCGGCCTTGGTGGCCCCGGCCAGGTCTCCGACTCCCCAGCCGCCGCCGGAGATCGCGATCACGCGGCCCTCGGCGGGCAGCCCGAGCGCCCGGCGGGCGTCGGCGCGAGAGCGCGCGGCCAGGAATGCCGGCGAGGTCGGCGGCTTGGCCCAGCGCACGCTGCCCGGACCCGCTATCTGCTCGGCCTCCTCGGTCGACTCGGGATGGGTCACGAAGTGCAGGTCGATGCCCGGATGAGCCCAGAACTGCAACCCGGCGAGGTCGGTGACCGAGGAGTAGCAGGGCACGGTCAGCGATCCGCGTCTTCGCAGCTCGCCCAGCACGGCGGTCACGCCGGGGTAGGTCGAGACGATCACGTCTGGATTGTGGGCCCGGATCAGCCGCATCAGGCCGCGACTGCCGAGCAGCATCAGCAGCTTGCGCGACAGCCAGCGGGTCGGCGCGAAGTACATGAACAGCATGTACTGGAAGTCGAACAGCCACGGCAGCCACTGGAACATGAAGGCCGAGTTCTCACGCAGGATCTTGGTCAGGATCATCCCCATCGCGGGGAGCCCGTTGACGATCGACACCTGGGCGTCCGGGTCCTCGTCTCTGAACTCCCTGGCCACGGCCCGCGCCGGCAGATCGTGACCCTCGCCGATGTCGGCGGAGATGATCAGGACCTGGCGCGGCTTTGATTCGGCATCCGGCTCGCCGGCCGGGATCACCGCCGCCTCCTGCACGTGGGCCTGCTCCTTGACCTGGGCCAGGCGCCAGTCCACGTACCGGCGCACGCCCTCGGAGAAGGGAGTTGCCGCGGTCCATCCCAGCTCCCGCTCGGCCCGTTCGCTGGAGACGATCTTGCCGCCGAAATCCCCCGGCCGCGCCGGGGTGTGGACGATCTCGACATCGCCCATCAGGTCCTTGATGGTCTCTGCGATCTGCCTGATCGTGACCGTCTCGTCGCTGGCGAGGTTGTAGATCCGGTTGACCGCGACGTCGTCTACCCCCAGCGCCACACCGTCGGCGAGGTCCTCGACGTAGACGAACTTCCGCGACTGGCTGCCATCGCCGGCCAGGGTCAGCGGATCGCCGTTGAGCGCCTTGTTGACGAAGGCCGGGATGACCGCCGCCTCCCGGGCCCGCGGTCCGTAGGGGATGCCGAACCGCAGGATCGTGTAGTCGATCCCGTACAGCTCCTGGTAGGCCTTGCAGTACAGCTCGCCAGCGAGCTTGGTGCTCGTGTAGAGGTGGCTCGGCGGCGGCAGCAGCGTCTCCTCGTCGACCTCCTCGGGCTCGCAGTCGGAGTAGACCCAGATCGTCGAGGCGTAAACGATCCGTTTGACGCCCGCCCGCCGCGCCGCCTCGAGCACCGCGACGGTGCCGCGGGCGTTGACACGCTCGGCGTCCTCGGGCTCGGCGTGGACATCGTTGACGTCGGCCACTGCGGCAAGGTGGGCGACCGCGTCGCAGCTGTGGAGCGCGCGTTCGAGCGCCTCCCGGTCGGTGATCGAGCCCAGCACGGTGTCCACCGGGTGCTCGGAGTCGTTGTGCCACGGCGATGGGCGCAGGTCGTAGATCACCGGTTCGTGCCCGCGCGCGCGGAGCTTGTCGACCACGTGCGAGCCGATGAAGCCGGATCCTCCTGTGACGAGAACTCTCATACCGCTATTGAGGTATCGGCCGGTAGTAGAGCGGAACGCAGGAATGGTTTCGCGCCACCCAGTCGGAATTCGGCAAATCGACGTCGTGGCCCATGATCCGGTGGCACGGCTCGTCGTAGACGCGCCCGGTCGAGCGCTCGAGCCAGTCGAAGACGATGTACTTGTAGAGGCCCGAGACCATGCCGTCAGGCAGCTCCAGGCGGGCGGGGTAGACCGGATCCAGCTCGGCCCGGGCGGTCTGGTTCTTCCACTCGACGATCTCCGGCAGCCGCTCGGTCTGGATCAGTCCCAGCGCAGCCGTGAACTCGCTCATCCGGAAGTTGAGCCCGGCCACGGCGTAGTTCGGCTTGCCGTAGTTGCGGAAGTCGCGCGCATGGGCCACCACATCTGGGAGGCGCGAGACCAGCACGCCGCCCTCCCCTGTCGAGATGGTCTTGGTCGCATACAGCGAGTACACCCCGGCATCACCGTACGTCCCGGCCTTGCGGTCGTTCCAGCTCGCCCCGTGGGCATGGGCGCAGTCCTCGATCAGGAAGATGCCCTGCTCACGGCAGTAGGCGGCGATCAGCTCGGTGTCGAAGGCGATGTGGCCCCCGATGTGGACCAGGAACGCCGCCCGCGGTTTGTGCTTTTCGGCCTTGGCCTCGAAATCGGCGAACGACATGCAGAGGTCCTCGCGGTTGCAGTCGACGAACTGCACCTCGGCGCCGGAGCGGATCGCCGTCAGCGGCGTGGCCATGAAGGTGTTCGACGGGCACAGCACCGTCTCCCCCTGGACGCCGGCGAAGTGCAGCGCGGCCAGCGCGCCGCCGGCCCAGCTGGAGACGGCCACCGCGGGAGCCTCGTTCCAGCGCTCCCAGGCCGCCTCGAAGCGGGCCACCATGTCGGCCTCCGACCAACGGTTGGAGTCCAGCACCTCGTCGATCAGCGCATGGAGCCGCGCGCGATCGCGGTGGTCGAACCCGATCGCAAACCGCGTGAAGTCCGGAGCGCTCTGTTCGGAGGCGGAAGCTGAAACGGTGGTCATTGTGTGGAGCCAGCCCCTGGGTTGCGGTGATGACGCTTTGCGTCCCGGCGGCGTCAATCCCGCGCCCAGCGGACTCATCCTGCCAGTCGAAGTGCGCGCTGGCAAGCCTGTCAGACAGGCAGGACGGTATCGAGTTTCCGGTCTCTCAGCTGCCTGGTCACCAGCTCGAGGGCCTTGACGGTGTGCCGATAGGAGTACCGGGCGCTGTAGAAATCGGCATCGTGCAGCAGGATCACGTCACCGGGGAGGACACCGCCAAGCGCCCGGTCGGCGATCCGGCGCGGGGTGGTGAACTTGCGCCAGTCCTTGCCCCAACGAGACCACAACAGCGGCTGTAGCCCGGCCGATCGCACAGCCCGCAGCCCCGCCGGGCTGTAGATCCCGTACGGCGGGCGGTGCCAGACGGGTCCGCTGCCGACCGCGTCGGAGATCGCCGCAGCTCCGCGTGCCAGGTCCTCGCGGACCTGGGCCCCAGTTAGTCGCGTCTGCAGGCGATGGCGATGACCGTGCAGCGCGACCACGTGCCCGGCCGCCACGATCTCCGCGGCCAGGGCAGGGCGGCGCTGCACCTGCTCGCCGATCACGAAGAAGGTCGCGCGCGCGCCCGCGCGCGCGAGGACGTCGAGTACCGCCACCGTGCCCTGCGGATGGGGACCGTCGTCGAACGTCAGAGCCACTCCCCCCACCGCTGCCGGCAGGGTGCGCGGCAGGGCGAGCGCTGCGGCGGCGCCCGGGTCGACGGGGGCCAGAAGGTGGCGGATCACGCCTGGATGATCGCCGACCCGCGCGACTGAGGTAGAAAGGAATGCATGCGCCGCGGCGTCGTCAAACCGAGCGAACCTGAGTGAGTCCTGATCTCGACAAGTGGCTTCCGGACGCGACCCTGCGGGTCAAGCACCGGCGCGAAAGCACGGCGTCGGCCGAGCGGCTGTGGTCGGCCGCCAGCTCGGTGCCGGTCGGCGACACCGGCCTGCTCGGCCGGCTGGTGCGCTGGCGGATCCCCGGCTTGGAGCGGGGCATCACCTTCGACGCCCTGTTCAGGGAGCCGCCATTCACGGTGCTGGCCGAGGGTGAGCACTCGCTGGTCTCGGGATTGGTGGGGCGGATCTGGACCCTGCGTCGCGACTACCCCGAGCTTTCCTCTCCAGAGGAGTTTCGCGACTGGTCCAAGCGCGGGACGGCCCGGGTTGTTTTCGCAAACTGGGTCGAGGAGGCACCCCGGGGTGCGGTACTCGCCTCCGAAGCGCGTGTGCAGGCCGTCGGCAACCAGGGTCGGGTCGGGGTGGCGGCGGTCCGGCCGCTCGTGCGCGGGTTTCACAATCTGGTCGGCAGCGAAGGGATCGCGGCGGCGGTCCGCCGCGCGGAGCGCGGCGCGTAGTCGAGCACCCCTGCTCCGCTGAGGGCGTGTCGCTGCGGGTACGCTGACGGCGAGGATGAGGCGCAGGCAGGCAATCGCAGCCGTGGCGACCGTGGCGGGCCTGGCGCTCGCCGGGTGTGGCGCCGGCTCTGAGGCCTCCGGGGGCGGGCACGGCAACGGGCACGGAACCGGCAACGGGCACGGAACCGGCGGCGGGCACGGCGCCGGGGCGGCATCGCCGTCAGACCACCCCGCCACCGCGGCAGCTCCGCCCCCGGTCGTCAGGCTGCGGCTCGAGCTGCCGCTAGTCGGCCTGTCCAGCGCCCAGACGGTCAGCTACGCCACCAGCAGCGGAGCGTCGACCCTGCGCGGCGTCGTCACGCCACCGGAGGCGACCGTGTACATGCAGGGCCCAGACGGGGGCCGCACCGCGGTAAACGCGCGTAGCGACGGGTCGTTCGCGGTCCCGGCGAAGCTGCAGCCAGGCCCGAACTCCTTCCGCTTCACAGCGGCCAGGCTTGGAGCGAGCAGCGTCAGGGCGCAGCTGGCGATCACCTGGCGAGGTCGCGCCGCGGCGGCCCGGCGGCGGCTGATCGCGTCCGATCCGGCCAAGTATCTGGCTCCCGCCAGCGCCGGCATCAACCGCAAGCTGGCGCCGGTCGGCAACATCCCGGCCGTCACCGCCCCGTCGCACACGGTCACAGTGACCTTCTCGCTGAACACGATCAAGGCGCCCGCGCCACCTGCGGTCGGAGGCAATGGCAAGTGGCTTGGCGGCTTCGAGCTGACCGAGTACTACCCGGCGCTGGAGTCCTGGTTCGTCGGGCGGGCGGTGAACGCGCCCGGGCTGGAGTCGCCGCACCGGATCGATTGGCTGTACTCGGCACGGGGGCTCTCGATGGAGGGCGACGGCATCGGCCTCGACGGCAAGCCGTACCACATCGACAACGTCGGCTCGGGCGGCTGGCTGACCGCCGGGGGCGGCTCCGGCGCCAAGTTCGGAGTCGGCTCCGACGCGCCGTTCTGGCGCACCGGAGGGTTCTGGCGGACCAGCTCCGGGATGCTCACGTTCCCTCTGGCCCGAGGCGGCTGGTCCTCGGGCATCGGAGTCAAGTACGTCGCCCCGCCGGCCGGGATCTCGTTCGCGCCGGGACCCTCGCGGCCGCTCTCCTACCTGCGCAGCGTCGCCGTCGATCCCAGCCTGATCCCGTTTGGCAGCCATATCTTCATCCCCGCCTACCAGGACATCAACGGCGGCTGGTTTGAGGCCGACGACACCGGGGGCGCAATCATCGGCCACCACATCGACGTCTTCCGGCCTCCCCCGTCGAATCCCAACAACGGGGATCCGAACGGCTTCCTCACCGGACAGCAGGTCTACATCGTCGGGCCGGGCAAGCCGATCCCGTAGCTCCGGCGACGCCGCCGGTCGCCGGTCTGTCACGAACCGCCAACAATCGTGCCCGCCGAGCCCCGCCCGCCACTAACGTCAAGGCCGGCGTGATGGACCCTGATGTTTTCGACGACGATGTGACGGTCCGCTACGTCCGCTACGCCAACGAGGCGACGGGCTGGGCGGTGGTCGATGCTGCCGGGGCCGACGGAGCGCCGATCGCCCTGGTGGGGCCGCTGGTGCACCTGGAGGAGCGCGAGCGGGCCCGAATCGTCGGGACCTGGGTCGACGACAGCCGCTACGGACGGCAGGTCAAGGTCACCGAAGCCCGGCCGCTGCCGCCCGAGGATCCGCAGCTGCTGATCGGATACCTGCGCCGGGTCAAGCACGTCGGCGCCAAGCGGGCCGCCGAGCTCGTGGGCCGCTTCGGCGCGCCCAGCGTCCTCGACGCAATCGATCGCGATCCGCTGGCCGCATTTGAGACGGTGGGGCTTCGCCGCGCGCGCGCCGAGGAGGCGGCCGAGTCGTGGCAGACGATTCGCGTCACCCGCCGGCTTCACCTGCTGCTCGCGCCGCACGGCCTGGCCTACCTGGCCGGACGCATCCACGACCACTACGGAGACGGCGCGCACGAGATCGTCAGCGCAAACCCGTATGAGCTCACCAGCGTGTTCGGGGTCGGGTTCTTGATCGCCGACCGGATCGCGCTCGCCTCCCAGGTGCCGGTGGGCGAGGGGCGGCGCGAGCGTGCGGCGATCATGCATGTCCTGTCGGAATCTGAGCGCAGCGGGAGCGCCTGCACGCCGCTTGACACGCTGCTGGCGGCGGCGCGAGAGCTGCTCGGCACCGAGGTGTCCGAGGACCTCGTCGACGAGCTCGCTGGCCGCGGGGACATCGTGCGCGAAGAGGAGTGGATCTACCGGGCGGCCACCGCCGAGCTCGAAGCGGAGCTCGCCGAGCGGATCGATGAGCTGGTCCACGGCGAACCCAGCGACCGCACCGGCACCTCCGAACGCGCCGATGGTCGCGCCGACGGCGACCAGCTGACCGGCGAGCAGCGCCACGCTCTGGAGGCGGCGCTCAGCCACCGGCTGTCGGTCATCACCGGCGGACCCGGAACCGGCAAGACGGCCTCGATCAAGACGATCGCGGCGACGGCGGCGGCGCAGGGGGCCCGGGTGATGCTGGTGGCCCCGACCGGCCGAGCCGCGGTGCGGATGACCGAGGCGAGCGGGCTGCGGGCGCGGACCGTGCACTCCGCCCTGGGATGGATCCCCGGCGAAGGACCGACCCACGACGAGCAGGACCCGCTCGGCTGCGATCTGCTGATCGTCGACGAGACCTCGATGGCGAATCTGGAGCTGCTCGTGACCCTGCTGCGGGCGGTCGGCGGACGGACCCACGTGGTGCTGGTCGGCGACGCCGATCAGCTGGCCCCGGTCGGGGCCGGCAAGCCGTTCGCGGAGCTCGTCGCCTCAGAGCTCGTGCCGACCACCCGGCTGACGCACATCTTCCGCCAGGCCGCCGGCAGCATGATCGTCCAGGCGGCGCACGCGATCCGCCGCGGCGAGACGCCGCGGTTCACGGCCGGTGAGCAGATGCGCCGCGATCTGTTCCTGATCGAGCGCCCCTCGGCGAGGGCGGCGCTGGAAGAGGTGGTCTCGCTGGTCAGCGAACGCCTCCCGGCCCACTACAACCTCGATCCGGTACGCGACATCCAGGTCTTCGCGCCCGTGTACCGCGGCGACCTGGGGATCGACGCGCTCAACCGGGCGCTGCGAGAGGCGCTCAATCCCGACGGCGCGCCGGTCCGCGGCGGGAGGCTGCGGCTGGGCGACAAGCTGATGTTGACCGGCCGCAACCTGCACGAGCTGGGTCTGATGAACGGGACGCTTCTGAGGCTGCTCGACGAGGTCGGGGGCGCCACGGCCGCCGACCGCGCTGGCGAGGCCGACGACGCCGCCTTGATCCTGGCCGCCGAGGACGCCGTCTTCCGGCTTGCCCCGGAGGAATCTGACCGGCTGCGACTGGCCTACGCGTGCTCGGTGCACCGAGGCCAGGGAATCGAGCTCCCGGTGGCGGTGATCATCGCCCACCCCGCCGCGGGTGCGTTCTTCCTGCGCCGCGAGATGCTCTACACCGCGCTGACCCGCGCCCGGGTGGCGACGGTGATCGTCGGACTCAAGGAGGTGGTGGCGCGGGCGGCGCGCACCCCCGACACGGGGCGACGCCACGGCCGGCTCGCCGAGCGGCTACGGGCGATTGACCTGGCCCGCATCTGACCCCGCCCGTGCGCTGATACGTTGCGCGGATCGCGTCGTACCGCACCCAACAGCAGAAGTCGAGCGCCGACAAGGCGATGCAGGCCCTGGCCAGAACCCGCGCCGGCGGCTGGCTGTTCATCAATCTGTTTCCGGTCATCGATCGCTGGCTGATCCCCCGGACCCACGGCCGTCTCAAGGTGGCGATGGGCCAGCTGATCCTGTTGCTGCACACGCGCGGCGCGAAGTCGGGCCAGCCTCGCACGAGCCCGTTGCTCTACACGCCGCACGACAATGGCTTCATCGTCGTTGCCTCCAAGGCGGGTGCCGAGCATCACCCCGCGTGGTTTCACAACATCCGTGCCCACCCGGATGACGTCGCGGTCGAGGTCGGCGGCCGCCGCATCGCCGTCCGACCCCGCATCGTCGAGGAACCCGAGCGCAGCGAGCTCTGGCGGCGCGTCAACGACAACTACAACGGCTACGAGACCTACGAGCAGCGCGCCGGAGGTCGGATCATTCCGGTCGTCGTGCTCGAGCCGGTGTGAACCGAGCTTGTCGTCGAGGCCACACGCCTCCCCCCGGGCGGCTGGCCCGGTCGAGTCAGCTGGGGTGGGGGGCCGAGCGTCGTCGCTGCTGGCGTTCGCGCCAGCCGCACGGCGCGTCACTGTGCCAGCGCTGTGTGTTGGAGCGGGTGGTGTCGTAGAACAGCAGCGAGCATTCCGGCCGGGCGCAGACGCGCAGGCGGGCCGGGTTGAGGCGGCCGAGCTCTTCGATTGCGCGGCGGGCGAGTTCTGCTGCCGGTGGGGCTGATTGCCACTGCAGCGCGGCCACGAGGCGTCCGTCGGGGCCGGCCGCGAGCGCCCTGCGGGCGATTACATCCCGCGCAATGCGATTGAGCGTTTCCAGCCGTGGAGGCCGGTCGCCAGCGCTCAGCCGAGAGGTGATCTCACTTACCTCGTGCGCGAGCTCGGCGAGCGCGGGCAGGTCGGCGGTGGCGAGCTGCTGACCCGGTAGGAGCGGGGCCAGGATCGCAGAGGCTGCGTCCAGGGTTGTCAGGCCGCCGTCATGCTGGGGCTCGCGCTGGCCGGGTGGCCGCGTCGGGCGGCCGGCGTTCGCGAGCGCGAGCACGACGGGGACGGGTTCTCGCGTGGCGTCCATGATCAGTGCTCCTCGAGCGTGGTGAGCGATGCGTGTGGCTTTGAGGCAGCCTGCCGATTCGGGCTGCTCGAGCGTTGCTCGGAATGTACGTACGCGGCTGACAGTGTCGCGCCGAGAATGAATCCGGCGGTGACGATGGCCAGGGCCAGATGCAGTCCAGAGGTGATTCCGAGCGAGCCGGCGATCAGCGACCCGAGTAACGCGACTCCGAGCGCGCCGCCGACTTGACGGGAGGCGTTGAGGACGCCGGATGCGATACCGGCACGCTGACGTGCTGCGCTGGCCACGACGGCCGCGGTCAGTGAGGGCATCGTGAGCGCAAATCCGGTGCCGAGGAGGACGAGGCCTGCGACAAGTTGTAAATAGGCCGTGTTCGGGCCACTGGCGGCCAGGAGGCCGCTCCCCACAGCGGCGAGAGCCTGGCCGGCGACCATCGGCGGCCGTGGTCCGATGCGAGCGGTCAGCCGACCGACGAGCACTGGGCCCAGCACGGTCATCGCGGCGAACGGCAGCAGCTGGATCCCGGTCTGCAGCGCGGACAGGTGCCGGACGTGCTGGAAGTACAGCGACAGGACGAACACCTGCCCATAGATGCCGAAATTCAACAGCAGCCCGGAGGCCGTCGCAGCCGAGAACGTCGGACTCGAGAACAGCGACAACGGAAGCATCGGGCCGACGGCACGGCGCTCGGTGATGAGAAAGCCCGCCCCGGCGATGATCGCCAGCAGCAAGGCAACCATGATCAGCGGCGAGCCCCAGCCCAGGGCCCCAACCTCGGTCAGCCCAGCGCTGAGCAGCCCCAGTGCCCCGATCCCGAGCAGTTGCCCGGCGAAGTCGAAACGGCCCGCCTGACGCGGCGTCTCAGGCAGGCTGGCGAGTGCCATCACGACGCCCAGCGCGCCGAGCGGGACGTTGACGGCGAAGATGCTGCGCCAGCCCAGCAGGTGGATCAGAAGACCACCGAGCACGGGCCCGGCCGCCGTTGCCGCTCCGCCCACAGCGGCCCAGATCCCGATCGCCCGTGCCCGCCTGGACGGCTCGGGAAAGCCGTGCGCCATCAACGCCAGCGCAGCGGGAAGCAACAGCGAGGCCCCGAGCCCCTGCAGCAGCCGTGCGGCGATCAGCCAGCCCAGCGCCGGCGCTGCCGCGCACAACGCCGAGCCCGCGGCGAAGGTTGCCAGCCCGGTAGAGAACGTCAACCGCCCGCCCACACGATCCGAGAGCGAGCCGGCGCTCAGCAGCAGCGCGGCCAGGACGAGCGTGTAGCCGTTGACGACCCACTGCAGGTCGGTGACCGAGCCGTGCAGCTCGGCTTGGATCGTGGGGACGGCGACGTTCACGATCGTCGTGTCGAGGATGACCATGAAGAAGCCGAGGCACAGCGTCGCCAGCAGCGCCCGCTGACCCAACGGGCTGCCGGCGGACCGGCGTTTGATCGGTTGATCGGTTGACATCGAGCCCTCCTGGGTCTGAGACCGCGTTGTCACGGTCAACATAACATATAGACCGTGACAGCGGGACGAAGCGAGGCGGCCGACGGGCTTGGATGAGTCACTCTCCGCGGGGTCCGGTCGGTGCATTTCTTCCCGCGACCCGAGCACTCGGACGAGGTATGTGGACTTGTGCATCACATCCGTGCACAAAGCCCCAGACCCCTCCGAGGTCACACGATCGGTGGATGTTGTGCATCGCTCGATCGATCGATCGGTGAGGAGTGTCAACATTTAGCTCCAGACGGTGGTCGACGGAATATGGAGGACGACCGTGACCGAACGCGAGCAGCAGTCCACGTCGATCCCCGGGTCGGTCGGTGCCCCGCCCCCGGCCGGCATCTCGAACCGGACGATGCCCCCGTCCACGGTGATCCCACAGCTCGTGTACGACGACGTGGGCCAGGCGATCGACTGGCTGTGCGACAAGTTCGGCTTCGTGGAGCGCTGGCACGCCGGCGATCACCGGGCCCAGCTGTCGTTGGGAGGCGGCACGGTGGTGATCACCGAGGGCCGCACGTCCAAGGTGCTACCCGGCCGCCAGTCGGTGATGGTGCGCGTCGACGACGCCGACGCCCATCACCAGCGCGCCCGCGACCGCGGCGCGAAGATCCTCCAGGAGCCGAAGGACTTCTCCTACGGCGAGCGCCAGTACACCGCCGAGGATCTCGGCGGCCATCACTGGAGCTTCTCGCAATCGATCGCGGATGTCGTGCCCGAGGACTGGGGCGGCACCTCGGGCCCCGCGCTTTACGCCGGCCAGCTCGAAGCAGCGAATGCGAACACCGCCCAGCGCCCCCTGATCTCGGTGATGCTGATCGTGTCGGACGCCGACGCCGCTGTCGCCTGGTACCAGGACGCACTCGGCGCGAGCGAGCTCTGGAACTTGGGAGGTGTGGCCGGGCTGGAGATCGCGGGGGCGCCGTTCTTCCTGCACGAAAACAACCCGGACAACCCCGCGGAGGAGAGCCCCGACCGGCTCGCAGTTACCAGCACCCGGATCGAGGTGTTCGTCGATGACCCCGACACCTTCGTCGAGCGTGCGGTCGCCGCCGGCGCCAGTGCAGGATCGCCGATCAAGGACCACCAGACGCCATGGGGCACGCACCGCCAGGGTGGCTTCCACGACCCCTTCGGCCACAACTGGTCCGTCGGCGACAGATCTCCACTGCGTGCGTCATCGCCACGCGGCGGTCAGCCCAGCTAACACGGCGGTCAGCCCAGCTAACACGGCGGTCAACCCAGGGGTTTCGCGGCGGTCAGCCCAGGTAACGCGGCGCCCGCAGTGGGTCCCGCGAAGCCGACGACGACCGGCGTCGCGGTACACGGGCGCTTGTCGGTACCGTGGACGGCGATCGTCTCGTCCCCCGCGATCTGCCGATCAGGCGACCGATGGCCACCGATCTGAAACCCGGCTCCACCGAGAAGCTGCTGCAACTGCGCGTGGGCGCGCGAACCGTGGAGCTCACGCACCCCGGCAAGGCGCTGTTCTCCGACCCCCAGGTCACCAAGCTCGATCTGGCCCGCCATTACGAGGGCGTGGCCGAGGCGATGCTGCCGCTGATCAGGGATCGCCCGCTCGCGCTGCAGTCATTTCCGCAGGGGATCGAGGGAAAGGGCTTCTTCATGAAGTCGATCCCCAAGCACTTCCCAGACTGGATCGCCACCGCCAAGGTGCCCAAGCGCGGCGGCTCGCTCACCCAGGTGCTGGCCAACGACGCCGCCACGCTCGTCTACCTGGTGGGCCAGAACGTGGTCACGCCCCACATATGGCTGTCGCGTATCGACGAGCCGCGCCAGCCCGATCGCCTGACGTTCGACTTCGACCCCTCACCGGGCGTCGGGTTCAACGAGGTCCGCAACGCCGCGCGTGAGGCCGGGGAGCGGTTCCGCGCCGCGGGGTTGGTGCCGTTTGCGATGGTCACGGGATCGCGCGGGGTCCACGTGGTCGCCCCGATCCGGCGCGGACCTACGTTCGGAACCGTGCACAAGTTCGCGCGGGCGCTGGCCGAAGAGATGGTGGCCGCCGACCCCAAGCGTCTGACGCTCGAATGGCACCGCGCCGAGCGCGGCGCGCGGATCTACGTGGACGTGAACCGGATCAACTACGCCCAGCACGCGGTGGCGCCCTACGGGGTGCGGGCCAGACCGGGGGCGCCGGTGGCGATGCCGATCGAGTGGGACGAGCTGTCAGACCGCAGCCTGCGGCCGGATCGATGGAGTGTTCGTGACGCGGCCGATCGAGTCCGCAGTGACGGCGAACCCTGGAAGTCGATCA
This sequence comes from Solirubrobacteraceae bacterium, assembly GCA_036502145.1. Classification (GTDB taxonomy): domain Bacteria; phylum Actinomycetota; class Thermoleophilia; order Solirubrobacterales; family Solirubrobacteraceae; genus Palsa-465. Next base: position 79,391 of record DASXZB010000073.1, on the reverse strand, counting down.
GCCGCCGGGCCCGCAAGCTGCCCGCCAAGCCTGCCGCCGGCTGACTGGCGCACAGCCGGAGCGTCCGTGTCGGTCTCGGCCACCGTCAAGATCCTGCTCATCTCGGGTAGCGCCCGCGGCGGATCGACCAACTCCGCCGTCCTGCGCACGGCGGCCTCGCTGGCCCCGGCCGGGGTGGAGGCGGAACTGCTGGAGGGGATCGGCCAGCTGCCGCTGTTCAACCCCGACGACGACCGCGAGGGTGAGCCGGTCGATCCGCGGGTCGCCGCCATGCGCCAAGCCGTGGCCGGCTCCGATGCGCTGCTGATCTGCACCCCGGAGTACGCGGGCGCGCTGCCGGCCGCGCTCAAGAACCTGCTGGAGTGGACGATCGGCGACGCCGGCACCTACGACAAGCCGGTGGCCTGGATCAACGCGGCAGGACCGGCCGCCCCCACCGGCGCCGCCGACGCTCATGCCTCGCTGCGCAAGGTGCTCCGATACGCGGGGGCGGACATCGCCGACGATGCGTCGGCCCGGATCCCGGTGTCACGCCAGGATGTCGATCGCCGCGGCGAGATCGCCGACACCGCGGCCCGCCGCTCGATCGCAGCCCAAGTGCAGCGGTTGGCCGAGCACGTCCGGCGACGCCCGGAAGCCTGACCCGGTCTCGCTCCGCCAGCCTGACCCCGGTCAGCAGCTTCAGTTCTGCGCCGGAATCGCCGCCTAAGCGGTGCATTCCCGGACAGGGGTCGAGTTACCGGGCGCCGCTGCCGATGTACGAACTGCCAGCCGGCGGCCAGTTCTGGGACCCGCGCCGGACTCTCCGCACTCGCTACCCAAGGAATGGGACAAATGATCGCCTCAGCTCGTCGTTCCCTTTCAGCCTTCTTCGCAACGGCCACCCTGCTCGCCGCCGGGGCCGTCGTCCCGGTGGCGGCCCAGGCCGATTTCGGCAACGCGCAGAGCTGCTCCAGCGGCCAAACCAGCCAGCCGTTTGCTCAGTGGGGCGACTCTTCCTCCTATGCGCTGGTTTCCGGTGGCGACTTCGAGAGCTCGGGATGGACGCTGACCCGCAACGCGGCGCGCGTGGCGGGCAGCGAGCCGTTCGCGGCCACCGGCTCGCTGGGGCAATCCTCGCTGTCGTTGCCGGCCGGCAGCTCGGCGACCTCCCCGGCCACCTGCGTCGATGCCGGCTACCCGACGATGCGCTTCTTCATCTCGGGCTCGGGCACGGCTTTGGTCCAGGTCGTCTACAACGGCAGCGCGATTCCGGTCGGATTCGTAGCGGCCGGCGGGGACTGGGCACCCTCTCCCGTGGTGCGGACCGGCTCGGCCCTGTTCAGCGTGCTCGGCGGCGGAAGCGCGCAGGTCTCGCTCCGGCTCACCGCGCTGACCGGCGATCCGCAGATCGACGACGTGTTCATCGACCCCTGGAATCGAGGCTGACCGGGTGTCTTGATCGAGCTCGACTCCTACGAAACCCCGGGGGCCGAGAGCCTCCTCGTATCAGCCAAGCGTCGGTATGCCGAGCGCGGACACGCCCGGCGCGTCCTGGTGACCGAGATCGTCAGTGCGACCGTCTTCCTGGTGGCGGCGGTCCTGGTGGCCACACTCAGCGCCTGGGCGCAGCCGCTGTCGTTGGCCGCCCTCGGCCTCACCGCCGCCGCCTACCTGGTCGCCGCCCGCGTCCGCTTCCCGGTCGGCAGCGCCTGGTCGGCTCCCACCCAGCTGGTGTTCGTGCCGATGCTGTTCATGCTGCCCACGCCCCTGGTGCCGTTGGTCGTGGCCGGCTGCTCGGTCCTCGATCTGTGGCCGGAGACGATCCGCGGCCGCCTGACTTCGACCCGAGTGGCGGCCCGGATCGGCGACAGCTTCTACTCGCTGGGCCCGGTGCTGGTGCTGGTGGCGACCGGACATCAGAGCTTCGCCTGGACCGCCTGGGCGGCGCTGCTGCTGGCATTCGCCGCCCAGGTCCTGTTCGACTGCTCCACCGGGCTGGCGCGGACCTGGTTCGCCGAACGGATCAGACCAGCCGAGCAGGTGCAGATGGTGTGGCTGTATGTGACCGACGCGTGCTTCTCGTGCGCCGGCATCGCGATCGCCGCCGCCGCGGTGACGCGACCCGGGCTGGTCCTGCTCACGCTGCCCCTGATCGGCCTGTTGTCGGTGTTCGCCCACGAGCGCACCGGGCGACTCGAGAGCACTCTGGAGCTCAGCTCCGCCTACCGCGGGGCGGCCCATCTGCTTGGGGACGTGATCGACGCCGTCGATCACTACACCGGGATGCACACGCGCCAGGTGGTCGAGCTGGCGGTCGAGGTCACCAACGACCTGCGGCTGGACCCGACCCGCCAGCGCGACGTCGAGTTCGCCGCGCTGCTGCACGACGTGGGCAAGATCCGGGTGCCCGCCGCAATCATCAACAAGCCGGGGAAGCTCGACGAGCGAGAGTGGGAGATCATGCGCCGGCACACCATCGAGGGAGAGTCGATGCTGAGCCAGGTCGGGGGGACGCTGGCCGGGGTCGGGCGGCTGGTCCGCTCCTCGCACGAGCGCTTCGACGGCCACGGTTACCCCGACGGGCTGACCGGCGAATCGATCCCCATCGAGTCGCGCATCGTGTCCGTGTGCGACGCCTACAACGCGATGACCACCGAGCGTCCCTACCGCTCCGCCCGGCGGGCCGCGGAGGCGCTCGAGGAGCTCCGCCACTGTGCGGGAACCCAGTTCGACCCCCAGGTCGTCGACGCGGTCCAGCGTGTGCTGCAGCGTCGCTTCACCCCGGGGACGGGCTAGAGCCCGCTCTGCCGAGTACGATCGCCGCCGTGGCCGCTTCGCGCCGGGTCATCCTGATCACGGGCTGTTCGTCACCTCAGGGAATCGGCTATGCCAGCGCGCGCGCTCTGGCCCACCGAGGCCACGCGGTGCACGCCACCGTTCGGGACCACGCCAATGACGATGGCCTGCGCGCCGGCGTCGAAGCCCGGCTCACCATCCACCATCTCGACCTGCTCGACGAGGCGACCGTCAGCTCCGCCGTCGCCGACGCGGTCGACGCCGACGGCCCTCCGGACGTCCTGGTCAACAACGCCGGTTACGGGCTCATCGGTGGCGTCGAGCAGGTGCGGCTGGATCGGGTCCGGGCGGTCTTCGAGACAAACCTGTTCGCGACCGTGGCCCTCACTCAGAGGATCCTGCCGCTGATGCGCCGGCGCGGCAGCGGGCACGTGATCAATGTCTCGACGATCTTCGATGCCGGACTCTGCCTGCCGGCGCTCGGCTACTACGTCGGCTCGAAGGCGGCGCTGGAGTCGGTGGCCGAGGCGCTGGCCGTGGAGGTCGCCCCCTGGAACATCCGGGTGACGAATTTCCAAGCCGGCCCGGTCACAACCGAGCTTTCCCGCGAGTGGGGCGATCGCCTCCACGGCGCCGAGGATCCGCGGCCCGGACTGAGCGACGAGCTCTACTCCTGGGTGCTCGGGGGGACGGGCCCCGAGCCGCAACCGCCGGATCAGGTCGCCGAAGCGCTGTGCGACCTGATCGAGGCAGACTCGCCTCCACTGGCCTTGCAGAGCGGCCCGGCAGCCCGCGGCTACGCCGCCGGAGCGCTGCACGACCCGACGCGCGCCAACGAGCTGGAGCCGTTGCTGGAGGCGTTCGGCGCCACCAGCACCGCGCGCGATACGCCGGCGGTCTAGCGGGCGCGTCAGGCGGCGGCCGCCGCCTGGTCGAGGCGGTCGTCACCCCAGAAGACCTCGCCGGCGACCACGACCGTTGGGACGCCGAACACCCCCAGCGACATGGCGTGCTCGTGGGCGGCGCGCAGCCCCTCCTTGACTGCCGGCTCGGCCACCGCGGCCTCCAGCCTCGAGGCCTCGATGCCCACCCGCTCTCCGGCCCGCAACACAGGTCCCAGCTCTCCCAGGTCGCCGCCCTCCAGGAAGGCCAGCCGCATCGCCGCGAGGGCGAACGGCTTGAGCAGGCCGGCCTCCTCAGCGAAGATCATCGCCCGGGCGACGGTGACGTCGTTGGTGGGCCAGGGCTCGGGCCAGCGGATCGTTCCCAGCCCGTACGCGGCAGCGCGCGCCTGGCATTCGGCGATGCCCTGCTGACGAGCTTCGCCCAGCCCCCAGGAGCTGCGGTCGTTGGCGCGGAACAGTCCCCCGGCGTAGACGGGACGCCACTGCGCATCGGGCAACAGTGAGTCGATCCGCTCGGCGGAAAACCACGAGTAGGGGGACATCGCTCCGAAGAAGAACTCGGGCGGCGAGTGGCGGCGCGGCTGGTCGCTCACGCGGTCTGAGCCGGGCGCCGCGGCTCCAGGATCACCAGCGGGATCTCGCGCCCGGTCCGTTCTTGATAGCCGGCATAGCCGCCGTAGGTGTCCACGGCCATGGGCCAAAGACGGGTGCGCTCGTCAGCGGTCGCCACCCGGGCGTGGACCGCGCGACGGCGGGAGCCGACCTGGACGATGGTGTCGGGGTTGGCCACCAGGTTGTGAAACCAGGCCGGATGCTTGGGATGACCGCCCTTGGAGGCCACGATCACGAGGTCGTCTCCATCCTCGACGTACACCAACGGCGAAGTGCGCACGGCGCCGCTCCTGGCTCCCACGTGATCGAGCAGGAGCATCGGCGGCGCTCCGGGAAATCGGTGCCCCACGAGCCCCCCGGTCAAGCGGTAGACGTGAGCGTGCGAGCCCATCAACCGGCGAAGCACCGGCCAGGACCGATCGGCGACCGACAGGACATCCATCGCCGCGATCGTACCCGAGCACGGGGATCCGGCCGGGTGTCGGAAACCACGAAACCACGGTACCGCCGTGGAGCCACATCCGCTGGCGCGGGCGCTAATCGTCGTGCCGGCGGATTTCGTTCATCACTCTGTCGACGGACAGCCCCTCGCCGGTCTCCCCCTCCGCGCGCTCGCGCAGCACCCGCACCGCCCACTCCACGTGAGAGCCCGGCTGATCGTCGGGCTTGGCGTGCTCGGCCATGAACGCTTTTACCTGCTCGGGATCGAGCTCGGGAGCGTGATCGGCGACGTACTGGGTGATTTGATCATCGGCCATCCCCATAGTCTGCTCCGATGGGGCGCCCGGAAACGTCGCTCTCGACCCGGCCGGGAGCTTCGCAAGAGGAGGAGCGACAGGGCCGCTACGGCGCGACGGCGGCCACGGCGTTCTTGGCGTCGTCGGCGCGGCCCTGCGCACGCGCCGCGACGGCGACGGCGGCGCTCTGCGCGATCTCCTCGACCTTGTCCGGATCGACGTGCCCCGCCACCGCCTCCTTGACCGCGGCCACGGCGTCGGCCTCCGCCCCCTTGGCCTGGCGCTCGAGCTGAGTCGCCGCGACATCGGCCGTGGAGCGGGCCTGCTGGTCCTTGAGGCTGGCGATCAGCCTGGCCTGCAGACTGGTCAGCACGGTCCGCCCGAACGAGCCGGCGAGCAGGACCAGTGCCACGCCCTTGACCACGTCGTAGCTGGTATTCCCGTTGATCGTCACCGTGGGCGGCAGGAAGTAGAGGATCGCGATCCCAGCTCCCGCCCCCAGGACCACGCTCGAAAGCAGCCCCAGCTCCAGCAGCTTGGGCTGACCCTCGACGTGACCCGGTAGCTCCAGCGCACCGGTGATGGTCCCGCGGGTCTGCAACAGCTCGGCCAGCACCCCGCCCGCGGCACCCACCACCCCGGCGATCAGCACAACCAGTGCATATCCCCAACCGGACGGTGTAACCACAGTCTGCTCCCCTCTTCAATGGTGGCTCGCTCTCAGGAGTGGTTCGGTGCCGCTGTCCATCTTCCCGCCAAAGTACTTGGCCAGGACATCCTGGAAGGCCGGCTCATCAGGCGCCGCGAGCGCGAACAGGGTCATCGATGACTGCAGCTTCTGGGCGTCGACGGAGCCGAAGATGTCCTGCGCCGTGGGGGCGCCGAGCTGGGTCAGGATCTGAGCGCACTCGATCAGCCGGCGACCCAGGACCGGGTGGCGCAGATATGCCTTGGCCTCGTCCAGCGAGGAGATGGCGTATCTCCTCGACACCGGGCTGCGGCCCAGCCCGGCCACCTGCGGAAAGACGAACCACATCCAGTGGCTGACCTTGCGACCCGCCCGGATCTCGGCCACCGCCGCATCGTAGGTGCCGCCATTGTCCTGAGCCGCCACGAATCGCTCGAGCTCGTAGCGAGCTTTCGGATCGGACTCCCGAGCCACGGTCTGCCGGACTCGTGATCGCAGCGATTTAGCCGACCGGCTGCCCGTTGGCCGTCAGCTCGACGTCGATGTTGCCGCGCGTCGCGTTGGAGTACGGACACACCTGGTGCGCCGCGGCGACGAGCCGGGTTGCGGTGTCGGGGTCGTCGACATCCGGCAACGTCACGTTCAGCGACACGCGGATGGTGAACCCGCGGTCCTCGGTGGTGATCAGGCTCACGCGGCTGTCGATCGACACGTCGCCGAGATCGACGCGCTCGCGCCGGCCCACCACGCCGAGGGCGCCTTCGAAGCAGGCTGCATAGCCGACCGCGAATAGCTGCTCGGGGTTGGTGCCCGACCCGTCTCCGCCCATCTCCTTGGGAGAGCGCAGCTGCACGTCGAGCTGCTTGTCGCTGGTTGCACCGTGACCCTCGGCCCGGCCTCCGGTAACCGTCGCCTGTGCCGTGTAGAGCGCGTCGGCCATTTTCCTCCTCGTTGGATCGCTTGACTCAAATCTTAATTGGCCGGGATCGTCAGCAAGGCGGCGCTCGCGGCGGGCAACCCCACCGAGTAGACGCCGGACCGCGCGGTCACGACCGTTGCCTGCGGCGGCGCCAGGAGCCCGGTCTGGGTATGGGGTGCGAAGCTCTGACTGCCGAGCGTTACCCCGCCGGTGGCGTAGGCGCTGGAGGCGCGAAGGCGCTCCACCGACCCCGACCGGCCTCCCGCTCCGACCAGCGCCTGGGCCGAGCGCCTCAGGCTGGAGTTGATCAGCAGGACCCGCACCCGATGATCGGCGCCGATCGTCGCCCAGACCCGAACTTGATTCTGGCGTCCGGCGTGGATCTGGAGCAGACGAGATCCCGGTGGCGCGGCCTGGGCGAACATCAGCACGCCGTAGTAGAGGGGATGGACCGTTCCCTGCCACTGTCCGTGGGAGCGATCGAAGTCGAACAGGCCGTTGGCGGCGTTCTGGAAGGTATGGATGTTGACTCCGTCGACGCCGTGCGACGCGATCGTGAACAGCGAGTCCATGACCCACAACGCCGAGGCGAAGGTGTTGCTGACGCCGAGCCTGCCGTTGCAGGTGACTGAGTTCATCTCGTCGACTCGAAACGAGGCGCCGGCACCGTGGGCGAGGGCCACATATGGCGAGATGCCGTTGACGATCGCGCGCGAGGCCTGCGGCCTGAGCAGGTTCGGGACCGTCGGGTACAGGGGCGAGGACGCCTCCATTACGCACTGATTGAGGCCGTAGGCGTGCCAGGTGACGGTCCGCAACCGCGAAGCCGGCCCCAGAAAACGGCGCGACCCGCCGAGCCACGACAGGATGCCGGTGTCCGGGCCGGCGATCGGAACCTGAGGCAGCACCTGAAGGGTCCGTGAGAATTCCTGCTCGAAGGCCGCCGAGTTGTAGGTCGGCCGGCGGGAGTACACCGGCACCCCGGAGTGGCTGTACCAGGGAATCGCGGTCCCGCGGAGCATGCGGTACCAGGGAATCAGGGGGTAGAGCTCGGGCTCGTTGCCGATCTCGAGCGCATCGATGTACCGGCGCCCCACTCCCTTGAGCAGCTGTCTGGCCTCCACCGCGTCGATGCGCGTACGGTCGGCCTCGAGCCCGACGCCGAGGATGAGCCGCGCGTTGGTGGCCTGGGCCAGTGCGTGGGCGGAGGTCATCCACCGTGGCGTGAGGTCGTAAGTGATCCCGGGCGGCCGCCTCATGCCGCCCACCGGCCACCACGTCCGGTCGCCGCTCTGCCCACCGATTCGCAGCACCGGCCGGCCGTGCGCCACCAGGTTGCGGATCAACTGGACAAGCACCGGGTTGACCGAGCTTGGGTCCGCACCGGTCAGCGCTGGTATCGACCGGTACTCGAGCGCCAGACCGAGAAAGTCAGGCCGGATCGGACGGCTTTGACGCTGCTTGGTGACCGAGACCCGGAAGACCGCCGCCCGGGCGACGGCACCCCAGCCGCAGTCGGCGACGGCTGTGAGGGCCAACGCCGCGAGCAGCGCCGCCGCCGCTCGCCGAGTATTTATCACAAATGATCTGGGTTTCTGATTGTTGGGTATCAAGGAACGTAAACAACCAGACTGCCGGGGACCATGTTGCTGTTCTGCACTAACGAGCATCGCGGGCCGACTCTGCCGCGCCGTGACATCCGTGACCACCATTAGCCGCGAAGCGGTGCGAGTTCTGCTCGTCGAGGATGACGAGCATGACTACATCATCACGCGCGACATGCTCGCCAATCAGGGCGGGGCACGCTACGAGGTCGAGTGGAGCGCCGAGTATGCCGAAGCCCTGGACGCGATCCGCGACCAGCGCCACGACGTCTACCTGGTCGACTATCGCCTCGGCGAGCGGACCGGCTTGGAGCTCGTCCGCGAGGGATTCGCCTCGCGGCCGTTCGCTCCGGTGATCATGCTGACGGGCCACGCCAGCTACGACCTCGATCTCGAAGCGACGGCGCTCGGGGTGACCGACTTCCTGGTCAAGCAGGAGCTCGATTCGGACCGGCTGGAGCGCTCGCTGCGCTACGCGATCAGCCACCAGCAGGCCGAGCGCTACGTACTGGCGGTCCGAGCCGCCAGCGACGGGATCTGGGACTGGGACCTGCTCGCCGACCGGATCTACCTCTCGCCCCGCTGGCACTCGATCCTGGGACAGCCCGAGGCGGCGGGCGACGAGACCCCCGCGGCGTGGTTCGAGCTCGTCGACGCCGACGATCTGATCCGGCTGCGGGCGGCGATCACAGCCCACCTGGACGGGGATACGCCGCATTTGGAGTGTGAGCACCGGATGCGCCACGCCGACGGCAGCTGGCGCTGGGTGATGACCCGCGGCATCGCGACCCGGGATGCCGACGGGAGGCCGATCCGGATGGCCGGATCGCTGTCGGATATGACCGACCGGCGCATCGCGCAACTCCGTCTCGAGCGCGACGCCCGGCACGACACCCTCACCGGGCTTCCCAACCGGACCTTGTTCGTGGATCGCCTCGACGCGGTGCTGGAGCGCTCGGCCGGCGATCCTTCGAACGGCTGTGCGGTCCTGTTCCTCGACCTGGACGACTTCAAGCCGGTCAACGACACCTTCAGCCACGCTGTCGGCGACCAGCTCTTGGTCGTCCTGGCCGAACGGATCCAGGGGTCGGTACGCCCCGGCGACACCGTCGCCCGCCTCGGCGGCGACGAGTTCACGGTCCTGCTGAACCAGATCGTGGACGTCGCCGATGCCAAGGTGATCGCCGATCGTGTCCTGCGGTCGCTGGACGAGGCCGTCAACATCGACGGCAACCAGCTCCTGGTCAGCGCCAGCATCGGCATCGCGCTCAGCACGCCGGGGCTGGCGTCGACCGAGCTGATCGCCAACGCCGATCTGGCGATGTACGACGCCAAGCACCGTGGCCGGGCACGCACCGCCGTCTTCGACGAGACCATGGAGCGCCGGGTGGTCGACCGGCTGGAGCGTCAGGAAGACCTCCGTCACGTTCTCGAGCATTCGCTGCTGCGGATCCACTACCAGCCGATCATCGAGCTGGCGACGGGACGGGTCTGTGGTTTCGAAGCGCTCGCTCGCTGGCCTGAGGATCGGCCTCCGCTGGCGCCGACCGAGTTCATCTCGATCGCCGAGGAGGCGGGCGTGATCGGCGCGCTCGGAGAGCACGTGATGCGCAACGCCCTTCAGACGCTGGCGCGCTGGCGACGCGAGGGGCTGGTCTCGGATGACGTCTGCGTCAGCGTCAACCTCACCCGCCGCCAGCTCGACGACCCGGCGCTCGCCGACCAAGTCCGGGCGGCGGTCGAGTCCGCGGACCTTCCGGCCAGGGCGCTCAAGCTCGAGATCACCGAGAGCGCGCTGATGGATCTGGATCCCAGCCAGGCCGTGTTCTCCGAGATCTGCCCCACTGGCGTGGGCCTTTATCTGGACGACTTCGGCACCGGCTACACCTCGCTGGCCGATCTCCACAACCTCCCGGTCGACGCGCTCAAGCTCGACCGCCAGTACGTCTCCCTGCTCTCCGATGCTGACGGTGATGACGCGATCGCCCGCTCGACGTGCGTCCTGGCCCACAGCCTCGGTCAGTCGGTGATCGCCGAGGGGATCGAGGCGCCCGATCAGCTCAAGCGCGCTCGGTTGGTGGGATGCGACTGCGGCCAGGGCGACCTGATCTCACCCGCCGCCAGCGAACGCGACACGCGCCGGCTGCTGGAGAACTGGCGTCCGACCGAGCTCGTGCGGCTGGGCACCGCGGCGTAGCCGGGCGCTCTGACTCGGGCGCTTGGGAGGAGGGATGCCGGGCCATGCCGTGAGGACGCGCTCGGCCATGGACAACTGTCGCTCCGCGCGGGACACTCTTGTCATGGTGAGCCCAGGGGTCTCCCGTCACCACATGGCCCGGATGCTCAAGGCCGCCTACGGCGATGGGCTGCTCAGCGAGAGCACGCTGGTCCATCGTCTCGACCTGCTGCTCAAGAGCCGCTTGATCGATCCGGCCGGGGTGATCGGCGACCTGACGATTCGCGCTCCCCGGCGATCGGTCTCATCCGCGGTGGCGCGGGGGCTGGCCGCGTCTCGCCGATGGCTCGACGGCCTGCTCCACAGCGAACCGCGGTGGCCCACGCTGTTGGCGCTGGACTGGTCCGGCGGACAGGAAGAGCTGCTGGTGGGCCGACATCCCGGCTGTGACGTCGTGCTCGGCGATCTGACCGTCTCGCGTCGCCACGCCCGGCTGCGCTTCCGAGACGGCAACTGGGTGCTGCACGATCTCGGTTCCACAAACGGCACGCTGGTCAACGACGCCCGGGTTGTCAGGTGCCAGCTGCGGCCCGGTGACCGCGTCGCCATCGGCGACGAGCGGCTCCTGGTCGACTGACGGCTGTCGGCAGTACCGTTTGGCCCCTCGAGAGCGGCGGACCCGTCCGCCGCAACTTAGTCGGCCCCTCGCTGTTGAGACGAACGCCTACGCGAATCTCAGACCGGGAGGGACGCTCGCCGCACATTGCGAATAGCTGTCGCCCTGCTGATCGTCGCCGGCGTGGCGCTGGGCGGGCTGGCCCTGGTGTCAGCAGCCCAGTCACCTCAAACGGCCCGGGCCGCCGTGGCGCACCGCAGGCCGAACATCGTCTTCATCCTCACCGACGACCTGTCGTGGAACCTCATCAACCGCCGGTTCACGCCGCACATCGTCGCGCTGCAGAGAGGCGGCGAGACGTTCAGCCATTATTTCGTCGCCGACTCGCTGTGCTGCCCGTCGCGCTCGACGATCTTCACCGGGTTGTTCCCGCACGACACCAAGGTCGTGACGAACTTGCCCCCCAAAGGCGGGTTTCAGAAGTTCCAGTCCCAGGGCCTGGATAAGAAGACCTACGCCGTCGCGGTACGACGGCGCGGGTACGCCACCTCGATGATGGGCAAGTACCTCAACGGCTACGGGGATCCCAGCATGACGAAGGCCACAGCGCCGATTCCACCGGGGTGGTCGGACTGGCATGTCAGCAACAGCACCGGCTATGCCGAGTTCAACTACCTGCTCAACGACAACGGCAAGGTCAACTCGTACGGCGGCCCCAGCGGGGGCTGTCACGTCAACCGCAAGCCCGACAACTACGGCGTCGACATGCTAAATGCGGATGCCAGATCGTTCATCAAGAGGTCCCGCCGCAAGCCGTTCGCGATCGAGGTGGCGACGTTCGCACCGCATGCCCCGTACACCCCGGCGCCGCGCAACGCCTGCGACTTCCCCGGACTCACCGAGCCACGCGACCCGTCGTTTGACGCCAACAACATCAACCCGCCCGCCTGGCTCGGCCTGCGCAAGCCGCTGAGGCGCAAGCAGCTGGCCGTGATCGAACGCGGCTTTCGGATGCGGGCCCAGGCGGTGGAGTCCGTCGACAAGCTGGTGGCCGACGTCGAGGCGACGCTGGCTGCCGACCACCTCTCCCGTAACACCTACATCGTGTTCAGCTCCGACAACGGCTATCACATGGGCCAGCACCGGCTGACCTGGGGCAAGCAGACGGCCTTCGACACCGACATCCGGGTGCCGTTGATCGTCGCCGGCCCGGGCGTGCCGCGGGGCAAGGTGGTCTCCCAGGTGACGCAGAACGTCGACCTCTACCCGACCTTCCTGCAACTCGCCGGCGCCACCGTGAGCAAGCGTGTCGAGGGACGGAGCCTGGTGGCGTTGCTGCACCCGTCCAAGACCCGCCCGCCGTGGCGGAGGGTCGCGCTGGTCGAGCATCACGGCCGCGACACCAACCCCCAGGATCCCGACTTCGGCGACGGCCGGCACGGTGGCGATCCCACGACCTACGAGGCGATCCGGATCTCGGCCCGGCACCTGCGCGGCTTCAAGGGTCCGGTCGAGGCGGTGTATGTCGAGTACCAGGACCCCGGGCACGAGCTCGAGTACTACGACATCGGCAAGGATCCGTCCGAGCGCGACAACATCGCGAGCCGGCTGAACCGGACCCAGAAGGGCGAGCTTCACAGGATTTTGGCCGGGCTCGAGCGCTGCCACAGCGGCGCTGCCTGCTGGAAAGCCGGATCGCCGAGCTAGTTTCGGCGCCCCCCGAGCCCGTTTCGGTGCGTTTCCCCGAGCCAGTTTCGGCGCGCTCTCCGTCGGCGTCACCCGGCCCCAGGCTCGTCGACCGCCGCCCGCAGCTTGCCGACGAGCCCCTCGAACATCGGATACGCCCCGGCCCCGTGCACGGCGCTGATCGCCGGCTCCCACATCTCCCACCTCGCGACCAGGGTAGGCCCGATCATCAGCCTGATGAGCTCGAAGTCGAAGGCACCGATGTGCTCTAGCGCGGCCAGCTGCTCGAAGAAGTCGAGCTCGCGGTAGAGCACATAGGCCTCCGGGGCGTCGGAGGCGACATAGCCGGCAAACGCCTCACTGAGCTCCTCGGTGGAGGCAAGGCGAGCCACCAGGCGCCGGGTTTCTACCAGATCGGCTTCGTTCCACCGGCGAAAGAACTCGGCGGCCATCTGCGCGTGGCGGCTGCGACGTTCCTCTCGGACCTGCTGCGCAGCGAAGATCGCCGCCCCGAATCCGCCCAACAGGCCAATCGCCAGGACGGAGGTCGCGATCGCTGTCACCTCGGCCCAGTCGACCCCGAGCACCAGCATCGCCGCTGTTACCCTCCGGGCGCGCTGACCGTCAGCGCCGCGCTGGCACCCGCGGCGGTGACCACCAGCGGCGCCGGATACGTGACCGTCTCACGGCACGCCAGCCGGGTCCCGGCGGCACCGGCCGACGGGGTGTAGCGGGGGCTGCGGTGGTCGGAGATCAGGGTGCCGTCGCGCAGCCAGCGATACCCGTCGGAGTCCAGCAGCCGCACCGATGGCCGTAGGCCGGCCCACGTCGCCCAGCGGGCCGGCCTGCAACCAGCCGGCGAACCCACGGCCGGAGTGCCGGAAACCGCCGGCGGTGTCCGTAGCGCCGCCGGCGCGCCCGTGGTCACCGCCCCGACGGCCGCGGTCGAGCCTTCGTCGCTGAACCACATGCGGCCGTCCGCGGCCGGCGTGATGAACGCCGGCTGGCTGCCCGCGAGCAGCCCGGCCGAGAACTCCCGGATGGCGCCCCGGCGGGTGATGCGCCCGACCGCCGGCCGGACGCCTTCGTCGCTGAACCACATGCTGGCGTCCGGGCCGGGTGCGATCGCCACCGGCGATCCGCCGGGCTCCAGCCCGCGCGAGCGCTCGGTGATGCGGCCCGCTGCGGTGATCTGGCCGATCGCCCCCGAGGAGTCGGCGAACCACACTCCGCCGCCGGGCCCGGCGGCGATCCCCAGCGGCTGGCCACCCTGCCGCAGGCCGGTGGTGAACTCGGTGATCTGACCCCGGGTGGTGATCCGGCCCACAGCGCAGCGGCCGGTGCCGCCACAGCCGCGATCGGCGAACCACAGCCGACGGCCCCGGCCGGCGGTGATCCCGAACGGAATGCTCGCCGGCGCCAGCCCGGCCCTGAACTCGGCGATCCGGCCCCGAGGCGTGATGCGCCCGATCGCCGGTCGCTTGCCCTGATCGGTGAACCACACGTTTCCGTCCGGACCGGCGGTGATCTCGAACGGCTGACTGCCGGCGGCCAGGCCTCGCCTGAACTCGGTGATCCGCCCCTGGGGAGTGATCCGCCCGATCGCGGGCCTGCGGCCCTCGTCGGTGAACCAGAGATCGCCACCTCGCGCCGTCGCGAGCGTGAACGGAACACTGCCGGCGTCGAGCCCGTGCCGAAACTCGACGATGCTCCCCCGCGGCGTGATCCGCCCCACCGCGCAGTGGCCGATCCCCGTGCATCCCAGATCGGCGAACCACAGATTGCCGTCCGGTCCGGCCGTGAGCCCGAACAGGTACACCGCTTGGCGGGCGCCGAGGCCGGCCTCGCCGATCGAACCCACGCGGGCTGCGAAGACGCTCGATCCGGACAGGAGCCACAGCCCGCCGACGGCCACGACGGCGATCAGCTTGCGCACGGCTGCGATTCTATGGGGCGCACGCGAGCCGCCGGCACCGAGCACGCCGTCGCCTGCGGCTGCGATGCTATCCGTCCACGGTCGCTTCGAATGCAATCTGAGAGCACCCCGGCATGACCTCGTCTGAGCGGTACGCATCCACAGTCCTGCACTGGCCGGAGCAGGTCAAGAACCTCGATACCAAGCTGGATGTCGCGCAGCGCGTCGCGATGCGCGCTCGCAACGACCAGATCATCGGGCTCGGCTCGGGGTCCGCGGCCTACCTTACGCTCTGGGCGATCGGCAAGCGAGTAGCGGCCGAGGGTCTCAGCGTGACGATCATCCCGACGTCTTATGAGACCGAGGTGGCCGCCACCACGCTGGGCCTGCCGCTGACCCGGCTCGGGCAGGCCACACCCGCCTGGAGCGTCGACGGCGCGGACGAGGTCGATCCCGCCGGCCGCCTGCTGAAGGGGCGCGGAGGGGCGCTGTTTCGAGAGAAGCTGCTCTGGAGCACGTCGGAGCACATCGTCCTGGCGATCGACTCGACCAAGCGGGTACAGCACCTGGGCACGAAGTTCCCGCTTCCCGTGGAGGTGCATCCCAACGCCGTCGAGCCGGTCGCCCAGCGGTTGCGAGAGCTCGGCTGCCGTCAGGCACTGGTCCGGGACAGCGGCGGAAAGGACGGGCCGGTGATAACGGAGTCAGGCTTCCTGCTGCTCGACGCCCACTTCTCCGAGATCCCGCCGGGCCTGCACGCCGAGATCAAACAGGTGCCGGGGGTCCTCGAAACCGGGCTTTTCGAGGGCTACGAGTACGAGATCGTCGACTGATGGCTGCGACGCTGGACTCGTCGGCGCGACGGGTGGCGCAGTCGCGCAGTCGTGTTCGGACTCGGCATCCGCAGGATCTAAGCCTCGTTATGAGCGCGGCTTTCGCCGGTCTCTCGGATCGTCGCGACGGCGCTAGGGACGTCGTCGGCGAGTAGTGCGCGCGTGTTGAACGCGGTGAGTTCGAGCACCCGGCGGGGGGCGGCCGCCGGCGGGGCGACCACGACCAGGACCTGGCCGCGACGGTCGAGGCGCAGGTGCAGCTCGTACAGCAGAGAGATGCCCGCGCTGTCCAGATACTGGACGCCAGTGAGGTCGACGACAAGGCCGAGGGCGTGGTTCGGGATCTCGGTGAGCTCGTGACCGAGCTGCGCGACATTGGAGACGTCGATCTCGCCCCCGATGGAGGCGATACTCACGCCGCCTTGCTCATGTCGGCTTACGGAGGCAAGCCGGTCCATCGGTGCGGCGACGCGATCTCCCATTGGATCGTCTGAAGCGGGCGACGCCGGCGTCATCCCGGGCCAGCTCCATTAGAGGAGGGGCTCGAGCGGTCGGGATCGGATCCCAGACCGCGGCGCATCCTCACCGTGGTCCCGTCAGGCTTGCGCTGTATCTCGACCGTGTCACATATTGAGCGGATGAGATGGAGCCCCCATCCGCCCTGAGCTCCACGCTGCTCGCGCCAGTTGCCTTGGTCGCGGACCTCGAGCACGATCGCGCCGCCGACAAGCTCGGCGTGCAGCGAGAAGGTGGCGTCGGCCGGACCGTAGGCGTGCCGGACCGAGTTGGTGCACGCCTCGCTGCAGGCTAACTCGAGGTCCCCGACCGCGGCCGGGTCGATCCCGTCATCCACTACCCCGAGCCAGGCGCGCAGCCGGTGACGTGCCAGCGGCACCGAGTCGGCGGTGGCTGGGAGGGTTAGTTCGAACGGGCCGGCGGGCTGCTCGAGCAGGCGTACGACGAGCACCGCGACGTCGTCCTGGCTGGGATGATCGCCGAGCACATGTTCGAGGACGTGGTCGCACAGGGCCTCGACTCCGTCCGCTGGCTCACTGAGGGCATTGCGTAGCCGCTCGAAGCCCACCTCGATCGACTCGTCGCGGCGCTCGACGAGCCCGTCGGTGAACAGCACCAGGGTGTCCCCGGCCGCGAACGGGTGGACCCGTTCGGTCGCTGCGGCGTTAGCATCGATCCCGAGCGGTAAACACGGTTCAGTCTCGAGGAAGCGCACGCGGCCGTCGGCGGCGAGCAGGGCCGGTTGAGGATGGCCGGCGCTCGCCACGGTCACGGTTCCCGCCTCCGGATCGAGGATCAGGAAGAGCACCGTGGCGACCATGCCCGGGCCGAGCGTCGCTTGCACCACTCGGTCGAGCTGACGCAATGCCTCCCCGGGGGGATGACCCTCGATGGCAAAGGCACGAAGTCCGTTTCGCAACTCGCCCATGGTCGTGGCGGCGCGCACGCCGTGACCGACGATGTCGCCGATCATCACGCCGATGCGCTCCCCTTCGAGCTTGAGGGCGTCGTACCAATCACCGCCCACCTGAGCGGCGAAACCGCTTGGCAGGTAGCGCGCGGCAAGCTCGAGACGCGGGTGAGGAGGCAAGCGCTCGGGAAGCAAGCTGCGCTGCAGGATCTCGACGAGTTTGAGACCGCGGGCAAAGCGCTGGGCGTGGTCGATAGCGATGGCCACGCGCTCGGCGGCGAGCACCAGCAGCTCCAGATCCTCGGCGCCGAATCGCCGGCCGCGACGGGCGCCAAGGTAGATCAGCCCTATGAGCTCCCCGGACGCGACCAGCGGGACCGCGAGGAGGCTGTCGATGGTCCCGTCAACCCCGTCCGGTGGGGGTGGGAGCTCGGCCGCCGACAGGAGCGTCGGACGGCACTCGCTGGCGAGGCGGCCCAGCGGTCCCTCGCCGAGAACGACCTGGGAACCCTCGGCGAGCAGAAACGGCTCGCCGTGGGTGGCGCGCAGTGACAGGGTGCGGTCGCCGTCGTCGCCCAACAGCACCCCAGCGGTGTCCGCATCGAAGAGCGTGGTGGCGCGCTCGAGGATCTCGGTCAGAAGTTGATCGAGCTCGAGATGCGCCAGCGCCGCGTCGCTGACGATCTGGAGCTTGCGTACGGTGGCCGCCACGGTCTCGGCCTGCGCCCGAGCCCGGGACTGACGGACGCGCTCGGCGCGCTCGCGGCTGAGCTCGACGAAGACTGACACCTTCGCCCGCAGCACATCCGGCTCGAATGGCTTTACGACGTAGTCGACCGCACCGCTGGCATAGGCGAGGGCGATCTCCTCGACGTCGCTGGCCTGGGCGGTGAGGAAGATGATCGGGATGTGCCGAGTGCGCGGACGCGAGCGGATGATCTGCGCCGTTTCCAGCCCGTCCATCTCGGCCATGCGAACATCGAGGAGGATCACTGCGACCTCCTCATGGAGGAGCGCGCGCAGCGCCTGCTCGCCCGACTGGGTGGATATCAGGTGCTCGCCGAGAGGTTCCAGCACTGCCTCGAGGGCGATCAGGTTCTCCGGGTGATCGTCGACGAGCAGGATGCCGACGCGATCGCTGAGCCCATCCGTCTCATACAGCAATGCGGAGTGGCCGAGTGCACCGTCGGCACCGCCGGCAGGAGGGGTGCCTTCGCGCTGCTCGTCGTCGTCGACGGTCTTACTGACCGCCCCGGACGGCCCGCGGCTCCCCTCAGATCCGGAGCGATCCACGGATGAGCCCCATGAGCTTGGCGGGATCTACCGGCTTGGTGATGTAGTCCGAGGCCCCCGCGGCGAGGCTCTTCTCACGGTCGCCCTGCATCGCCTTGGCGGTCACCGCGATGATTGGCAGGTCGCGCAAGGCCGGGTTCGCTCGCACGGTGGCGATGGTCTCATAGCCGTCCATGTGAGGCATCATGATGTCCATCAGCACGAGGTCGATCCGCCGGTTGCTGCTGAGGATGTCCAGAGCGTCGCGGCCCGTCTCGCTGAACACCACCTCCATGCCGCGATCCTCGAGCAGGCTCGCGACGGCGAACAAGTTACGCACGTCGTCGTCGACGAGGAGAATCCGTCTGCCGCGCAAGCTTGATCGGTCGGCATCCGCAGCCATCCCGTCGGAGTCGGCGGTCACCTCGGTGGTCCGTCCGCCGCGCCAGGCCGGGTTCGCCGGGTGCAGCAGGACGGCGGTCTCGGCCGCGAGAGCCTCGTTACTGTCGACCACCTGGGCCAGGAGCACCGGGGCGTAGCGGTCCAGGCGAGCCTTGTCACGGGCGGTGACTGTCCGGTCGAGGTGCAAGATCACCGGCAGGGAATTCAGCCCGGGACGCTCGCGCAGCTCGTCGAGCAGCGCGAATACGCGGCTCTTGGACAGCCGAGAGCCGATAACCAGACAGTCCGGCGGCCCCTCCGCGAGCGCGTCGAGGATCTCCTGCGGTGCGGTGGCGCAGGTCAGGTCGATGCCGTGATCGCGGCCCACGACGCCACGGACCGTTTCGACGGCGAGCCCCCCGCGATCCAGCACGAGCAGCCGCCGCACCGATGCCGGAGATCGCCGGGGGGCTCGGCGCAGGCGCACGGTGGCCACCTCGTCACCGTCAGCTTCGAGCTCTGGATTGGCCCCAAGGCCAGCGCGTCGTGCGGGTGCCAGACCCGAGTCATAGGCCGCCGGCGATAGCCCGGGGAGTCCCCCTTGCTCAGGGCGTAGATCTGAGTCCAATTCCCGCCCGCGCTGTAAGCCGTCCAGGGCAACGTGCAGCGTGAACACGCTCCCGCGCCCGAGCGTGCTCTGCACCTCGATCCTCCCACCGAGCGCGCGGGCGAGCTCGCGGCTGATCGACAGCCCAAGCCCGGTCCCACCGTAGGTACGGCTCGTCGTGCCGTCAGCCTGCTGAAAGGCTTCGAAGATCACCGGGAGCTTGTCCTCGGGGATCCCGATCCCGGAGTCGATCACCGCAAAGGCCAGCCGGTCCTCCCCGTCGCGCTCAATCCGGAGCGTCACACCCCCCTCGGCGGTGAACTTGAATGCATTTGAGAGCAGATTGCGCAGAATCTGTTGCAGGCGCTGTTCGTCGGTGACAATCACACTCGGCACGTCTGGGGCCAGGACGATCTCGAGCGCGAGCGCCTTGTCCGCCGCGACTGGATCGAAGGTGCGGCGCACGTAGAGACAGATGTCCTCGAGGCGGATCGCATCAAGCAGGAGATCCATCTTCCCGGCCTCGATCTTTGACAAGTCGAGGATGTCATTGATGAGCTCGAGCAAGTCCGTTCCGGCCGCCCGGATGGTGCGCGCGAACTCGAGTTGCTTGGCGTTGAGATTGCCCTCCTCGTTGTCTGAGAGAAGCTTGGAGAGGATGAGCAAGCTGTTGAGCGGCGTGCGCAGCTCGTGGCTCATGTTGGCCAGGAACTCGGACTTGTAGCGAGAGCTGAGCGCGAGCTGGGCCGCCTTCTCCTCGAGCCCCAGGCGGGCCTGCTCGATCTCGCGGTTCTTGGTCTCGATGTCGCGGTTTCGCTCTTCAAGCAGCTGCGCCTGTTGCTCGAGCTCGGCATTGAGCGACTGCGACTGCTGCAGGAGCTCCTCGGTGCGCATGTTGGCGATGATCGTGTTCAGGACGACACCGAGCGTCTCCATGAGCTGTTCGAGGAAGGTGCGGTGAATGCCGCTCGGGGGACGAAGCCAGGCCAGTTCAATAACGCCGAGAACCTGATCCTCGAACAGGATCGGCATGATCAGAATGCTCGCCGGCGTGTGGCTGCCCAGACCTGAGCTCACCCGGATGTAGTCATCGGGAGCCTCGGTGATGTGAATCGACGTTTGCTCGAGGGCGGCCTGTCCGACCAGCGCCTCCCCGAGCAGGAAGTGATCCGGCACGCCGTCCCGCCGTACGTAGCCATAGCTGGCGATGAGCCGCAGCTGGCGGATCTCCCCGTCAGCGCCGGGTTCGGCCAAGAAGAACGCTCCATGCTGGGCGGATACCGTCGGTGTGAGCTCGGACATGATGAGCTGCGAGACGGTGGCCAGCTCGCGCTGGCCCTGCATGAGCCCCGAGATTCGCGCAAGGTTGGTCTTCAGCCAGTCCTGCTCCTCGTTGCGGGTCGTAGTGTCGCGGAGGTTGGCGATCATCTGGTTGATGTTGTCTTTCAGCTCAGCGACCTCGCCCTGAGCCTCCACTGAGATCGAGCGAGTGAGGTCACCTTGGGTCACTGCAGTGGAGACCTCAGCGATCGCGCGCACCTGGGTGGTGAGGTTGCCGGCCAGCTGATTGACGTTCTCGGTCAAGCGCCGCCAGGTGCCCGAGACGTCCTCGACCTCTGCCTGGCCGCCCAATTTGCCCTCGGTCCCCACCTCCCGGGCCACGCGGGTCACCTCGTCGGCGAAGGACGAGAGCTGATCGACCATCGTGTTGATCGTGTCCTTGAGCTCCAGGATCTCACCCTTGGCGTCAACCGTGATCGTCTGGGAGAGATCGCCGTTGGCCACCGCCGTGGTGACCTGCGCAATGTTGCGCACCTGATCGGTCAGGTTGGACGCCATCAGGTTGACGTTCTCGGTCAGACCGCGCCAGGTTCCCGAAACGCCCGCCACCTCGGCCTGGCCACCGAGCTTGCCCTCGGTCCCCACCTCACGCGCCACGCGCGTCACCTCCGCCGCGAACGACCGCAGCTGCTCGACCATCGTATTGATCGTGTCGGCCAACGCCGCGACCTCGCCCTTGGCCTCAACCGTAATCTGCTTAGACAGGTCACCGCTGGCCACCGCCGTCGTCACCTGCGCGATGTTGCGCACCTGATCGGTCAGGTTGTCGGCCATGAAGTTCACCGACTCCGTCAGGTCCTTCCACGTCCCCGCCACCCCCGGCACCTGCGCCTGCCCTCCGAGCTTGCCCTCGGTCCCCACCTCACGCGCCACGCGGGTGACCTCGTCAGCAAACGCCGAAAGCTGATCGACCATCGTGTTGACCGTGGTCCCGATGCGCAGGAACTCTCCCTTGACCGGCTGGCCACCAATCTTCAGCGCCATCTTCTGGGAGAGGTCGCCTTCGGCAACCGCGACGATCACGCGGGCGACCTCCGTCGTCGGGCGCACGAGGTCGTCGATCAGCGAGTTGAGCGAGTCCACGCTCGTCGACCACGCCCCGGTGGCATCGGTGAGCGCCGCCCGCTCGGTCATACGGCCCTCTCGGCCGATGATCCGCCCCACCCGGACAAGCTCGTTGGCCATACCATCGCTGCGCTCCATCAGCTCGTTGAAGGCCCCGGCGACCTCGGCGATCAGGCCGTCCCCTTGCGTCGGCAACCGCGATGAGAAGTCCCCGTCCCGGGCCGCGCGCAGAGCCGCCAGCAGCGCCTGGAGCTCCGGCTCGACATTCGACCCCACGCTCTCTGAGCCGGTCGTTGGCGTGGTACGCGGCGGCGGCGCGGCGCTACCGTCGCGGCGCCTACGCACCGCGCTCTGGCTGCTCTTTGAGGGCACTTTTTTCGTCAGAGCTTTTGAGATCAGGGGTCGCCGGCACCCCGCGCGCTGCGCATATTATCGACAGGTAGCCCTCGGGCATGAAATCCGGACCCACGCCGTTGGGAACCAGCGTTTCGCGGTCGGGGCGAGGCACGAATCGCGATCATTCGGCGGGCGCCCTCGGGTCGACGATCTCGTGACCGAGGACGTCCTGGCGGCTGTAATGGCCAACCGAGTCGAACCATCGCTTGGCGTGCAGGCCGACGCGCAGATCGCAATCCGCCTCGACGATTCCCTCCGCGTCGTACAGGGGTCCGGCGATCACCTGGCCCGATGAGGGCTCGATCACTGCCGCGCCGCCGCGACCGAACACCTCCTTGCCCGCAGGGAGCGCCACCGGGAAATCGTCCGGGAACGCGGCGGCCGGAATGAACTGCGGCACCGACACGACGAACGCGCCGGACTCGATCGCGATGTGACGCATCGACGCAAGCCACCCATCGCTGTCATCGGCGGTCGGCGCGACCCAGATCTGCGGACCGCCGCGATACACGGCGTAGCGCGCCAGGGGCATCCGGTTCTCCCAGCAGATCAGGCCTCCGACACGAGCACCGGCGGCGTCTACCACGGACAGGTCGTCGCCGGCGCCGATCCCATGAAACAACCGCTCATGGTGGGTCGGCATCAGCTTGCGGTGGCGCGCCAGCAGGCCTGACGGCCCGAGGTATACGACCGTGTTGTAGATCGTTCCCGGACGCTCGGACTCGCGCTCGTTGAGACCGATCACGCAGAACAACTCGCGCTCGCGACAGACGCCGATCAGGCGATCCAGGAGCGGCCCCGGGACATCGACCGAATTCGCCCACAGCCGCTCCCACAGCTCATCCCAGCCCGCGAAGCCGCCCGCTCCCCGTCCCCATGCGTTGGACGGATACAACGGCACGAAGCATTCGGGCAGCACCGCGAGCTGCGCGCGGCGGTCCGCCGCCTCGTGCAGCAGCCGCTCCGCCTTCTCGACGCAGCGCTCCGCGTCGAGGATCACCGGCGTCGCCTGGATCGCGGCGACCCGCACCGTCGGAAACGTCGTCACGCCCACTCCACGGAGGACACCGTCCCACGCCGACGGTCACGCGTCAAGATGCCTGGAGCGTGCTGGAAAAGCGACCATATTCGTACCTTTTCCAGCACGCATCACCAGGATCATGCGGGGTCACGCCTATTCCATGGGCTTCGCGGGAGCAGTGCTCACGTGGCGTTCGACGCGACGGTCGGGTACCAGCCACATCAGCGCCACGCCGACGTATACGGCGAGGGCGAGCCAGCGATCGGCAAACGACAGACCGATCCCGAAGCAGTACAGGAGCGGCGAGATCTTGCCCTTTAGATCGGAACCGAGAGCGGTGCGAAGCACGGAGCGCTCGCCTTCGGAGCGGAGCAGCATCGTCTGAAGGATGTAGTAGGCAATCGCGGCGCTGAGCAGAACGATGCCGTAGACGGCGGTGGGGGTCGACGGAAATCGGTGCTCGCTCATCCACGCGGTGCTGAACGGGATCAGAGACAGCCAGAAGAGCAGGTGCAGGTTGGCCCACATCGCTCCGCCGGTCACGCGGGAGACGGCGGCCAGCATGTGGTGGTGGTTGTTCCAATAGATCCCGAGGTACACGAAGCTGAGCGCGTAGGCCAGGAGCACCGGCAGCTCGTGCCCCAACGCATGCCAGGAGGTGCCGACCGGGGTGCGCAACTCGAGCACCATGATCGTGATCAGGATCGCGATCACGCCATCGCTGAACGCCTCCAGCCGTCCCTTGGGCACACCAGGAGCCTAGCCGTGAGAGTGCGAGTCGACAGGGTGAGCCCTGCTCGCGACCGCACCGCGACGCTGATCAGCTACAAAACCGGCATGAACACTTCGCCGAGGATCGATGCTGGAGCGCTGCGCGCCGAGATAGAGGGCAGCGTCGTCGACGTTGAGGACCGGGGCTGGGACGAGGCCCGCCAAGCCTGGAACCTGGTCGCTGACCAGCGCCCCGCGCTCGTGGTGCAGCCGGCAAACGCCGAGGACGTGGCGGCTACGGTGCGCTTCGCCTCCGCTGCCGGGCTCCGCGTGGCGCCCCAGTGCGTCGGTCACGGGGCGGCGTGCCTTGGCGACCTCGATGGCGTGATCCTGCTGCGCACGACCGGCATGACCGACGTCAGCATCGACCCTGACAAACGCACCGCAACGGTGTCGGCTGGCGCCGCGTGGCGCGACGTGATCGGCCCCGCAGCCGAGCATGGGCTGGTCGGCCTGCACGGCATGTCCGCCGGAGTGGGGGTCACGGGCTACGCGCTGGGCGGCGGGATCGGCTGGCTGTCGCGACTGCACGGGTTCGCCTCCACCCACATCAATTCGCTGGAGGTCGTCACCGCCGACGGGCAGCCGCGCCGCGTTGATGCCGACAGCGAGCCCGAGCTGTTCTGGGCACTGCGCGGGGGCGGCGGTGGACCGGCGGTGGTGACCTCGATGGAGATCGCTCTGTTCGAGCTGCGGGAGGCGTTCGCCGGCGCGCTGATGTGGCCAATCCAGGCGGCCGGCGAGATCGTGCATGGCTACCGCGAATGGACACTGACAGCGCCCGACGAGGTGACATCGACGATCAGGCTGCTGCGGTTTCCGCCGCTGCCGGAGATACCCGATCCGCTGCGGGGCCGCGAGCTGGCGGCGATCACGCTCGCATTCACCGGTAGCGAGGCCGAAGGCAACGAGCTGGTCGCGCCGCTGCGCGCGCTCGGGAGACCGTACCTGGACACACTGGCGACGATCCCGGCGCCCGGGCTCGGCGAGATCTCCGGAGATCCCCAGGACCCCGTGCCGGCGATCGGCAACGGGCTGCTGCTCGAGCAGTTCACGGGTGAGACCGCGGACGCCTACCTGGAGCTGGGAGGGCCAGATGCGCATCCGCCTTTCGTCGCGCTGGAGATCCGCCATCTCGGCGGAGCCCTCAGGAGCACCACGCCAGACCCCGGGGCGGCGGGCCCGCTGACTAGCGAAGCGCTCGTGTTCGCGACCGGCGTGCGAGTCGACCTGGATGCCGGGCGCAGACTCAACGACGCCCATGACGCCCTACGAGACCGGATGTCACCGTGGATCGGAGCGCGCGGCTCGCTGCTGACCTTCGACGAGCGCAGCAGGAGCCTGCGCGGCGCGTTCACCGCGCCAGTGGCCGATCGCCTCGCCGCCGTGACCCGGTCCCACGATCCCGACGGACTGTTCGTCGCCAACCACGTCGCCGACTGAGCAGTTCGTCGAGGGGCCTGGTGTGCATAGGATCGGGGATATGGTTGACCCGCGCCACGACCCGGCAGCACCGACGCCGGCACCGCGACGGTTCGCCGGTGGGGTGCTCGACGGCCAGCTCCTTGCCGAAGATGGTTGGCCGTATGCGTCGTCGCTGCCGCTCGACGTCGATGACCCTGGCCGCTTCCATGCGCTGTTCGGTCGCGACTCGCTGATCACTTCGCTGGCGGTCATGCCGCAGCAGCCCGAGGTAGGCCGGGCGACGCTTCGCGTGCTCGCGTCGCTGCAGGGGCAGCACGACGACCACGAGACCGACGAGGAGCCAGGGAAGATCGTGCATGAGTACCGGCCTGACGCGGACCGCCAGTTTGCCGACACGGGCTGGCCGGTGCGCAACGGGCAGCTCCGCTACTACGGCTCGGCGGACGGAACGTCCTGGTTTCTCGTGGTGCTGGCGGCACTTGCAGATCCGGCGCTCACCGACGAGCTTTCCGAATCCTGGCAAGCGGCTGCCCAGTGGCTCGAGCGCGCGCTCCAACGCGGCGGTGGGCTCGTCCGCTACGGGCCCCGGGAGTCCAGCGGAGGGCTCGTCCATCAGGGGTGGCGGGACACCACCGACCCCCAAGCGGACTATGGCGGAGGGATCCTCGATGCCAACGGTCTTGGACCCCTGGCTCCGCTCGCCGACGCCGACACGCAGGCGGTAGCGGTCGCCGCGTTGCGCGCGGCCGCCCGCCTGTCGGGCGATGCGCGCTGGGAATCGCTCGCCGAGCACGCCGTCGAGCAGATCGCCGCGGCGTTCACGCCGGAGACAATGGCCGTCGACGGCAACGGGGATCGGGTTCCCGGCGCAGGATCGCAGCTCGGATGGCTCTTGTGGGCCGATGCGCTGCCCGCGTCGGAGCGCCCCGCGTACGCCGAGCGGCTGTGCCGGCCTGACGTGCTGACCGAGTTCGGTCTCCGCACGCTGTCCTCGGAGCATTCGCAGTTCAGGCCCCAGGCGTACCACCGCGGCGCCGTGTGGCCTTTCGATTCATGGCTCGGCTGGGGCGGTCTTCGGGCGGC
The DNA here is from genome assembly GCA_036502145.1 of Solirubrobacteraceae bacterium. Classification (GTDB taxonomy): domain Bacteria; phylum Actinomycetota; class Thermoleophilia; order Solirubrobacterales; family Solirubrobacteraceae; genus Palsa-465. The sequence goes on along the minus strand of DASXZB010000073.1, from coordinate 53,134 downwards.
CGGATATGCCGAGGAGGCCGAACGGGTCCGCCGCGGGGTCTTGGCAGCGCTGGATCGGCTCGGCGACGCGCCGGAGCTCTACGCGGTCACCCAGCACGGGCCGGAGCGGATCCCCATCGCCAACCGCCTGCAGGCGTGGACGGTCGGCGCCCGGTACGCGCTCGAGCACAGCTGGGACGGACGCTCGACCCGCTGAAGCCGCCTGTCAGCCCTTGACCGCGCCCGCGGTCAGCCCGGCCACGATCCGCTTCTGGAAGATCACCACGAGCACGATCAGCGGGACCGTGATCACGATTGTCGCCGCACTGATCGTGCCGATCGGGATCTGGAACTGCGTGCTGCCAGTGAAGAACGCGATCGCCGCGGAGACAGGCCGTCGCGAGGCCTGGCTGGTCAGCGTGATCGACAGCAGAAACTCATTCCAGGCGAAGATGAACGCCAGCAGCCCGGCCGTCACCAGCCCGGGCGCGGCGAGCGGCAGCACGACCTTCCGAAACGCCTGAAAGTGCGTGGCCCCGTCGACGAGTGCCGCCTCCTCGAGCTCTTTCGGGATCTCCCGGAAGAAAGACACCAGAATGTAGATCGTCAGCGGTAGGACGAACGTCAGGAACGGCAGAATCAGGCCGAGGTAGGTGTTGTAGAGGCCGATGTCGGTCCACAGCTTGAACAGCGGCGCCGCGATCGCGATCGGAGGGAACGTCGAGATCGAGAGCACGATCGCCAGGATCAAGAACTTGCGCGGGAAGCGTAGGCGCGCGAGGGCATAACCGGCGAACGAGCCGATCACCAGCGCGATCAGCGTGGCCAGTCCGGCGTCGATGACGCTCGTCTTGAGCGCCGTGGTGAAGTCCCCGTTGCGGAAGATCGAGCTGTAGTTGGCGAACGACGGGTGCGCCGGGAACAGCCGGCCCCGGGAGAGCTCCGCCCCGGTCTTCAGCGAGGTGTTGACGATCCAGTAGAACGGAAACAGGCAGAAGATCAGGGTGAGCAGCACCCCGACCCACAGGAGTACCTCACCTGCCCGGGATCGCTCCCGTCCGGAACGACCGCGCCTGGCTGGGCGGGTAGCGGCCCGCGAGAGTCGTCGTCGGGCTGTGATCGAACTCATTTCTCCTCCGCGAGCGCCCTGAGATTCTGACCCCCGAGCCTGATGTACAACAGCGATACCGCCATCACGATCAGGAACGTGAGGATCGCCAGCGCCGACCCCTGGCCGATCAGCTGGTTCTGCGTCAGCTGCTGGTAGGAGTAGAGCGACAGCGTGGTCGTACCGTTCGACCCCTGGGTGAGGACGAACGGCAGGTCGAAGATCCGCAGCGCGTCGAGCGTCCTGAAGATCAGCGCGACGAGGATCGCGGGGCGGAGGAGCGGCAGCGTGACTCTCACGAACCGCTGCCAGGTCGTAGCGCCGTCGACCCTCGCGGCGTCCTGCAGGTCGTCCGGGATCACCTGAAGCCCGGCCAGCAGCAGCAACGCCATGAACGGCGCCGTCTTCCAGACATCGGCGAACACCATCACCGCCAGCGCGTAGCCGTTCTTGGCCAGCCAGACTGTGTGCGCGCCCGGTAGATGCAGCGCCTGGAGGACCTGGTTCAGGAATCCGGTGTCCGGCGCGACGATCGACTTCCACATGATCGCGGTGCCGACGGTCAGGATCGCCCACGGCACCAGTACGACCGCCCGCAATATCGAGCGCCCGCGGAACGCCGCATGCATCAGCAGCGCCATCCCCATGCCGAGCACGAGCTCGAGCGTGACCGAGATCGCCGTGAAGATGAAGGTGACCCTGACCGAGCTCCAGAAGGCGCCGGAACTCAGCGCCGAGGTGTAGTTGTCGGCGCCCACCCAGCGCGACAGGCCTGGGTGCAGGACGCTGTACTGGTGCAGCGACAGCCAGATCGCGTAGCCGATCGGATACGCCGCCACGATCAGGATCACGACCAACGACGGCGAAACCATCACCGCGGCGAGCCGCCGCTCGGAGAGTCCCGAGCGGCGGCTGGTGCGAGGCAGGGCGAGCGTTGGCTGCGCTGTCGCCATGCGTGTCTAGAACGTCTTCAGCGCAGCGTTGATCTGGCTTTGTGCGTTCTGCAGCGCGGTCGACGGCGAGGTGCCGCTTGACAGCGCCGAGTACACGTTCTTGTAGATCGCCTGACTGATCTGTGGGTACACCGGCGAGACTGGCCTCGGCTGCGCTTGCTCCACCGCCTTCAGCAGCTGCGGAGCGAACGGCTGTGCCTTGACCACGGCCGGGTCGGAGTATGTCTGCGTCAGTACCGCCGGGAGCGACGACTTGATGAAGAACTTCTTCTGCGCCGCCGGCGCCGTGGCGAAATTGATGAAGCTGAGCGCCGCGCCCGGGTTCTTCGAGTACGTCGAGATCCCGAGGTTGTAACCGCCGAGCACACCCGCCGGCTTGCCGCCAGCGAACTCCGGTAGCGGCTCGACCTTGAACGGCACGTGAGCCTGCTTCGCCAACGCGTACACGTATGGCCAGTTGCGTAGGACCGACACCTTGCCGTCCTGGAACGCGTTACGCGATTCCTCCTCCATGTACGTCAGCACCGATTGCGGCACCGAGCCGTTCTTGAGGCCCTGCTGCATGAAGCTCAGCACCTGCTTGGCCTGTGGCGAGTCGATCGTCGCGGACTTGCCGCTCGGGGACAGCACGGTGCCTCCGTCGCTGTAGAGCAGCTCGAGGAAGTCGACCGTCAGACCCTCGTACGCCTGACCCTGGTAGCCCAGTCCACCGGCGCTCTTGGCCATCTGGTAGGCCTGCTGCCAAGTGGTCGGCGGTGTGTGGACCTTCTTCGTGTTGTAGTAGAGGAGACCGGCGTTGGTGTTGAACGGCACGGCCCAGTAGGTGCCGTTGAGCCTGACCGTATTGAGCGTGGACGGGATGAACTCACTCTGGCGCGACTGAACCGCTTGGCTCATGTTCTTGAGCCACCCCTGAGCGGCGAATTCCGCGGTCCAGATCACATCCATGCCGAGCACGTCACACTCGGACGACTTCGCCTGCTCGCGCTGGACCAACTGCGTGCGCTGCTGGTCCGAAGATGTCGGGAGCTCGAGCAGCTTCACCGAGACCTTCGGGTGAGACTGCTCGTAGAGCTTGATTACTTGAGCGAACGCGCCGGTGGTGTCCTTTCCGATGCACCAGGTGACGTTGCCTGAGGGGTTGGCGGCCTGCGCGGGCGTGACCGAGTTGGCGCTGCTCGAACCGCCTGAGCTACTGGCGCTGCTGCTCTTGCTGCTGCTGCTGCCGCAGCCGGCGATGATCGCAGCGCACGCGAGGAGCGCCCCTACACTTGCGAGCCTGAATTTCACGACGTTCCTCCTTGCCTTCGTAACCCCCCGTGTCTGAGAACGGCTATACCCCGAGTGAGTGACGACCATGCCCGACCATGCCTCCTCTCAATCTGATGTTCATCTATGGACGGCCGCCGAGGTCGAGGCGCGTACCTCGAGGACCGGCGCCGATGGCTTGTAAGCACCTGGTTTCGCGCCGCTGAGCTCGGCCAACAGCGCGGCTGTGGCGGCAGCGCCGAACTCGCCGTAGTCGACCCGAACCGAGGTCAACGCAGGCGATGACAAGACGGCCATCGCCGAGTCGTCGAACCCGGTGATCGAGAGCTCCGACGGGATCGCGATCTTGCGCGCTCTCGCGACCGCCACCAGCGCCATCGCCAGGGTGTCGCTCGTGCACACGACCGCGCTCGGACGTCCTTCGAGGACCGGCGGCACGGCAGCGCTGAGATCCCCTTCGGCGAACACCACCGGCCCCCCGCCGAGGCCGGCAGCGGACAGCGCCTCGCGCCAGCGCACGAGCCGTCGCTGGACGTGCTCGTACCGCGGCGAGCCGCCGAGGAAGGCGATCCGCTCGTGGCCGAGACCGACCAGGTGCTCGACGGCCAGGATCGCCCCGAGGTCGTGCTCGGTCTCGAGCCACGGAAACGGAGAGCCAGCGCCAGGCCGCCCGGCGACCACCACCGGCAGCCCGATCTCGGCAAGCAGCGCGAAGCGGGGATCCTCCAGCTCCGGATCGGTGATCAGGAAGCCGTCGACGCGGCCCGCTGCGGCGAGCCGCTCGTACGCCTCGAGCACGTTCGCGGCCCCACCGGCGGGCAACAGCTGAAGCAGCAGCGCGTACTCCGCCGGCGCCAGCATCCGCTCGACCCCTGACAGGAATCGCACGAAGAACGAGTCGACTTCGAGCTCTTCGTGCGCCCGCGAGAGGACCAGGCCGATGGTGCGGGTCCGCGCCTCGGTCAACGCGCGAGCCGACGCGCTCGGGCGCCAGCCGAGATCCTTGGCGACGTCGAGAATCCTCGCTCGCGTCTGCACGCCGACGCCGGGTCGGCCGTTGACGGCGAACGACACTGCAGCCGCCGAGACCCCTGCGCGCCGCGCCACATCATCGATCGTCGGCCGGCGCCGGCGGAAGCCCTCGTCCGAAGATGAAATTGAGCGATTCACAACCCGACTGTCGGGGTACCCGTGATGGCGGTTGCTGAAGCGCTTTAGGAAAGGGAGGTGCCACGTGCTAGGGACACGTGCTTGCAGGCTGGCTCGGAACATGATGCTGGGGATCGCGACCGTCCTGGTCAGCTGTGCAGCTGCGCAAGCCGCCACCACCCCGGAGCTTTCAACGAGCAATCGGCTGCAGGACCGCCGCGAGGTGGCTTCCGGGCAACGCTCCTACTCGGAGGGCTTCCAAGACGGTCGTTTCTACGCCAACGGCTGGCACATCACCGGCGAGATGGGCGGGGTCTGGGCGCCACCGCTGAAGCTCGTGGACGGGGTTTGGTTCGGGGTGGGCGGCTCCTGGGTCGGCCAGGCGACGAAGTTCTCGAGCGGTTGGGGCTACACCCGGTACGCGCTGCCGGACGCCGATGGGCTCAAGCTCCAGCGGACCGACTTTGCCCCCGACTCCGATCGTGGGGTGCTGTTCGGGCTGACGATGACGAACGCGGGAGCGGCGAAGACGGTCCCGGTCAAGGTCGATGCCCACTCAGAGCTGATGAGCGCCTATCCGTGGGCCTTCTCCACCACGCCGAACGCCAGCGACAACGTGCCCGATCACGGCAACTTCGACGGCAACTCGCTCGTATTCACCGACGATGGCTCGGTTGGCGGTGTCATGCACCACTACGCGGCGCTGGTGGGCTCCAACCTAAAGCCCGAGTCCGGTACCGCCGCAGCGACCGGCGGCAACTTCCGTGGGCCCCAAGCCGGCACGCAGTGTGCGGCGAGCGATGGCACCTCGCCTCCGAGCGCCTGTGACGATGGACCCTTCGGTCAGGGCACCGGCGGCGAGTTGACCTACCAGGTGCGGGTTCCGGCCAACGGCTCGACAACGCTGTGGATCGCCGTGGCAGGCTCCGATCAGGGGCTCGCTGACGCGAAAACGCAGCTCGCCGGGACGCTCAACGATCCAACCCAGGAGCTGGCGAGCAAGATCTCGTCGCGCGCGCGGCTGGGCAGCTTCACGCAGGTCTCGCTCCCCGGTGACCGCCCGCTCCAGAACGCGGTCACGTGGGGCAAGCAGAACCTCGCTGATCTGACCCAGAGCGCGTCGAATCTCCAGATCCGCTGGACCAATCAGGGCAAGCAGTTTCCGACGCCGCTCGGTACGGTCACCGAGGCCCGCTGGTTCGGCGCCGGTTTCCCGGACTATCCGTGGCTGTTCGCCACCGACGGGGAGTACACGGCGTTCGCCGCGGTCGCCCTGGGCCAGTTCCAGACGATCGAGGATCACCTCCGGGCGCTGATGGACGTCTCCAAGATCCTCAACAACGACTCCGGCGTCGTGGTCCACGAGACCGTCTCCGACGGCTCGGTGTGGTTCGGCCACGACAGCCAGACGACCAACCCGGACGGCACCAAGACAAACGACTTCAACACCGACGAGACGATCAAGTTCCCGAGTGCGGTGGCGCTGGTCTGGCGCTGGACGGGTGATGACGGGTTCCGCGACGAGATGTACGCGTTCGCCAAGAAGAACCTCCAGTACGTCGACCAGAAGCTCGACGTGGACCACGACGGATGGCCCGAGGGCTCGGGCAACGTCGAGCGACCCGGCATGGGCCAGGAGAAGCTCGATAACGCCGTCTACTACATTCGGGCGCTCTACGACCTCGCCGACATGGCGCAGTCCAAGCACGACACGGCGACGTCCACGTGGGCGATGAAGCTCGCGGGCAAGCTCCTGAAACAGTTCGACGACGCGTGGTGGTTCCCGCAAGCCGAGCAGTACGCGGACTCGCTGTTCAATCCGGGCAACACGAAGAACTTCCAGAAGCATTGGATCGGCGTCACCCCGATGGAGGCCCAGTTGACCGTGGGCGACCAGACGGTCCCAGGCATCGCTCCGTTCGATCACGCCACGACTGCGCTCGCTGGTCGGGAGACCCCGACGTACAGCGGCGAGCGGCCCGGGAACTTGGGCCTGTTCCACACCGGCGCCGGCGGGGGCGCCGACGGCAAGGGCGACTTCGAGATCTTCTCGCTCACCACCGGGATACAGGCCGTGGGCGAGGGGAACTACGGACGCCTCGCCCAGCAGCGCCGCTACACCGACGCCAGCGCGGAGACGATGTTCTCCGAGCCCGCCACCAACAACACCCCCGACGAGATGCCCGGCGCGATGCCGGAGATCTTCCCGTCGGCGCCCAATGGCGACCCCTCGCAGGGGATCCCACCCAACATCAACCGCTGTTGGACGTGCCGGTCGATGGCGATGCAGGCCTGGGGCAACTACGGCACGGTGTGGCCGGTGGTCAATCAGCAGCTCGGCGTTCAGCCGTCGCTGGGCGATGGCGTGCTCAGGGTCGTCCCGCAGGTGCCTCCCGGCCAGCCTAGCGTTGCCGGCTCCAATATCCGGCTGGGCGATGGTTCGCTCGACGTGTTCGCGTCCCACTCGGGCCGCCGGTACACGACCACGATGCAGGTTCACGCCCTGACGCTGGGCACGACCCTGATCGGTCACACGCTACCGAGAGGCAGCAAGCCGGCCAGCGTGCTCCTCGACGGGACCAAGGCCCACGGCGTCGCGGTTCGGACCACCAACCGAGGAGTCGAGGTGACCGTGCCGACGACAGGAAACATGCCCCATACGCTGACCGTGACCACGGCATAACTAGCGGCAATGAAGGCCGCGCGGATCGCACCGCTGGCCGGCGCCGCTGCGTTGGTCGGAGCCGGAGTTTGGTGGCGCACGCATCCAAGCGCATGTCCATATAGCCAGCGGTTCTGGGTTGACGCGCCGCATCCGTTCATCACCCGGTCACGTCTGCGCGAGGCGCTTGAGCCGTCCGATGGTGAGCGTCTGCTGGAGGTGGGGCCCGGTACCGGCTACTACACGCTGCCGGTCGCGGACTGGCTCGGAGAGAACGGCGTGCTCGAAATCCTCGACCTGCAGCAAGAGATGCTCGACCACACCGCGCGCGCCGCGCACGAGCGCGGGCTCGGCAACGTTGTGGCTACAGAGGGCGACGCGCGTTCGCTTCCGTACGGCGAGAACCAGTTCGACGGAGCGTTTCTGGTGGCGGCGCTCGGCGAGATACCCGATCAAGACGCCGCACTGCGCGAGCTGGCGCGAGTCATCAAGGCGGACGGGCGGCTCGTGGTCGGAGAGCTTTTCGGCGATCCACACTGGGTGCGGTTGGCGGCGCTCAAACAGCGGGCACAGCGCGCGGGGTTTCGATTCGAGCGGCGGGTCGGCGGCCCGCTTGGCTACTTCGGCAGGTTTCGCTTGTCGTAGGCGACCGAGCGGGCGCTGCGTCCACCCGGCGAGAACGCCGGCCCGTCGATGCCCCAGCTGATCACGCGCCTCGGCACAATTCGGACCCACGCCTCGTCCCAGCCCCCGGCCCCGAACTTCTCGACACCGCCGGCGTCGTGCAGCTCGGCGGTGCCGCGGATCTCGATCCCGCGCGGCGTCCACGGGTCGACGCTCGCGAGATCGTCGATCACGATCGCCGCCTGTGGGTTGGCCTTCAGATCGCGGTACTTCTTCGACTTGGCAAAGCCGTGGCCCCCGACATCGATCGCCGCGCCATCCTCGGAGAGCCGGAAGCCGACCGGGACGACGTGTGGAGCGCCGTTCGCATTCGCGGTGGCGAGGCGAGCGAGCCGCTGACCCTTCAGGTACTCGAGTTCGTTGTCGCTGAACGTCGTCATCTGCGGTGCCTCCATCGCGTCGAAACTCAGACCACTGCCCCGCGCCGTCGCTGATCGTACGCCTCCAAGACCCGGGTGAGCAGCGCCAGGAGGGTCCCGTACGAGACGCTCTCGAGCTAGACGAGTGATTCCATGTCGAGAAGCTCTGACCGGCTCCGCTCACCAGGTGAAGGGCCGCGACAGGCGCGGCCCACGACACCAGGAGACCACGATGCCCAAGTACCTCATTCTCAAGCATTACCGGGGCGGCCCGGAGCCGCACCACCCCTTTCCGCCGATGGACCAGTGGGCGCCCGAGGACGTCGAGGCCCACATCGCCTTCCAGCGGCATGTGATCGAACTGCTCGAGCGGCGCGGCGAGTACGTCGACGCCCAGGCGCTCACGCCGACGCGCACCTGGGTGCGCTACGGCGGCGAGGGCGCGGCGCCGGTCACAACCGACGGCCCGCTGCCCGAGACCAGCGACCTGATCGCCGGCTGGTTCATGATCGATGTCGAGTCGCACGAGCGTGCGCTGGAGGTCGCGGCCTACGTGTCCTCCGAGCCCGGCCCGCGCGGCGAGCCGCTGTACGAATGGCTCGACGTCCGGGAGGTCATGTCCCACGCGTCGTCCGAGGACTGACCGAGCGTGATCGACGAGCGGCTGGACGAGGGCCCGCTGCGCGGGTTCGGGCGGGACCTCGTCCCCCGGGTGCTTGCGGGCCTGGTCCGTCGGGGCGAGGACTTCGATGCCGCCGAGGACGCGCTGCAGGACGCGCTGCTGGAGGCCCTGCGGGTGTGGCCCGAGCACCCGCCGCGCGACCCGCGGGCATGGCTGACGACGGTCGCGACCCGGCGGCTCGTCGACGCCCGCCGCAGCGAGGCCGCCCGTCACCGCCGCGAGGAGGCGATGTACGCCGAGCCGCCGGCGGGCGGGTCAAATCCCGAGGAGGGCGACGACACCCTGTTCCTGCTCTTCTGCTGCTGCCACCCCGACCTCTCGCCCGCCTCCCAGGTGGCGCTGACCCTGCGCGCCGTCGGCGGCCTCACCACCCGGGAGATCGCCGACGCCTTCTACGTGCCCGAGGCGACGATGGCGCAACGGATCAGTCGGGCCAAGCGCGCTTTATCCGGCCCGCCCGCCCGCCGCTTGGACCAGCCCGGCGACCTCGCCGTCGTGCTGCGCGTGCTCTACCTCGTCTACACGGCCGGCCATGCAGGCCGGGTGGACTTGGCCGGCGAGGCGATCCGGCTCGCCCGCCAACTCACCCTCGCCACCGCGGAGCCGGAGGCGCGCGGGCTGCTCGCGCTGATGCTCCTCAACCACGCCCGCCTGCCGGCGCGGCTCGACTCAGAGGGTCGCATCGTCACGCTCGACCGGCAGGACCGCGGCCTGTGGGACACCCGCGAGATCGCCGAGGGCGTGCGCGTCCTGCAATCGGCGCTGGCCATTCAGTGCCCTGGCCGCTACCAGATCGAGGCCGCCATCGCCGCGCTGCACGACGACGCGGCAAGCGCCGAGGAGACCGACTGGCCGCAGATTCTTGCCTGGTATGACGACCTCGTCGCCCTCACCGACGACCCGGTGCATCAGGACCCCGCTGCCGTGCTGGGCCGCGCGGTCGCGGTCGGCCACGTGCTCGGCGGCGCCGCGGGGCTGAGCGAGACCGACCGGCTGCACGAGGTGCTCGGCGAGCGGCACCGGTGGCACGCGGTCCGCGGCCACCTCCACGAGCTCGACGGCGATCTGGCGGCCGCCGGCGCGGCGTACGCAGAGGCCGCCCGCCGGGCCACGGATGTCGCCGAGCGCGACCACCTGGTCCGTCAGGCCGCCCGCGCGCGGGCCGCAGAGCCATGCAGGAACAGTCGTCTCAGCTGAGCGTCCCCCATCGGCTCGCGTACCCGTGATTACGTCCCGTTGGTGAGCGTGGTGCTCGTGGCCTTCGCGCTAACGATGTCGTTGACGAGCTTGGTCGCGGCGGCCTTGGCGGCGGCGGCGTCATGACTCTGCGCTGCTGAGACGATCGCCGCGAGATCCGCCTTGACTTTGCTCACGCGGCTCTTCAGGCGGTTGTACGTGGTGGTGAACTGCGGCGGAGGCTGCAGCGTCTTGAGCTTCGTCAGGCCGGCGTTCCACTTCGCCGCCAGTTGCTGGAACGTCGCCGCGAGCTGCGAATCGTTCTGGGAGCTCGCCTGTTGAAGCGCAGCCCCGGTCGCCTGGGATGCGCCCTTGAACTCGTTCAGTACGGGCACGATGGCCGCTTTGAACTGGCCGGCGCTCTGACTGGTCTGACTCGTCTGGCTGGTCGATGACGAACCGGCCGGGGCACTCGAGGAAGAGCTGCTCGAGGAACCGCCTCCGCAGCCGGACAGCACCACAAGCGTCGCGACGATTGCGGCGCCCCAGCTGATCCACGATCCCGTTCTTGCGCGACAGAGCCCTATGGCGCGACTCTAACCGCCCCGCGTAGCCGTGGCAACGTCCCCGAACCAGGACCTGACGCCGCACCTCATCGTGGGCTGTGACCAGCCTCGTCGCCGGGTGACGGCGTCAGTATGTACCCGACCCGTCGCCGCCGGTCAGCCGTCGGGCGGCCACCCTGATCCGCTCGGGCAGCCGGCTGGGGCTCGAGGAGAGGGCCAGCGCGATCATCGCGAACGCCTCCCCGAGGACGAATGCCGCCGCCACTCGGTCAAGCTCGGACCCAGGGCCGACGGCTACCCAGAGCAGGCCAACGATCAGCGCAGCCCACCATGAGATCGTCACAAGGTGGGTCCGCAGGGCCGCTACCAGCAGCTGGTTGAGACCGAGGTTACCGACCGCAAGCGCCGTTCCGGCTCCCACGGCGGCAGCGACGAACGCAGGCGGTCGGGAGCCGGCTCCGAACAGCGCCGCCAGGACCGGCGGTCCCACAACCGCGGCGCCCACGGATGCGCACGCCGCCAGCACGAACGACGACGCCGAGATGACCTCCGCCAGCCGGCCGAGCCGCGGGTGCTCATTGCGCACGGCGATCCCGGTCAACGTGGGAAGTGTGCGGGCCCATAGCGGCAGCGCCAGCAGCAGCGCAGCACGCCCAGCCGTCTGGGCGACGAACAGAACGGTGACAGCGTGCGCGCCCGCCCCAATCAACGCGAGGAGCAACGGACCACCGGCGAGGATCACCTGCGACGCGGCCGTGCCGCCGACCATCGTCGCCATGAACATCCTGATCGGCGCTCCGTCGGATCCGCCCGGCTCATGTGCCCGGGTGCGACGCGGCGCGCGCTTGAGCCAGAAGAGCGCAACCAGCGCGCACACCGGGATCGTCCAGGAAAAGGCCAACGCAGACCCGCCCACCGCGAGCACGATGAGACCAAGGACGAGGCGACTGACCCCGTCCAAGCCGGTCAGCCGGCCGTAGAGACGAAAGTCGCGCTCTCCGGCTGCCACGCCCCGAACGTAGGTCAGGAGCCCGAAACAGATCACGAGCGCGGCGCAGACGAGGGAGTATCCGTCCTGCCCGTAGAAGAACTTGCCCCGGGCCAGGAAACACCCGGCTGACAGCAGCACCATCGCGCCGATCAGGATCCGAACGATCGCGGGCGTCGCGCGTGCCAATCGGATCCGGCCGTCCACACCAGCGGACATCGTCCGGGTCGCAAACTGCTCGATCGGCGAGAGCAGGACCGTGCTGACCAGGAAGCTGAGCGTCCAGATCGTCGCAACCGGAGCGAACTTCACATTTCCCAACGTTCGCGTGCCGGCGGCCTGCCAGACATACGCAGCCAAGCCGGCGATCAGCGTACCGACGAGCATCGTCACCGTGCCGTCGGCGCGGGCGCGTCCGAGCCCGGCCGTGAGCGCCGAGGCCACGCCGGGGGCGCCGCCCTCCTCCGGCGTCAGCGGCGCGGTCTTATCCGAAGTCTCCAACACAGGATCAGATCTTCCACGATCGTCCGCAGCGCATTGGCAACGTTGCCGCCCTTTGCGGTTCCGCCGCGGCGCGGGCCGTGATCGATGCCGATTGTGCCAACGCGCAGACGCTGGCGGACCGCGGTGAGATAGAGAACGGGCAGGAAATTTGACGCGTCCGGACGGATCGGCACCACGAACTGCGGGATGGAGTCGCGGCGAAAGCAGAACAACGACGAGAATTCCGGAATTCTCGTTCCCAACATCACGCGGATGAACAGATACCAGAGCGTCGAGGCAGCCTTGCGTCCGGCGGCGTCGCCCCGATGCTGCCGGTAGGAGAAGATCAGGTCGTAGCGGTCGACAAGCGCCCAGAAACGCGCCACGTCCTGGAAGTTGGCTTGGCCATCGGCGGGGCCCATGAAGACGTACTGCCCCACTGCGTTCTGCACGCAGCTCAGCATCGCCCCGGAGAATCCACGGTTGTGAGCGTGGTGCACGACGCGAATGCGTTCCTGCTCGCTTCCGAGCCGGTCGGCGATCTGCGCAGTCCGATCGGTGCTGCCGTCGTCGACGATCAGAATCTCGAACTCGGTGAAGTTGGCCTCGCCAGCCGCGGTCGCCTCGGCCACCGCCGTTTCAAGCATCTCCTCCTCGTTGTAGGCGGGCATCGCGAAGGATATGACGGGCCGGCTCACCGGCCGGTATGCGCGGCAGCTGGTGGCCGTCCTAGCGCCGCGGCGCACTGTGACGCAGTGCGCGGGAAGCTCGCGCTCTGGCTGGCAACGTTGACCAGATACGTATGTCCGTACGTGCTCCCGAACTTGCGCGTGTATCCCTCCTGTGCGGGGTAGGCCAGCGCCGGCGTGCACACCACCGCACTCGGCGTGAAGATGGGATATGCCCTGACGGTGTTCGTGTGATAAATGATCTGCGCGGCGCCGTTGAGATCCCACGAGGCAGCGAACGAGGGAACTCCCGGCGCCGGGTAGTTCGTGAACCCGTAGGCAAAGATCGTGCTGTGGGGTACCGGCCTCGGCACACTGTGTTTGAGGGCAGCGAAGACCTGGTTCTGGATGCTGGTCGCGCCATCCCAGGCCGCGATGTCAGCTCGAACGCGATGAGAGTATCCGGCAGCGAGCGCGACGGCGGCCAGCAGCGCGAGACATGTCGCGAGGACCGGTCGCCGCCGAGAGCGGCGTAACAGCAGGGTCGCGACGATCATCGCAAGCGCGTAAGCGAGCGTCACAAGGCCGATCACCGCGAAGGCGTTGACACGGTTGCCAACCCCCAGGGTCGTCGGCTCGTAGTACGGATCGGCGGGGATGAACACGGCCCACGCGATATACGTGAACAGAAGTCCACCCAGCGCCGTCGCCAGCCACCGACCGAGTTCCTTCCTGGCCTGATCGGCCGGCGGCAGGAGCCTCCAGGCCACGGCGCCGACTCCGAACACGGCGGCCGCACAGGCGAGGACGGTGAACCGTGCGGGCGTCCCGAATGGTTCGATCGACTGGGCGACGATGTAGAGGCCCTGATCGGCCAGCGTACGCGCATGCTCAACGGCTCCGCCGCCCGAGTGGACCACATCGATGGCGGTCTGCGAGGTCGTCCAGATCAGCGCCGCCCCGACCACGACCGCGTCGAAGGCAAATCGCGTCAGGGCCTTTCGCGGCGTGCTCTGCCACAAGTAGATCAGAACGGAAGCGAGCGCGACGGTCGCCACGAGCTCATACGTAGTGACGGCGGCCGCATACAGCAGCAGCGACCCGATCAGGTACCACCTCGCCCGACGGCGATCTGAGGTCTTCAGCCCGCGGATCGCCAGGACAAGACCGATCAGGTACAGGGCGGCGACGAGATGTCCGGTGCTGGCCGTCGACCAGAGCGTCGATGAGTCCGAGAACGGGAACACGACGGTCAGCGCCGAGATCCCGAAGGCATGGATCCGCTCAAAGCCAAGCGTTCTCAGCGTGAGATAGACCGCCGCCGCCATCACGCAGAGCAGCAACACCGACCACGCGATGTGCCAGTGCTCGTGTAGCCCGAGCAGTTCGTGGACGGTGGGCACGTACAGCGCGAGCAGCGGTCGGAAGCCGAACTCCGAGAAGTAGACCGAAACCGCACCGGCGTAGCCGTGATGGGGCGGATATGCCGTCAGCGCGGCGTTCGCCCAGTCGTCGTAATAGAAACCGCCGTGCGCGATGTGGCTCGCGTAGAGGACGAAACCGAGCGCCAGCAGCAGCAGCGCAGCGGTGCCGAGTTCGACCGCGCTGATCTCCGATCGGCGCGCAAACAGCAATTCCCCGACGTGGCGCGCACGCAACCGCCATGGCTCGCCTCGAGCCAGCGGTCGGGTCGGCACCTCATCGTGAGCTGTAGTCATGCTGAGCTCGATTTTCGCGAGGATTGGCGGGTGAGCACGGGTCGATCCTGGATTCTGAGGCCGGGGCGGTTCGGCACCTTGCCGAGCCGAACCATTCCTCCGCCCTGCCGGCGTCGCCCCCACCGCGTCCGCGACGACCGCAGCTTAGCCGGTGGCGCGGAAATCCACTCCGGCGCTCAGGCGGCCTTGTTAGAGCCGACGCCCGGACTCGAACCGGGGACCCCTTCATTACGAGTGAAGTGCTCTACCAGCTGAGCTACGTCGGCGTTAGCAGGGATTCCCGGATTCTCCGCACTCCCGCCGCGATTTGGTGCAGCGCAGGTGCAGCAAAATCGAGGTCGGCCGCTGCAGCAGGCAAGCGTAGCCGACGTTCGCGGTGCGCGATGGGAGTCGTCTCGGACGCGCTGCGGGAGCCCTCGGTGTCCGGGTGAACCGAAGTTAGGCCATTTGGCCGATGTCCGTGCGCGTGGCCGGAGCGAGGATCGCAATCAGGCCTGTCGCGCGACCGAGGGACGCGAGAGTCGAGATGCCGAAAGAACGCACGAGAGCTACCGCAGATCTGCGCGCACTCGCCGACGAGGATCTGATGGCGCTCGTCCACGAGGGGGACGGCCGCGCATTCGAGGTGATCTTTGATCATCACGCGTCGGCGGTGTTCTCGCTCGTCTACAGGATGTGCGGCACAAGGGCGATGGCCGAGGACGTTGTCCAGGAGGCGTTCCTGTCGCTGTGGCGCAGCAGTGCCCGCTACGACCGGACACGCGGGAGCGTTCGCTCTTGGGTCTTGACCGTCGCGCACAACCGGATGATCGACGTCTTCCGCCGCGCGGGCGTCTACGACAGGCGCGGCGCGAGCGACGATCGGATCGTCGAACGGATCGCGGCGCCGGAGTTGACGGACACCGAGGTCGTTCGGCGCGAGGACGCAGGACAGGTCCGCGCAGCGCTCAAGAAGCTTCCCGCGGACCAGCGGCGGGTGATCGAGCTCGCCTACTTCGGTGGCTTCACCCACAGCCAGATCGCCAACATGCTCGAGCTGCCCGCCGGCACCGTGAAGGGTCGGATGCGTCTTGGGCTGGCCAAGCTGCGCGTTTCGCTTGGTCCGAGGGGTGAGCATCACGGCCTCCCTCGCGGAGCTCCAGCGCGATCGCTGTGGCCCGTCACCACTCCGCCGGACCTCGATCGTGCTGCGTGAGAACTCCATCACCGCGGCGACCGCGACCTCAGCTCCCTTTTTCGTCGGGTCGGCCCCCGCTCGAGTTGAGCCGCGCGCAGGCTTGGCACGCGCGGAGCATCGGCGCAATGGCCCATCTTTGGTCGACCGGGCGAGCGTGACTTCGTCGTCTGCCCCGGTTAGGCTCGCCCCCGGGTTGGACCACGCGTTTCGCTTAGCTGAAGTTCTCGGCGCGCTCTCTCTTACGACAGATCTGGGCGCCGGTGTCCCCTTCGAGAAGGGGCTGCGCACCTGCGTGGTCGCATCACTGCTCGCCGACGCCCTCGGTCTGCGGCAAGGCGACCGCCGAGCGGTCTACTTCGCGGCCCTACTGCGCTCGCTAGGGTGCACGGCGCACTCGTCCACGTTCGGCGAGATGTTCGACGACGACCTCGCCGTACAGCGCGAGCTCAAGACCCTGGACCTAGAGGATCCGGCGGCGAGGACCGCGCAGGCGGAACGGTTCGCAGCCTGGGCCGGACCGGAACGCGCCCGCGAGTTGACCGACCGTTTTGCCACCGTCGTCCTGACCGAGGGCCCCAGGCTCGCCACTGGCAGCTGCGAGGTGAGCGCCACGCTCGGCGCACGCCTTGGACTTCCGGCGTGCGCGATCGCCGCGCTCGACGAGGTCTACGAGCGCTTCGATGGCCGGGGGTTTCCGGCTGGCCGGGGCGGGGACGGGCTGACGATCGCCGCGCGCGTCGTCCATGTTGCCGAGCAGGCGGTACTCGCGCATTACGCCGGGGGTGCCCCGGCCGTGGCGGACGGTGTGGCCCGACTGGCCGGAGGTCATCTCGATCCCGACGTCTGCGCGTGCCTGCGTGACAACGTCGAGGTCGTCGTCACCGCGCTCGACGCCCCCGACATGCTCGCCGAAGCGGTCAGACTCGAGCCGCGGGCCGTGATCACCGTCTCGCCGGTCGCGATGGACGGCGTGTGCTCGGCGTTTGCCAGCTTCGCCGACCTCAAGGGGCGCTTTCTGCTCGGTCATTCGCGCCACGTCGCCGATCTCGTTGAGAAGGCGGCGAGGATCAGCGGCTACGACGACTCGACCTGCGCGACGTTGCGGGCCAGCGCGTTGCTGCTCGATCTCGGCCGGGTGGCCGTCTCCAGCTCGGTGTGGGATCGCGCGGATCGCCTCGGGCCTGTCGAGTGGGAGCGTGTACGCCTGCACCCGTACTGGACCGATCGGATCCTGACCCGCTGCCCGGCACTGGCCCATCTGGCACCCGTGGCTGCAGCGCACCACGAGCGGCTCGACGGCACCGGCTATCACCGGGCTGCCCGGGGGAGCGAGTTGTCCGCGGGCGCCCGGCTGCTGGCCGCTGCCGATTCGTTCGCGGCGATGGTGGAGGACCGGCCGCACCGACCGGCCCGATCGCGCGACGAGGCCGCCCGAGAGCTCCGCGAGGGCGTACTCGCCGGGCGCCTGGACGCTGAGGCCGTGGGGGCGGTGGTGGAGGCGGCCGGGATGGCGCGCCGCCGGACGGCGTGGCCCGACGATCTCACCGACCGCGAGGTCGAGGTCCTACGCGTGCTCGCGCGCGGGCTGAGCAACCGCGAGATCGCCGAGTCGCTGTTCCTCTCGCCGCGCACCGTGCAGCACCATCTCGCCAGTGTGTACACGAAGATCGGCCGGCACACGCGTGCCGGGGCGGCGGTGTTCGCGATCGAGCACGGTCTGGTGCCGGCGGCGGCCGATATTTAGGCCATTCGGCCGATGCGCCGTCACCACGCGGCCTGGATGCTGAGCGCCATGATTCAACCGTCTGGAGGAGAGTCGATGTCGGCCGAAAACGAGGCGCTGGTGCGCCGTTTCTTTCAGGAGTTCTGCAACGACCGCCGTGACGAGGTTGCCGATCAGGTGATCGCCGCCGACTATGTATCGCACGGGCCGCAGGCCCCGCCGGCGGAGGGGCCCGATGGCGTCCGCGCCCGCGTCGGCCTGTACCAGGAGTCTGTCGACGGGCATTGGGACCAGGAGGAGATCATCTCCGTCGGCGACCGCGTGGTTGTTCGCTGGACCGGGACCGGGACGCACCGCGGCGAGCTGATGGGAGTGGACCCAACAGGGAAGCCGATCTCGGTGGAGGCGATCTCGATCTTCCGGATCGCGGACGGGAAGATCGCCGAAGAGTGGACCGTCTGGGACGCGCTCGGCCTGTTGCAACAGGTGGGTGCGGTGCCGGCGCCCGCGGCGGCCTGACCCCGGCGCCTCCCAGTGCCAGCCCGCGCCCAGGCGTGTGCCGAGGGCGCGGGCTCTCTCAGGAGAGAAGGGACCGAACCATGCGAAAGGCTGTCGCCACGGTTGCCGTGGTGTGTGGATTGGGACTGCTGGTGGTCCCGTTCGCACTGTCACTATTCGATCGAGCGCCGGCCGGCGAGCGGGTGACCAATCGGTTCCGCCAGACGATGTCGGTGCACGGACTTCACGCTCTGGCCACCAACTTCGGGACCATGGGCGCCCTCGTAGACCAGTTCGTCCACAGGACCTCGCCGCAGCTCGCCCACGATCTGCACATGAGCCGCGGCGCGTACCGCGCGTATGTCAGCCGCGAGTTCCCCGCCGTTGCCGCAGGCGTGAAGGGCATTCCGCCGCTGATTGCGTTCGTCACGCCCGTAGCGGCTCAGCTCGAGGCACTGCATCCCCAGTTCGCGTCGATTGACTCGCTGCCGTTCCTGGGCCTCCCGCTGACCACGGTCCCCTGGATCCTGCTCGCCCTCGGCTCGGCGCTGATCGGGCTCGGTGTGATCATCTGGCGCACCCGCGGCCGCGCGCCGCTGCTGATCGCTGCCGTGCTCGGCACGGCGATGATCGCCGTCCCGCTCGCGCTCTCCTATCCGCGTAAGGCCTCGGATGCGACGAAGGTCGCGGCGGTGGGGCGGGTTGCACTCTCGCGCCAGGCCGCCACCGGCGCCCAGACGGCGAACCGGCTCATCGACGGCATGGTCACCGGGGTCGACACCCAGATGATTCCGGCCGTAGCGCAGCGCCTCGGTCTTCGCTCCGCCGCGCTGCGCGCTTCGATCGCGACCAACGATCCCGCGGTGGCCAAGGGTCTTGCCGCCTGGCCGGCAATCAAGCCGGGAGCCGTCGAGCTGGTGCGACGTCAGGTCGCCAGCGTGAGCGACGCGGCCGAGATGAACGGACTCAACTTCACCGGGCTGCCCTGGTACATCATGGGTCCTGGAATCGCGCTGCTGCTCGCCGCCGGCCTCGCGATCACGAGGGACAGCCGACCCGAGCAGGCATTGGCCGGCATTCCTCGGCTGGGCTCTAACCGAGCGCGTTCGTCAGGATGAACCTCACTTCGCTTCGCTGCCGTCCGCCGCGAACGGGTGCCCTGCCCCGCGCGTCGATGCTCGCACTCGTCGTGGTGGCCGGCCGTGCGGCAGACCCTTACGCTGGATCGCGCCGTGCCGGTCTCAGGGCAAGCCGTTGGAGTCCGCCGCCGCTTCGGTCCGGGCTCGCCACTCCTCGGCCAGGATCGCCCAGCGCTCGTGGTCGCGCCAGCGCCCCCCGATCTTCAGGTAGCGCGGTGAGAATCCCTCGCGTCGGAAGCCGGCGCCTTTGGCCAGCGCGAGCGAGCTGGCGTTCGCCGGCTGGATGTTGGCCTCGATCCGGTGCAGGCGCAGTGTCGTGAACGCGTGGCGCAGCACCAGCTCCAGCCCGTCTCGCATGTAGCCCTGCCCCGCGAACGGCTTGCCCACGGCGTAGCCGAGGTAAGCGCTCTGAAACCCCCGCCGAACGATCTGCGAGAGGTTGAAGAAGCCCACGATCGCGTCGTCCTCGGTTCGGCACAGCAGCATCGCCTCGAAGTCGGCGCGGCGGCCGTCGGCGAGATAGGCGGCAAAGCGCTCGTCGTCGGTCGGCGCTGTCGCCCAGGGGCTGTGAAAGGCGCGGCTGGCCCGCATCAGCGAGATGAACTCGTCTCGATCGCGGCGGGTCGGCGTCCGGAGGAAGACGCGACCATGCGGGATCACGAGGCCACGGTCAGCTCGAGCCGATAGGCGAGCGCTTCGCACGCCAGCTCCTCCGATACGTTGAGTTCGAAACGCTGCCGCGTCTCCTCGACCAGCTCCACCGCCTCGCGCAACCGAGAGGCCTCGACCCCCGCGTCCTGTCCCAACTCGCTCAGGCGGTCACGGTTGCGGACGAGCTCATCTGCGCCCCAGGCCAGGCAGATGAGGTCGGCGAACCACAGTGCGACCAGCTGTAGGGCCAGGTCGAGCGCCCCGGTCTGGACGCGCCGCCGCGATCGCCGGGCGCGCTCGGTCCACTCGCCCTCGACGCGCTTTCGGTCCTTGCGTGGGGTCAGCTCGAGCTCGGCGGCGGCTCGGGCCTCCACCTCCGCGATCGCGGCCTCGCCGCGCCCGCGAACCGCGCCCAGCAGCTCGGTCCACGGCCTCGCGGTCGCCATCTCCCCGGCCACCGCGGCGCGGGCGAAACGCTCGGCGGCTGCCCGCAGCGCCTGCCCCTCCGCACTGGCCAGCTCGCGAGCGCGCTCGCCATCCTGCAGCGCGAGGCCAACACACGCCAGCGCGGTGTCCGCGCTGACCCCAAGCTCGTCTTGCAGACCCGCCGCCAGCGCCTCGTCGCTCGCCGGCTCGAACCTCACGACCTGGCAGCGCGAGCGGATCGTCGGCAGGACCTCGCCGAGCCGGTCGGTGAGCAGGATCAGGTGCACGAACGACGACGGCTCCTCGAGCGTCTTGAGCATTCGGTTGGCGGCCTCGTCGCCGAGCTCGTCGACGCGCTCGATCACGAACACGCGCCGGCTCGACTCGAACGGCGTCTTGCTCGCCGCCGAGATGACCGGGGCGTCGACGTCGCTGACCAGCATCGCGTTGGCGCCGCTCGGGACCACCCAGCTCAGATCGGGGTGCGCGCCTGAGTCAACCCGCGCGCGGGCGCTCGCCGGATCCGGCGAGCCCTCGGCCAGCAGCTCGGCGGCCAGCGCTCTGGCCACCGCTCGCTTGCCCGCGCCGCCCGGGCCGTGGAACAGGTAGGCATGGGAGGCCCTGGCGCTGGTCTCCAGCGCCGGCGCCAGGACCGCGCGCGCGTGCGGATGTCGTTCGAGCTCGGCCAGCATGTTCTGCGATCCTAGCCCCCGGTAACGTCGAGGTCCGAACGGCATGGCGCGCGGCAAGCTGATCACGATCGAGGGCATCGACGGAGCCGGCAAGACGACGCTGGGGCTGGCGCTGGTGTCGGCGCTGCAGGCCCGGGGAATCGACGCCAGGCTGCTACGCGAGCCCGGCGGCGTCCGGGCGGCCGAGCACATCCGCACCCTGGTCCAAGATTCCGACCTGCAGATCGGATCCCGCGCCGAGGCGCTGCTCTACGCGGCCGCCCGGGCCCAGCTGGTGGAGGAGGCGGTGGAGCCGCTGCTGACCGACGGGGTGTACGTGGTGCTGGACCGCTTCGTCGACTCCTCGCTGGCCTACCAGGGGGCGGGACGCGGTCTCGGGATCGCTGCCGTGCGCACCATCAACGAGTTCGCGACCCAGTCGCTGACCCCCGACGTCACGCTGCTGCTCGATGTCGATCGGGACCTCGGCCGCCGGCGCTCCCAGGAGCGCCCGGCGCCGTTGGATCGGCTCGAGCGCGAGCAGGATGACTTCTTTGACCGCATCGCAACCGCCTACGGCGAGCTTGCCGAGGCTTCCCCGGAGCGGATCCGCGTGGTGGACGCCTCCCGTCCGCCGGAGGACGTGCTCGAGCAGGCCTTGGCCGCGATCGGCCAGGCTCTGGGCCGCGTCGAGGCTCAGTCGGAGTAGCCGCGCGGCCGCGCCCGCGCGAACGCCCAGGCGTCGGCGATCATCTCCCGCAGCTCGGCCTTGCGTGGCACCCACCCCAGCTCGCTGCGGATCTTCTCGCCGGCCGCCACCAGCATCGGCGGATCGCCGGGGCGGCGCGGAGCCTCACGGATGGGGATCTCGGCGCCGGTGACCTCGCGCGCGACCTCGATCACCTCCCGGACCGAGAATCCGTTGCCGTTGCCAAGGTTGAAGATCCGATGCTCGCCGGAGCGGATGCCGTCGAGTGCGAGCAAATGCGCTTCGGCCAGATCGTCAATGTGGATGTAGTCGCGGATCGCCGTCCCGTCGGGGGTCTCGTAGTCGGTCCCAAACACCTCGACGCGCGGGTTGACGCCGAGCGCCGCACGCAGGACGTTGGGGATCAGATGCGTCTCGGGGTCGTGGTCCTCTCCCAGCTCCCCGCTGGCGCCGGCCACGTTGAAATAGCGCAGGCTGACCGCGCCAAGGCCGTGGGCGACGCAGAAGTCGCCGATCATGCCGTCCACGGCCAGCTTGGATGCTCCATACGCGTTGGCAGGCCGCGGCGGCGCATCTTCGGCGATCGGAACGTGGTCGGGCTGCCCGTAGACCGCGCAGGTGGACGAGAAGACGAGCCGGGCGATATTCGACGCTTGCATGACCTCGAGCAGGTTCAGCGTCCCACCCACGTTTGTGCGGTAATAGCGCTCGGGATGGCTCACCGACTCGCCGACCAGGGCCAGGGCCGCGAAATGAAGCACCCCGTCGAACCCCTCGGCCAGGGCTCGCTCGACGGCCGGCCGGTCCCGCAGATCGGCGAGGACGAAGCGGGCGTCGACGGGGACTGCCGCCCGGTGGCCCCGCTCGAGGTTGTCGAGCACGACAACCTCGTGTCCGCGCCGCAGGAGGTACGACGCGACGATCGAGCCGATGTACCCGGCGCCGCCCGTGACCAGGACTTTCATCGGCGTATCGGCCAGGGCGAGAGGGTCCGGTTCATGTGGACCGGACATATAACAGACCTAGAATGCCACGCGGCGTGACCGACGGTTGGCGATCGATCAAGATCAGAAGCTTCGAGCACGTCACCGCGGGCGCCTCGACCTCGCTCCTGCGGCTGAGCGGTACGGCGGCTCAGCGCCCGACCGCTCCGCGACGCCCCCAGCTGGTGCTCGACAACGACGGGGAGCGGTATCGCTACGCCGCCCTGGCCGCGCCCGATGATCCCCCGGGAACCCTGCGGGCGGCGTACTCGCTGCCCTCGTCGCTGATCGGGCCAACGAGCACGTACTGGCTCGAGCATCCCGACGGCTCGCTGACCGAGCTGCCCCGGCCGGCAGCGAGCCATAGCCACGCCGAGCCCACACAGACCGCGGCGCAGGCCGCGCTCGCCGCAGCCGAGGCTGAGAACCAGCAGCTGTCGGCAACCCTCGAAGAGCTCGACACCTGGCGCGGGGAGCTCGAGCGCCGCCTGGCGGCGACGACCGACGAGCTGAGCGCGGCCAAGGCAGCCCGGGAGGCCGATCAGCGCGAGATCAAGCGCCTGGAGGAGGCCCTCGCCGAGGCCCAGTCGGGGCGCGATGGCGGCGATTCACCCACTGCCGAGGCCTCCGACACCGTGGCCGCGCAGGCAATCGAGATCGAGCTGCTGGTGGCTGAGCTCGCCTCGGTCCGAACCGAGCTCGCGCGTCGTGGTCTGGACCCCGGGTCCGAGACGCCCGATCCGGACTCGACCGGCGACGGCTCCGTTTTTTAAGGAGGGGTTGCCACCGCTGCGGCCGAATCGGCCGGTGGCGCCAGTGTGAGCAGCGCGCCTTGGGCCAGCTCGGCGCCATTGGGACCCCGCGGATCGAGCGCGCGGGCCCGCTGCGCCGCGGCCAGCGCTTCCCGGTCGGATCCAGTCGCGAAGTCCTCGAAGGCGAGCTGCTGCCAGGCCTGGCCGTCGCTCGGCTCGCGTTGCACCGCCTCGAGCAGGAACCGGCGAGCGTCGGCCGGGCGGCCGAGGCGGACCGCGATCGTCGACGCGGCTCTCAATCCGGCATCGGACAGCGGGTCCAAGTTGCTGGCGTCCAAGGCGCTGGCGAGCGCCGGCCGCAGGTCATGGGGAGATGCCGCGGCGGCAGTGAGGGCTTGCGAGGCCTTGGTGGAGGCCAGCCTCGGGACCACCACCGAGACCGCGAACGCGGCCAGGCACAGGACGCTGACCGCGACGCCCAGCCCGCGCGCGAGGTTTGGGTGAGCGGCCCATGGGTGCCGAACACCGGCCGGCGGGGTGACTGAGGTGCCCGGAGACCGGGTCCGTCCCAGGCTTCCACCGAGCGTGCCCAGGAACATCAGCGCAGGCAGCGTCAGCCCCGGGATGTTCCAGTCCCAGTCGTAGAGCTCGTGGACGGCGTAAGCGACCGCTCCCGCCAGCAGGGCCGCCGCCAGCAGCCGGCCGTGCTCGGTCGCTCGCCGGCGGGTCGCGGTGACACCGGCTACCAGCAGCAGCGCGAAAGCCGTCAGAACGAGCAGCGCGCCGACGGTCCCGGTCTCGGCGAGGAGCTGCAGCGGGACGCTGTGGGGCTGCTGAACCGACAGGGTGTCGCGGCGGTAGAGCAGGTGCACGACGCCGAACGAGCCGGCCCCCCAGCCGCCCAGGGGCCGGTCGCTGAACGCGCCCGCCGCCTCCTTCCACCACACCCAGCGGTTCTCGCTATCGGCTGACAGCAGCCGGCTGGGACTGGTCACGCTGGTCGCGCGGGTGGTGGTGAAGCTGCTCCAGGCATGCGAGACCGATCCTCCGAGTCCGCGCGGCGACAGGGCCACCGCCAGCACGGCGATGGCCAGCGCCGCGGCCACCAGCGCCACCAGCGCCTGCCCGATCCGCCGCGTGCCGAGCGCCGAGACGCGAGCCCGGCGTTCGACATACATGAGTCTGCGCGCGGCCAGCACCAGCAGCATCAGGCAGGCGATCAGCAGCGCCGCCAGCTCCACACCGGCCAGCTCACGCGTGCCGAGGCTGACCCCGGCAGCCGTCAGCTTGTGGCTCATCAGACCGACCACGATCGGCGGGGCGCTGGCCAGACCCACCAGCCCCAGCCACATCAGATACCGCAACCGAGTCCCGCTCAGCACCATCCCGGCTGCCAAGGCACAGGCCAGCGCAAGCACGCCACCGCGCGAGTAGGTGAAGGCGATCGTCTCGAGCATCAGCGCGACCGCGACCAGGGCGGCGAGTCTCAAGCGCGGGCCGCGCCGACGCTGGACCGCGAGCGAGAGCGCGATCGGCACGCCCATCGCGATCAACAGCGCCAGCGCGTTCCAGTAGCCCAACGGCTCCTGGAGCCTCGGCAACGCGGAGGTCTGATCGAGGTTCAGAAGACCGCCGACGCGCAGCCCCGGCACCAGCTTCTGAGCCAGGGCGTAGGCGGTTACGGCGAGCGCGACCCCGAGGAAGCCATATCCGATCAGTTCAGACCCGCGCGCGTGCGAGGCGCCCACGGCGATCGCCAGCACCAGCACCAGCACGTAGCCGATCGCCCGGTTGCATTCGCTCCACGTCTGATCCGGCGCCACGCTCCAGGCCAGCGTGACCGCGCTCCAGGCCGCGAACGCCGCCAGCAGTCCGACCGCGACCCACACGATCGGCGCGGCTCGCAGGCGGAGCGCCCCATTCCAGAGCCACGCCGCGGCGGCCACCGCTGCCACGGCGGCGAGCCCGAGCTGGACACGCTCCGCGCCGGCGGCGCCGACCGCCCCGTGATCGAAGGCGGCGTACAGGCAGGCCAGCAGCAGCGCGGCGGCGACGAGGACCACCGCCGTTTGTGACGGCTCCGACACGCGCTCGCGTTGGCTTGCGCGGAGGCCGCCATTAGGCCGCACACCCAGCTCCTGCGGCCGCGCGGTGGGCATCGCGCGCGAAGCTATCACGAGGTTTGCTCAGTCTCGCCGTTGGGCTTGCGGCGGGTTCGCCCGGTCGCCAGGGAAACCCGCGTTTTGCTGCAGAATCTCCGCCGGGGGTAGGGACGTTGTCGGGCTTTTGAGGATCCCGACCACGCTAAACTAGAGACCAGGACGGGCGGTTCTCGATTCCAAGCTTTTCCGTCCGAGGCAGCAGTCAGCATTTCCTTCCCCTTCGGCCAACAAGAGAGCCGAACAAGAGGCTGGCGAGAGCGGAAATCGAGAGGAGCAGTACGTATGGCGCATGCACCCGGAACCCCACTGAGCCCGACGACAAGGACGGGTGACGGTCTCTCGATTCGGCGTTACTTCACGACCGCCGGGGAGCATCCGTTCGACGCGATCGAGTGGGAGATCCGGGACGCGCATATCGGCCACGGCGACAAGGTCTCGTTCGAACAGCGCGGCGTCGAGTTTCCCAAGAGCTGGTCGCAGAACGCGACCAACATCGTCGCGCAGAAGTACTTCCGCGGCCAGCTCGGCTCACCGGCGCGTGAGCATTCGGTGAGGCAGATGATCGGCCGGGTCGCCGGCACCATCGCCGGCTGGGGCCGGGAGCGCGGCTACTTCGCCACCGACGCGGACGCCGCGACCTTCGAGGACGAGCTGACCCACATCCTGCTCCACCAGCTGGCGGCGTTCAATTCGCCGGTCTGGTTCAACGTCGGGTTCGAGGAGAGCCCGCAATGCTCAGCCTGTTTCATCCTCTCGGTCGAGGACGAGATGGAGTCGATCCTGGCCTGGAACACCAAGGAAGGAAAGATCTTCCGCGGCGGCTCAGGGTCCGGCATCAACCTGTCGAAGATCCGCGGCTCGACCGAGCCGCTCTCGAAGGGCGGCACCGCCTCGGGCCCGGTCAGCTTCATGCGGGGCGCCGACGCTTGGGCCGGGACGATCAAGTCCGGCGGCAAGACGCGCCGGGCGGCCAAGATGGTCGTGCTCGACGTCGACCATCCCGACATCCGCGACTTCATCTGGTGCAAGGCGCGCGAGGAGGAGAAGGCGGCTGCCCTGCGCGACGCCGGCTTTGACATGTCGATCGACGGCGAGGGCTTCTTCTCGATCCAGTACCAGAACGCCAACAACTCGGTCCGCGTCAGCGACGAGTTCATGCGGGCGGTCGAGAACGACGAGGACTGGCGCCTCACCGCGCGCGTGACCGGCGAGCCAACCGGCGAGCCGATCCAGGCCCGCCAGCTGATGAAGGAGATCGCCGAAGCGGCCTGGCGGTGCGCCGATCCCGGCGTCCAGTACGACACCACCATCAACCGGTGGCACACCTCCCCGGTCTCGGGGCGGATCAACGCCTCTAACCCGTGCAGCGAATATATGCATGTCGACAATTCGGCCTGCAACCTGGCGTCGCTGAACCTGATGAAGTTCCGCCGCGCCGACGGCACCTTCGATGTCGAGGCGTTCGAGCACGCGGTCGACATCGTCTTCCTGGCGCAGGAGATCGTCGTCTCTCCGTCGAGCTACCCGACCGAGGAGATCGGCGCCAACGCGCGCGCCTTCCGTCAGCTCGGTCTGGGCTACGCCAACCTCGGCGCCTATCTGATGGCCGACGGTGTGCCGTACGACTCCGATGAGGGCCGCGGGACCGCCGCGGCGATAACCGCGCTGATGACCGGCCGGGGGTACCTGGGCTCGGCTCGGACCGCGGCGGCGATGGGGCCCTACGAGCGCTATCCGGAGAACCGGGAGGCCCACAACGCGGTTATGCGGATGCACCGCGACGGGTCGTATGCGATTCCGGACGCCAGCTGCTTGGACACGGGACTGCTGAGCGCGGCGCGCGCCACCTGGGATCAGGCGGTGGCGGCCGGCGAGGAGCACGGCTACCGCAACGCACAGGCCACCGTACTGGCGCCGACGGGGACGATCAGCTTCCTGATGGACTGCGACACCACCGGCGTCGAGCCCGACTTCTCGCTGGTCAAGTTCAAGGAGCTCGTCGGCGGGGGCCAGATGACGATCGTCAACCGCACGGTTCCGCTGGCTCTGCAGACGCTGGGTTACAGCGACGAGCAGATCGAGCAGATCGTCGCCTACGTCAACGAGCACGGAACGATCATCGGCGCGCCAGAGCTGGCTGGCGCTGATCTGGCGGTGTTCGACGTGGCGGTCGGGGAGCGGGCGATCTCGCACATGGGTCACATCAAGATGATGGGAGCGGTGCAGCCGTTCCTCAGCGGCGCGATCTCCAAGACGGTCAACATGCCCCAGACCGCGACCGTCGAGGACATTGCCGACGCCTACATCCAGGCCTGGCGGCTCGGGATCAAGGCGCTGGCCATCTACCGCGACGGCTCGAAGACCGCCCAGGCGCTGAGGACCGATGCCCAGACCAGCGCGCCGGATGCGATCGACGTGCAGGCCGAGATCGACAAGGCGGTCACCGAGGCGCTGGCGCAGGTGGGGCCCCGGCGTCGCCGGATGCCGCGTGAGCGCCAATCGATCACGCACAAGTTCTCGATCGGTGGCCACGAGGGTTACATCACAGCCGGCATGTACGAGGACGGCACGGTCGGCGAGATCTTCCTGACCGACATCGGCAAGGAGGGCTCGACGCTGCGCGGGATGATGAACGCGTTCGCGACCGCGATCTCGCTCTCGCTGCAGTACGGAGTCCCGCTCGAGACGCTGGTGCGCAAGTTCTCCTACATGCGCTTCGAGCCCGAGGGCATGACCACCAACCCGGAGATCCCGTTCTCGAAGTCGATGCCCGACTACATCATGCGCTGGCTGGCGTCGCGTTTCCTGGACACCGACCTCCAGGAGGAGCTCGGCATCCTCACCAAGGAGGTGCGAGCCCGCCGCGCCGCCGAGGACGCCGCCAGCTCGCATCTGGGCGACACGGCAAGCCCCGCTGACCCGTCGGCGGCCGCCGAGGCACCCGCACGGCCGCGGCCCGCCACGTCGGCGCTGACCGACGAGCCGCCGGTACTCCCAGCAGTCCGCGCCGGCCTCGACCTCGGTCCGGCGTGTCAGCAGTGCGGTGGGATGATGCAGCGCACCGGCAGCTGTTACACCTGCTCCAGCTGCGGCTTCAACACCGGCTGCGGCTAGGGGTTCAACGACCGGCCGCGGTTACGGTTCAACACCGGCTGCGGTTAGGGGTTCAACACCGGCTGCGGTTAGGGGTTCAACACCGGCTGCGGTTACGGTTCAACACCGGCTGCGGTTACGGGTTCAACACCGGCTGCGGTCGGTCACGCCGCGCGTCGGCGAGAGCAGCGACGAGGGTGATCCGTCTCGTTTCGGCAGGACGTGGGTCATCTGGGGTCTGGTAGATGGAACCAGATTGCATCACGTCCAGTCCAGGCCGTTGCGTCCTGCTTGCGCACCGCCCAGCGCGGCGTCATACCGCAATCAGGACCACCACCGCCGGCACGGCGCCAACCGCTGACGATCCCCGGAGCCCGCAGGACGTCAGGCCGCCAGCGGAACCCGGGTCCGGCGGGCGGCGCGCGGGGCCGCGGCCAGATAGGCCCACAGGTACTGCAGCGCGTAGGCGCGGTAGGGGCGCCACCGCTCGCCCAATCGGGTGGCCGCCGCCGGGGTCGCCTCCTCGCCGAGGCGCTCGAGCGCGTGGAGCACGCCGAGGTCGCTCGGCATGTAAACGTCCGGATCACGCAGGGCGCGCATCGCGATGTAGGACGTGGTCCACGGTCCGATCCCTGGGACGGCGAGCAGCCGGCGCGCTGTCTGCTCGCGGTCGGCACCAGGGTCGAGCACCAGATCGCCGCTGGAGAGGGCCCGGGCCAGGCCGAGCAGCGCCTCGCGACGCGAGCGCGGCATCGCAAACGAGGCCGGATCGGCGGCGGCCAGTGCAGCGGCCGACGGGAACACGTGCGTCACGGCGCCGACCGGACGCGCCAGCGGCTCACCGTAGGCGGCCACGAGCCGAGCGGCGTGGGTCGCGGCGCTGGCCAGCGAGACCTGCTGGCCCAGCACGGCCCGGATCGCGAGCTCGTCTCCGTCGACGTGGCCGGCCACGCGCCGTCCCGGGACGGCTCGGACCAGCGCACCGAGCAGCGGGTCGGCGCCCAGCGCCTCGACCACGGCGTGCGGATCTGAGTCGAGGTCGAGCAGCGCGCGTGACCGGTGCACGGCGGCGGCCAGATCACGCAGGTCGTCCAGCCAGAACCGGGCCTGCACGTATCCGTCGGCGGGCGCCAGCTCCACGATCCCGGCGGCCCGAGGCAGCCGCAGGCTGCGCCGGTAGGCGCCGTCGACGACCTCCTCCACCCCCGGCACCGCCCGCTGGGCGAAGTACGCGATCAATCCGGCGGCATCGAGCGGCGAGCGGTATGGCAACCGCAGCGCGATCGCACCGCTGTCCTCGCTGCGCCCGTGGCGGCGGGCGCGGTTACGAAGCTCCTTTGGGGTCAGCGCGAAGATCTCCCGGATCGTGGCGTTGAACTGGCGCACGCTCTGAAATCCGGCCGCGAACGCGATCTCGGTGATCGAGACGGTCGTCGTCTCCAGCAGGATCCGGGCCGTCTGGGCCCGCTGCGCGCGGGCCAGGGCAAGTGGACCCACTCCCACCACCGACACCAGCTGGCGATGGACGTGGCGCTCGGTGTATCCCAGCCGCCGCGCCAGCCCGGTGACGCCCTCACGGTCGACGACGCCGTCGGCGATCAGCCGCATGGCGCGGCCAACCAGGTCGGCACGGGTGTCCCATTCCGGCGAGCCCGGCGTAGCGTCCGGACGGCAGCGCTTGCAGGCGCGGAAGCCGGCCGCCTGCGCGGCCGCGGCGGTGCTGAAGTAGCGGAGGTTCTCACGCTTGGGGGTCCGGGCCGGGCAGCTGGGACGGCAGTAGACCCCGGTCGAAGTCACGGCACAGAAGATCCAGCCGTCAAACCGGGGGTCGCCGACGTCGGCGGCCTGCCAGCAGCGCTGGTCATCGAGAATCACAGCGTCCACTTAAGCACGCCGGAGCGATGCTGTCTGGCGGGAATCGGACCAGGTCATGAAGTCCGCGCGCGAGCGCCACTGGCGGGAATCGGACCGGGTCGTGAATCCGCCCGGTCGAGTGCCAGTGGCGGGAATCGGACCGGGTCAAACTCCCGCGGAATCCGTCCGGGCGGCCACGGCTCGCGACTGTAGATATCGCTGCTCGGCGAGGCTCATGGTCCGCCGGGCCGCGCGCTCGTAGGCGGCCACGGCTCCATCGCGGTCACCGGCGAGGTCGAGCAGATGGCCGCGTACGGCGTCGACGCGGTGGCTGGCCTCGAGGCGGCCGTCGCGCTCGACCTGGCCCAGCACCTCGAGGCCGGCCTGGGCGCCGTTGACCATCGCCACGGCGACCGCCCGATTGAGCGTGATCACCGGATTGGAGGTGATCCGCTCCAGCAGCTCGTAGAGGGCGCTGATCTGCCGCCAGTCGGTGTCCTCCGTGCTGAGGGCTTCGGCATGGAGGGCGGCGATCGCCGCCTGGAGCTGATACTGACCGAGGCGCGCGTTGGCGAGTGCGTACTCGATCAGGCCCACGCCCTCGTCGATCGCGCCGCGGTCCCACAGACGCCGATCCTGGTCGGCCAGCGGGATCAGGCTGCCGTCGGCTGAGCTGCGAGCCCGCCGCCGGGCGTGGGTGAGCAGCATCAGGCTCAGCAGCCCGGTCACCTCCCCGTCGCTGGGCAGTAGCCGGTGCAGCATGCGGGTGATCCGGATCGCCTCTCCAGCCAGCGCGGTCCGCTGCACCTCGGGTCCCGAGCTGGCGGTGTAGCCCTCGTTGAAGATCAGATAGAGGACGTGCAGGACCACGGCCAGGCGCTGCTCGCGCCCATCTTCCGGCGGCATCTGAAATCCGATCCCACTGGCCTTGATGGTCTGCTTGGCGCGACTGATCCGCTGGGCCATGGTGGCCTCGGGGACCAGGAACGCGCTGGCGATCTGCGCCGTTGTCAGGCCGCCGACGGCCCGCAGCGTCAGCGCGATCTGCGAGGCCGCGGTGAGCGCCGGATGACAACAGAGGAACAGCAGGGTAAGTGTGTCGTCGTAGTCGGTGGGCGGTTCGTCGGATGCGGCGGGGGCCAGCGCGCCATCCATCGCCGCGGCGGCGTCGGCGTCCTCGCGCCGTCGCCGCGCGTGCTCGGCGCGGATATCGTCGATCAGCCGCCGGGAGGCCACCGCGATCAGCCACCCGCGCGGGTTTCCGGGAACCCCCTCCCCAGGCCACTGCAACGCCGCCGCCAGGAGCGCCTCCTGGACTGCGTCCTCGCACAGATCGAACCGGCTGTAGCGCCGTACCAGCACTCCGAGGACCTGCGGCGCGAGCGGACGCAGCAGCTGCTCGATGTCGCGCTCGGAAGGCGCGCTCGGCCGTGAGTGGTCGACAGTGATCGAGCTCACTCCTCGGAACCGCCGACGTCCATGAGCGGGCGCACCTCGAGCGGCGCGAAGCGCGAGCTGGGCCAACGCGCCGCGATCTCGACGGCGCGGTCGATCGTCTCGCAGTCGACCATCAGGTAGCCGCCGAAGTGCTCCTTGGTCTCGGCCAGCGGACCATCGGTGATGACCGGCACGCCATCACGGGCGCGCACCGTCTTCGTGTTGACCGGATCGGCAAGCGGGGCGGTGGACAGCAGCTCACCGGACTGGCGAAGCTCCTCGAGCACCGCTTCGACCTCGCCCATCAGCGCTTCGCTTTCGGGTCCGAAGAACGCCTCACGGGTATCCGGATTGTCGTAGAGCAACAGCATGTACTTCATCGTCTGCCTCCTGTCGTGAGACGACTGTAATTGCCATCTGGCGCCAGCGCGCTTCGCGTGTCGGCTGCAGTGTCGGAGCGAACGACGGCTTCTCTACATCCCGGTGGAAACCGAGCCGGGATACGGCGTGTCGCAGCCGCAACTCGACGCGTAGCGGAGTGTTCAAAGCGCAGCAGGGAATCCGACACCCAGGAGGGCCATGTCTCGAATTCGCAGCCTCGCCGGCTTGACGGCGGTTGCGGCGCTGGCCATGCCAGCCGTTGCGCTCGCCATGCCGGCCAGTGCGCTCGCCGCCAGCTCCAAGGGCTCCCAGAGCTCCAAGGGCGCCCAGTACTCCAAGCGCTCCAACGTAACCGGCGGCAGCACTCAGATCGCGATCTCGCCGGCAACATCGAACGCGCTCAGCGCCAATCACCTGACCGTGGCGCCGCTCGCGCCCGCCACGGCATCGGGGGCGACGTTCAGCTTCCCGATCGTCGGTGGCCATCTCCAGATCAAGAGCAAGCACGGCGTGATTCGGCACCGAGGCGGGTTCACGATCTCCAACGGCGTGCGGACCGTCGGCCTGCGCCATCCGACCCTCGTCTCCAACGAGAACGGGGTCTCGCTGTTTGCGCTCGTCCGCGTCCCCGCAATGGCCAAGTGCCGGCATCATCCCGGGCGCAGGCACTGCTTCGCGGTGAGGAGCCGCCGCGTGGCGCGCGTGACCGGAGCCACTCTCCAGGGAGGGAGCGCCACCGGAACCGTGAGGCTGACGGAGTTCAGCGCCAACGCGATCAACAAGCTCGCGGGCAAGAGGATCGCCACGGCAGGGACGGCGATCGGCACCGTCACGATCACACCGACCTTCGGCTGATCGCCCGCGCCCAGCGTCCCGGACCGGAGCTCCGACCGGTCCGGGGCCAGGGCTCGCTCACCGCCCCCTCCACCGGCGACACACTCCCGGCCGTCCGGCTGAGGCGTCCCACGGCGACCAGCGCGGCCAGGATCAGCACCACCCCCAGCAGCTGCACCCCGCTCGGGGACTCGCCGAAGATCACCGCCGCCAGCGCCACCGACCCGACCGGCTGAACGGTCAGCAGGACCGAGGTCAGGGCGGCGGGCAACCGCGGCAGCGAGGTGCCGATCAGCAACCAGCCCACTACCTGCGAGGTAAGCGCCAGCGTGATCAGCCAGCCCGCCCCCGGCCAGCTCGGAACCAGGTCGGCGTCGCCGATGACGAGTCCCGCGGCGACGCACAGCACCGCCGCCACCGCCGTCGCATCGAACAGGGGCCCGGCAGCGCGTCTGAGGTCGGCTCCACCGCGCCGCAGCAGCAGCAGAAAGCCCACGTAGGCCACCCCGGCGCCGAGCCCGAACAGCGTCCCCCGCGCCGGCTCGCGCCCGTATGCGCCGTGCTCCAGCACGCCAGAGATCAGCAGCACTCCGGCCAGCGAGACCGGGAGCGCGATCAACACATGCCGGCCCGGCGGCTCGGCCAGGATCGCCCAGGCCACCAGCGGTACCAGGACGACCTGGACGTTCGCGAGGACCGTGGACAGACCGGCTCCGACGTCGCCGATGGAGTGGTGCCAGAGCAGCAGGTCGGCGGCGAAGAACACGCCCGCGATCAGCCCCGCCCGCCGCTCGCGCCAGCCGCGCGGACCGATGCGGCGGTCCTCGACATAGGCCAGCAGGCCCAGGACCGGCAGCGCGTAGGCACAGCGAAAGATCGCCGACGTAGACGGCGAAGCGTGACTGAGCCGGACCAGAATGCTGGAGAAAGCGATCGTCACCGCGCCGAGCAGCGCGCACAGACGCTCACGTCCCTCTACCCAGGACAGCAGCGCTCCGCTCATGCCGGCTTCCGGCACACCACGAGGTCCTGCCAGCCGGTCACCGCCCGCTCCAGCACATCGAGCACCTCCAGCTCGGCGGTCCACCTGGAGCGGACATAGCCGGGCGCGTGGAAGGCGAGCCCGTACTCGCGGCCGACTCCGGGCAGCTCGCCGTCGACGAACAGCGAGCGCTCGTACGGGACAAACAGGAACTCCTGCCCATCCAACGGTCCGCGCGCAAACGCTTCGGCGCGGCACCACCGGGTCCGCGTCCGTCCGGCGCGAAATTCCTCGAACGCGCGGCGACCGTGGACCGACAGCAGGGCCATCCCGCCTGGGGCCAGGACGCGCCGGAGCTCGCCCAGCCAAGCCCGCTCGGGCTCGGGCCCGAGGTGGCTGAGGACCGAGACCGAGTAGACGAGATCGAAGCTCTGCGCGGCGTAGGGCAGCGGCGGCGCAAACGAGCTCACCGTCCAGTCCAGACCCGGGCGGTGCGCTCGCGCCCAGGCGATCGCCGACCCGTCGACGTCGCATCCCGAGCCTGCCGCCGCCGGGGCGAGCTCCGCGAACCAGGGCAGCACCCGTCCCGCTCCGCACCCGAAGTCGAGCACGGAGCAAATCATGTCGACCGAGGTTCCGGCCGCCGACAGTGCCCCGGCAAGCTCGGCCGCCGCCTGGCGCCCGCCCTCGACGTATTCACGAGCGCCCGGCGCGCCGGCGCGGGCGCGCAGCCGCCGAGGCGGAACCATCCCTCCGGGTGCGTCACACCGGGCGCCACCAGGCAGCTCGGCCAGCTCACGTATGCGTCTGAGCGCCCACCCGGCGGCGAGCGGCGCCCGAGGGTGGCGAGTCGTCGTGGCGCTCCTCCGCGGGACGGATACTGCCAGCCGCGGCTGCGAGTGACAGGATGGCCAGCCGGATGTTGGCAGACTCTGAGATCGATCTCGTCCGCGAGCGCTGCGCGGCGGTGCTGGGCCAGAACTGGCGCCAGGGGACCCGTGCGACCGACGGCGTGCCGTTCGCGTACACCTGCCCGAGCCCGGGCCACTACCCGTGGCAGTGGTTCTGGGACTCGTGCTTTACGGCGATCGCCTGGCGGCGCTTTGACCGTGACCGGTCCCGGCGTGAGCTGCGGTCGCTGCTCGCCGCCCAGCGCGATGACGGCTTCATCGGCCATACGATCTTCTGGCGCGAACCGTTGACCGGGAGCCGGCGCTACACCTACAACGTGACGTCCCCGAATGCACCGACGACGGCCAGCATCCAGCCGCCGGCGCTGGCCTGGGCGTGGCACATCGCCCTCGGCGATCCGGCCGGTGAGCCGGGCATCCAGCGCCAGCACGACTGGCTGGCCGCCAACCGCGACCTCGAGGGCGACGGGCTGATCTGGATCGTGCAGCCCGACGAATCGGGGCTGGATGCCTCGACCCAGTTCGATGCGGTCTGGGGCCATCGCGCGCACGGACGTCCCCGCTTCCTGATGCTGGTGCGCCGCAACCGCGAGCTGGGCTACGACCTGCGCCGGATCGAAGCCGCCGGAGGCCCGGTCTGCTGTGAGGTGCTTACCAACGTGCTGTATTCGCTGTCTCGCCAGGCGCTGGGGCAGCCGTCGCTGACCTCGGCGCTGATCGAGCGCAACTACGACGAGGCCCGGGGGCTGTTCCTACCGCAGTCGCGTCCCGCCCCGCGCCGTCCACCGGCGGCCACGGTCGCCGCGCTGGCGCCGCTGGCGCTGCCCGATCTGCCGGAGGCGATCGGCCGCCGACTCGTCGAGGAGCACGTGCTCGATCCGACGCGCTTCTGGCTCCCGGTGGCGCCGCCGTCGGTCTCGGCTGCCGACCCCAGCTTCTCGCTCAAGGACACCGGGCTGATCGGGCTGCGGCGTTACTGGCGCGGCCCCACCTGGATCAACACCGCCTGGCTGGTGTGGCTGGGGCTGGTACGGCTGGGCTACGAGCAGCCGGCCGAGATCCTGGCGCAGCGGCTAGGGGCGACGATTGCCGCCCAGGGGCTGCGCGAGTACTACCAGCCGTTCACGGGAGCCGGGATGGGCGCGGTCGACTTCGGCTGGTCGAGCCTGATCCTCGAGCTGCTGGAGCCCGATCCGTCGGCGGCCACAAGCTATCTGCCCCTGTCCGCGCTGCCGCGCCGCTAGCCCCGCGGCGAGCGGACGCGGACGGACGCGGCGCGCGGACGCGGACGGACGCGGCGAGCGGATCCGGACGGACGAGGCGAGCGGATGCGGACCGACGCGGCGAGCGCGCTAACGTCAGCCGCATGGATACCGAACCTGAGATCACCCTGTCAGAGCAGCAGTGGCGCGAGCGCCTGACGCCCGCGCAGTACGACGTCCTGCGCCGCCACGGGACCGAGCGTCCGTTCACTGGCGAGTACGTCGATGTCAAGGACGACGGCACCTACCGCTGCGCGGGTTGCGGGGCGGAGCTGTTCAGCTCGGACACGAAGTTCGAGTCCGGAACCGGCTGGCCGAGCTTCTACGAGCCCGCGGTGACCGAGAACGTGGAGCTGCACGAGGACCGGACCCTGGGCATGCGCCGCACCGAGGTCCGCTGCCGCCGCTGCGGCGGACATCTGGGTCACGTCTTCCCCGACGGTCCGCGGCCGACCGGGCAGCGCTACTGCATCAACTCCTGCGCGCTGCAGTTCGACAACGCCTCGGACTGAGGCTACCCCACGCCGATCACTCGGGCCCTCGCGGGTCAGGCGCGTCGGGCGCCGACGCGGGAGTGTCGCGCGCCTTGGCCCGGCTCTCGCGCACCTTCAGACCGGCGAAGCCGACCAACGCCAGCACGATCAGCGCCACCACGGCGTAGACGCCGAACTTCGTGATTGCGTTGGCCGCCGCGCTGCCCACGAAGTAGCCGACCAGCCCGTAGGTGATGCCCCAGGTGATCCCGCCGAGCGCGTTCCAGAAGAAGAACTGGCGAAACTGCATCCGGTTGATCCCGGCCAGCCACGCCGCCGCGAACCGGACCAACGCGATCCAGCGCGCGAAGAATACGGCCTTCGGTCCGTGGCGCTCGAAGAAGCTGTCGCCGGCGGCGATCACCGCGACGCGCCGCTTGCGAAACGGGCCCGGGCCACTGAGCACGTCGCGGCCGAAGCGCCGCCCGAGCAGGTAGCCCAGGTTGTCGCCCACGATCGCCGACGCCACGCCGATCAGGATCACCAGCCAGATCTGGAGCTTGCCCTGGCTGGCCAGCACCGCCGCCAGCACCAGGGCAGTCTCGCCCGGAGACGGAACCCCCATCGACTCCAGCCCGATGATCGCCGGCAGCAGATAGCCGAGGCTGCTCGAAACGTTGATGATCGCCGCCAGGGCGAGCATCACGGAGGTTTGCGCAGAACGGCCAGCAGAGACAGGCCGGCCGGCAGAGTGTGGCCTCGTGCCAGCCAGCTTGCCTCGAGCGCGAGCGGACGCTCCAACACGTCGTTGAGCCAGGCGGGTCCCAACGCCAGGTCGTTGGTGTAGCCATTACCGGTGCCGAAGCGGCGCTGCAGCAGCCGAACCGCCGCAGCAGGGGCCAGAAGCAGGCTGTTGAACGATGTCATCCGCTGAACGTCCCAGCCCGCGGCCCGCGCCGCCGAGCGAAGCGTGGGGCGTCCGTAGCGCCGGTAGTGGTGATTGGCCTCGTCGTGAAACGACCACAGCGCCTGGTAGGCGGGGACCGTGACGAGCAGGAATCCACCGGGCTTGGTGACCCGCCGCAGCTCGGCGAGCGTGACCCGGTCGTCCGGGGTGTGCTCGATCACGTCCAGGCAGGTGACCAGATCGAAGCTGTCAGAGCCCCATGGCAGCTCCTCCAGGCGGCCCAACCTCACCTCCCCATGGCCGCGCGCGCGAGCCAGTTCGGCGGCCTCGGAGTCAAGCTCGATCCCGTGCACCTCGCCGTATCGGGTCAGCTCCTGCAGCGTGCGCCCCGAGCCGCAACCGGCGTCGAGCACGCTGGCGCCCCGGGCCAGCGGCAGGCGGTCGAGCTCGGCGAGGATCACCCGGCGGCGGCCGCGGTACCACCAGTGGTACTCGTCGACCTCGAGCGTCGCCTTCATCAGCGCTTGGTCCATTGCGCTGATGCTGTCAGCTAGTGGTGCCCGACAGAGACTTGGCCGGCGAGGCGGCGGACGGAAGCCGCAGGGTGAAGGTGGCGCCGGGACCGTCGCGGTCCTCCAGCACCAGCTCGCCGCCCATCCGCTCGGCCAGCTCGCGGCCGATCGCCAGGCCGAGGCCGAACCCGGCCTTGCCACCGGTGTCGCGCCCGCGCTCGAAGCGCCTGAAGATCTGCTCGCGCTGCTCAGGCGCGACGCCGGGGCCCTGGTCCGAGACGCTCAGAGCGACCTCCGGACCGGAGTCCAGGTCGATCTGCAGCTTCGATCCGGGCGGGCTGAGGCGTACCGCGTTGTCGAGCAGGATGCGGAGGATCCGCGCGATGCTCCCAGGATCGCCAAGCGCCCAGACCGAACCGCCATGGTCGTCGAGCTCGGTCGCGATTCCCTGCTCCGCGGTCCCCAGCTCGAACTCGGCCAGCACCGCGCGACTGAGCTCGCCGAGCTCCACCGGCTCGGAGCGCAGCTCGCTGCGGGCGTCCAGGCGGGAAAGATCGAGCAGGTCGGCGGCGAGCCGGCCCAGCCGCCGCGACTGCACGCGAGCTCGGTCCAGCAGGGCGCGGGCGTCCTCGAGGTCAGGATGCTCATAGCGAAGGTCGTCGTCGAGCAGCTCGAGCATCCCGTCGAGCGAGGTCAGCGGGGTGCGCAGCTCGTGCGATGCGGTGGCCACGAACGAGCGGCGCGCCTCCTCCTGGCGCTGCAGGCGCTGCTGCATGGTGGCCAGCGTCCGGGCCAGGTCCCCCACCTCGTCACGCGCGCGGTCGTCGGGCACCTCCACCGCGGGCCCCTCCTGGGCGAGCTCGAGCGCGGCCTGCCGCAGCCGTCGCAGCCGCCGCACCAGCGTTGCCGACAGCGGGATCCCGAGGATCAGGGTGAGCACCAGTCCGGCCAGGGCGGCGGTGATGAACGCCCGCCGGACCACCTCGACGGCGCCGGCGATCTCGTCGATTGGCTTGCGGACGGCGAGTACGTAGCGCGCCTGGCCGCTGACGAACGGGATCGCGGCACGGGCGTAGTCGGTCCCGTTGATGAGGCCGAATGAGTAGACCGCGTGGTTGGTCGCGAACGCCTTGGCGACGTCGTTGAAGCTGTCGGTGTCGGCGCTGGCGGCTTGCGAGCCGGCCGGCAGCAGCTGCGATCCCTGGCCGTTGGGCTCGGGGTATCCGAGCACGTTGACGATCGCGCCGATCCTGACCTGGAGCCGTTGCTGGGCCCGAGTCAGATCTTGGGCCACGTCCGGCTTCGGCAGTTCGTTCAGGTGAAGGTTCTTGAACGCCGGGATCGTGTTGCGCAGGTCGTGGCGAAGAGTCTGCTTCTCGGCGTTGCGAAGGCTTTGCTCGAGCGGGCCCAGGAGCGCCAGCGCGGCGACGGCGAGCGTGGCCACGGTGGTCACGAGCACCGCGCCGACGATCCTGCCGCGCAGACCGAAGGCTCCCTTGGCGGGCAGCCCCGGCCTGGTCAGGGTCTGGGCCCTTCGGTGGCGCCTCCACGGGCGGCGCCGCGTCGGCTCCTCGCCAACCACCGGTCTAAGGCCCCCGGAGTCGGTACCCGGCGCCGCGCACGGTCAGGATGTAGCGCGGCTTCTCAGGCTCGGGCTCGAGCTTCTCGCGCAGATGCCGGATGTGTACGTCGATGGCTCGCGGATCGCGGTAGGCGCTGTCGCCCCAGATCGCGCGCAGCAGCTCCTGGCGGTTGAGCAGCCGGCCCGGGTCGGCCATCAGGGCGTCGAGCAGCTCGAACTCCGAGAAGGTGAGCTTGACCGGGGCGCCCTCGATCGTCACCTCGCGCTGGGCGCGGTCGAGCGCGATCGGGCCCACCACCAGGACCTCGTCTCCCATCGCCCGCGTCCCGGCTCGGCGCAGCACGGCCCGGATCCGGCTGCGCAGCTCGGCGAGCCCGAACGGCTTGGTCACGTAGTCGTCGGCGCCGGCCTCGAGCCCCAGCACGGCGTCGGCCTCGGAGTCCAGTGCGGTCAGCATGATGATCGGCACCACGTTGCGTCTGGCCCGCAGCGTCCGGCAGACCTCGTAGCCGTCCGGCCCGGCGCCGAGCGCGACGTCGAGTAGGACGATGTCGAAGTGGTCGGTGCTGGCGCGATCGATCGCAGCGCGGCCGTCGGCGACGGCCAAGACGCGATGGCCCTCGCGCGAGAACGAGCGGGTGAGCATCTCGCGCAGGTCGGATTCGTCGTCGACGACCAGGATGCTCAGCGACGCGTCGGCGGCGCGCACCGGAGGGGGCGCCGGGGTCTGGGTAGGACGTTCGGTCGACATCAATCGAGCCGATCGTACAGCGCTACAAGCGGCCGATTGCCTCCAGTTCGCGCGCCGAGGGCACGTCGGGCTCGGGCTCCGCAGTCTGCTGCCGGCGGGGCTGCAGGCTTCCTGCGGCCGCAAACGCCCACAGAATGGCCAGCCAGCTCAGCGTGGCCAGCGTGACGTGGACCCAGACCATGTCCGAGGGCAGCTTGAGCTCATACTGCACGCTGCCGACCAGGCCCTGGGCGGCGACCAGCACGCCGAGCACCGTCACCGGCTCCAGCGCGTCGTCGCTGGCCCCACGGCGGCGTCGCAGCAGCCACACCGCGATCACCGCGACGCCGAATATGGCCGCGATCGTCGCGTGGCGGTGCACGACCCACATCAGCGTGTCGGCCCCCTTGAAATGCAGCCGGTGGATGCGCTGCCCGGGCGAGCCTCCGGCGTGGGGGCCGGCCGCAGTGGCCGCTGTACCGGCGAAGATCGTCAGCGCACCGAGGGGAGCGAGCGCGCGCACCGACCACACCGACAGGCGATCGGTGGAGCGCGGCCTGGAGCCGGGCTCGTAGCGAGCGCGCCAGGCCAGCGCCACGGCGGCGATCAGCACGATCATCGAGAGGGCGTAGTGGGCCATGACAAAGCCGGGCGCGAGGTGCTCGCGGACGGTGAAGCCGCCGAGGACGGCCTGCGCTACGACGCCCAGCGGGAGCAGCAACGCGAGCACCGCAAGGTCGCGTCGGAACGGGCGGCGCGTGAAGGCCAGCCCGGCGGCGACCACCGCCAGCACGCCGACCAGGCCCGAGAGCGCCCGGTTGGAGAACTCGATCAGGGCATGGGTCGAGATCGGCGGCAGATCCTTGCCGTAGCAACGCGGCCAATCCGGACAGCCCAGGCCCGAGCCGGTCAGCCGGACGGCGGCGCCGGTCATGACGATCAAGGTCAGCGCCGCCAGGGTGAAGTAGGCCACGCGACGATACTGGCTCGGCGTGACGGCGAGGCGGTCGAGCATCTTCTGGATCGTACCCCTGCCTCGGCGACTAGAACGGCAGCGCGGAAGCGGTTTCGGACAGGGTCGGCGCGGTCCGATCGCGCTCGGACGCGATCAGCTCGATGTCCCGTGGCCAGTCGATCCCAACCTCCGGATCGTCGTAGGCGAAGCCGCCCTCCAACTCGGGGTCGTAGTAGCTCGAGACCTTGTAGGTGACGTCGGCGAAGTCGCTGAGGACGCAGAAGCCGTGAGCGAAGCCGTCGGGGCAGTAGAGCTGACGGTGCTCGACGTCGTCGAGCTGAAAACCCTCCCACTGGCCGAACTGGGGCGACTGCCGGCGGATGTCCACCAAAACGTCGAGGATCGACCCCCGCGCGCAGCGGATCAGCTTGGCCTGACCGGGCTGATAGTGCATCCCCCGCACGATGCCCCGGCGCGAGCGCGAATGGTTGTCCTGAACGAAGCGATCCGGGATCCCGAGCTCGGCGAACGCGTGCTCGCGAAACGACTCCACGAAGAACCCCCGCTCGTCGCCGTGCACGATGGGGGCGAGCAACACCGGTCCCTGGAGCTTGGTCGGCAACGTCTGCATCAAAAAGTGGGACTCGACGATATCGGTCCGGACGCCTCCCGGTCGGCCCGACAGGCTCAGAGCACGAAGCGGCCGTCAGGCGGGATCCGGTAGTGGCTGGAGGGAAAGTCCTCGGCCGAGAGCCGGCCCACCAAACGCGCCGCGGCATCGCTGTCATCCGGGCGGGGCAGGCCGTCGACGAGGCGGATCGAGATCCAGCGGGCCGCCAGCAGGCGCCCGCGCGGGTCGAGCTTGACCCGCAGGATTCCGCTCTCCGACAGCACGCCGCCACCGCCGAGCGTGTGGTAGCCGACGAAATTGCCGAGCGAGTAGGCGATCAGGTGGCCCCGGTAGCGCTGCACCCCGCGGACGACGTGGGGCCCCGAACCGAGCACGATCGAAGCGCCGGCGTCGATCACGGCGTGCGCGAAGCGCCGGGCATCACCGCGATCCTCTCCCAGGTAGAACTGAGATCCAAGCGGGGTGTGCAGCGCGTTGGCGCCCTCGGCGCCGGCGTGGATGAACACAACCACTACGGATGCGCGTCTGCGTGCCCGCCGGACCATCGCCTGCGCCGCCGGGATGTCGAGCAGGTTGGCGTCAAACGAGTACGGCGCAAAGCCCAGGAACGCCATCCGCACGCCGTTGACGCGCAGCCGGGTGATCTCGCCGGGCAGACCCGTGTGGGCGATCCCGGCGTTCTGGAGCGCGGCGAGCGTCTGGGTCCGGCCGGAATCCCCGAAGTCCATCGAGTGGTTGTTGGCCTGGTTGACGAGGCCAAATCCCAGCCGCCGCAGCTGGCCGGCGATCGACGGCGGCGCCTGGAAGGCAAAGCAGGTTCCGCTGCCGGCCCCGCCGCACTTCGAAGCGCCGCCGACCGACAGCGTTCCCTCCAGGTTGCCGGTGGTCAGGTCGGCCCCGCGCAGGA
The DNA here is from genome assembly GCA_036502145.1 of Solirubrobacteraceae bacterium. Classification (GTDB taxonomy): domain Bacteria; phylum Actinomycetota; class Thermoleophilia; order Solirubrobacterales; family Solirubrobacteraceae; genus Palsa-465. The sequence goes on along the minus strand of DASXZB010000073.1, from coordinate 10,348 downwards.
AGCCGCTGACCGGGGCCAGCGCCCGTACCAGCCCGCCGGGAGGCAGGCCGCGCTGTGTGCTGAGCGCGATGTCGCCGACCCACTGCATGGTGAGGCTGGGGGCGGGCTTGAGATGTGACGGGTTGCCGTTCGCCGCCGCGGGCGGGGCGGCGGCGCTCAGGCAGGCCGCGCAGAGCGCAGCGATCGCCGCGACGCGGCCCGCCCGCCGACGCTCCGACCGATCGCGCGCGAGCATGATCAGGCCCGGCGCAGCCACAGCGCTGTCCCGCCGCGGGCCTCATATTCCGCGTAGCCGGGGAACGCGCGCAGCACCAGCTCACGGTGGCGCTGCAGCATGAACTGAGCCCCCCACACGATCTCGAACGCCCGGTTGTAGCTCAAAAACGAACGCACCAGGTAAGCCTCGTTCCAGCCCCACCCCTCCATCACCCACTGCTCCGGATAATCGCGGGGCAGGAAGATGTCGTGGACATGGAGATGGACGCCGGGTGCCAGCCGCGGCAGAACCTCATGGTAGATCCAGGTGACATCGCCCCCGGTCTTGACGACGTGCGAGCTGTCGATGAACAGCACGTCGTTGCCGGCGAGCTCCTCGAATAGGGACAGCGGTGTGTCCTGGACCAGTTCGCTGCGCAGCTCCGTGATGCCATCGACCCCGGCGGTCAAGAACTCCCTGGGGTATGGCTCCACGCAGGTGAACCGCATCGACCTCCCGAGCTCCTCGCGGTTGACTCGCGCGGAGATCAATGTCGAGAACCCCGATCCGACCTCAATCATCCGCGCCGGACGCAGGTGCCTGATCAGCGCCGCCAGGACCCAGGCGTCGAGCGCCGGGTACTGGTCGTTGTCAGCCCAAAATTCTGACGGGTCCGAGGATTGCTGGCGTCGGAATGCCAGCGGCTGCTGGGCCGCGAAAACCTCCTCACACAGCTTCGTCTGGGATTCCTCACGCCAGTCCACGTCGGGCATCGGCCGCGGCTGCGCCGGCCAGATCTGGGGGCGCCGGGCCTCGAGCTCGCGCACGTCGTACACCGGCGAGTGGTAGTGGCCCAGCGGAAAGCGGGGCGTCGGCGGCCCTTCCGATCCCGCGCGCTCAGGGAGTTCGGGTGCTGGGTCGGCAGGGGTCCCGCGAAAGTACCCCACCACTGTCGGAAACTCGGCTCGGGGACCCTCGTCCAGCGCCAGTTCTTCGGCCTCGAAGCCGGTGACCTCGAGCATCCAGCGCATGGCGAGGCGCCCCGGAACCAGCCAGCGTCCGGCGTCCCCGCCATAGGAGCCAGGGATGAACCGCAGGTACTCGGACCGTTCGCTGGAGGAGTGCAGCAGAGCCGAGAAGAGCAGCGTGCCGCCGTCGCCGACCATTGCGCGCAGTCGGCTCAGTAACCCCATCACGTCAGGCTCGTACTCCAGCGCCCGATGGCAGTGCACGAAGTCAAACCGGCCCTGGACGGCCGGATCGAGGTCGCGCCAGTCGAGCTTGGAAAACTCCACGCCGGTGTGGTAGATCGATTCCAAGAACCTCGCCTGCTCGATCGCTTGCGAGGGCTCGCAGGCGAGCACGCGCCCGGCCCCGCGGAGCCTGAACATGAACGAATCAAAGCCGGCGCCCGATCCGACGTCGAGCACCGAGCGCCCCGCGATCTCCTCAGTCTCGTCTGAGAGCCGCTCCCAGTAGCGGTCGCTGTCGTTGTCGCCGCCGATGACTAGGTCATCGGCGAGCACGAACGGGCCCTGCCGCCACGGACCGAGCGCCGCGATCTGTCGCTCCAGTTCGGCGCGGCGGCCAGGATCAAGCTTCTCCGGCAGATGAGGCGAGAACCGCGGCGGAGGACCCCCCGCTCTCTCGGCCACGTCTCGCGCGATCCGGCGCAGGGTGGGCTCGACGTCGTCGATGATCTGCTGCAGCGCAGGCTGGAGGTCGTCGGCGATGGCCTCCGTGCGGTCCTGCCCACGAGTACTGGAGTCGCGCTCCACAAACTTCAGCAGCTAGATCACGGCCAGCGGATCTTCGGCGTGCGACACCTTGCGTCCAAACCTCTCGGCCCAGGGCACTGCCGGCGTCGGCCAGCCCAGACTTCCGGTGATCGGTGCCACGGCCAGAGCGTAACCAACCATTCGCGGCGACTCGTAGCCGAGGTCGCGGACCTCGCTGGCGGTGCGAGTGACCAACTGATCGTGGGTGGCCGGATGGATCGCCGACAGGATCGGGAACCGGTGTGGCCCGGGCTCGGCAAGCAGCCAGCCCGCCGGTGACGGGAGGGCCGGCGACGCGGATGACGCGCGGTCGCTCAGCGCGGCTCGCGCGGCCTGGACCCCGCGACGGGTGATCGCCTTCGCGCGCTGGAGCGGCGTCGCCACATCCGACCACACGGCCGGCGCACCGACCCAGCGGAGCATCCGACGGGGACTGAACGGATAGCGACTCGGAACGTAACCGTCCGTATGCAGCCTGTCGTCGTCGTCGATCCAGGCCGGGATCCCGCCTCCGGGATCGCGGTCAAGCAGCGCCCCCAGCTCCCACGGAGAGTCCCCTGTCCCGACCGTCCCGATCGCGACGCGGTGACGGCGGGCGACCGGATCGATCGTACGAACCAGGCCCCGCAACCATCCGGTGGTCTCGCCGGGGACCGCGGCCCGGTGGGGGTTCACCGGCCAGCGCTCGATGAAGCCCAGTGTCGCCAGCTGCGGCCACTCCACGTCCGGCCGCAGCGGGTCATCCTCGCCGCACACCAGGACCGTGCGGCCGCTCGCGGCGTGCCGACACAGCATCAACGGCTCCAGCAGCGGAAACGCGACTTGTTCCACGTACCCCAGCGTTTGCTCCATCTCGATGGCGTCGGGCTCGGTGCCTTGCTCAATGACCCGGTAGCCCCCGGAGCGCTCCCAGACCAGCCGTTTACACCCGTCAAAGCTCATCCAATGCACGAGGCCGAGACGGTGCTCCAGGTCAAAGCCCGGGGGAGGGTGCTCGTTATCGGTTACTCGCCACTCATCGCTCCCGATCCGCCGATGACGGGCCAGACGGTTCATCGCCGGCGGCATCCACGTCGGCAGCCCCGCCCAGCGCGGAACCATGACCGCCCCGCCGGGCAGGTGGGTCTTGGCCTCCAGGCGCGAATGGCGCTCCGAGGTTTCACCCGGCGACCGCGGAACCGTGGCCAGAGGCACCCGGGAGCCGGCCGATCGGTGGCTGCGGGGAGTGATCAGGGGCAGGTGGCGCCACTGGATGCTCACCCGCTGCAGCTGGCGCCACCGAGCCAGGTCTCCGAGCGGATCATCGCGATCCAAGCCGGCCGGGAGCCGTCGCAGGATTCGATGCCGGCGCGACCAGGCCAGCGTGTGAGGCTCGAGCTCAGGCTCGGCGCTCGGGATCGAGCTCCAGGCAAAGCGGCGGTCACCAGGAGCGTCGGCGAACGCCAGCACGCCTGATGCCGAACCCAGCTCGAGCACCCGGACGATCCGCTCGATCGAGCCGGCTTCCCGGAGCAGCTCGGCGCCGGTTCCGTAGGTCGCCACCACGTGCGGAGCCGCGGTCAGCTCCAGGGCGTGCGCGAGCAGCTCGCCGCGGCGATCCGCAGGGCACCCCGCGAGCGTGCGCACCCGAGGCACCAGGCCATCGAGCTCCGGCTCCTTGTCGATCACCGTAAGCAGCTCGAAATCGCCGAACCGCTGGCGGTACAGTCCCTCGGCGACCCAGCTCCAGGCCAGCGAGTCGCGCCTGACCGAAGCCAGCGCGATGAGCGACAAAGACGGAGCCCACCGCGCTCTGACTGTTCTCTTGGCGCCGAACAGGTCCTTGTGGCGCTCAGCCATCTGTTCCTCGAACAGCGATAGCGACGTGTCGACCAGGTCCGAGCGCGTGAAGCCGCGTTTGCGGTACATCAGCTTGGTAGCTGGGGCCGGCTCGCCGTAGATCCCCCGATCGGCGAGCGTGAGGAAGAAGTCCCAGTCCTCGTGGCCGAGCAGGATCTCCTCGGAGTAACGGATGCCCAGGTCGAACACGTCGCGGTCGATCAGCGCGCATGTATCGATGTAGTTGCCGGTGGTGAGCAGCCAGAGATTGAACGAAGGGGGCTCGAACAGATCTTCACGGTTGCCGAAGTACTGGATCGACGGATAGACGTAGCCGATCTGCTCGCCCGCGCTCTGGAGCTGGCTCACGAGTTGCTCGATCGCGCCGGGGAGCAACAGGTTGTCGGAGTCCAGCGGCAGGATGTAACGACCCTTAGCCTGGTCGAGGCCTCGATTGCGGGCCGCACTGGGGCCGCTGTTTCGGGGCATCCGCAACACCCTCACCTCGCGGCCGCGTTCGAGCTCGAGCAGGTATTCGAGCGTCTCCGATTCGGTCGACCCGTCATCGACGACGATCATCTCGATCTCCGGGTAGGTCTGGACGCGGACAGATTCGACGCACTCGCGCAGCACGCGGCCATGGTTGAAGCACGGTGTCAGGATCGTCACCAGGGGGGTGCCGCGGCTTGGCCGCCCGGCGAACGAGACGGGCTCCGGGATGGGATCGGGCTCGCTTTCGGCAAGCCCGTTCGCGTCCCCGTCGGCGGCGGGCGGCTCGCCGGCGCCTTGAGCGGCTCGTCTCCCGAGCAGCTCTCGGTACAGGGCGCCGTGCCGATCCGCCATCTCGCGCAGGGAAAACCGCTCCATTACCCGGTTGCGGCCCGCCCGGCCGGTGCTCAGGCGCAGTTGGCGGTCGGCGATCAGCGGCTCCAGCCCATCTGCGTAGGCCTCGGGGCGGGCGCGCTCTGCGACCAAGGTACCGCCCACATCGCCCATCAGCTCGACGTTTCCGACCAGAGCAGGCGCCACCACCGGCACCGCCATCGCCATCGCCTCGTAGACCACATACGGCACGCCCTCGAAGACGCTGGTCATCAGCAGCAGGTCGGCGGCGGCGTACCACGGGGCGAGGTCGTGGGTCGGCGGTTCGAAGCTGATCATGCTTTCCAGCGAGTTCTCCCTGGTGCGCTCTCGCACCACCGGCTCAAGATCGCCGGAGCCCACCACGTGGATCCTGAACCGCAGCCCACGGCCCGCGAGCTCACGGGCGACGTCGACCATCAGCAGCGGATCCTTCTGCTCCACCAACCGCCCCGGATAGAGCACATGAACGACGCCGGGCTCGAGGCCGGACCGAGGCGCGATCAGCTCCGGGTTGAACTCCGACTCGGCGTCGACACCGGTTGGTATCACGGTGATCCGATCACGGGAGATCCCGTAGCCGTAGACGGCCTCGGCCAGATGCTCGCTGGTCACCGAGAAGGCGTTGACGAGATTGCCGAAGCGCGTGGTCACGTAGCGGACATAGCCGTCCCGGGTGTGCTCTTCGACGTGTAGCTGGACGGTGATCGCGGGTGGGCGCGGCAGCGCACGCAGGTCTGACAGAAGATCGAAGCCGATCCTGGAGTTCATGACATGGACCAGCTCGATCTCGCGAGAGACGATGAATTGGGCGATGAACCTTCCGTACTCGCGGCCTGGGAACAGATCCGAAAGCGCCCAGACCTCCTCCGCAAACGGCTGAATCTCCGCCAGGCGGCGGTTGGCAGAGGGCTGCGTCGTGATCAACGACGGGGCGAACACCGACCGGTCGATCCATTTGAACCAGTCGATCGTCCCCTTGTCCGAGCCCCCGAAGTCGACCCAGGGGGCCAGATAGAGGATCGGGATGCGGCTGGATCTCAAGGCATGCCGGCCACCGCGCGGACGGTGTAGCCGAGCGGCAGCCGCTTGTCGATGTCCAACGGGGCCAGCGCCACCAGCGACTCCGAGAGCTGCTCGAGCGCCTCACGGGCCCTGCGGCGGGCCGGATCGAGACCATCGGGGGCCGAACCCGCGATCCAGGCGCAGTTGTGAGCAAGCTGGGCCAGAGTCGTAAAGCAGTCGGTGCGAGGCTGCACCTCCCACTCGGCGTACTCGGCACGCCGCAGCAGATGCTCGATTCCCGGCCGGGTGTAGCGGAAGTAGTCATGGGGGAGCTCGTGCTCCTCCCAGACGAACGGAACCGTCGCCAGCAGCAGGCCGCCCGGCACCAGGACCCGGTGAAACTCGCGCAACGCGGTCAGCGGCTCGGGAACGTGCTCCAGCACCTGGGTGCAGACCACTACGTCGAACTCACCGGCCCCGGCCGGGATCGAGTCGGCGCTGCCGTGGAGGTCGACGTTGCCGGCGTGCTCTGTGTCGTCGTGATCCAGGGTGAGGTATTCCTGGCCCACGAACAGCTCCCGGTAGGGAGCATCTCCGGCGCCCACATCAAGGACCCGGGCGCCGGCCTTGAGGACTCGCGCCTGCCTGTCCACAAAGGCGAAGATCGAGCTGCGCTCCAGCGGGGCCTCGAGGACGAAGTTGCGCAACTGCTCGGAGCGGCCACGAAGCAGATCGTCCACCTGTTCCAGTGCGCTCACGGCCGCTTAGGCTACCCAGCCGCCCGTTGCCGCACCGCTCCGGGACGGGCGGCCCTATCCTCGTGTCCCATGAAGACCGGTCCGGTTGGCATCCGCGTCTCCGGATTGCACAAGACGTTCCGCGTTCCGGAGCATCGGATCCACACACTCAAGGAGCGGGCCCTGCACCCGTTCCGCGGCAACAAGTTCGAGGAGTTCGAGATCCTGAAGGGGATCGACTTCGAGGTGCTCCAGGGGGAGTTCTTCGGCATCGTCGGTCGAAACGGCTCGGGCAAGAGCACGCTGCTCAAATGCCTGGCCGGGATCTACCGCGTCGACGGGGGCACGATCGAGGTGGCCGGCCGGCTGTCTCCGTTCATTGAGCTGGGGGTGGGCTTCAACCCGGATCTGACCGCGCGCGACAACATCCTGATCAACGCGGTGATGATGGGGCTGACTCCGCGCCAGGCGCGCGATCGGCTCGATGAGATCGTTAGCTTCGCCGAGCTCGAGCGCTTCGTCGACCAGAAGCTGAAGAACTACTCGTCGGGCATGCAGGTCCGGCTGGCTTTCTCGGTGATGGTGCAGTCAGATCCCGACGTGCTGCTGATCGACGAGGTCCTGGCGGTGGGGGACGCCGCCTTCCAGCAGAAGTGCGTCGACGTCTTCTACAGGCTTCGGGCCGAGGGCAAGACGATCATCCTGGTCACGCACGAGATGAGCCTGGTGGAGCGCTTTTGCCACCGTGCCCTCAAGCTGTCAGGCGGACACATCACCCACATCGGGGATCCCGCTGAGATCGGGCGCGCCTACATGACCGAGAACTTCTCGAGCTACAGCAGCGAAGAGCGCGAGGGCTCGCGGGCGCCGGAGGTGCGGATCGTCAACGCCTGGGTGACCGACTCCAACGGCGCCAAGGCCGACGCGATCCCGTTCGGGCAGTGGTTCGGAATGACCGTCGTACTCGAGGTGCTGCAGCCGATCAGCCAGCCCGGGATCTCCCTGTGGCTGACCAGCGAAGACGGGGTGCGAGTGTTCTCGGCCGGCGCACGGGAGGACGGCGAGGCGCTCTCCGACATGGAGCCCGGGGAGGTGGTCGAGTTCTCGGTTGCGGTGCGCAACCCGCTGTCGGCCGGGCGGTACTTCGTCGGCTGCGGCGTCACTCGGGGGACCGCCGGGCTGGAGATCTTGCTGTTTCAGAACCGAGCCACCGACGTGGTCTCGTACGGGGTCAACCTGCACGGGCTGGTCAGCGTCGACATGAGTCCCGCCCTGACCCGCACCCGTCCCGACCGCGAGACGGTCAGTTGACCACCGCTCAACTCGAGCTTCGGCAGATCAAGGGCCCGTCGGCGTTGGGGGGCGGATGGCGCCGGTTTATCAACTTGACCTGGCTGGTGGCCAGTTCGGACTTCAAGCTCACCTACTTCGGATCGGTGCTCGGCTACCTGTGGTCGTTCGTGCAGCCCCTGTTGTTCTTTGGGGTGCTCTACCTGGTCTTCGGAGTGGTGCTGGCAAAGGCGTTTGTGAAGGTGAGCGATTTCCCGGTCCTGCTGCTGATGAACATCGTCTTGTTCAACTTCTTTCAGGGCGCGACGGGCACTGCGGTCGCCTCGGTCCTGGTGCGCGAGAACCTGGTCCGCAAGATGCATTTCCCGCGCCTGGTGATACCGCTCGCGGTAGTGACCACCGCGGCCATGCAGCTCATGCTGAACCTCGTGGTCGTTCTGCTGTTCATGCTCATCTACGGCATTCAGCCGCGCGTGACGTGGCTGCTGCTGCCGGTGATCGCGCTGGCGTTCTTCGTGTTCAGCTGCGGCGTGGCGATGCTCCTGTCCTCGCTTTACGTTCGCTACCGGGACGTCGCGCCGATCTGGGGCGTGATCAGCCAAGCGCTGTTCTACGCCAGCCCGGTGTTCATCACGATCGAGTCGATCCAGGTGCACGGCCAGACGGTGACGCGCGCTTACATGTGCAATCCGCTGGCGGCGATGCTCCAACAGGCCCGGCACTGGATGATCGGCAACAGTCCCGGCACGCCGGCGATCATGGGGGGCTACGCCTGGGCGCTGATCCCGGCCGTGATCGGGATCGGCATCTGCGTGCTCGGCTTCTACGTGTTCAACCGCGAGGCGCCCCGGATCGCCGAAGAGCTGTAGCGCCGCCGAGGAGCTGTAGCGCCGACGAGGATCACTAAGCGCTCGCCGTGAACGCTCCGTCCTGGAGGGTAAGGGCTTGCCAGACGCTCTCGATCTGGTCCTCCCAGCGATAGCGCCCCACCTCGGCCAGACCGGCCGCGACGATCCGCTCGCGCAACTCTGAGTCATCGACCAGGCGGCCCAGCCGCTCGGCGGTTGGGGTCGGCAGCGGCGGCGTCAGCAGGCAGTTCTCGCCGTCGCGCAGCAGCCAGGCGGTGGCGGGGTTGGAATTGGACACCGTGGCGACTCCGGAGGCCATGAACTCGAACGGCTGATAGCTCGGGTGCTTGGTGTGCATGAACACCAACCCGATGTCGCAGCTGCGGTACAGGGCCGCCACCTCGTCGAGCGACTGCAGCACCCCGAGGTTGGTGATTCTCCCGGTCAGGCCGAACTGTGCCGGATTCCAGTTCTCGCCCGCGCAGAGGATCTCGACTCGGTCGCCGTAGAACCGCTTGAGCCGATCGAGCGCCGCGAGCCCGAGCCCGAACGCGTTGCGCGAGGTCTTGGGCCGGGCGTAGAAGAAGACCCGAATCGGAGCGTCCTGCGGCCGCGGGGCCTCGGGCGGGTGGTAGCGCTCCAAGTCGACCGCCGGTACGAACGACACCGCCGGGTTGCCGTACGAGCGGTAGACCTCGGCCAGCCCCGGCGTGTTGACGATTCCCGGAAAGCCGAACCGGAAGGTCTCCTCGGCCAGGGCGGATGCCGCCCCGGCGGAATAGAACTGCTGCTCGTTGTCCTGGACGAAGTAGAACTTCGCCCGGGCGTTGCGAGCGTGGAGCACCGGGTACGCGCTGGACCACAGGGTGGCGATCGCGGCGTCCACCGGCGGCAGCGAATACCCCTCGTGCGCGGAGGAGAAGGGGCTGCCGGCGAGCGCCGGGAACGCGGAGGCGACCTTGGCCGCCATCCCCCCCACGGCGGGCGGGGCCACGTCGTAGCAGTGAAAGTGGTTCTGAATCCCGTGGTGCCGGGCGAACTGGTCGGCAAATCGCAGCAGCGTGTGGACGCCGCCGAAGTAGACGTGGTGAAAGAACGGCAGGTACCACCGGATGGTGCGGGGGTCAAACGATCCCGAGCGGCGGTAGGCGTCGATCAGCGCCGCGTTGTCGGCCAGTGCGGCATCGTCGACGTCGAACGCCCCCGATAGCGCCAGCTGATCGGATTCGCTGAGCTCCGGCTCGTCGTCGGCGATGTTGCGACGGCGACGGCGGGCCCGGAAGTAGGCGTAGCCGATCTCGGTCGGCCCGCGCTTGGAGGTGCGCCAGATGTGCTGCAGGCGGACCCGGCTGAAACGCCCCTCCATTGGACCGTGGGGGACGCCTGTCAACGGCTCTCCCCGGCCACGCGAACGCTGCAGTCGGTGGCGTCCAGGGTCAGATTGGGGTTGTAGAAGGGATCTCCCACGGTGCGGAATTCTCCATAGCTGCGCTCCGATCGTACGAAGTCGGCGGGGTCGATGTGGGCTCCCCGGGAGCGCGACTCGTCGTGGATCACAACCGCGTGGGGGACGCAAAGGCTCCGGTGCCCGGCCCCGGTGAGCCGCAGGCAGAGATCGACGTCGTTGCCGGCGACCACGAACCCGTCGTCGAAGCCGCCCACGGCCTCGAGCTTGGACCGCTGCACCATCATGCACGCCGCGGTCACCGCGAGCCAGTTGCGCGTCCCTCCGTCCGCCCGCCCGAACGGCGTGCCCTGGTCGGGCTTCAGCCCGGCGAACGGGTGGCCGGCGTAACCGTGCAGCCCGAGCGCGGC